>NZ_CP159485.1:708406-1416813 GCF_040515995.1 Proteinivorax hydrogeniformans | reverse complement strand
TTATTGGTGATATAGTAGGTAAGCCAGGGAGAAAAATTATAAAAACCCATTTACCAGAGATAATTGAAAAGTATGAACCTGACTTAATAATAGCAAACGGGGAAAATGCAGCTGGCGGCAAAGGGTTGAGCCAAAAAGCTTCTGACGAACTTTTTGAAGCTGGTATTGACATACTTACTATGGGAAACCATGTTTGGGATAAAAAAGAGATATTGAACTTTATCGAGGGTGATGATAGAATTGTACGTCCTGCAAACTACCCTACAGGAACACCTGGAAAAGGCTATACAAAGGTTACAATTGAAGGAAAAACTTTACTAATTGTAAATATTTCTGGTCTTGTCTATATGCCACCTCTTAGCTGTCCATTTAAGTGTATAGACGAAATGTTAGCTAGTAATGACTATGACTACAGTCTCTTAGATTTTCATGCTGAAGCAACTTCAGAAAAAATCGCAATGGGTTGGTATTTAGACGGTAAAGTAAATGCAGTAGTTGGTACTCACACTCATGTGCAAACTGCTGACCATCGAGCATTAGACAAAGGCACTTTATACATATCAGATGTTGGGATGACAGGACCTTATAATGCGATTTTAGGAGTAAAAAAGGAAGATGTTATTAACAAGTTTATTACTAAGATGCCTACAAGATTTAATGTGGAGCCTAATGGTCCTAAGCAATTAAATGCTGTTTTCTTAGATTTAAAGGCAAAATACATCTCACCAATCCAAATTGTTGATTAACCAAATATAGAAAAATTTTCAAAAAAAAGCAGGTATTTTTTCCCCGCCGTTGAATATATATTACAGAGTAATAACTAAATAACTACAGAGGGGGAAATATCTAGTGGAAGTATTAAAAGTATCAGCAAAATCAAACCCTAATTCAGTTGCAGGCGCTTTAGCCGGAGTTCTAAGAGAAAAAGGAGGAGCGGAGATACAAGCAATTGGTGCAGGAGCCTTAAACCAAGCTGTTAAGGCTGTAGCTATCGCAAGAGGCTTTGTAGCCCCTAGTGGAGTAGACCTAATTTGCATTCCTGCGTTCACCGATATCCAGATTGACGGAGAAGAGAGAACTGCTATTAAACTTATAGTAGAACCTCGTTAAGCAATAAAGACCTGTTTACTAAGGTAAGCAGGTCTTTATTTATGCTTAGTTTTTTAGTTATTTTACTAGAAGTTGTGGAACTTTTGTTACCCAAATGTTAAAATATTATAATATAAAGCTTAAAATCCACTATAAACAAAATAGTTAATTAAATTATAAAAAATTAGTTTCCTTTAAAAATTAATGAGGAGGAAAAAAATATGGACAAGCAATTTCCTGTTATTGATGGCCATTGTGACACCGCCTTACTTTTTGATAGTAAAGAGTATGATTTTTTTGGTCAAAACAAGAAGGGGCACATCGATTTTAATCGTTTAAAACAAGCAGACGTTAGGCTACAATTTTTTGCCGTGTTTGTAGACCCTCAACTACATCAGTTTAACGTTTTAGAAAAGGGTTTACAAAAAGTTAATCAAATTTTAAATGTAGCCGAAAGTCATGATGATATTTTTCTAGTAAGGGAAAAAAATGACTTAAACAAGTTACAAAAAGAAAAATTGGGGATATTAATTAGTGTAGAAGGAGGAGACGTTCTAGGTCAAAATATCGAGATGCTTGATATTTTCTATAGACTTGGCATGCGCTCTTTAACCCTCACATGGAGTAATAATAATTACATTGCTGATGGTATCGCGGATAAAAGAAACGGTGGCCTTACTAATTTTGGGATAGAAGTTATAGAAAGAATGGAAGAAAAAAATATCATTCTAGATGTATCCCATCTATCTGTTGCAGGTTTTTGGGATGTTGTAAACTGTTATAAAAAGCCAATAATAGCTTCGCATTCTAACTGTAAAACTGTTTATAATCACAAAAGAAGCTTAGATGATAAACAAATTAAAGCTATCGCCGAATGTAACGGTCTTGTTGGCGTTAACTTTGCCCCACATCAGCTCTCAGTGGCAGAAAACGCTGATCTTGATACAATAATACAGCATATAAAGTATTTAAAGAAAGTCGTTGGAACTAAATACATTGCCTTAGGCAGCGATTTTGATGGTGTTTCGCAACTACCTAAGGGAATTAACGATGTTTGTAGTTTTGACGACCTATTTTTAAAAATGCAAAAACATAAATTTACAGATAAGGAAATAGAGGATATATCTTATAATAATTATTATAGTTTTTTAAAATCAAATCTGTAGAAATTTTGGAGGCAATTATGGACTTACATATTCATTCAACTTGCTCAGATGGAGCTTTAACCCCTAATGAGATTGTAGTAAAATCCAAAGAAAAGAATTTAAAAATTATTTCAATAACTGACCATGATGAAATTTCAGCTTATAATTTAGCTAAACAAAAGGCTATACAATTAGGAATAAACTTAATTCCTGGCGTAGAGATAAACACCGAAGTAAATAAAAAGGAAGTTCATATATTGGGCTATGGCATAGATGTTGATGATAAAGGCTTAAATAGTGCATTGGAAAACCTTAGAAAGCAACGGGAAGGAAGAGTAAAAAAAATTGCCCAAAAATTAACTGAAGTAGGATATCCCCTAAGTTATGAAGATGTGGCAAGAGATGCGAAAGGTAAGTCTATAGGTAGAGTACACGTTGCTAAAGCCATGATTGAAAAAGGATATGTAACTAGCGTAAGAGAAGCGTTCGACAGCTTCTTAGCCTCTGGCCAAAAAGCATATGTTCCAAGGTACAAACTTAGCCCAAGCCAGGCTGTTGATTTAATTCACGAGGCAGGGGGAACTGCAGTGCTGGCACACCCTGTTCAGGTTAAAGACGATAATTTAGTAGGCAGATTAGCAAAAATCGTAGATGGCATAGAAGTGTACCATAGCGATCATACTCCAGATGATATAAAAAAATATTTGTCATATGCTCAAAAAAATAGTTTAATAGTGTCAGGGGGATCTGACTGTCATGGTGGGGCTAAGGGAATGAAAGCTTTGCTTGGAACTGTTTCTGTACCTGATAAATTTATTCAGTTTTGGGATAATTTTAACTGTGGGAGGGATTAACATAGAGTTTAAAATAGAAAAAAGTGCAAAAATTCCATTGTATGTTCAAGTTAAAAATAACATAAAGGAGTTAATTAAAAAGGGAAAGTGGAAACCAGGTGCCAAAATCCCAACTGAAAGAGAGTTATCTAAAGACCTTAATGTCAGCAGAAATACAGTAAGTGTAGCTTTTCAAGAACTTGAAAGTGAAGGATATTTAGCTTGCAAACAAGGGAAAGGTACTTTTGTAGCTGAAATCGATGAAGCTTTAAAAAAAGAGAGTAGAAAAGAACGTCTGCTTAAAATGATTGATATTACGTTAGATGAAGGCAGAGCTTTAGGTTTCTCCATTGATGAAATACTTGCTATCGCTTATGTAAGAGGAAGAGAAAAAAAAGAAATACTTCATAAAATTAAAGTGCTTTTTATAGAGTGCAACAAAGAACAAGGAGAGTATATATCAAAACAACTATCTGCTGATCTAAGCATCAGCGTTGAACCAATTGTACTTGATGACTTGGTATCTAATCCAGAAAAGTTTAATTTTCTAATTTCTCAGGCTAGTATTATTATCACTACATTTTTTCATATAGAACAAGTTAAGAAACTAAGTGAATTCGCTAACAAAAATATTATACCTATAGCATTGTCACCTCACCTTGAAACCATAGTTAAGATAGCTAGATTTCCTGCAGATCAAAAAGTGCTACTAGTGTGTAAATCTCAGACATTTTCAAGTAAAGTTGTTTCTAGTCTAAAAAGTGCTGGCATAACTCACCTAGAAATTGAAACTTTTATAAAAACAAAAGATAACGAAGAAGAGCTTGAAAGAAGGTTAGAGGACTATAAGTATATCATTACTTCCCCTGGGTATCAGAGCACATTATCTCAGATGATAAGTTTAAATAATCTGCAACAAGAAGTTTTAGAGTTTAACTTCAAGCCAGACCTAGCTTCAATTAATCTTTTAAAAAGCGCCATTTTAGAACAAAAAGACAAAAAAACTTCAATATCTTTATAATTGTCGTATAAATGTTTCACCTCCTTGATAAATAATAAAAGGAGGTGATTTTTTGTTAAATTATATTAAAACGCGTCCCTTAACCTTTTTTTTATTATCCACTTTAGTAATCTTGATAAGCGGTAGCTCAATTCATACGGCATTTTATAGAAATAACTACTTGCCGGGCACTTACATCAATAATATTTACGTCGGCAAAATGTCTGTAGAAGATAGCTTAGAAATGGTCAGTGAGAAATACTCACAAAAGGATTATATAACCATTAAACTTAAAGAACAAAGCTGGGATATCCCATTTGATTCGCTGTATTCTTTACAAACTGACACTTTAAATAATGCTTTAGTAGAGATTAAAGATAAACAAAGAACCCTAAGCCCCATAAGGTTTATTAACTTACTTTTAACTCATCAAAAGGAAGATGTGGTTTACGAATTAAACCCTGTCAATCTCGATACTCTTGATGATGAACTTAACAAAGTAGCTAAAGAAATTAGCGTTAAACCTATAAATGCAAGTATTTATATCGAAGATAAAAAGATAAAGACCACGGTCCACAAAAAAGGAGTCAAACTAAATAACAGTAAAACAGCCGAAGAGATAATAACTAACCTTCAGTCTGGTAAAGTTGTAACAGAAGTTATTATAGAAGAAATCCCGCCTGAAATCACTGAAGATATGCTTAGTGCGTTAAAAATTACAGATAAAGTGTCATCGGTTTCAAGCTCTTATGCTAATAGCGCAGATAATAGAATTTACAACGTAAAAAAAGCTGGTAACAAGGTCAAAAACCACCTTTTATGGCCAGGGGAAACTTTTTCCTTTAACGACGTGGTAGGGGAGGCCAATAAAGAGAATGGATATAAAGAGTCCACAATAATTATAAATAATCAATTTGTACCAGGTTATGGTGGCGGTGTATGTCAGGTTTCTTCCAACCTTTATAATGCTGCCTTAAAAGCTAACCTAAAAATAGTGGAGCGCCATAAACATGGAAGGCCAGTAAGCTATTTCGATGTTGGATGGGATGCAACAATTGCTTATCCGTACCTAGACCTTAAATTCAAAAATAACACCCCATTTGGTATTTTAATTGATATTGATTATACCGATACTGAAATTAGCACCTATATCTACAGCTTTCCTCCAGCGTTTCCTAAGGTTGAGTTAACTCAGACAGATTTTAAAGAAGTTGATTATAAAGTGGAATATGTAGAAAACTCTGATATAACTAAAGGCAAGAAAATTATTAAGTCAGAAGGTAAAAAGGGGTACAAAGTTACTACTTGGAGAAATATCCATTTATCTGACGGAACCGTTTATAAAGAAAAGTTATTTGAGGACTTTTATAAGCCTGTTTCAAAAATAGTAGAAAAGCACCCTATTGATATCCGCTGAGAATCTTAAAAAAATATCCTGTTATATACCTTGAAATCATTCCTGTTTCATGTAATAATTTACGTATGAACTGAACATCCTATATTTAGTAGATTTTGTTCGGTTAAATTAAAGGGGGTTATTTATATGACAAATAAAGTACCAGTGGGCGTATCAAATCGTCACTTGCATCTATCTTCTGCAGATATTGAGACATTATTTGGAGCAGGCTATGAGCTAAAGCCTTTAAAGGAACTTTCGCAACCAGGTCAATATGCAGCTGAAGAAGTAGTTACCGTTTTAGGACCTAAAGGTTCAATTGAAAAAGTAAGAGTGCTAGGACCTGCTAGAAATCAAACTCAAGTAGAAGTTTCTAAAACAGATTCTTTTAAGCTAGGTATCACACCTCCAGTAAGGGACTCAGGTGATCTAAGTGAAAGTTCTAGCATAATACTTAAAGGGCCAAAGGGCCAAGTAGAATTAAAAGAAGGTGCTATCATCGCGCAAAGGCATATACATATGCACACTTCTGATGCCGAAAAGCTAGGCCTAAAAGATAAGCAATTAGTCTCTGTAAAAACCGAAGGTAAAAGATCAGTTATTTTCAATAATGTATTAGCAAGAGTTAAAGACTCCTTTGCTTTAGAATTTCATATTGATACAGATGAAGCTAACTGTGCAGAGTTGAAAAATGGGGAGCTTGTAGAAATCATCAAATAATAAAAGAGGTGGAGAAATCCACCTCTTTTATTATTTGATGAAAAAGACTCGCGTCTACAGCTGACTTATCATACTTTTTTTATATCTCCCTGCAGGAATACGCTATCGCCTTTTTCATCGTCATTTATAGGTTTGACATTTTATCAGTTTATTAAACAAACAAATATAGGAAAATGCCATAAAACAAAGTAAGTGCAAGAAAAACCGATAAATTATTCATCTATTTTCAATAAATGCTTCTAATTACTCTATTTTGCCAGTTCTAAAGTCTTAATCCATGTGATATAATTATCATTGAAGTAAGGGTGTGACTACTAGTACATATCACACTTTATTTAATAGTAATGAAGGGCTTAGCCTTTTATTTAATAAATTTTTTATTTAATTGGGAGGAGATTTATAATGAAGAAATTTTTAATCTTGGCAGTTGTTTCTGTCATGGCACTAGGTTTATTTGCAGGTTGCTCAGGCGACGCAGAACCACAAACTTTTGTAGGACTTTCTGATGAAGGTAGAGGATATGCAGAAGTTGAACTTACTATGCAAGGGGATGAAATTGTAGAAGTAAACATCGTTGAGTACACAAACATGGGAGAGGCAAAAGATTACGCATCATATGGTAATCCGGATCGTTTCTCTGGTGAAGAATTAAAAGAGGCTCACGAGAGTTTAGCAGAGCAAATCGTAGAAACAAATAGCGCTGATGTAGATGCTCATACAGGTGCTACTAGCACTAGCAACAAAGTTGTTCAAGCTGTTGAAAGAGCTCTAGCAAAAGCTAATGATGATGTTGAAGGAGATTACCTAGACGGAACTTTCTTTGGGCGTCATGAAGGTGAAAGAGGTTACTACATTGCTCATGTGACTATCGAAAACGATGCTATCACTGCGGTTAACCTTGAAGAAACTCAAGGCGTAGGTAGCGAAGCAGAATTAAAAGATGAAGAATATGGATATGAAGACTGGTTACCAGCACGTGAAGAAATGCAAGAGCGTTTCGTAAATGAAAACTCAGCTGATGTAGATGCTTACACAGGTGCTACTGGTTCATCTGAAGGATGGATGGAAGCTGTACAAGATGCCTTAAACAACGCTGCTGTAAATTAATAACAACAAACCCCTTGCTTTATGCAAGGGGTTTTATTATGCATAAATTTAAGCTCAAATATACTATACAGATATAAAATTTGCGTGTTAAATTTATTTTTTGCGGAAGTGTATGTTATAATAGTAAAGGAAGATTAGGACAAAGCTTCCTTACTATCGAAGGATTTAATTAGCAAAGATGGAGGAACTAAAAATGACTGAAATGGACACAAAACAAGAGAAAAATGAAAAATTATACAAAATACTTACATACGGATGCCAAATGAACGTTCATGATAGCGAGATTTTAGCAGGGATGCTTAACCAAATGGGTTATGGTGAAGCAGCTGTAGAGGAAGATGCAGATATTATCTTGATAAACACCTGCTCTATCAGGGATAAAGCAGAACAAAAAGTTTTTGGTAAAGTGGGAGCTCTTAAAAAACTGAAGGCAATAAAAAATGACCTAGTAATTGGAATCTGTGGCTGTATGATCCAGCAACAAAAAGTGGCAGAGCGACTTCAAAAAGATTTTCCACATGTAGATCTTCTTTTTGGAACTCACAATATACATCAACTTCCTCAAATGATTGAAAAAGTTCTTTTCAAAGATGAGAGAGTGTTGGAAGTGTGGAACGAAGAAGGGGAAGTAGTGGAGGGTTTACCCAGGCTTAGAGATGATGGTGTAACTGCATGGGTAACTATTACATACGGTTGTAATAACTTTTGCACATATTGTATTGTTCCCCATGTCCGAGGACGTGAACGCAGTAGAAACCCCCAAGATATAGTGAAGGAAATTGAAGGTATTGTTGCAAAAGGCTATAAAGAAATTACTCTTTTAGGTCAGAATGTAAATAGCTACGGTAAAGACTTTGACGAAGATTACGACTTTGCTGATTTATTATCTGAAGTAGCTAAAATAAAAGAACTTACGAGAATAAGATATATGACTCCCCACCCACGAGACTTTACTGAAAAGTTAATTGATGTCGTTGCCGCCAACGATAAAATCTGTAACCATTTTCACCTACCTGTACAATCAGGGAGCAGTAAGGTGTTAAAGGCAATGAACAGAGGCTATGATCAACAGACATATTTAGACCTTGTAGGGAAAATTAAGGAAAAAGTTAATGATTATTCAATTACTACCGATATCATAGTAGGCTTCCCTGGGGAAACTGAAGAGGACTTTTTAGAAACACTTAAGGTTGTAGAACAGGTAAGATACGACTCTGCATTCACTTTTGCATATTCACCTAGAGAGGGAACACCAGCTGCTAAAATGGATACCCAAATCCCACAGCAACAAAAAAGTGATAGATTACAAAGGTTAATAGAAGCACAAAATAAAATATCTAGACAAATAAATGATACTTATGTGGGGCAGGTTTGGGACGTGCTTGTTGAAGGAACTAGTAAAAATGACCCTAACTCTATTTCCGGAAGAACTAAAACTGCTAAAATCGTAAACTTTAATGGCGATAAAGACTTAATTGGCCAAGAAGTAAAAGTAAAAATAACAGGAAGCCAGACATGGAGCCTCACTGGCGAAATAATTGATTAAGATGATAAATAAGCCGGAGCTACTCCGGCTTATAAAGTTAATAACACAAATTTGAGTAGGGAGGTCGTAAACCCGTGGGTAAAAAATCTGTTACTCCAATGATTCAACAATATATTGATATAAAAAAACAACATCAAGATTGCTTACTATTATTTAGAGTTGGGGATTTTTATGAGCTATTTTTTGAAGATGCTAAAATAGGAGCTAAAGCTTTAGAAATTGCCCTCACATCAAGAGACGGAGAGGACGGAATCCCTCTTGCAGGCATACCTTTCCATGCTCTAGATACTTATCTAGCTAAACTATTAAAAAAAGGCTATAAAGTGGCCATTTGTGACCAAGTAGAAGACCCAAAGCAAGCTAAAGGTATTGTCAAAAGAGAGGTAGTAAAGATTGTAACACCAGGAACTATTATTGACGAAAATCTTTTAGATGCAAAAGACAATAATTTCATGTGTGCACTGTCTTGTTATGGCAATAAAGCTGGCCTAGCTTTTGTAGACAATTCTACAGGTGAGTTTTTTTATACTGAAGAACGGTTAAATTTTGAAAGTATTAATCGAATTATCCAAAAGTACCTACCTTCTGAATGTATAGTGAGTTCTGACTTTCCACTTAGAACTCAGTTAACACGCCTTAATTTAAATATATCTAATCACGAAGTAAACGATACTACTATTAAATCCTTTGACACTCTTTTAAATCAAACTACAACTCACAAGGCAGGCAAAGAGGCAATAAGCTTATTAATTAGTTACCTATCTGAAACGCAAAAAAATTCCTTGTCCCATATAAATAAAATTAAATTTATAGAATTAAATAAATACATGAATCTAGACTATACTTCTATTAGAAATCTCGAACTTATAACTACTATAAAGGAAAATAGAAAAAAAGGTTCTCTTCTTTCAATTATAGACAAAACTGACAGTGCTATGGGCGGAAGAAAACTTAAACAATGGCTATTAAACCCTCTTTTAAATAGTGAAGAAATAGATCATAGACTTAACATGGTGGAATCATTATTAGAAGATGGCCTGCTTTTAAAAAGCTTAAAAGAACTTATAGGCAAAATATATGACCTCGAGCGTCTGTCCACTAAGGTTGCATACCAGACAGTTAATCCAAAGGATTTAGTAGCTTTAAAGCATTCATTGCAAAATATCCCCAAAATTAAAGAAACTCTTATCAGCTCAAACTCAAAAAGTTTAGTAAGCTTAGCCAATAGGTTATGTGCCTTAGACCAGTTAGTAAGCATTATCGAACAAGGGATAGTACCTTCCCCACCAACCACAATCAAAGATGGCGGTGTTATAAAAGAAGGTTTTAACAGCGAGTTAGATGAGCTAAACTATACAGCTAGCAACGGAAGAAATTTTTTAGCTGAATACGAAGAAAATCAAAGAAATAATACCGGCATAAAATCACTAAAGGTTCGATATAACAAAGTTTTCGGATATTATATCGAGGTGACTAAAACCAATTTAAGTCTAGTTCCTGACTATTATATAAGAAAACAAACCTTAACCAATGCAGAAAGATATTTTACAGATGAACTTAAAAAGTATGAGGAACTAATTCTAGGGGCCTCTGAGAAAATCGTAGAACTAGAATATAAGCTATTTTGTGAAATTAGAGAAGCTGTACTAGAGTGCATTGAAGAAATCCAAAACAACAGTAATGTAATAGGTGAGCTAGATTGTCTTTGCTCATTTGCAACGTTAGCTATCGATAATAACTATCGTAAGCCCGAGCTAACTGTTGGAGATGAAACTTCTATAACTAACGGCAGACATCCCGTTATCGAAGAAACTATAGACCGAAAAAACTTTATATCAAACGATACAGTTTTAGATTGCTCTGATAATCAAGTGTTAATTATAACAGGGCCAAATATGGCAGGTAAGTCAACTTACATGAGACAAGTGGCGCTGATAACTCTATTAGCACAAGTTGGATGCTATGTCCCAGCAGATGAGGCAAAAATTAGCATAGTTGATAGGATTTTTACAAGAGTAGGGGCAAGCGATGACCTATCCTCTGGACAAAGTACATTTATGGTTGAGATGAATGAGTTAGCCAACATACTAAAAAACGCAACCTCAAAAAGCTTAATTATCCTAGATGAAGTAGGTAGAGGAACAAGTACTTTTGATGGAATGAGTATTGCTCAAAGCGCCATTGAATACCTATTAGATAAAAAGAAAATAGGGGCTAAGACTTTATTTGCGACCCATTATCATCAACTAACTTCATTAGAAGACAGATATAAGGGTGTGAAAAACTATTCCATAGCGGTTAAGGAAGAAAATGATTCTATCACCTTTTTACACTTGATAAAAAAAGGAGGTAGCGACAGAAGTTATGGTATTCAGGTGGCCAAATTAGCTGGTGTGCCAGCTCCAGTTATTCAGCGGTCTAATGAGATTTTAAAATTTATCGAGGAAGACTTTACCGCAAAACAAGACAGTAGCGCAACCCAAGATGATATATTTCAGGTCATGAGCCAAAAGGCACAAGAATTAATCGAGGAAGTAAACGACATAAACCTAAATGACATAACTCCAATAGAGGCGTTAACAGTGTTACAAAAACTACAGAATAAAACAAAGAAATATTAAGAAGAGGGGTGTTTTAATGAAAAATATAAATATACTTCCTTCTAATGTAGCAAATAAGATTGCAGCTGGGGAGGTGGTGGAGCGTCCTGCCTCGATAGTAAAAGAGCTAGTAGAAAACTCCATCGATGGGCAAAGCAGTGTTATTGAAGTGTTTATAGAAAATGGTGGTAAAGATAAGATTGAGGTAGTGGATAATGGAGTGGGCATAAAAAGCGAAGATGTACACTTGGCTTTTAAGCGTCACGCCACTAGCAAAATAGAAAACGAAAAAGACTTAGAAAGCATTATTTCATTAGGTTTTAGAGGTGAGGCATTACCTTCAATAGCTGCTGTTAGTAAGGTAGAAGTTCTAACTAAAACTTCTGATGATGAGTTAGGAGTTAGATACAAAATAGATGGAGGCATAGATGAACACCTTAACTCAGCCCCAGCAAATAAAGGGACTAGATTTGTAGTACAAGACCTATTTTTTAATACTCCAGCTAGAAAAAAGTTTTTAAAAACTACCGCAACGGAGTTAGGATACATTACAGATCTTATGGGGAGATTTGTGCTTTGTAACCCGGATATTTCCTTTAAACTGTACCATAATAACAGAAGACTAATTGCCTCTACTGGGAACGGCAGCTTAAAACAAGCAATATCTGATGTTTTAGGCACTAGCGCTGCAGAGAATGCCTTAAAGGTTGACAATCAATCTTCTAAAATAGACATACAAGGTTATGTTGTTAAACCCTCCATAACTAAAAGTAATAGATCTGGGCAGTTTATATTTATCAACAACAGGATAGTTAGAAGTAAGTTGCTTTCTAAGGCCTTAGAGGATGGTTATAAAACTTTATTGCCTCAAAACAGATATCCACTTGCAGTTCTAAAAATCAACTTGCCCCCAGAAGGTATAGATGTTAACGTTCACCCTTCAAAACAAGAAGTAAAGTTTGATAATGAAAGAATAGTTTACCAAAGCCTTAAAGCTGCCGTTGACTCTTCATTGCTAGAAAAACCCTTAGTTACTGAGTATAAATACACTAACGTAAGTAAGAACCTTCAAAAGGAAAAAACTAACCCCGAAACTTCAAAACAGCCATCAAATAAAGAGCTAAATACATTTACTAGCAAACCTAAAAATGTCAATAATACTGAAAAACAGTTATCGTATTTAGAAAAATTAACACAAGATCTTCAAATACATGAAGAAGCACCGAAAGAAGCACCGACATCTAAACCTATGAAAGAGGATACACCAAGTCAAAAAAGTGACCAGCTAATTTCAAGGTCTAGCCTACCTCAAAAAGCCGAGGCTAAACAGCAAGAGATTATTAACCCATTCTTTACTACTTTACAAATACTGGGGCAATTCAGTGAGACATATGTTATTTGTAAAGACTCCGACAACCTGTATTTAATAGACCAGCATGCTGCCCAGGAGAAGATATTTTATGAAAAAGCTATCAACCAACTTGGCAATCAAGTAGCTATACAAGGTATAATCCCAGAATCAATAAAATTAAATGGAGCACAAATACAGATAGTGGATGAAAATGCTGATACTTTAAAAAAGCTAGGATTTGACCTAGAAATTATGGATGGTAATAATATACTAGTGAGAGGTCTTCCCTTTTTCGTAAACAAATCTATAAGCATTCAGCTACTTATTGATTCTCTAGAAGATATATTTTTAGATGATGAGCTAAATTCTTTAAAGAAATTTAAAGAAGCAATTTTAGCGTTAATCTCCTGTAAAGGAGCTATAAAAGCAAATCATAAACTAAGTCATAAGGAAATGACAAGTCTATTAGAGCAATTAAGTCTAATCAGTAACCCTTATAGTTGTCCCCATGGAAGACCAACAGTAGTCTCTTTAGATAAAAAGAGTATAGAAAAGATGTTTAAACGGGTGAAATAAAATGGATATAATATGTACGACGTCTCAAAAACCTACAGATTCGATGATACAGTCAGCTATTACCCATAGCAAATACTTTAAAGGAGAATATATACCACGAAAGCGTCTTGGCTCTCTAAGCGAGCGAGAGTGCGTTCTTGTGGTAACAAAATCATCGCTCAATGTATATATTAAAGGCCAAAAGCTAGCTTTTCACCCCAGCATGGCCATGCTCAGGGTAAAGAGAATTAAAAATGGGGAGCTAGACATATTTAACAAAATATTAGGCGACATTACTAGTTGGGCTGTATTAGACTGCACACTAGGGTTAGCTTCTGATTCTCTAGTTCTGAGCAAGCTAGTAAGCTGCAAAGGGCAAGTCACTTCCCTTGAAAAATCTAAATTAATATATAAAATTGTAAAAGATGGGCTAGGGAAGTTAGATTCTAGTTATCCTGAGCTTAGCGGACTTTCTAAAAATATTACCCTAAAAAATGTAGATTTCAACAATTATATTGAAGGCCTTAACTATGGAGATTTTGATTTAATATATTTTGATCCCATGTTTGATAAACCTATAGAAAATTCTCCAGCCATTTCTCCTTTAAGAGATTTAGCTCATTATAGCCCTCTATCAATTAAAAGTTTAGAAAAGGCAAAAAAACTAGCTAAAAAAGCTGTAATTGTGAAAAATAACAAAAACTTTCCCTTTGAAGAAATAGGACTGAAGAAGTTTACACTACCTTCTAGTTCAGTCAGTTATGGAATCTATCTAAATAAGGAGGAGTAGCTTTGGAAGAAAATTATTCCGTGATTTTAGGCCCTACCGCTAGTGGTAAAAGCTCTTTGGCTATGGAACTAGCAGCAGAAATGAGAGGAGAAATTGTTTCAGCTGATTCAGCCCAAGTTTATAAGTACATGGACATCGGTACTGCTAAACCTACAATAAAGGAGCAAGCAAATGTACCTCATCATCTAATAGATGTTGTTTTACCCAGCGAAGAATTTAGTGTTTTTGATTTTCAAAAATTGAGTCAAAAAGTTATAAAAGATATTAAGAAAAGAGATAATCACCCAATAGTTGTGGGAGGGACAGGTCTGTTTATTCGTGCTCTTACTGAAGACTTCACCCTTGTAAGTATCCCGGAAGATAAGGCGATAAGAAAGAAGTATCAAGATATGGCTGATGAAAAAGGAAATCACTATATACATAGTCTTTTAAAAAACAGAGATGATAATGCATATAATAAACTTCATCCAAACGACTATAGACGTGTAATTCGGGCCTTAGAGGTGTATGAACTCTCTGGTAAGTCAATTTATGAATTACAAAGGAGAAACCAATTCGCAAGCAATATTACAAACATTAACTTTTACGGCCTATATATGGATAGGCAAAGGCTGTATACGCAAATTAACAATCGAGTAGACCAGATGATTGAAGACGGGCTTGTCACAGAAGTTAGTGAGCTTCTTAAGCAAGGGATTTCAAAAGATTGTAATGCTCTAAAGGCCATCGGGTATAGGCAGGTTGTAATGTATCTAGAAAATCAAATAGATTTTGACGAAATGGTAAGGTTAATTAAAAGAGATACCAGAAGGTATGCAAAAAGACAATTAACATGGTTTAGAAATATGGATAATATTAAATGGTATAACTTAGACAATTTGAATATAAATCAAGTAAAAGAAAAAATTATTAAGCAAATGCAGGAAAATGGTTAAATAAGTAGAATAATTAAACAAGTAATTGTCTGAAGGTTAGCAAAATAACCGTTTAAAGAGGAGGGAGCTAAATGGGAAAAGCTCATAACCTGCAAGACTACTTTCTAAACCATGTCAGAAGAGATAATACTGAGGTAACTATTTTTTTAATGAGCGGCTACCAGATTAAAGGTTTAGTAAAAGGGTTCGATCCTTTTACAGTAGTAATTGATGACGGAGTCAAGCAACAATTGATTTATAAGCATGCTATTTCAACCATAATACCCAAAAAAGAAGTAAATCTTATAAAAAATTAAGACTTAGGCATCTGCCTAGGTCTTAATTTTTGTTTTAAAAACATATATATTATTATGTTATGCTATGCATCCTAACATAAATCTGAGGGAGATGTCGGTATGGATAAAAGTAAAATCTTAGCAAATGTGCAAACTGGGAAAATCTCCCCTATATTTGCTTTAAAACAACTAAGAGGAAGTGAAGACATAACATCTTTTTCAAATAATAAGGAGCAGCTATGGGAATTAGACCCCATAAAGGAATTAAATCAACTAGTTGGACTAGATAACGTTAAAAGCTTAGTTACTGAGATTACTGCGTTTTTGTCAATTCAAAAAAGAAGAGAGGAAGAAAATCTTCTAACAGAGCCAGTAGTTATGCATATGATTTTTAAAGGAAACCCTGGAACAGGGAAAACAACTGTAGCAAGAATACTAGGTAAAATTTTTAAGCACTTAAACTTTTTAGAAAAAGGGCACTTAGTTGAGGTGGAACGGGCTGATCTTGTGGGAGAATACATCGGACACACTGCCCAAAGAACAAAAGAGAAAATATCGGAAAGTCTAGGGGGGATTTTATTCATTGACGAGGCATACTCTCTAGCAAGAGGAGGGGAAAAAGATTTTGGCAAAGAAGCCATCGACACCTTAGTGAAAGCTATGGAAGATAAAAAAGATCAATTTATATTAATATTAGCTGGCTATAGTTATCAAATGGAATCATTTCTCACCACTAATCCAGGACTTAAATCGAGATTTCCTATACACTTAAATTTCGATGATTACTCAATAGATAATCTAATGTCTATTGCCGGTATGATGTTAAAAAATAGGCAGTATAAAATGTCTTCCAAAGCAAAACTAAAGCTATTTAAAATACTTAAATCCAAAGAGCAAGAAGATTTCTCTAATTTCTCAAATGCTCGACTAGTTCGTAACATCATTGAAAAAGCTATAAGGCTTCAAGCTGTTCGTCTGGTTAATAAAAAAACATTAACTAAGGAAGAACTTTTGACCATTGATGAACAGGATATAGAGGATATTTAAGGAGGGGTATACTTGAAAATTCTTGTGACCGGAAGGCCTAATGTAGGTAAAACCCAGTTTGTTATAAGCTTAGCTCAGTTTTATAACTTGAAAAACGTGATATACACATTCAAAGCAACAAACGGCATCAAACATAAAAGAAAGCTCTCTTTGAGTGATTGTAGTAAATTGCTAATAAACAGCACAGCAAATCATACTAAAAACATCTATGATTTTACAATCCCAATAAAAAAAGGAAAGGGGCATATAAATATAGCACTTATGGATTCTTGTGGTATAACTTCGGAAATTCACCATGACAACACCGTAAGGGCTGGAATAGCTCAAGCAATTGGCCATTATAGTGATTGTGATGCCATGTTTCACGTTGTAGACAGCCATAACTATAAACAAATGTCTTCTGTGGATGAAGAAATCTATAGTTTTGGTAGTGAGTTAGGTTATTATCTTGTTTTAGCTAATAAGATAGACTTGTTATTTTCCGAAATGACCATATCTAAAATAAAGAACGACTTCAAAAACACTATAGTGTTACCTATTTCCGCTAAAGAAGGTAAAGGGCTTAAGGAGGTTGCCTATTATGTTAATAAAATTGTTTAGCCTATTTTTTGTTTATATATTTACAGGTATAGTAATTAAATACTTAGATGATTTCACTGATAGGGAAGCTAATATGGATAACTTCCCCTATTTTATAATGCTCTTTAGTTGTGCCGCCCTTATTAATACAGAGGTAGCTGTTTGCTTGCTGTGGGCAGCATATGGTATAGGAATGACGCCAAACTTAAAAATAAGGTATGCTTATAATTTAAGTGGTGTTATGGAACTTGCAGTGATCTTTATAGCTGGTAGCTTAGTTTTTGGCTTATTAAACTTTCTGTATTACTTGATTCTTATGTTGTTCATCCAACTAACGGATGACTTAATAGATATCCCCATTGATAAGTTTGACAATAATTATGCAAAAAGGTTCGGTACTATAGAGGCCTTGCTCATATCTTTAAATCTTCTACTATTACTTATTTATCTAAATCCGTATCATACAATAATTGCTATAGTAGCTTATACCTTACTGCAATGTTATTACTATTATAGGAGGCGAGTTTCTGATGTCCAAAGTAATTTTAGCTTTTTTAATTCTTAATACCGTTTTATTAGTTGGTTATTCTTTAGGCAGGCGAGTAGGTTTAAAGCAAGGTGAAAAAATAGGGTATAGTCAGGGTAAGGCCCTGCTTAGGCTAAAAGCTAATACCAATAGAACATGCCCTATTTGCAATAATAGCACAATCGGCACAACTCGAATCAAGAATTAACTTAGATTACAGGAAAAATATAAAAAATAACCCTTTTATATGATATAATGGTTTATATTATAAATTATGGAGGGTTTATTTTGCATAGTTGGATAGATGATATAGAAAACTATAAGCTTAGGTTTTTAATAAGGGATTCTCATCACTACCTAAAAGAGACCTTCGAGATCATAGAGGAAAACCTAGAAACCAATCAATACAAAGTTTTAAAAGGTTTCCAGCAACATAAAATTACTGAAAACCACTTGATAGGTACTACAGGGTATGGTTATGGAGATTTAGGCAGAGACGCATTAGATAACGTTTATGCCTCAGTTTTTGGGGCTGAAAAAGGGTTTGTTAGATCTCAGTTTGTTTCGGGTACCCACTGTTTATCATGTTGCCTAAATGCTTTGTTAGATGGAGGAGATGAACTGCTTTATGTTACAGGTGACCCATACGACACCTTAGAAAAGGTAATCGGTATCACACCTCATAATAATTCGCTGATTTCTAGAGGCGTTGAATATAATTCGGTACCATTAACAGGAAATGGCAAGTTGGACTTTGAGTCTATAGGAAATGCAATCAAGCCTAATACCAAGGTTATAGGGGTACAACGCTCAAAAGGCTACTCATTAAGAGGTTCAATTGCCATAGCTGAAATTGAAGCTTTAGTAAGGTATGTTAAAAGAATCAAAGATGACCTAATAATTTTCGTGGATAATTGCTATGGTGAGTTTGTAGAATCTCGTGAGCCGGCAGATGTAGGGGCAGATGTAGTAGCTGGAAGTCTGACAAAAAATCCTGGTGGCGGACTGGCCAAAACTGGGGGATATGTTGTCGGAAAGGGAAAGTTAGTAGATAAAGTAGCTGAGAGTCTAACTGCACCAGGACTTGGTGCTGATGTAGGAGCTTCTTTGCAAAACAACTTAGATTTTTTTCAGGGCTTTTTCAAAAGCCCACAAGTAACAGCCGACAGCTTAAAAACAGCAGCTTTTGCTAGTTTTTTGGCACAAAAGCTAGGATTTGATGCTGAACCAAGTTATGCTGACTACAGATATGACATTGTACAAACCATAACTTTTGAGGATAAAGAAAAGTTATTAGCATTTTGTCAAGGGATACAAAGACACTCGCCAATAAATTCTTTTGTGGAGCCGGTTCCTGATGATTTACCGGGATATCATGATCCTGTTATAATGGCAGCGGGAACCTTTATTCAAGGATCTTCAATAGAGTTAAGTGCAGACGCTCCTATCAGGCCACCTTATACCGTGTTTATACAAGGGTCGCTATCGTATGAGCATGGAAGGATAGCAACTTCTATGGCATTTGACGCACTACTAGAAGGAAAGTAGGGGTTAAATGAAATTACCTATAGATTTTTATAGAAGTAATGCACTAGATGTTGCAAAAAGTTTATTAGGTAAAGAGCTTGTGAGGGTCGTAAACAATGAAACTCTGATAAGCAAAATCGTGGAAACAGAAGCATATATCGGTCCAGAGGACAAAGGTTGTCATGCATTTAACAACAAGAAAACAAAAAGAACAGAGGTTATGTTTGAGCCTGGGGGAGTGGCGTATGTCTATGTAATATACGGCATACATCATTGTTTGAATATCGTAACTGGTCGTAGCCCTATGTGTTAGGATAGTTGTCGTATAAGAAAATTAATGCAATAATGAAGTTACGACACTAAACCTAAGGAGATAAAATTATGTCAAAATCTAAAAGTAAGCACTACTCTAAAGAGTTTATTGAGTCCGTATTAAAAAGACTTGAGCCCCCTTCAAATGACACCGTTACTGCTATTGCAGCAGAGCTGGGCATTCCCAAAACAACCATTTATACATGGGTGAAAAGAAACAATAAAACTCTATCATCTCGCAAACCTCAAAATAGGTGGAACTCAGAAGATAAATTCCAAATAGTATTAGAAACAGCAGCTTTAAGTGAAGCTGAGCTAGCCGATTACTGCCGACGTAAAGGTATATACCTTGAAGATATAAAGCGTTGGAAAGAGCAATGTTTAAAGGCAAACCAAGGTGAAACACAGGACTACCAAAAGACTAAAAGTGAGTTAAAGGAAGAAAAGGAAAAAGCAAAAGAATTAAAAAAGCAGCTTAGACAAAAAGAGAAGGCACTGGCAGAAACGGCTGCATTACTAGTATTAAGAAAAAAAGCAGACGCGATTTGGGGGGACCCCGAGGAAGACTGATCAGTAGCTCAGATCGCGTAAAAGCAGTAGAACTGATCGATGAAGCAAGAATAAATGGTGCAAGGTTAGCCCCTGCATGTGAAGTATTAAGTATCAGCGTGCGTACCTATCAAAGATGGACTAAGGAAAAAGGGAAGATCAAAGAAGATAAAAGACCTTCAGCTAAACGCCCCACTCCTAAAAACAAGCTAACAGATGAAGAACGCCAAGAAATAATAAAAACAGCAAATAATCCTAAGTATGTCGACTTACCTCCATCACAAATAGTTCCTAAGCTGGCAGACGAAGGCAAATATTTGGCATCTGAATCAACAATTTACAGGGTTTTAAAAGAAGAAAAAATGGATGCTCACCGAGGAAGGGCCAAAAAACCCACAAAAAGGGAGCCTCCTACTCATGTAGCTACTTCCCCTAATAAAATATGGACTTGGGATATAACATGGCTAAACTCTGCTGTTAAAGGTAGTTTCTATAAGTTATACCTTATAATAGATATGTTTAGCAGATTAATTGTAGCCTATGAAGTATGGGAGTCAGAGAAAGCAGAATATGCTGAAAGACTTATTAAAAAAGCAACATTGTCTCAAAAGATTTCAGGTCGACCTTTAGTACTACACTCCGATAATGGCAGCCCAATGAAAGCAGCAACATTTCAGGCCACACTTGAAAAACTAGGTATTCAAAGCTCTTTTTCCCGTCCAAGAGTTAGTAATGACAACCCTTACTCCGAATCGCTCTTTAAGACCATGAAGTATCGCCCAGCATACCCTTATAAAGGTTTTAAAAGCATAGAGGAAGCAAGAAATTGGGTTAAAGAATTTGTTAGATGGTATAACTATGAACACTTACATAGTGGCTTAAAATTTGTTACACCTTACCAAAGACACTATGGAATTGATGTTAATATAGTAGAAAAAAGAATCAGGATCTATGAGCATGCAAGGAAAAAGCACCCAGAGAGGTGGTCTAAAAATATCAGAGATTGGTCATTACCCGAATATGTTTCTCTAAACCCTATAAAAGACATACAGTTTAAAAATACTATAGATCATGTAGATTAGCTTTACAATCTAACAAGGTAATTCGTAAAACTTTTTAATTTTAATGCGACAACTTTCTTGACAAACACCGTAGTGAAAAACCTGAAGCTGTGTTAATTCGGGCAGTAGAGCCACTAAGAGGCATAGAGTCCATGAAGGAAAACAGGCAAAAAAAGTTGAGAAGCATAACTGAACTAACAAATGGGCCAGGCAAACTATGTAAAGCCCTAAAAATTGATAAAAGTTTAAATGGGCTTAGCCTAACCGATGGAAAACGATTATATGTAAGAGAAGGTAGCGATATTAATAATTTAGAAGTAGCAGCAGCTAAAAGAATTAATATTGACTATGCTCAGGAATATACAGATAAACTTTGGCGCTTTTACATTAAGGGAAACAAGTTTGTATCGGTTTGACAAGAAAAAGGAGGGAGGGAAGCTAAACTCTAGCTTCCCTTCCTCCTTTTATATGTAGTTTTTACCGAACGATATTTAAACTATGGGTAAGCAGTTTTTAAGCGATGGTTAAATAACTGCTAGAATATGATTAAAAGTGTCTAAAAAGACCAGCTACTTTACCTAAAATTATAGGGTCTTTTACCAATATCGGATCATAAAAATCATTTTCTGGTTGAAGTCTTATACAGTCCTTTTCTTTGAAAAATCTCTTAACGGTAGCTTCATCCTCAATTAACGCAACAACAATATCTCCATTAGTTGCAGTCTGTGCATGCTTTACAATAACCAAGTCTCCGTCACAGATTCCGGCATTTATCATGCTATCACCTTTAACCGATAAGACAAACATACTTTCTGCGTCAGTTGAAAGGTTAGAGGGCAAGGGAAAATATCCTTCTATTCTTTCTTCTGCTAAAATGGGCTCCCCAGCTGTTACATCCCCAACTATCGGAGCAAAGCTAGGGTTAAAATTTACATTAACCTTATCTTCTTCCTCTGTGGCACAGCTTGCTAGAATTTCGATGGCCCTAGGCTTGGTAGCATCTTTTTTAATATAGCCTTTTTGTTCCAACTTTGCTAGATGAGAATGGACTGTAGAACTTGACTTTAGACCAACAGCAAGTCCAATTTCTCTAACTGAAGGGGGATATCCTTTTTCTTTTACCATTTTATAAATAAATTCAAAAATCTCCTTCTGTCTAGCACTTAGACTTTCCATTTCTCCACCTCCTATAACTCTTTTCTTTATTATAACACCTGCTTAGCGACAGCGCAAACGTTAGTTCGGTGATATTTATGAGTGGGGACAAATAAAAATAAAAGGTTATTTGAGAAGAGTGTGGAATATAATACATGGATGATTTAAATATTGGTAATACATAGCAGGTAGGTGATTTTTTTGGGTTCTGAAAAAAAGAGTGGGAGATTTACTCTGATGTTTTTCTCAAATAACGATACTAAACCTATTTCTTTGAATCTCTCATTGTTTGCGATTCAAAGTTTAGGGGTAATAATATTAATAACTGTAATTGGGTTTATAGCTTTTTTTGCAAAGTATATAGAGATGAATACCTATATGAATGAATTACACGCTTTAAGAAAAAGTAATCACGAAAAAAATATGCAGATTGAAAACCTTGTTCAACAAACAGAGTCTATTTTAGAAGACTTAAAGTCTGTACAAGAATTTCAAGGAAAAGTCAGCGAAATTACTAACCTCGGACTCGATGAACCCGAGAAGCAAACCAAGAAAACCTTATATACCAGCAATCGTGGAGCCACCACCCTTGATAGAGCCCAAACTTCCCTTGTTTTTCTTAATAATTCCCTTTCAACTAATCAAGATAAAATGGAAGGTATGGTAGATGAAATAATAGCAGAACAAAAGAGGCAAAGAGAGTTGGAAATAAGGCTCTCTCATACACCCTCTATTTGGCCAGCTAGAGGCAGAGTGACATCTCCTTTCGGTTATAGAAGAAACCCCGTAACTGGGGCTCGCCAACATCATAGTGGTGTTGATATAGCAAACTCTGCAGGAACACCTATTATAGCTACTGCTAATGGCACAGTAGCTTCAGCCTCTTACAGCGGAGGATATGGCAACTTAATCGTAATAGAGCATGGTTATGGATATTCTACATATTACGCCCATCTTTCAAGGATAGCGGTAAGGCCTGGTCAAAATGTAACAAGAGGTCAAGTTATTGGGTATATGGGAAGAACAGGAAGAGCCACAGGGAACCACCTCCATTATGAAGTTCGAGTTAGAGGAACACCAGTAAACCCTGCTAATTTCTATTAAGTATAGGAGCAACTTTAAAAACAGAGCAGGAGACAGAAAATGTTGTGACATTCTTTCCCTTTCAGAAGTAGGGGGGACCTCTGTGTCGACCCAACAGCAAATGGGTGCCAATATGGAAGTGACCAACAAAAACTGTCAAAAAGTATCTTTGTTAGGAGGGTTTAAACCGGATTTTCCCAAGCTGATAAACGCTAAATGAATGAGTTTAAAGCTTGCATATAACTAATTTCGTAATGGCCAATTAAGGCTTAGGGTTGTAAGGTATAGGAGTGATAATAATGAACGCAGTAATTTACGCTAGAGTTAGTACAGAACATGATTCGCAGCAATCTAGTTTATCTAGACAATTAGATGAACTAAACAAATATTGTAACAATAAAAACTATAATGTTATAAAGGTTATTGAAGAAAAAGTAAGTGGCTTTGAACAAATTAGAGAAGGGCTGCTGTTAGCGATGGAAAAGATCAAAACAGGCCAAGCTCAATTTTTAATAGTTCAAGACGAGAGTAGATTAGGAAGAGGAACTGCAAAAATAGCAATCTTACACCAAATTAATAAGTGGGGCGGTAAAGTTATATCCTTAGAAAATGATGGACCACTAGAAATTACCGAAATGGAGGGAATGGTTCTAGAAATATTAGCACTAGTTGAAGAATATCAACGTAGGCTTACAAATGCCAAAATAAAAAGAGGGGTCCAAAGAGCTTTAGATAAAGGTTACGATCCTAGTAAAAATTTCGGAAATACCATCGGTGGAGGAAGACCAGAAAAAGAAGTTCCAATAGAAGAAATCGTTAGACTCAAAGGTCTAAATCTTACATTTGCAGAAATTGCAGCAACTCTCAAAGGATTTGGTTATGATATATCCAAGGCAACAGTACATAGACGTTATCAAAAATACAAAGAACAAAACAATGAAGACAGCCTAGATAGTTAGGCAGTCTTCATTGTTTTTTGTTAAAAATACATTTTTTAAGACCATTAGACAAATACTAAAAATGGAAGAAAGGAGGCTGGTAAGATATGTCTAAAATCCCTGGTTATAATGATAAATCTAAAAAGTATAACCTGTATGATAGTAAAACTTACCACCCTGAAATCTTTGACTTGATAAACCACTATTGGCACAACGAAGAAACAGAAAATGACAAGCCCCAACAAAACGATCCTGACACTTTTTAATTTTTCCCGTCTCAAAACACCTACAAATGTTAGGAATTGAGACCGAGAGCCTTTTTAGGCTCTTTTTATTTTGCGTCCGATAATATACATTATGTAAACTAGAAGAAAATAAAATATACAACCTCCACAAAACGACACCTTCTCCTCCAAATTTACAGCATTTCCTCTGTTTCAGTTAAATCAGTCCTAAATCGACCTCTGTTTTTGCTAAAAATCAACCTTTTTCTCTCACAGCTATTTAATTGCCTCTAAAATGATTTTTGTGCATCTTTGCATGCAAACACCCTGATGCTTTTCAAAAAACGGCTCATATCTCAAAATAAAGCCTCATTTTTATGCTGCGACACTGAAAAATTAATCGCACCACTAAAATTAAATTTTATAAATCTAAACACCTCTAAAATGACAAATATAGATATTTGAGCCAAGATCATTTGTTCTTCACAGCTGCCAATTGCCAAATACAAAAAACAACAACCTTTTTTTAAGTTGTTGTTTTTTACACCCTCCGTTTTTGAATATTTATAAAATATAAGTTTCAGCCAATTTTGATTAATTTATTACTATAAATACATTTTTGCTAATTTAAAACACTAAGTATTTTTATATTAGTATATTATTTTTCCAATAGCTAAAATATTTAAATTTAGAGTGAGAGGCTTGGCCCCATTTTGTTGTTTATCACAACTTGTAAATAACTGGTCACAGTTTAGCGAGAATGACCAGCTCGCTTTCATTTTAGCGTGTTATCAGGGTTAGTTCAATTTATCATTCGTTTTCCTTTTCCTTAATTTTGCAATTTGCCTTAGCCAGTATAAGGTATAAAAATGTCTATCATAGATTAAATTTATTTCTTCTATACTATGACCACACTCAAACATATGAATAATTTTGCTTCTTTTTATTTCTTCAGCAGTTAACTCTCCAACATTCACGCCTTCGCATTTTATATCTTTTTGTCTGAACACTGTCATTAGTGCATGGCTCGGGTTTATCATATACTCTTCCGACTTTTTGCGACCAACTTTTAAAGGTTTTATTAGGTACTTACTTGACTTATATTTTAATCTCCTAATTTGTCCATTCTTAAGTGTAAGTAAGTACTCTGTTTCCTTAAGACGTTTATCAATATCTTTTACAACTTCTACATCATCAATTCTAAATAGTCTATCCCTAGCATTTAAATTTAGAAGGACTGCTACTGTTTCATTTGATTTCCTAATGAACTGTATAATGTTTCTTTAATCAATTTAATCTCATCATTACTCAACCCTTGCCAGGCTAGTTCAAATACTAACTTGTCCCTAATATTACCTTTAGTCCCATTATTAAAAACTGTAAGCTGATGCTTGATATGCTTGTACTGATCTAAACTCAATATAGATTCATTTAATTTTTTTTCGTCTATAAGATCGTACAAATCATCAGCTGATAAAAAGAATTTTTTTGCAGCTTCTATGCCCTCTATCTTTTCTTTAACTGCTATATAATTATAAAATATAATTATAAATTGTATATATTTGTATAGGCTATTGGGCGAGCTTGCTTTGAATGTTTCTAGAAAGTATTTTGCTTATAATCCTGGCCTTCATATTTTTTAATAAGGCTTTCTAATTCTCTTATCTTTGTGTTTTTCATAGCATACCTCCTTTTTTTAGCTATACATGAATGAGCCTTGTTCATAAAATCGTTAATACTCCTCACCTGAAGCAACTGTGGATTTACACCTTCTCTTATAGCCATCACCTGCATTCATTATCGAAATTTTAAGTCGACTTCAACATTCATCTTATGTTATTTATAGTCCATATTTTAGTAGATATCAACAAGCTCTATTTTAACTAACGGCCCTTCCGCGCTTTATCCTTAATAAATCCATAGATACCTTTTTCTGGTTCGATACCAGCTGCCCAAAGTTTTGTTATTTGTACTTGGCAAGTATAACGATGCAAGTCTTCTAAGCCTTGCACAATTTTAAGCCTGGTGTCTTTATTAGCAAGAAATCTTGATTTGTTGCTAGTAGACCGAAAACTCTCTGCCCAAAAGCTACTTAACATTTCGTTCAGCACATGTTTAAAAGAGAACCAGGCTACACATAAGATATCGTCCTTACTGAATGTTTCTTTCTTAACCTGTTCTTGAACTTTTTTAAAGGAGTTTGTTTTGTGAATGGTGGCAAAAGCACCATTTTTTAAGATTGCCTGACCACTATCGTATAATTTCGTTCCGAGTGCTCTAAAGAGTGCAAATCCCAAATATTCGACAAATGTGTATGACATGCCCGACAGTGCCAATCCTAAAAGATATTCACTATCATTAGATAATTCAGCAATTACTTCTTCTCTAGTTCTAGAATTTGGATTAATATTTAGTCGTTTACACGCGCTTTCAAAGTTTTCTTTTTTAGAAGGTGTAACTTGTCTCGCGAAACTACGAGCCAAGTGAGAAATAAGCAGCAATTCTGGTGGTGGAGCTTCATTATTAGCGTCTTGCTTTAGCTTTTGTAAGTTATATTTATAATCATACCCATGTTTAATAGGACTATGGAGAAAAACTAAATTATACCACTCTTCTCTCTCAAATAATTTGGATTTTTCATGAACTGCAATGTCTGAGAAACCTATAAAAGACATCCAAGTTTGAGCAATAGTTTCATTATCGACAACTCTTGCTTTTGTACGTAAATCATTTGAATCTGATAGGAAATCTGCTTTTCTTTTATTTTGTAGTGTTCGCCATCTTCTAGGATCGTTTGCAAACGCATCCCATGAGCCCTGTTTTCTTTCATAAAACCAACCTATTTCTTTCTTTGCAAATAGTTTTTCGTACAATATTTGTTCAGGATTATTTGACAATAAATTTCTTGGTTCCATTTTATTCTGAGTATTGGTTGAGCGCACCACTTTATCAACATTTCTAACAGCATTGCTCCGTAATAATCTAACAAGGACATAACAGTTCTCTTCAAAATCTTCTTTTTCTTCGTTTGATAAACTGTTATATGCCTCACTCAGTGAAATTACGGTTTGAAGTCCATTAACAATTCCTGGTTCATTAACTTTAAATGAATCTCTATTTTTTGATGGACTACTATAATTTTTACATATTATAGTAACGCCATTATTCAAATATCTAAATTCTTTTCTTGAAGAATAATGCTTTATTGATTCTCTAATAGCTGAGTTAACCTTGGATTTCTTTATATTACACCTCACATTAGGTTCGAATAATTGATACCCGAAATCCTGATAAGCAGAAACAAGGTTTATTGCAGGACAATAGAAGAGTGAACTTAAAGAGTTGTTTAAAAACTGGTTGCGCTCAGCTTGTAATTTGATCCAGTCTTGTTTTTTACCATCTATATTTCTCCACTCTCTATTATTTTCCCGCCATTTTGCATCAGTGATGTAAGAAATATCATATAAATTTAAATTAAACTCAATTTCGACATTCTCATGAATTTTAATTGGGCTTGCTAAAGAGCGTTGAAAAGCATCAAATTCTTCCATGGCTTGAACTGTTAGTTCGTTGCCAATAATAATTAATCCTAAGTTAACCGTTATTAAGCCTGTATTTTCTTCACTATCTTTCTTCGCTAATCTTTTTGAACTAACAACGTGGTTCCATCGTTCTTTAAATAACTTCAGCTTATTATTATGCTCAGGAATCCCTTCTTCGTCGGTTAGATAGGCCTTTATTCTTTTTAGATCCAATAAGCCAGCTTTGTCAAACTTTCCACCGCTAATTCTTGATGACTCTGTACTATCAAGGGTTTTTACTTGAAAAAGATCAAATACGCTGTATGATTGATACCAAAAGTCTAGCCCTCTATCCCCTGAACCATCAACAAAATTCTCTTCATCCAGCTCATAACCAATCCATTTAGCTGCAACTCTAGTATAAGAAGCGTCTAATGTCCTGTCATTATCATTCATTTCTTCAACAACTTCATTTATAAAATTTCTTATAATATTTTCTCTATGGTTTTCAAGAACCATACCCCATCGCCTCCCTAAATTACTTTTTATTGATCGCATCTTAGATAAGTGCACTTTATATTTATATTCTTTACATTTACTCCAATTCCTGTTTTAAAATTCGTAATTTGAGAATATTTAATAATTAACCAAAGTCTGGGTATGATAGACACTAAATAAATATTTTGTTAGTATATTTTATATTGTCAAAAACAAAAAATAGTCATAAAATAAAATAAGCGTAACCTCCCACGCTCCGAAAGGAATGTTAAAAATGAAAAGAAAAATACATACTTCATTATATAAAGCTTGGCCTTCACTTCTACTTTCAGCCAGTTGTAGGATGTGTGAAGAAACAGATTTAAGTGTAAAAAGTCGAAATCTAGAAGACAAAATAACTTGCTCACATAGCTTATACAAGGAAATAAAAAACGATAAAAGGACCTTCCGCCAGTGGCGGTTGGTCCTTTTATCGTTTTTTTAGGAGGTGAGGAACTATTCAAGGCTATATAAGCGAAATATGAAATTATGCAAGCGTTTTGTAAAGCTATTCAAGAGTTTTGCAAAGCTATGCAACATTTGGGTCTTTTTTTACCAAAACACCGCTACTTCCTCATTTTAAACTACAAATTTAGAGTAATATCGTTCATTTCTACAATGTTTTTTAATAAAAAGAGTCAAATTGTAGAAACATGACGAACATCTGTTCCCCGGGAAATATCTTTGTAATTACATGTATCTGAACAAGAAATGTTCCAAACTTATCTTTCTTTTACCTACTTTTAGAACATCTCTCTCCCTGCTATCAAACAACTCTTAAAACCCCTTTAAAAGCTATATCAATAATAAAAATAAGCAACCGCTAGGCTACTTATTAACTGCTTTGGAACGCTTGTTCTTTTTCATTATAAGTTTAAACACTCTTTCAATAAGTCAGTAACTTTCTTATCATAGCTGCTTAAGCACTTATTGAAGCAATTTTTCGATTCTGAATGGGACACAATGAATTTTGGCGCTTTATTAGTTAATCCTTTAATTTCTCTAATAACATCTCCAAGGTCAACCAATTCAGCATTTACGACATCATAGTCATTTACTCCGGTTTTGTATTCGCTTAATATTGATATAAAAGAATCGTTATACAAATGATAGTCGTCAAAAGTTGTTAGCTTAAAGGGTTCCCTTCTAAATACCACCGCCCTTTAAACGTCCCTAGAACGATTTTTCTGCATCTTCACCCTAATAATTTTAAAAAAACGCTCACACCTGCGAATGTCAATGAATTTCTTTACCACCCGCTATCGAATTTGTTTACCAGCGGCGCTAACGAAAAAGTTTACCACTACTAGCCTAATTTTAGGAAATACCTTGTGAGCATTTCCTAAAAATTTATTATAATAAAATATTATATTTGCTCACCAGAGTACTCATCGCGATATGAGGTTCCGTTCATATTTAGTACGTGAGAGCGAAATGTAAGTCTATCAACAAGCGCAGATACCATTGTTTCATTTTCAAATAGCTTCGTCCATTCTGAAAACTTAAAGTTAGTGGATACTATTACACTTCGCTTTTCAGCACGATCTGCTACAACCTTAAATAGCAGTTCAGACTGATGTCTGTTAAAGGTTAAATAAGACATTTCATCTATGATAAGTAGGTCTGTTTTAGACAGCTGTTTTTCTAGTTTTAACAGGCGCTTATACTCAGTAGCCTCAATAAGTTCATTAGAAAGATTGGCTGCAGTATAAAACTTAACATTCATACCTTGCATGCAAGCTTTTATTCCTAATGCTATAGAAAAATGAGTTTTGCCTCGCCCAGTGTTTCCTATCATAACGATGTTTTGTCTTTTTCTTACAAAGTCACATGTACCAAGTTCATGAAAACAAGCTTCAGACACATGCTCATATCTGCTTAGGTCTAACTCGTCTAATGTTTTCATGTATGGAAATTTAGCAGCTTTAATCTTGCGTTTTTGGCTACTTTCTCTTCTAGATTCTGCCTCCATTTTCAAAAGCTCAATGAGAAAAGCGTCATAGGACTTGTTGTTATCAAGCTGACGAATTACGTCTTTATATCTATTGAAGGTAGGAACTCGCAGTTGCTTTGCATATAAAGCAATTGTCTCTTCATTAATATTTATTTCGCCCATTTATTGCACCACCATTCCATATTTTTTATCGTATTTATTTAAATCTACCTCCTCGACAGCTATCTCTTTATTTAGATTCAATACAGGGGTGTCTACAGGTTTGCTTAAATGGGCTCTAATCATATCAACAGTTGGCACAATATGCCCAGGAATCGCCTCTTTAATGCTAAGTATATATTCTTCGCCATAGTCTAGACATAGGCGAAGGAGTTTAACCATTTCTCTGTTACCACCGGGGAGTTGTTTGCCCCATATTAAAAGCTCTTCAGTAACATTTTGCTTAACTGGTTTAGCATTGAAAACAGAGCGTGGTTTTCTTTCAATTAAGTCTATGTAATGTTCTAACTTATACTCTGTTTTTCCTGAGTAGTAGTTTCTTATATGTGTAGCTATTTCTTCATTCTGATAAAAAATTTGGATGTCATTACCGTAGCCTTTTACAGTTACATCCTTTCTTAAATACTTGGTAGGGACAGAGTAGTAGTTTCTTTCATAGCAAGCTGTGGAGTAATCATCAACGGAAACAATTTTAGTTTTGCTTGTATCAAACCGGTACGGGGGAATCGGATTTAAAAACTGTTTTTCTTCTTGGTACATTACATTTACAGCATTCGAGCGACCTTTGATATGGTGCTTTTCTCTGTACTTTAAGCAATCTTCCAGTAGCTTTTGATTCAACTCTTCTATACTTGATACCCTAGGTAGAGGGACTAAAAAATTTCTTCTAGAATAGCCAACTAAGTTTTCTACAAGGCCCTTTTCGTTTCCTTTACCAGGGTTACAAAACTCTAGTTCAAAGGCATAATGGGCACTGAAGGAAAAGTACTTATCTTGTGGTTTTGCATAGGTTCCAAAACCCTCTTTAACTGCAACTTTAGCATTATCAAAAATTACTCGCCTGGGGACTCCTCCAAAGAAATCAAACATACGTTGTTGCGCTTCTAAAAAAGCCTGTTCATTGGCGGCTCTAAAGACTTGTACAAAGATATCACAGCTGTAACATAGCCTAGCGCAAAAAGTATACAATTTTCTTTTCTTATCATCGAGGTAGGCTGTGGCTTCGCCCCAGTCTATCTGAATTGCCTCACCTGGCTCATATGATAGAGGAACATTGCTTTGAGGTGGAACTAACTGTTCTGCACGTAGTTTTTTTACAGCATTTCGTATAGTTGATTCACCACCTGTAAATTCTTTCTCATCAACAAGTCGTTCATATATGCGTTTAGCAGTATGTTTTTGCTTTTTAATATTATCCTCTTCATCTGACTTAAGACAACCTATGATAAAGTCTTCTACTTCTTTTGTAACTTTAACTGGGCTTCTGTTATACTCCTTTCTTTTTTCTGGATGCGCTGACCCGTCACAATACTTTTTTACCGATTGACGTGAGATGCCTAAACTCTTTGCAATAGATCTTTGAGACTCTCCGTTTAGATATCGCTTGCGAATCTGTTGATACATATCCATTTCAATTTTCACACCCCTCAACCTCCTGAAAATATATCTGACTATATTTTACAGGAATTTTATGATAGGTGGTAAACTAATTCGCTAGCGAAATGGCTCTAACTGGTACACTTTTAGGATAGCATTTACACACACCTCCAAAACCAGACTTTAAGAACTTAAAAACACATCTATAAAATGCAAATACAGATATTTGGACCAAGATCATCAGTATTTTTGCAAGCTGCCAACTGCTAAATATAAAAACAACAACCTTTTTGAAGTTGTTGTTTTTTTATACCCCCTGTTTGCACTTATTTGATAATTGTTAAAAACTGTCAACCGTATTAGTTCAGTTTAATAATTTATATTTTTTATATAACTTTTCTTTTAATGCCTCTTATTTTTTATATTTTTTATAGAATAAAAAGTCCCAATTGTTAAAAAAACTGTACCTATTATTTGAAATGATTGAATATATGATCTTAAAAGTACCATATATCTTTCTGCATTTATATTTCCAGATAACATTCTATTAGCTCTAGATAATCCTAAACTGCTACTATTAAGGAGTAGGTATAATCCTATTATAGATATTATTATAGGTATATATCTTTTATAAGTAAAATTGTATTTCTTCATATAATAATTTATATCAGTAAGACCGTATTTCTTCACTTAACCATCCCCTTTTTTATAAAAATAGATTTTATAACAGTCCTGCAATTTTTTAATTAACGTAGAATCAGCAATAAAGTATAGTATCTTGCAAATCACTTCAGCATTATATACTGAGTCATTTTTGTCGTCAATATACCTATAAGATATTTGGATAACTTTTCGAGTCTGTATGCGGGATCGATAAACTAGGAAAACTAGTTTTTCCTAGTTTGCTCTAGGGTTCTGCCCAGTCTTCATATCCGAGGTCAACCAATCCAATTCAGCATATTTCTTATTTCTTTTTAAGCTTTGTTATAACCTTACTGCTAAAAGTAGTCTTTAAAAACAGCATCCACCAAAATAGAATAAATATATAGCCGATTGATACATAAACTGCCCATAAGTTGCGAAGAATTAAATGACTGAAAAGATGCTCAAATTCATTTATTCCTTCTGGCCTCCCCAAACTTTCTGAAAAATGAACAAAAGGCGTAGTAATCACAGCTAACAAATTTATTATAGTTAATCTCCTGTAGTATATTCTTCGGATAATACAAAATATAGAAATACTTAACGTGATTATCAAAACTGCATAAAATAAAATCCAAAACCAACTAGGCAGTGTTGTTGAAGCTGGCATTTTTTAATTTTTACCCCCTACTTTGCATTTTTCCTCTTAAATACACTCTAAATTTTATTGCATTATTTACATGTTCTTCAAAAACTCGTTGTCTCCTTCAAAATTTTCCTTTTTTTCTATCTACTTACCTATCTTAGTCTACAAAATCTGTGCAATCTCGCGTACATCTACAATTCGTTACAATCAATAGAGAAATTATTGTAGGAATATGATGAACATGCCCCGTAAATCCCTTTTAAACTTTATTAAGCAAAAAAGCAGCCATTAAGGCTACTTTTTAGTTAGTTGAGAACACCTGTTCTTTTATTCTTATAAATCCACTCTTTCAATAAGTCAGCAACTTTCTTATCATAACTTCTTAAGCACTTATTGAAGCAGTTATTCGGTTCTGAATAGGATATTATTAATTTAGTTTCTTTTTATATAGCAATATTCAGTCTTGGAGCTAGTTAATCTCCCACTAGTATTGTTAAATAACTCTAAAGAATTTTTCACTGCTGTCTTATAGGGCAATAACATTTTATTATTTACTTATAATTTTTCTCCAAAGCTCTATGAGAAATCGTCTTATATTCTCGCCAGCTTTATTAGCAAAATTCATCCAAACTCTTACGATAATAAATAACATAAAAATAAAAGTTACTACTTGTAAAATCGCCCTTAAATCATCCACTTAGTTCACCCTTTTTTATATTTTTTATATTACCGACAGGACTACCTCTAAAATAAGAAAGGATACAATGACCTGAGACTCTATATTTTCCTTTCCCTTGCTATTATAAGCTACAAAATTTGACCAATATCGCTCATTTCTACAAGCTTTTTCAATAAACAAAGGGATTACTGTAGAAATATGACGAACGTGTGTTCCCCGGGAAATAATATTAACAACAATAGTAGAACAATAGTAAAACCATCGTTCAACTATTGTTCAACTACTGTTCCTCAAGACTTCTCCATAATTGGGTCATATCTTTAATTGCTTCTTCAACTTCCTTTTCATAAGCTGCTTCTGGCTTCAGCTTGATGATTCCTTTTTCTCCAAAGTTCATAAAAAATAGCGATACCTCTTCTACTTCTACACCCATCTCTTTTTCATATGCCATTTTATAAAGGGTAACTTGGGGTTTATAGCTATCTGTGTCAATTGTTTTATTAGTTTTTAGATCCATTAGCGAGTGTTTGCCGTCTTTTATAAAAACTTTATCAATCTCACCTATAATATAGGCCCCAGCAATCTCAACAGCAAAGCTCCATTCGCTACTTATATGATCCTTGGGGATTTGACTTTCTATCTTTTTATAGTTTTCTAGCTGCTTCATCACTCTTAATTTAATTTCTTTAATATTAGTGGGAATTTCATCGTCATCAAATAAAACAGATATTGCTTCTAACACAGCTTCATCTTCACCAAAGCCCTGGTCATAAAGTTCGCAAGCTCTATGGACCACCGTACCAAAATCTGTAGCTGAGATAATAAACTTATCCTGTTTATCATCGGCTTTTGCTTTATCATCAGCTTTTATTTCCTCCTCTCTTAACCAATCAGGATGCAATTTAAGCACGTAACTTTCGTAATACTTTTGCCGATCATTCATAAAGTCCATAATTTCTGAAACCGAAAAGGTGTAAGGAGCAACCTTTTCTTCCGATACTGTTTGAGCAACAAACTCATCTTTTGTCTGCTCCCATTTGCTTTGTTTTACAACTTGACTTTGATTTTTTCGTATCATACATTTTAAAATACCGGGGTTTGTATCTAAGCTTTCTAAAAGCATCTCATACCAAGAGTTCTTTTGCAGTCTGTCCTTAGCGGACATAATTAAATAATCTCGTGCTCGTGTAGCAGCGACATAGAACAAACGTTTGGATTCCTCTGCTGCTGCTATATCACTTTCGCTTTTAACTATATTAAACCCAGGCGTAACTATTTCTTCATCTGAAAAAGGATTGTTCTTTTTTTCCTGAGTAAATTTAGCAACAAGCCTCATTTTATCGTCAAATCTAAAAGAGCCGCTATCTTTTTGTAGCTGGCGATTAAGTCTGGGCAGGCAAACTATGGGAAACTCTAGACCTTTAGAAGCATGAACCGTCATTATGTGAACCATGTTCCCTTCAGGCAACTCAGCTTCCGCCTCCCCCTCTCTATCCCCTAGCATCGCTAAAACATCAATCTTTTCTAAAAGCTCCTCTAAAGAACTGGGATTTTGCTCGTTCATAGTTTCTATTAGCTTTTCAACGTTTTTGATAAGTTGTAGCGAGTTTGGTTGCATAAGCAAGGTCTGTTTTAATCCGCTATTGTTAAAAACTTCATATAAGGTATCCGAAAACGCTCGCTGTGGGGTTAGAGGTACAAAAATAGTAAATAAATTATAAAACTTATTTAGTTTAGCCTTAGTTTGTGTAGCTAGCCCACTTTCATTGAAATAGCATCTATTATAAATAAAGTCTGCAAACCCTTGCCAATTATCTACATCGCCACATGCTTTTATGGCAAACATCTCATCTAACGTGATACCTATAATAGGGCTTCTAAGAACAGCAGCAATATAGGTAGATTCCCAGGGCCTTGCAATCCACCTAAGTAATGCCAGCATGTCTTTTACCTCTTGTTTTGCGAAAAAACCTATACCACCATGTACCACAAAGGGTATGTTCTTATCTTTAAGGCACTTTTCCAACTCTATAAGTCCTGTTCTAGACGGAACTAAGATTGCAAAGTCTCTCCATTGAGCTTTGCGCCAAACACCTGTGTCCTTTTCTCTTACAAGCTTTTTCTCACTTTGGGCGATTTCAAGCATACGCTCTGTTAGCATATCAAACTCACTGTCATAACAATCTACTTCGCTTACCTGTGAGTCATCATCTTTTTCTATTTCTTCCTCGTCATTTTCAGTCATCTCTATAAGCTCTACTTTTACCTCTTGCTCCTCTTTATCATCCCGATTACTAACTAAAGGACTGTAGTTAATGCTGTAAGGAGCGTTGTCTTCCGACTCTCTCATAACCTCAGAGAAGATGGCATTTACAAAACCGATTATAGAGTGACAGTTTCGATAATTTCTGTTCATATTAATATATCCATCAGATTGCTTAACCTTATTTTGCAATCCTCTCATTACCGTTACGTCAGCACCTCTAAATCTATAAATAGACTGCTTTTCATCACCTACGATAAACTGAAATCTAGGCTGTATATAGTCTAACATCTTCATCTGTAGTTTATTTGTATCTTGAAATTCATCAACCATAAAATGCTTAAATTCCTGCCTGCAAGTAGCCCTAACATCCTCGTTTTCTAGTAAATTGATGGCCTTTTTTTGTAAGTCAGAAAAATCCAAGGCTGCTTTTTCTATCTTTTTCTTTGTATATTTTTCATCAAAAATACAAAGCATTTCTGCAAAGCAACTAATAATACTTAGAAACTGCTCTCTTTTCTCTGTAGGAAAATCAGGTATGTTTTTCCATTTTTGTTTCAAGGGGTTATAGATATCTACATATAGCTCAAACAAAGCAGGACATTTATCCTCCCAGCTACTTACCTTCCTTTTAGGCATTACCTCCTGCAACAACTCATAACACTCATCATAATCTATGTTGTTAAGGTCAACTTTTCCAAAATGATTAGATATATTTTCCACATACTCCTGTAATTTACCCTTTAACTCACTAGATGAGGGAAATTCTTCTACACATGGCTGGGCCTTCTGATAAAACTTTTCAAGTAATGAAGCCTTTTGTTTTAGCAATAGATCTTGTTGCAGGGCTAAGATCTCTTCCGCTTCAAAAAAAGTTTTTATATCGATTTGCTCTGGCGCTTCACATATCTGTGCATATACGGAATTTATAGCTCTTTTTAGCTGCTCTTTTGAGTAGTAAATAAAAGCATCCTTCCATTTATAGTAGTTTGTTTTATCAGCAAACATTTCATCTAAGCACTCGCTTTGAAGCAAGGTAGAGTCTATATCATCTAGCATGGTAAATGTGGGAGGCAAGTTAGCTTTAAAAGCAAACCTAGTTAAAAGCTTATGACAAAAACTATGAAAAGTTGTTATATAAGCGTTATCTAAGTCTTCCTTTTGTTGTTGCCAAAATTTTTTAGCTATATTTACATTCTTTTCATCCTCTAGCTTGTCTAGCTCTTCTAACTTTGTATTTAGTTCCCCTCTGATTCTTTCCTTCATTTCTCTAGCTGCCTTTTCCGTAAAGGTAATGGCCACTATTTCTTTTACCGTAGCACCTATATCAGAAGTTGACCCCTCTAAAAATTCGTTTAGTTTTTGCTGGCATATATTTAAAAACCTTTCAGTTAACACTCGGGTTTTACCAGAGCCCGCTCCAGCTGAAATAAGGATCAAAGGATTTTCGCTGTATATGGCTTCTTTTTGTTCAGGGTTAAAATTCATTTCCACTCCCCCTCTGCTTCTTCAATTAATTCATCGGTTACGCGACACACTATATTATAGGGGCACCCTCCATAGCATTTAAGTGGAGTCACAGAATAGTCATACCTTATCTTTTCAAATAATTCCCCTATCCTAGTGGTAAGATTATATTTATCAAAAAGTACATCTGAGTTTAAACATTCCTCTTTGTTTGCAGCTGAACTTGCCTTAAATTTTGATCCCCTTTGAGCATATTCACTTTGCCAAACACTATTTGTCGCCCGTTTGTGTGGCTCTTTTAAAGAAATATAAGCTGCCCCATAAGCTGTTTTTTCAAGCCTTTCCTCTATAGCTAGCATATATAACGGCAGCTGCAACTTAAGTCCACAGGCTACGTCTTTTTCAAAGTTAAACCTAACAGTAGAGGACTTATAGTCATAAATTACAAACCCATTATCGTCAATATCTAGTCTGTCAACTTTGCCAGTTAGCACAACGGTATTTTCTGAGTCAACCTCCAAATGAATGGTCAAAGGCTGTTCTAGGCTGTGTAATTTCATATCCTTAATTTTATCGTTATTCCAAAACATCATAAGCTCAGCCTTCCACCACTTGCTGAGCTTTTTTTGCCAGCGCTCTTTTTCTAGCTCCAAATCTAAATCCGTCAACTCATAATGGGCGTTAACAATTTTTGCCCATTCCTGCTCGAAAATATCCATCAAAATACCTTCGCCATCAAGCTTAACTTCCTCCTTTAAACTTCCAAAAGGCTTACCTATGGCGTCTATACTTTTATAAAATCTCTCTATCACCCTGTGCAACATCGACCCTGTTTGCATTGGGTCAAGCCTATCCTGTTTTTTATCTGGCTCTTTGACTTGTAGCAATGTTTCTAACCCATATCTAAAAGGGCAGGAGACATATCTCTCCAAAGAGGTAACGGGAATCTCCTGTTTTATAAGTCCTTGTGTCCACTTTTGCTCTACTTCCTCTACCCCTTTTTCTAAGCGTTTAATAAAACCAAGGTGCTCATAAAGATGCTTAGCACCCTTTTTAACATCTTTTCCCACACCCATCATGTATGCAGATTGTTCAACTGCCTCTAGATTTGTAATTACTTCCTTTTTGTTATACCTTTTTTCTGCAGAAAGATACTGATCTTTTTCTTTACTACAATATTCTTCGATAAAAGGAGAAGGAAGATATTCATGCTCTGGATCGCACCCTGACACATATGAAAAAGTTAAATTACTAGCCTTATAAAACAGTTGCAAAAATAGAGCTGCATCTTTTTTTCTAAACGTAGCTGAATTGGGCATTCCATAAGGTATTGGTAGCTCCTTTAAATCACTTTCCTGAAAATACCCCCCTAACTTATGTAGGCTGGGAAAGGTACCTTCATTCATTCCCAGTACATACAGAGTATCACCTTCAAAGAGAGCGGTATCCCTAAAGGAGTGTAAAGATAGACCAACAGCAGGCCTTCTTTGGATATATATGCTTTTACTTTTTATTAACTCATCAAGCCATTCAAAAAATAGGTTATGATTGATAGTAAGATCAACAAGCCCCTGACTTTCTAAGCTTTCTTTCTTATCCTCTAGTAAACCTTTTAACGCATCAAGCACAGCCCATTCTAGTCTTATCTGTTGCCCTTTCTTGGTATCTACCCCACATTTAAGGTTCTCACGCCAAGATTTCGACAACTCTAGCTCATCTAAAAAGCTTAAAAGGGAGCCTATCCTCTCTACCAGCGAGACCTTGCTAGATAAGCTCTGCCTAAAACTCACACAACGAAGAAACTTTTCCTCAACATCCTCTGGTAAAGTACCGTTACTCATAAACTCTTTTTTTAATTCCCAATACTTTTGGTTATCATAAAAAAGAAGCTGAAATAGCTGATCTACTAAAGCTACTTTTTCCCACTTATTTGCAAATGACTGTTGTCTTAGGGTAAGTGTTAGGGTTTTATAAAGCATAGAGTGGGATACAGACGCCTTTTTGGTTATTTTTAGAGGCAGGTGATACTCTTTACAAACCCTTTCTATTTGAGGCATATAACTATCATCTGCTGGTAACAGGCCAATATCATTAATATCAGCGCCACTTTTAACCTTTGCATCTATCTCTGCTAGCACTCCTCTTATTTCTTCTTCTTTAGAAGCTGCCTTTTTCACAGAAACTTTTGGGTTAAGGTAATAACTTGCTGCTTCATCCCTTTTGGAAAATCCAATATCCATCAAGTTTTTTATAGTTTCATCTATTATTCCCGCATCTTTGACGTCGGGAATAAATACAGTTACAGGTATCCCCTGGTTATACAAACAGCGTAGCAATGAGTACTGTAACGGACTAAAGTCCATATATCCATCTATAACCACGTGACTAATAGGCAGCTGCTCTTCTTCTGATAAACTAACAGCTTTATGAATTCTGTTTTCTGGATCTAACAGCCCTTTATCTTCGACCCACTTATCTTCATACTCTTTAAGTATAGGCTTAATATTAATTAAACTTTTAGGTAGATCATCTATTTTTAACCCTAATCTTTTAAGCTGACCATAAGTCTGTGCATATGCCTTGCCTTTGTATAAATCCTCTTTCTCCCCTTTGTTATCATCTGAAACAAGCTGTTGAAAAAAAAGCATACGCTCACTTTCAGATACCGGTAAATAGCTGGCATTTGACTTACGCAGAATCAATTCCGCCACATCATCAAAGGTTTTAAATGCCATTTGGGGTTGCCTTTTCCGCGCAGCATTTAACCACTTAACTGAAGGAAGTAAGTAATATATAGGATGCTTTTGCTTTTTTTGTAGTTTATAAAAATCCCGCAAACGCTCAGCACTTGCTAAGTCATCAAGAGAAGATATAACAACTTTGTAATCTGCCAATTTAACACACCTCATCTATCCATTAAAATTAGTTAATATAATATACTTCAACTTACAAAGCACAAATCCTGCAATTAGCAGTTAAATATGATATATCGCGACATATTGGTTCTACTTTAGGGTCAGTAGAATGTTGGTTAGTTGGACAGTTGGCCAGGAGGTTAAGGGCAAAACCTTATTTGGCCACGGTAAAGATGTAGTAGTAATAAGTAGTATGAGGTCTGAGGTTGGTAATAAAACCTACACCCCCTAAGATCTTAATTTGCCACGGTGAAGATAACGAAACTAGCTACATACTGGGTCCAAACCCGTTCATTTATGGTACTCATTTTGGAAAGACCCGGTTTAACGATGGTTTAGGAAAAAGCTTAGCCTATTACAAAAGGCTCAGGAGATCAAGGACGGTTTGTTCTGCCTAGCAGAATTTACTTTTGCTACCTGCTACCTGCTAACTACTAAAACCTTATAGGCCACGGTAAAGATTATGAAATAAGCTACATGCTTGATCCAAACCCGTTCATTTATGTGACCCATATCTGAAAGCCCCTGTAAAACACAATGGCAATGTGAACCACCATAACCAAATAGGGAACTCTCATTAATTGGTAATGTCATCCTGAGGCACGCCGAAGGATCTAGCTCATAAGAGCGCAGGCCCCACACAACGAACCCCACCTTCCACTTTCTACCTTCAACTTTCCACTTTCCACCTTCCACCTTCCATTTCCACCTTCCACTTTATTAACCTACCTGCCCCCAGCAGAATAAGCATATTTATACGATTTCGCGGCCAACTGCTTTTAAACGGTTTCGTTTAGCAAAAAACGGTTCCAATCATCAAAATGTCGATGATCGGAACCGTTCTCTTTATTTTTTTGGCTATATATATCAGCCTATAAATATTAGTAGATTACTGGAGTTTCAGGTCCAATTGGCAGACCAATTAACATCCAAATTGTTAACATTATCATCCATGCAATCATAAACGCCATTGAGTATGGTACCATTGTAGAAATTAGCGTACCAATTCCTAGCTTTTCATCATACTTTTTAGCAAAAGCTACTATGATAGCGAAGTAAGGCATAAGTGGAGAAATAATGTTAGTTGTAGAGTCACCTATACGATATGCCAACTGGGCAACCTCTGGAGAATATCCCATTGTCATAAGCATAGGAACAAATACTGGGGCCATAATAGCCCACTTTGCAGAAGCACTACCCACAAATAAGTTGATAATACCACTAATGAAAATAAAGGCTAAAATAAGTGGAATACCTGTTAGGTTAATAGCCTCTAAGAATTCAGCACCGTTTATAGCCAAAATAAGACCGATATTAGACCATTCAAAGTAAGCAACAAACTGAGCTGCAGCAAAGGCTAGCACGATATATCCACCCATGGTAGACATTGTTTCTTCCATAAATTTAGCTACATCTTTATCCTTTTTAATGGTACCTGCACTAATACCGTATGCAAGGCCAGGAATAAAGAATGACGCTGCTATTAGCGGTATCATAGATCCTATAAACGGTGAGTTAGGATCATCTAAAAGCGCACCTTCATCAGTTCTTAATATACCTGATTCAGGAATTGTCATCAAAGCAACAACCACTATAAATGCAATTAGAGCTAATAAAGCAACTTTCAGACCTTTTGACTCTCTTTTAGTAATAGGTTCTAGATCCTGTCTGTAAGAACCAGTATAAGATCCTAATCTAGGTTCTACAACCTTTTCAGTAATTAATACACCGATAGCAGTAATTAAAAATGTAGATGCAATCATAAAGTAAAGGTTAGCAGCTGGAGTTACAGAATAGGTTGCATCAAACATACGAGCTGCTTCCTGAGTAAACCCACCTAGTAGAGGATCAATCATTGTAATAATTAAGTTTGAACTAAAGCCTCCGGAAACACCAGCAAATGCAGCTGCCAAACCAGCTATAGGATGTCTGCCTTTAGCTAAAAAGATAACAGCGCCAAGGGGCACTAGCACAACGTATCCTGCATCTGACGCCATAGAAGACATAACACCAGCAAATACAACAACTGCTGTAATTAACTTATCTGGCGCTCCCATGACAATCTTCTTAAGCATAGCGGCAATAAGTCCTGATCTTTCTGCCACACCTACACCAATCATGGCTACTAAAACAACACCTAGCGGTGCAAATCCTGTAAAGTTTCCTACAGCTCCCGTTAATATATCCCTAATTCCGTCTTTGGAAAGAAGATTTATAACACGGATCGGCTCCTCAATATCAGGATCCGGGTGTTGAGCTGAAACATCAAAAGCACTCAGTACAAATGATAAAACCAAAACTGTAGCTGCAAAAATAAAGAACAAAGTAACTGGATGAGGTAGTTTGTTACCAGTTTTTTCTACCACATTTAGAAACTTGTCACCCCACCCTTGCTTAGGTTTTTGATTTCCTGTTGATGGTTTCATTTGGTAATTCCCCCTTTATTAGATTTAATAGTGCAATTACTTGCCCACTCATGCTTGCAAAGAAATATCGCAACATATGTGAGGTTTGTAAATATTAAATACAAAAAAAATAGAACAAGTATTAATTATAGGCTGTTTTTATAAAAAGTCAATGTATAAATTTTCTTGAAAGCAAAACGCAACATATAGAAGTACTTAATCAAAACCACATCGAGATTTATTTATATTTAAACAACATAGACCACCTTACAAGACATAAAAAAAGGTAACTCCTTACGTTTAATGTAAGGAGTTACCTTTTAATGTTCTAAAACTTCAATCTTAGCTTTTTCTTCACTTGCACTCATCCTCATTCTTCCCCCAATGGGAATAGTAGCCCTAGGGGTAGTATGACTTATGTCTACATCGGTTAAAACCGGTATGTTATTCAATTCCTCTTTACTTGTGATAATTTTTCGCAGTAAATCTGCTGCAAAACGAGACCTTCTCTCAAAACGTCCAATAATAAGACCTCTAACCTTGTCAAAATTTGGTTGATGTATAATGGATTGTAAATCTCTATCAAAGGTTTGAGGGTTTGTCTCATAGTCATCTTCCACAAATAAAATTTTGTCAGTCAAATCTGGCATAAACTCTGTTCCGTGTAGAAGATTAAATGTGCATAGATTACCTCCTATAGCCACTCCTTCAGCTTCCCCAGGGTTAATCGTTTTAAACCCACGACTTTCCCTAAATTTTCGATTTTGTTGATCCATAAACCATATGTCGTCACTCCAGTAGCTGCTAGGAGTTAATTCATATGGTTCATCTTGCATAAGGCAGTTTTCAAAATGCTCCATAGTGTACTCAATGCCTTTTAACATACCGAAAGAGGAAAAATGCGGCCCTGAATAACCCACAAGATTGGTTTTACTATATATAGCATTACTCAATGCTGTGATATCTGAAAAACCACATAATACCTTTGGATTATTTTTTATCAAAGAATAATCCATATAGCGCAATATTTGATTGCTGTTATATCCACCTAAGGTGGTTAAAATTCCTTTAACATTGTCGTCAGAAAAAGCTTCATGAATGTCGTCCACTCTGGACCTGATAGAAGAAGACATAAAGTCGTCCATTTCCTCCGAGTTTTTAGAAAAAGTCACATTTAAGCCCATTTTGTTTAATCGCTCTATCGCTAACTCTCTTTGCTCAGCGACAATAACTTTTAGGCTGCTAGCTGGAGATATAACTCTAACTTCATCCCCTTTTTTTAGTTTAGATGGTATCATAGCTCTCCTCCTTTTGTCCCTTAATTATTATTCTAGACAAGCTCACTAAATTCCTTTAAAATGGTTATTAACACTTGTATTTCAGGCTGCAAAGCACTTAAAAAATAAATCCTACAAAAAAAATGCAAAAAACCCCTTGCAAAACCTCAAATTCTATTATATAATATTCATTGTTGCAGGGGAGTAGCTCAATTGGTAGAGTAGTGGTCTCCAAAACCATTGGTTGCGGGTTCAAGTCCTGTCTCCCCTGCCAAATAAATATGTTATCAAAGACTCGATATAATATCGAGTCTTTTTTTTATGCCTTTTATTATTTAAGTTACTAAATTATAAAGATATCTCACATCTTATACAAATACCATTTTCCTTTAAAATCATATTTAAGTTCGTAGAGTCTTTCGCAGTTTTCTACCACACTTTGGCACCTAAAAATAAGCATTGGCGTTCCCGCTAGTCGCTCTTCTTTTTTATAAATAACTCTTTCTATTTTTACAACCTTGTATTCTCCCTCCACTCCCTCAACTCTATACCGTAAAGGATTTACATTGCCATCTTTGTCAAACCAAACAATCATATCTATAGGCTTCATTAAAACCTTCAAAGAATCTCACCTCTGCTACAATATACTTGAAACCATAGGGTAGTCCTCGCTATCAATAACTCCCCCTTCTAACGGCTTTATACCAGAATGTAAAAAACATGATCTAAAAACTGCTTTAGAGCCATATCTCATTCTTATGTTATCTATAGTTTTATCTAGCTCCCTTTTACTTTCATCTTCTTCCGCCCAAAAGGAAAGCTGCTCGCAATCAGAAGTATATATATCGCTTAGGGCTACTCCCATCTTTCGGATAGGCTTTTTATGCCATATCTCTAAAAATAACTCTTTTACTACTTTATATATAGCGTCGGTAGATGAAATGGCGGTGGCGACCTTCCGTTGATGTGAAAATGAGTAAAAATCTTTATCCTTAATATGAATTTTAATAACTTTTGCCCTAAAGTCTCCTCTCCTTAGCCTAGCGGTAACAGTTTCCGTTAGCGAAAGTAGCAGCATCAACGCTTCCTTTTCGCTGCAAACATCAAATGCAAAGGTTGAGGAATTACCTAATCCCTTTACAGGCATTAGATCATTGCGAACTTTTGAATTTTCTATGCCATTGGCGTAATTATGTATTAACACACCATGACTTTTAAGCATACTGTATAACTTAGACCTGTCAGTTATAGCTAGGTCACCTATGGTGTTAATTCCCTTTGCCTTTAGTTTTTTAGCTGTTCTACTCCCCACCATAAATAACTTATCTACAGATAAAGGCCACATCTTAGCAGCCATCTCTTCGTGGAACAAAGTATGAACTCTATCTGGCTTTTTAAGATCCGATGCCATTTTAGCTAACAGCTTATTAGGTCCTATACCTACATTAACAGTAAATCCCAGTTCTTCTTTAATCCTATTTTTTATGCTGTGAGCAGCGCTTACTGGATCACCAAAGTGTTTTTCCATATTGGTATAATCTAAAAACATTTCATCAATCGAATAAAACTGCACATTAGGTGAGTATCTGTTTAATAACTTCTCCATTTCCTGACTACATTTCATGTAAAGGTGGTATCTAGGAGGAGCCACCACCAATTCTGGGCATTTAAGTCTAGCAGAAAAAAGAGTTTCACCAGTTTGAATATTATACTTTTTAGCTGGGATCGACTTTGCTAACACAATTCCATGACGACTTTTTTCATTGCCACCGACTACAGAAGGAATCTGTCGCAGATCTACCTCTTCCCCCATTTGTAACCTATGTACAGCCTCCCATGACAGATATGCAGAATTTACATCCACATGAAATATAATGTTGCTCATTTTTAAAGCCACCCCTTTGATGTTTATAACTTAAGTATATACGAACAAGTGTTCTATGTAAAGTTAATTCTCTATTGCTAACCATGGCAATTTGTGTTAGCGTAAAATAGGGGAGGTGATATGTTGACATTAGAAAAGTCATATAAAAACTTTGCTGGTATAGCTTTGGCAATAGCATTTATAATAATTTTATTTTTTGCAAACTCCTACCTTAATTCAGACAATCTTCCTTCAGGCTATGCTTTGCTCACAGTAGAAATAGGTGAGGTAGAAGGCGGAAAAGTGTCCGGTGGTGGTCAATATAAAGAAGGTAAAAATGTTACTGTTAAAGCTCAACCTAAAGAAGGTTATAAGTTTGTCGGTTGGCAGAAAAATGATGAAACCATTTCCACCCAAAAAATATACGACGTTAACTTAAAACAAAGCAAAACGATTACTGCTATATTCCAAGAAGCTGCAACTCTCACTATAAAAAAGGGGAAAATACCAGGAGGTACTGTTGAAGGTAGCGGCCAGTATAAAAAGGGTGAAAATGTATCAGCAATTGCAAAACCAACTACAGGATATGAATTTGTGGGCTGGGAGAAAAATAACACCGTTATTTCCACGGATAAAGAAATTGAACTAACCTTAGAAAATGACAAAAAAATAACTGCAATCTTTAAACTAGTTGACTCGCCAGTAGAAAACAACCTTGTAATAGCTGATGGTGACTATCTTAAAGCTTTAGTGACAAAAGATACCTATTTAGGAAGATACCATCCGGCTGATTTAAAACAAATTCCGGTAGAATATACTCATGATGGTATGCATCTAGAACTAAGAGAAGAAACCTTAGAACATTTAATAGTACTTTTAAATGTTGCTAAAAGAGAAGGGATAAACGAACTAGTAGCTAGATCAGGATATAGAACCTTTGATTTTCAAAAGAGGATTTTTGCAAATCAAGTTTCACGTCATGGCAGTGAAGAACAAGCAAATATAGTTAGCGCAAGGCCAGGTCAGTCAGAGCACCAATTAGGTACTGCCGTTGACTTTAGTGACAGCTCCGGGGTACTTTCAGAAAGCTTTGCCAATACTTCAGAAGGAAAATGGTTAGCTGAAAACGCTCATAAATATGGCTTTATCATGAGTTATCCTGAAGATAAAAAACATATAACAGGTTATATTTATGAACCATGGCACTTTAGATATGTCGGCATAGAAACGGCACAAAAATTTAAACAATCAGGACATAAAACCTTAACGGAATTTTTAAAAGAACAGAAACAATACTTTGAAAAAATTGATACAAACTAAAAAAAGGCTGAGACGTATCTAGCCAAAACAAATAAAAAAATGGTTCCGATCATCGACTTTTGATGATTGGAACCATTTTTTACTTTCAAAACCAACCACAGCCACCGTGGCCAATTAAAGTTTTATGCTTTTGATGCCCTATCCCCTCGTAGAGGTAGGGGTTGACCTCCAGACTGTGTCAGAATTACTACTAAAAAGCAAGAATTTTACCTTGAAAGTCTGTTTATGCACTTAAAAAATGATGCTGAGGAAAAAGAAGCAATAACCCTCATTTATAAGGTGGTTATTACTTCAACTAACTGCTTGCTTCCCAGGATATTTATTGCTCTTTTAAGGTTGTATGCTAAAAAAGTCAATGAAAATTCACCCACGACATTATTTAACCCTTTAGTTAAACAATATCCTGAGTCAAAAGCTCTTTTTATAGTTCCAAAAGGGTGCTCTACTATTGCTTTTCTTTTCTTAAGTATGCTCAAGTCCCTTTTGACGGTAACCTGCTTTATCTTTAAGTCCTGATCATTATAGCTTTTTGACCAGTCCTTTTGTTTCATCCTCTTAGAAAAAAACTTGTGTTTACCTTTACAGCACTTACTGTCGCATCTGTTACAAGCTTTCTTGTTCAAAAATCTTGCTTCCTTTTTCTTCTTGTTAAACGAACTGGGATATAAAATCTTACCCATTGGACAAATTGCAATGTTACGGTCTTTTATGTACACAATTCTACCGTTAGACTGAGTGGTTATTTTTTCTCTTTCATCTGTTTCTGCTTCAATACAGATAGTAATGTCTTCATCCATAGTAACATGAGGCTCTATCCCATTCATTAGACACTCTGCTATATCAGTAGCTGAATCATATCCCTTATCAGCAGTAGTTTTTATACTTTCTACTTCTAATAACTCTTTAGCTTTTTCAGCAGTTGTAGATAAGTGTCCATAATCAGTAATGCTATTAGTTACATCAAACTCTGCTAACATTTTGTACTTACTATCTACGGCTGTTTGGATATTGTAACCTACATCTGTGTTACCGTATTTTCTAGACATTCTTCTAGCATCGGGATCAACAGTAGAAATTTGTGTTTCTTCAGTTTCTTCTAATTTTGCAGCCATATCTTCGTATTGTTTTTTCTGCTCATTTAAACCTTCGATAATTTGATTTATTTCCTCAGCTGAAAACTTTTTATCAACATTGGATTCTTCCTCATCATTTTTATCTAGTGATTCCATATATGTATTGATTTTTTGGTCTAATCTTTGTATTCTATCGGCGATTTTCTTTTGGTTATAGTTATTTTCTTTAGAATTTACCGCTTTAAATCTACTGCCGTCTACAGCTAATAACTCCTTGCCAAAAAGGCCTAGTTTACTTATTAATCTATTAAAGTTTTTAAACACGTTTTTTAATGCACTTGGGTTGTTTTGTCTAAAGCGTGAAATTGTTTTATGGTCAGGGGTTAGCTTTTTAGTCAGCCACATCATTTCAACGTTTCTGATAGTTTCATTTTCTAATTTTCTTGAGGATCTAATTTTATTCATATATCCATATACATATATTTTTAGCATAGTTTTAGCAGGATACATAGGAGCCCCGACCTTATTAGGTTCAATATTTACAAAGCCTAACTTTTTTAAATCTAGACTGTCAATATAGGCATCAATAACCCTTACAGGATTATCATCACTTATATAGTTATCTATTGTATCTGGGAAAAGCGTTATTTGATCGCGATCTTCACCTTTAATAATGTTCATTTTCATCACCCTTTTTAACATAGTCAAAAGCTTAATGAACCCCCTGATATATATGGGGTCGTATACTATACATTATATCATATTTAGAGTTTTATGAACATTATTATATCATGAATTATGACACAGTCTGCCTCTGTGTCAACCCCTCAGCAAATGGCTAACCGTAATGGCAATGACACCAAAAAAACCACATCACCGTAGCTTATTTCGAAATCTTTTCTAACTGTCCAACTAACCAACCTTCCGCTGACCCTAAAGCAGAACCAATATAAAACCAACTAGCCACGAAAACGTATAAATTTGCTTATTCTGCTGGGCCAAACGGCATGCTATAAACTTGCTTATTCTGCTGGGTCTGATTCGTTAATAAAGTTGAAGGTGGAAAGTGGAAGCTGGAGTTCGTTGTGTGGGTCCTGCGCTCTTATGAGCTAGATCCTTCGGCGTGCCTCAGGATGACTTTATCAATTAATAAGAGTTCCCTATTTGGTTATGGTGGTTCACATTGCCAGTGTGTCTTACAGGGCCGTTCCAATATGGATGACATATATGAACGAGTTTGTACCAAGCATGTAGATTATTTCGTTATCTTTACCGTGGCAAATTAAGATCTTAGGGGGTGTAGGTTTTATTACCAACCTCAGACCTCATACTACTTATTACTACTACATCTTTACCGTGCCAACTAGGTTTTGTGCTTTTGATGCCTCATCCCCTCGCAGAGGTAGGGGTTGACCTCTGTGTCAACCCCTCAGCAAATGGCTAACCATAATGGTGATGGCCTGGCCCAGACTCTTTTTCATTATAGATTATAGAAATATCTCTTTTTTCTCCTTTAAAATATATTCCCGTTTGTTGTTTTTACTTGCCTGCAAGACTCCCTCTTTTAATAAAACTAAAATCAAGGCATAAATCACCTGTCCTGAAGAATTAGAATTATACGTGGTTTGCTGTATAATCTCCTTTTCAAACTCCCCTAATATATCAGACCTTTTAATAACTTTGTTCTCCTCGATAAAACTAAAAATAAAAGTCAAAATTTCTCTGGCTAATAATGCAGGAAACCTAATTGTAGTCGCATATTTACTGTTTGGCCTTCTTATAGCTATAGTGATGATATCATTGTGAATTGTCCAGGTAGTTCGTTTTGCGGGCTCATCATCCTCAACCCTCTCACCAGTGCTATATAATGTCCACTCTCTTAAAAATTGCTGATAGTGTTGAATTGCCCTCTCAAGGTGCAGTATTTTTTTTTGGCAATCAGATAAAAAACTAGTTAAATCTTGCGTATTATCCATGCTGCCCTTAATTTTATTTACCTCAACGCTCCGTTTAGAAATTAACTTTTTAAGTATATTTTCAAGGTCATCTCTAGAAAAATCACTCAACGGCCTCACCCCTTTTATCCACGTATTCCACTTTTATATTATGTATATGCAAAACCCATCACTTTAGACGTGGGAAGCAACTAGTGTACTAGAAAAAGAGGTAAAGAGCCAAATTAAAAAAAGCTGGAGCAAAGTTGCTCCAGCTTTTTAAGCTTATAAACTAAAATCACCTTTATGAACATTTTCTAAAAACTTAGCTAATAAATCAATTGTTGCTTGTAAATCATTTTTATTAGCTGTTTCCACATTACTATGAACATAGCGTGTAGGAAGGGACAAACTTACAACAGGACACCCTGTGTGAGAGCGCTCTATTGCGCCTGCATCAGTTCCACCTCTTGGAAGAATCTCCATTTGATATTTTATATCGTTATCTTCCGCTATATCTCTCATAAAGTCTACCAATTTATAATTGGAGATAGAAGCAGAGTCCATCAGCTTAATGGCAGCTCCTTCACCTAGCTTAGTAACTACAGAATCAGGAGAGCCACCAGGAACATCACCAGCGATAGTAACGTCCAATGCAAGGCCGATATCTGGTCTAACACCATACGCACCTGTGGTAGCTCCACGTAGCCCTTGCTCTTCTTGTACAGTAGCTACAGCATAAATGTCCACATCATGATCTTTTAACTTTTTAACAGCTTCAAGCATAATATAAACCCCTGCTCTATCATCTAAAGCCTTAGCAGAAATATTGTCACCTATTTCCTCGAAGTTTCTGTCTAAAGTTACAAAATCACCAATTCTAACAAGCTTTTCTACCTCTTCTTTACTCCTACCTAAATCAACAAAAAAGTCCTGAACTCTTAAAGTTCTTTTAGCCTCTTCAGGAGTCATTAAGTGAGCTGGTTTAATGCCAGGCATCAATACACCTTTAAGATCTTCTCTACCATGTACATTAACTCTTTGAGCTACAAGCGTACGAGGGTCAAAACCTCCCACAGGATTTAAGCGTAAAAATCCTTTGTCATCTATGTGAGATACGATAAAGCCAATTTCATCCATATGTCCACATAGCATAACCTTTTTGCTTCCGCTTCCTTTTTTAACGCCGATAACATTTCCCATAGCATCTACGCTAATTTCATCCATCAAGCCTTCCATTTCCTCAATAACTATCTTTCTTATCCGCTCTTCTCTGCCTGGTGTACCATTAGCTTCAGTCAGCCTTTTAAGTAATTCCAAAATACTTACCCCCTATTTTTTATTTTAGCCTACCATCTTTATAACAGTAAAGCTATAAAATTAATATAAAAACTCTCTTTATAATATTTCCACAAACGAAACAAAATACCTGCAAAAATCAGAAAAAGTTGGGAAATTGAGCAACCTCCCCCACTCCAGGTTGAAAGTGGAAGGTGGAAAGTGGAAGGTAGAGTCCGTTGTGTCGGTCCTGCGCTCTTATGAGCTAGATCCTTCGGCGCACCTCAGGATGACTTTATCAATTAATGTGAGCTCCCTATTTGGTTATGGTGGCTCACATAGCCAGTGTGTCTTACAGGGCCTTCCCAATATGGATACCATAAATGAATGGGCTTGGACCCAGTATGTAGCTTATTTCGTGATGTTTACCGTGGCCAATAAGGATTAGCAGGTAGTAGATAGTAGATAGTAGTTAGTAGATAGCAAAAACAAATTCTGCCAGACAGAACAAACCGCCCTTGATCTCCTGACCACTGACCAACTGTCCAACTAAGCTTTTAAAATTTTAAAGCTACCCCTCAAAGAGGTAGGGGTTGACCTCTGTGTCAACCCATCAACAAATGGCTAGCCATTATGGTAATGACCAAAAAAAACAACTACAGCAGTGGGCAATTAGGGCTTTGCACTTAATCCTGTTAAAGCCAATAAAAAACCAACTGGCCACGAAAACGTATAAACTTGCTTATTCTGCTGGGCCAAACGGCATGCTATAAACTTGCACAAGGGACAAGGGGGACTGGTATGCTGTACCATCGATTCCCAATGGGACAGTCGTACCTGTCCCCTCTGTCCCGAAGATGGATAACCCCATAAATTTGATAATTCTACTGGGTCTGAAAATAGTTTTTTTAAGAGAGGATACTTTTACATCATTAAGTTTTTTTATCTAAAACCGGGTCTTTCCAAAAATGACCACCATAAATGAACGAGTTTGGACCAAGCATGTAACTAATTTCGTAATCTTTACCGTGGCCAATTAGGGTTTTGGTTTTATCGTTGATGAAGTGGAAAGTAGAAAGTGAAAAATGAAGCTGGGGTTCGTTTTTTGGGTCCTGTGCCCTTGTGGGCAAGATCCTTCGGCATGCCTCAGGATGACTTTTTGGGTGTCTCTGCGGTGGATTTCCCCCCCTTATGTTGTGATAAATTGTTGCCAACATCAGACATCATACTACTTATTACCACTACTCATGTAACTTATTTCGTTATCTTTACCGTGGCCAACTAGGTTTTTATGATTTTGATGCCCTATCCCCTCGAAGAGGTAGGAGTTGACCTCTGTGTCAACCCCTCAGAATGGCTAACCATAATGGTAATGACCACCAAAAACAACCACAGCCACCGTGGCCAATTAAAGATTTGGTGGTTTTGAATTAAGCTACCAACCTCCGACCTCATATTACTAATTACCACTAGCTAAATTGTAAATTGTAAATTCGCCCTTGAACTCCTATCCAACTAGTTCCTTCTGTCCAAAGAGTAAACAAACACCAACACCTCAGCTACAGCCTTATAAAGCTCTGGGGGTATATTTTCCGCTACCTCTAGTCTTATGAGCTGCTCCACAAGATTTTTATCATTATATAGGGGCACGTCATTTTCCTTTGCTAAGTTTTGAATTTTTTCAGCTACAGCCCCTCTCCCCTTTGCCACAACCTCTGGGGGTGCTTTTTTCTCTTTCTGATATTTAAGTGCCACTGCTTTTGTTTGCTTAAATTCTTCATCAGCCATTCTTCTCACCTACACTCTTATATCCAGCTTATTTATGCTTAGATCCTGGCTTTTACTATATTCAACATCTTGCTCTTCTTTTAATTTAACATCTAAGTTTAAAACTTTAAACTCTTGCTCAAGAACATTTTCTAACCTATTAAGCTCCGGTTTTAAAAGCATAATAGTTTTTTCATTTTCCACTTCAAAAACACAGCTAAGGTTCTTATCCTTTATATCCAGCTTTGATACTACAGTTCCGATATTTTTAGTTTGAACATTTACAGTAACAAAAGTTCTTCCTGATTCGGACTTGTCTTTGCTTGTTTTGCCTTCTTTTTTTACGCTGATATTCGCCATATGTAGTTCGCTCTTATGCTCGATTGGCACATCAAAAGTAAGCATATAGTTTTGAGTTGATGAACTAGCGTTAAATGTCGCTAGTTGCTGAGCTTCCATTGCCGCAAAGGATCGAGAGATATTTACCAAAGACCGGACTATCTCCCCTCCTTCTTCTCGAAGGTTAGGTGAAAGGTTCTCCCCTTTAGTGATCTTTTCCCCTGTCTGTTCTACATTTTCATTTATCTGTAAATTTTTTAAAAGATTACTGTTTATCTTCTCATCTTGGCCCGTTAAATTTGGCTCAAGAACCAGATTTTTTAATAACTCAAACCCTGTCACTAACTTTAAAGGCTGTGCCGGCTGGGATTTTGTAAATGCCTGTTCTGTAATTAAAGGAGCTTCATTACTATTGGGCAGTGCATTGGTGCTAGGCTGCTGTTTAGCATTAACGGCACTACTTAGTAGTTTAAAGATATTTTGTGCTTTAGGCTCAGTTAAAACTTCTTTAACTGAATTATCTATCCCGTAAGTAGTATCTAAAGAAACTTTGTTGCTTTGGATAAAGCTATTTATCTCTGCTCCTAATTGGCGTAAACTAGGCGAGCTGCTTTTAACAAATTTGTCAGCATGTTGCTGCAAATTTATTAATTCCTCCTTCACAGTAGCGCCTACATCCGACCTCATTGTTTGAACATTTTCTTTAGAAAGACTGGCACCCACTTTTAATAAAGAAACCAAACGATGAATAACCTCTTTGTTGTTCTCTTTAGGTGGCAAAAGGTTATTTATCTTTTGTATATCTCCTTTATCTAAATTTACTTTAAGCTCCATCATCTTTTTAACTATTTCTCTGCCCTGCTCGGACTTAGGTAAGTTTAGCTCAGTTAACACCCTGTCTAGCGCTTGCTTAACCTGATGCTCGCTCTTTTCACTTTCTGCCGGCTTTAAAATCATCTCACCGGATTTATTCAGCCCAGAATATATAAAATACTGTTCGCTCCCCTCCCTAAGAGGCACATCTATAGTCTTAGTATTTGCCGTTAATAGCTTCCCTTGTAATTTCAGGGTAACTCCTTGGGCATACACCTTCATTATTTTAGCTTTTACCTTCTCTCCAACTTTAAGTTGAAGATTATCACCTTTTTTGCTATTTAATAAGAGTTGTGTGGTAAATCCTCTGATCGAGTCCAGCAAGCTTTCCACCTCCTAGCTACTTGCTATAATAAAAAATTCGCCAAAATTCAACAAATCCCTGTTTTTTCATTATATTTATTTGATATGTATATACACATAACCGTTTCTTTCTAAATCCCATTGTCGAATTCAGTCTAATATATTATAATAGTAATTAATGTTAATAATAACAATTACAAGAAAATGAGGTGGTCTAAAGTTGAAAGGAACAGTTGTTTCTGCATGGCTTAATTCAGCAAAAGATTTATATGGCGAACCCCTAGTAGCTAAGGCTATGAAGGAAGTAAATTGGGAAAAAGATAAAATAATTAAACCAACCGAAGACATTGACGAACAGGTGCCCTATAAAATAATAGAGTACATAGCAAAAGACCAAAACACAACAACAGGACAAGTATGGCAGGAAATAGGCCAAAAAAATATAAATTCCTTTTTTAACCTCTATCCAAGTTATTTTCAACAAAAAAACCTATACTCTTTTTTAAGATCTATGGATGATATCCATGCAATCATAACAGAAAAAGTGCCTGGTGCTACCCCACCACGCCTTATTATGGAGGTAGTTTCTTCACACCAAGCTACAATTAAGTACATATCTAAACGTAAAATGTTTGACTATTTTATCGGTCTTATAAAAGGGGCATCAGATTTTTTCAACGAAACAATTGAGGTAGAAACTCAAAATAAAGAAGAAGACAGCATAACCATAAAAATAACTTTCTCTGAGCAGATCCACTATATAAAAAAATACTCTTTAAACAAAATACTTTCCTTTGGATTTATCAAAAGTTACGAAGCAAAGTCTGCTATTTTATCAACTGCAGTAACAGCTGCAGTAGCATATCCTTTGCAGCTATTACTTCCTCAAAATCTATTTATTCCTTCGCTACTTATATCCTTTTTCATAATTAATTTGGCTAGCTCTAAGCTACTGAATCGACCATTAAAAGATGTGATAAACTCACTAGATAGCATGCTCGACAAAAACTATTATACTTCTACGGAGCTAAAAACTGGTGATCAGCATGAAAAACTACAAACAATGGTAAATGATTATAAGGTTAGTTTAGTAAAAGATTTAATAGGTTTTAAAGGCATAGCAGATGAAATGAATAGTTTTGGTTCCACTTTAACTGGTATCTCTAATGACATGGACCAAACTTCTTCGGAAATTTCGGATGTCGTAGAGCAAGTAGCAGAAGGAGCAATCAACCAGGCAGAAGAAACTGAAAGCTCTGTAGCAATTCTTAGCGATAACATCGTCTCTCTAAGAGAGATTGTAGACAAAGAAAATCAAAGTAAAGAATTACTTGAAGGCGTAGTTAAAGATATTAATAGAGGTTATAACGATGTTGTAAACACAACAGAAAACATCCAAAAAATAGTTTCGCAGTTTGCTACGTTAAAAGAAAATAGTGATAAGCTCGAGCAACAAGCCGGTGACATAACAGAGATAGTAGAAACTGTTACCTCTATTTCAGAACAAACTAACCTCTTAGCCCTTAACGCATCCATCGAGGCAGCAAGAGCTGGAGAACAAGGCAAAGGCTTTTCCGTAGTCGCAGAAGAAATTAGAAAACTTGCGGAAGAATCAAAATCAGCTGCTTTAAGCATTAACGATAACTTAAATACCTTTAGCGAAAGAATTTTTGCCATAGTAGAAGATATAGAATCTCAGTTTGGGATTTTAAAAGAGGAAAGCGGAAAACTAAATAGCGTAGCTGACTCAAATAAAAAGGCAACCGAAAGTATAAGCTCTGTTACACAAGCAATTATCGAAATGATAGATCAGCTAACACTAGAAACCGACTCCATTTCAAATATATACGAAAAAATTGAAAGTCTTGCAGCCATAGCTGAAGAAAACTCTGCGTCTAGCCAAGAGGTTTCGGCCAATGTAAACCAGTACACCGATAGAATAAAAGATATGTCTCAAAATATCAAAGAGTTTAAAAAACTCACTGGTGAGTTTAAGCAAGATTTAGAAAAACACCAAATATAGTATACAAGCAAAAAGCCTAGCTATTTACAGCTAGGCTTTTATTATTAGATACTTTTTAGCATTTTTTCATATAAATCTTCATTACCCTTAACCCCACTATAGAACGCTATAGGCACAATAGCAACGCCTAAGGAGAAAATGATAATTACAGTCATTAGTAATAGCCTTGTCAACTATCCCGTGATAGTAATATCAGAAAACATTAAAAAAGAAAGCCTTCCAATTCCAACCACTTTTCCTCTTTTTTCTTGATTTACTTTGTATTATAGGTCTACACCGTAATCGGTCGTGTTTTTTCGACACTCCAGATTAACTTGGCACAAAAAAACAGCAAGTTTTTTAAAAAACTTGCTGTTTTACATCTATATTATTAGTTATTATAAGTCTACCTTTTGCTGCATAGGATGTGCCACGTTGTTTTCAATCAAAGCTGAATGCAGTAAGCTTACACTCTTTCGTGCGTGAAAGCTTTTCACCAAAATTGAAATGTTTATATGAGAATCTGCCGTCTGTAAAATAGGAATTTTATCAGCGCATAATGGTTCCAAAACTTCAGATAAAACACCGGGCTTACCCTGCATTTTTACCCCTACCACTGTGATTTTTGTACAATCCTCTTCCAAGCTGTAACGCAAATCTAAACTCTCCAATAAAGTAATTAAATTCTCCTTGCTTTGTGACTTTATTGTAAAGGTTTTAGTATATGGACTTATGTTTATCAAATCTATACTTATACCGGCTTTGGCTATTTGTTTAAAAAGCTTCAGTTCCAGTTCTTTATCTTCCTTACTAAAAAACACATTTACCTGCACAAGATTACCTATCTCTGCTATGCCGGTGATTAAATTTCTTTCTTTAATAGGCCCAATGCTTCTAGCATCTCTTATTACAGTGCCTTCTCCATCAGAGCTCGACTTAATATGCAGAGGTAAGCTAGAGCTTTGAGCTAGTTCTACAGCTCTAGGATGAACTACTTTTGCCCCTGCATTTGCCATTTCAAAGATTTCTTCATAGCTTATTTCTTTAATTTTTCTAGGGTTTGTAACAACTTTTGGATCTGCTGTCATCACACCGTCTACATCAGTATATATTTCAACAGTCTCCGCCCTCAAAGCTGCGCCTAAAGCGACAGCAGTAGTATCGCTTCCACCTCGCCCTAAGGTGGTAATTTTATTTGACTTAGCTAACCCTTGAAAACCTGTAACAACAACTACAGGCGAGCGCTCAAAAGCTTTTTCGATATTTTTAGTATCAACGCCTAAGATATTAGCATCAGTAAAATTATCGTCGGTTATTATCCCTACATTCCAGCCTGAAAGCAGCTCACATTCCTGTCCTAAAGACTCTATTTCAGCTGCAAGCATAACTGCCGAAATAGCTTCGCCACAAGACATTAACTGGTCTACCTTAGAGTTTGAAATATTAGAATAGTCTTGTATTAAGCTAAGCAAAGTATCAGTTGCATAGGGAGAACCTTTTCTTCCCATAGCAGAGACAACAACCACTATTTTTTGCTGCGGTTCTTTATTTATATTTTCTACAATTCTTTTAGCAATTTTTCTTCGCTGATCAGCAAAAGCAACAGAAGTTCCACCGTATTTTTGAATTTTTATCATACTATAGCCCCTTCTAAGATGAAAATTATATGTTTCTACATAAGTTACTTAAAATATTTAAATGAATTTTATCGCATTTGATATAACTATATAGTATATTCCCTATACTTTAACCTCTATAAATTAAAAATTTATACCATTTAATCTCCCCTTCAATTTATCTTTTAAAGCATCAGATAAAACATCAACTTCATTAATTTTCATACAGAAAATAATTCCAAAGTAAACTAGAGCTCCAACACCTATGGAAATTATTAGCGACAGATTAATACTTAATACACGCGTAGCCAACTCGAAAACAACCTTTGCCACAACTCCCATTAAACAGGCAGCAAAAACTATCTTGCCAAAGGATATAAATATATTTTTCATCCCTAATCTACCTATCTTCTTCTTTAAGCTGAAAATCAATAAAGCTGAACAGAAAATAGCTGAAACACTCGTGGCTAAGGCTAGGCCACCTATACCTAAAAATCTAAACAAAATGATATTTAAAACAACATTTAAACCTACAGCTATAGAAGCATTTACCATCGGAGTTTTTGTATCCTGCAATGAAAAGAAAACTCTAGATAAAATCTCCCTCATTCCAAAAGCAACCATCCCTATTGAATAAAAGAACAAAGCGGTGCTAGTTAACTTGATAGCTTCTAGACCAAACTCTCCCCTACCAAATAAGAAATCAATTATAGGCTCAGCAAAAATCATAGCTCCTACAGTTGCCGGAAAAACTAACAAGCTTATCCCAACAACTGACTCCGACAATGTCTTTTTAAGACCTTTTAGGTCACCATCAGACGCCATCCTTGCAATCATCGGGTACATAACTGTTGCAATTGATATAACAAATATCCCGTTAATAAAGCCGTTTAACCTGTAAGCATAATTCAAAGCTGAAACGCCACCTATTATTTCCGATGCTAGATTTCTATCAACCAGCTTATTTATTTGGTTAATAGATGTCCCAAACATAACAGGCATAGTCAAAAACGCAAGCTTTTGAAGCCGGGGATCTTTTAAATTAAATGTAGGAGTATATTTGAAGCCTTTTTTTACTAAAAAAGGCAAAAGCACAAGTAACTGAACAATCACAGCTATTATCTTTCCATATCCTAAAAGGTCAGGACTGAAAATAGAGCTCAGTAGCATAGTAAGCATCAAAATTAAACTCATAGGTATTCCTATAAGCTCTGGCGCAAGAAAGCTATTTTTAAGGTTCAAATATCCATTTAAAACGTGAATCATTGCAGTAAAATATATACTTAGGATAGTAATCCTAGTGAATTTAACTGCATAGTACATAGACTCGCCTTCAAAACTCCGTGCAAACAGGGTCACCACAGCTTCTGGAAACAACTGAACCACTACTACAATAATTGTACAAACGATCATTAGCGTGGTGATTATATTACTGGTAAAAAGATTAGCTTCTTTCTCTTTTTTGTCCTTTAAAATCTCACTGCTAAGTGGAATATATGTCGTCTTTATCGCTGTTCCAAAAAAAGAAAAGATAACAGCAGGAATAGTAAGAGAAATTAAAAAAGCATCACTTATCTGAGAAGTGCCATAAAAATGTGCTAGAGTTATCTCTCTAGCAAAACCAAAAACCTTAGAAGCAATTATTACAATCATTAAAAGTAGAGCAGTTTTTTTCACATCAACACCTCATATGTCAAGAAAATTATTTAGTATATGAATGAAATAATCACTTTTATCATAAACTAATATTTTATATATACAATATTATAAAGCAAATCTAACAGCCAAACAAGCAGATTTTAGCAGGAAAAAATACCAAGGAACGCATGGACTGGTATACCCCCAGTGGCACGGCTGTACCTGTCCCTAGCATCCCGAGATGGCAACCCTATTGATTGGTCAGTGCAAAGTAGCCTATTTCTAAATCTTTATCGTGGCAAATTAGGGTTTTATGGTTTCCCCCTCGAAGAGGTAGGGGTTGACCTCTGTGTCAACCCATCAGCAAATGGATAGCCAATATGGCAATGACCAACAAAACCTACTTAAGAGGCAATTAAGGTCTTGAGGTTAAGTGTTTCTGCTAGTCTGGAAATAAATGTTTTGTAAGGGAGCACTACAGTGCTCCAGCAGAAGTCATTATGGTTAAAAATAAAAACACTTCTAGAAGTAGACTTGCTAGCAAAATGGAATGTAGAAAGCGAATTAAACCGGGTCTTTCCAAAGTGAATACCATAACTGAACGAGTTTGGACCAAGCATGTAACTAATTTCGTGATGTTTACCGTGGCCAATTAAAGATTTTGTGCTTTTGAAGTAAGCTACCAACTTCCGATTTCATATTACTGATTGCCACTACTCATGTAGCCAATTTCGAAATGTTTACCGTGGCCAATCAAGGTCTTTAGGTTTTGAAATATGCTTTCTCACTTCAAACTCTTAACCTCCCACTCCTAAAACTTTGCCCTTAAACTACAAATCACTGCTCCGATTTAGCCTCTTCCTTCTATATCTGTCCAACAATTTTCCTATCCCTAAAAAGCAACCTATCCCAAAACCTGCTCCTATACTATCAATTATCACATCGGTTACCTCTCCGCTTCTACCCGGCACAAATAATTGATGCACCTCATCACTGATAGCGTAAATAACACATATTGCAAAAGACAAATATATAGACTTAGCTTGGCTAAACCCGCTAACATTAAAAGCATTAACTACAAGGATACCCAACACAAAATAAACAAAAAAGTGAGCCCCCTTCCTAACTAGTAAATGTAAAGTATCAAACCCTATAATAGCTTCAGGAACAAAAACCCCAAAAGCACGAGCTACTATTTCTGTCACCCCACTACTTAACTCGCTTGATTCCGAAGCGGGCTGAGCCGAAAAGTAAAATATCAACCCCATCCAAAGAACAACCATACTCCAACATACAACACTCTTTATTTTAACTTTCTTCAACATACATACACACTCCCAAATAAAAATTCAAAATAATAAATCAACTGGCCGCGAAAACATATAAATCTGCTAATTCTGCTGGATCTGGAAATAGTTTTTAAGAGAGTAGATACTTTTACATCATTAAGTTTTTTATCTAAAACAGGGTCCTTCCAATATGGATGACATATATAAACGAGTTTGGACCAAGCATGTAGCTAGTTTCGTTATGTTTACCGTGGTCAACTAGATTTGTATGATTTTGATGCCCTATCCCCTCGAAGAGGTAGGGGTTGACCTCTGTGTCAACCCTCAGCAAATGGCTAGCCATTATGGGAATGACCACCAAAAACAACCACAGCCACCGTTGCAAATTAAAGTTTTGCACTTTACCTACGGCTCCACCTATTAACGGCAGGGACCGTGCAGAAACCATTTAAAAGCAATTAGCCGCGAAAACGTATAAATTTGCTCATTCTGCTGGGCCAAAGAGCATACTTTAAATCTGCTACCTCTGCTGGGTCTGGAAATATCATTAAATTAGGTTTTTAAATTTAAAACAGGGTCTTTCCAATATGGATGATAAATATGAACGAGCTTGGACCAAGCATGTAACTAATTTCGAAATGTTTACCGTGGCCAACTAGGGTTTTATGGTTTGCCCCTCAAAGAGGTAGGGGTTGACCTCTGTGTCAACTCTCAGCAAATGGCAACCGCCCTTTAACTCCTGTCCAATAAAAAAAGAGACGGGCATACTGCTAGCACACGGCGTGCAGCCAGACCTGTCCCTTTTCTTTAAAAACAGCATATCTTTGTTAACACTTTACACTTTAACCCTATGATCTTGCCCGATTTCTATTTTAGGCTCCTTAGATAGCCCTAGCTTCACAAATAAATACGGTGCAAAGTAACTAGCCCATAAACCTACAAATAAGTACCTAACCATATCTGCCCCATGCTCCGTCAAAGCACTAAAACCTATAACCTCAAATAGTTCTTTCAAAACCACTCTTAAGACAAAAAGCCCCACAACTCCAATGACAAATTTCACACCCTGTTTAGCTATTGTCGCAGAGTTAGAGAAGTTTAAATAGCGCTTATCAAGCTGGTATCCAACCATAAGCCCAATAGCAAATCCAACTAACATGCCCTTATCATGCCCTGGAGGTACAAGAAGTAACAAAGGCAAAACCGTTGACAAACCAACCTTTAATTTCCATGAAAGCCCATCAAGCCTGCTAGCTACTTTATCATAGAATAAATTAAAAAGAGTTAAAACCATAATAGCGATAAACAACCCAGCAACTACATCAATTGCAAAATGTAGCCCTAAGTAAATTCTAGAAAGTCCGACAAGAGCAGTTAACACAACTGCAAAACATGTAAAATACCTGTTTTTAAAGTAATAAGCTAAATAACCCCAAAAGGAAGCAGTCCCTTGAGTATGGCCGCTAGGAAATGACGAAGAACCGTAGGTTGAATCCCCGTAAAGCACCCTAACTTCAGAACTACAGGGTCTTGCAACATCTGTAAAACCCTTAACTATAGTGTTTACATAGGTTGATAGCAAAAAGAAAATAGTAAAGCGATAAGCCATCCTTTTACTAATACACCAATAAATAAAAGGAAAAGCAATCATATAATACTCCGGATTCCCAACAGTTGTAATAATAGTAAAAAATGAATCTAAAAATCCATTAGAAAACTGCTGCAACCAAACAATAAAAGAGCTATCAAACAAACCTAATCCCCCCCTTTTTTTTATAAAAGCGAATACAATTTCCAATGAACAATTGACAATTAAAGTTATACTAACCAACATTCCACTGACCCTAAAATAGAACCAGTAAAAAAACCCATTGGCCGCGAAAACGTATAAACTTGCTTATTCTGCTGGGGCAGGCAGGTTAATAAAGTTGAAAGTGGAAGGTGGGGTGTGTTGTGTGGGTCCTGCGCCCTTGCGGGCTAGATCCTTCGGCGTGCCTCAGGATGACTTTATCAATTAATGAGAGCTCCCTACTTGGTTATGGTGGTTCACATTGCCAGTGTGTCTTACCGGGTCTTTCCCAAATGAGCACCATAAATGAACGAGTTTGGACCAAGCATGTAACTAATTTCGTTATCTTAACCGTGGCCAATAAGGGTTTAGCAGTTAGTATTTAGTATTTAGTAGTTAGTAGTGAGTAGCTAGCTAGTAGCAGAACAGCAAATTCTGCCAGACAGAACAAACCGCCCTTGATCTCCTGACCAACTGACCAACTGTTCAACTAAGATTTTAACGCTCTCCCTCGCAGAGGTAGGGGTTGACCTCTGTGTCAACCCCTCAGCAAATGGCTAACCAATATGGCAATGACCAACAAAACCTACTTAAGAGGCGATTTAGGTCATAAGGTTATGTGCTTTATCACCAACCTCACACCGCTAATTACCCATTACTAGGTTTCCTGATATTTGCCGTGGCCAATTAAGATTTTGCACTACATAGTTCTACCTGTCAATGGTAAGGGACGTCCAAGAAACAATATAAAAACAATTTGCCGCGAAAACGTATAAACTTGCTTATTCTGCTGGGCCAAAGGGCATACTTTAAATCTGCTGCCTCTGCTGGGTCTGGAAATATCATAAAAAGGTTTTTAAAACCGGGTCTTTCCAAAATGAGCACCATAAATGAACGAGTTTGGACCAAGCATGTAACTAATTTCGTTATCTTTACCGTGGGCAATAAGGGTTTAGCAGTTAGTATTTAGTAGTTAGTAGTTAGTAGTTAGTAGCTAGCTAGTAGCAGAACAGCAATTTCTGCCAGGCAGAACAAACCGCCCCTTGATCTCCTGACCAACTGTCCAACTAAGATTTTAACGCCACCCTCGTCCCTTAAACTCCTGTCCATCTAAATCTCTTGAATCTTTTAGTTCATCCAATCCATAGTTCTTTCAAGTAAGTCCTTACTTGCCGTATAAGTAGCTTCCTTAACTCCCACATAAATCTTAAGCTTAGGTTCAGTTCCAGACGGTCTTAGTGCAACCCACGCTCCGTCCTCTAGCATAAACTTAACAACATTAGCCTTTGGTAAATCAATTTTTTCAGCCGACTTATTACCATCTACATAAACTCTCTCTTGAGTACTATAATCCTCGAAAACTTCAATCTTCTTATCCCCAATAGCTTCCAACTTACAACCCCTAAAATAATCCATAATATCCGCTATTTTTTCTAAGCCTGCTTTACCCTCAAGAGTTATAGCCTTCAGACCTTCTAAATAGTAGCCATACTCATCATATAACTCCATCAAAGCATCATATAAATTCATGCCTCTATCATAATAGTAAGCTGCCATCTCGCAAATTAACATCGACGTTACCACAGCATCTTTATCTCTTGCATGAGTTCCAGCTAAATAACCAAAGCTTTCCTCATACCCAAGCAAGAATTGCTTTTCTTTTGTAGCTTCAAACTCCTTTATTTTTGCACCGATATATTTAAACCCTGTCAAGGTATTTAACGTCTCAACACCATAACTTGCAGCTATGTCCCGACCCATTTCGGAGGTAACAATTGTTTTAATAATAGCCCCATTTTCAGGAAGCTGGCCCTTCTCCTTTAAACTATGCAGCATATAATTAACAAGCAATGCCCCTGTTTGATTTCCAGATAACACAACAAACTCGCCTTCTTTGTTTCTTACCACAGCTCCTACCCTATCACAGTCTGGATCAGTACCTAATATAAGGTTAGCTTCTTCCTTTTTGGCAAGCTCAATAGCTAATTTAAAAGCTTCTTTATCCTCAGGGTTAGGGTATGCCACAGTTGAAAATTCAGAATCAGGCTTCTCCTGCTCAGGCACTACCAACACATTTTTAAATCCTACCTCTTTTAGAGCCCTTCTCACCGGGATATTTCCTGTACCATGAAGAGGAGTAAAAACAACCTTAAATTCATCCGCCACTTTCTTGATGATATCTCCACGTAATGACTGCTTTTTAATTTCATCCATATAAGCATCTTCTATTTGCTCATCTAATAGCTCAACTAAATCATTACTTTTTGCCTCTTCCATTTCTAACACTTTAACACTACCAAAATCATTAACTTTGGCGATAGAAGCAATAATTTCTTCTGCTTGCTCTGTAGCAATTTGAGCTCCGTCTTCCCAATAAACCTTATAACCATTATACTCCGGCGGATTATGGCTAGCTGTCACCACTATTCCAGAAATGCAATTTAAGTATCTAATCGCAAAGGATAGCTGTGGTGTAGCTCTAAGATCATCAAATAAATACGTTTTTATACCATTAGCTGCTAACACCAAAGCAGCTTCTTCAGTAAACTCTCGGGACATTCTTCTGTTATCATGAGCGATGACCACACCTCTAGCAATTGCTCCTTGCCCTTTAGATTTTATATAATCAGCTAGACCTTGAGTCGCTTTTCTTACTATGTACTTATTAATACGATTAGTCCCAGCACCGATAATCCCTCTAAGACCTGCTGTGCCAAACTCTAACTCTTTGTAAAACCTATCCTCTAACTCTTTAGCGTCACCTTCAAGCTCCTTAAGCTCCTTTATTGTCTCTTTGTCGAAACACGGGTCTGTAATCCATGCCTCATATCTCTTCTTAATGTTTGCATCCATAAAAAAACCTCCAATAAATATATTTTTGCTAATAGAACTTAAATAGTACGTAAATAGTTCTTTTAATTAGCTTTTCTTTTTAGAACATCTAATATGTTAAACAACAGTTTAATCCTTAAATATATTTCGACACAAACTCTAAATTCCCTTTGCTTTTCTTATATATTTACATATAATAATCAAAAGCTCACCGCACGCTAATGCAGTGAGCTTTTTTATACATTGATTAAGCTCTATCAAACCCCTGATACCTACTGCCCTGAAAGGTTAAATATCCTTCATCACCTTCAACTAATTTCCCGTACTCCTCATCTTTAACTTTAAATTCCTTCCTCTCACCGCCCTCAAACTCGAAGGTTACAAAATAAGTAGTGACATTTCTCCCACGACGGGAATGAGTTCCGCCACCGTATCTGCTGACATTAGTTCTTTTAGTGACAACTTTTACCTTTTCATTTAAAACCGGCGAATTATTATCAGCTATCCACTGTCGCCCACCTTTCACTAAGCGAACAACTATCGTTATAATAACGATAGCAAAAATAATAGTTACTAACGTCGGTAAAACCTGAAACAAAAAACCTCCATGAAATTCCCCTGGTTGATTCGGCATATAATCCCCCTTTTTTAATTATACCTCTTTATGCAAAATACTTTTTATACCTTTCGATATTATCTTCACTTAAAAACTCATTAGCAGAGCTTATTTCTTTAAACTTCTCGGCGGCGTTTTCGGTTTGATTCAAATCTGGGTGGTACTGTCTGGCTTTTCGCCTATAAGCTGCTTTAATTTGGCTTTTGTCGGCATTATAGTCCACTCCCAAAACATCGCAGCTTTTTTCATATTTTTGTTTAAAGTCGGTACTAGGGCTTGCATAACCACCATAGCTGTTTTGTCCCCCATAGCCATTGGTGTATGTCCTTTGATAACCATACCATTGATTAAATCTCTCTTCCCATGCCTTTTGTTGCTCAGCAAAACGCCTCTCTTGTTCTTTTCTTCTTTTTTCTCTCTGCTTATTTTTATAGTCCTGCCTATACTCAGCAAAAGTCTTAAACTTGTAATATACCCCATTACTCAAGTATTCAGCTCTATCAAAAAGATACTCAGTAACGCTATATCTTATATATTGTAAATAAGATAAAGTTATGCCCCCAATAATAGGGAACAACGCCAAAAACAATATAAATAACAGCAAAGATGGGTAAGTAATAGCGAGCGCACCAAATACTATAAATAGCAGGCAACCTCCCCTAGTTAAAAAGACAATAACCATCTTAGCTATACTTTTAACAAAATTAACAGCTGTATCTATTAACCAAATTAGCGCATTAAAAACTAACAATATAGCACTAGAAATAACAAACAATATTTTCCCCAAAATTTTTCTCATTTAACTAACCTCACTTTATTTTCCAAAAGCAAATACACAAACACACCCCAACGCATAGCAACGCTACCCCTCGCAGAGGAATTGGTTGCATAGTACCCTTTCCAACTTTCTACTAACCAACATTCCACTGACTCTAAAGTAGAACCATTATAAAACCAACTGGCCGCGAAAACGTATAAACTTGCTTATTCTTCATAAAGCACAAAGTGGAAAGTGGAGTACGTAGTGTGGGTCCTGAGCCCTTGCGGGCTAGATCCTTCGGCGTGCCTCAGGATGACGTTATCAATTAATGGGAGCTCCCTATTTGGTTATGGTGGTTCAAATTGCCAGTGTGTCTTACAGGGTCGCACCATAAATTAACGAGTTTGAACCAAGCATGTAGCTTATTTCGAAATCTTTACCGTGGCCAATAAAGATTTAGCAGTTAGTAATTAGTAGTTAGTAGATAGCAAAAGCAAATTCTGCCAGGCAGAACAAACCACCCTAATCTCCTGACCAACTGACCAACTAAGCTTTTAAGATTTTAACGCTACCCCTCGTAGAGGTAGGGGTTGACCTCTGTGTCAACCCATCAGCAAATGGCTAACCAACATGGCAATGACCAACAAAACCAACCACAGCGACCGTGGTAAATTAAAGTTTTGTACATTTACCTGCGGTTCGACCTATTAAGAGTAGGCCGTGCACAAAACTATTTAAAACCAACTGGCCGCGAAAACGTATAAACTTGCTTATTCTGCTGGGCCAAAGAGCATGCTTTAAATCTGCTACTTTTGCTGGGTCTGGAAATACCATAAATTTAATTTTTTAATTTAAAACCGGGTCCTTCCAATATGGATGCATAAATGAACGAGTTTGGACCAAGCATGTAGCTTATTTCGTAATGTTTACCGTGGCCAATAAGAGTTTAGCAGTTAGTAGTTAGCAGGCAGCAGGTAGCAAAAGCAAATTCTGCTAGGCAGAACAAACCGCCCTAATCTCCTGACCAACTGTCCAACTAAGCTTTTAAGATTTTAACGCTCCCCCTCGCAGAGGTAGGGGTTGACCTCTGTGTCAACCCATCAGCAAATGGCTAGCCATTATGGTAATAACCACCAAAACCAACCACAGCCACCGTTGCCAAATAAACTCTTAAGCCTATACACTTTATTACCACTACCTTAATTGTAAATTGTAAATTGTAAATTGTAAATTCGCCCTTGATTTCCCCTTATCACTGCCTAGGGACTCAGGGACTGGTATACCGTACCATCGCATCCCAATGGGACGGATGTACCTGTCCCTAGCGTCCCGAGATGACGGCAACCAAATGACCTATATTAAAGTCTTAAACCTCTCCCCTCGAACTACCGTAAATTAGCTGCAACTACGACTTCTTAGAAAATTTCTCTTTACACTTCGGGCAAGTAATAACAATTTTCCCCCTACCTTTAGGGACTCTTAACTGTGCATTACACTTAACACACTTAAAATACTTATGCGTCTTTCTATTCTTAACTCTACCCTGCACCTTTTTAAACCAAGCATATAAAGGACTCATCATAATAGCAAACTTATAGTTTTCCATACTTCGTTTAGAAGTATCTTTAGAAAGCATCCGATAAAAAGCTAAAATTATAGGTATATAACCCAAGTATGCTAAAACCAAAAGCTGCGTAATTTGACCCACTATTGTTAAAATCAGAGAAACTATAACCAGAAAAATAGAAAGCTGATCACCACCATATCTCCCAGCCATAAACTTCTTTAACCAGTTCATCCCATCACCCCCAAAATTATTAAAATAAAAATTAACTTCCTTATATTATACAAGACCCAAATAAAAAAACCAACCACAAATATAAGGGAGCATATCACTATCGACACCAACCAAGGGACTCAGAGACTGGTATACCGTACCACCGAATCCAATGGGACGGATGTACCTGTCCCTAGCGTCCCGAGATGACGGCAACCAATGACCTATATTAAAGTCTTAAATCTCACACCTCAAACTACCCATTACCACTACTAATACCACTAGTTTACTGATCTTTACCGTGGCCAATTAGGATTTTGCACTACTTATGGTTCCACCTGTCAAGAGTAAGGGACGTCCAAGAGACAATATAAAAAAGTTGCCACGAAAACGTATAAACTTGCTAATTCTGCTGGGTCTGGTAATAAATGGTTTTGGTTAAACCACAGTAGCATTTGTAAATAGTATACAGTTAAAAACAGACATTATATTTTATACCTGCTGCATTTAAAACCGGGTCTTACCAATATGTATCCCATAACTGAATGGGTTTGGACCCAGCATGTAGCTTATTTCGTTATGTTTACCGTGGCCAATTAAAGATTTTGTGCTTTTGAAGTAAGATACCAACTTCCGATTTCATATTACATATTACCACTACTCATTTTTGCTAACTTCGTTATCTTTACCATGACAAATTAAGATCTTAGGGTGTAGGTTTTATTACCAACCTCAGACCTCATACTACTTATTACTACTACACCTTTACCGTGGCCAAATAGATTTTTATGATTTTGATGCCCTATCCCCTCGCAGAGGTAGGGGTTGACCTCTGTGTCAACCCATCAGCAAATGGCTAACCATAATGATAATGACCAACAAAACCAACCACAGTCACCGTTGCCTATTCCGTTATGTTTACCGTGGCAAGTAACACTTTCAGTTTTAGGCATGCGAATTCCAATCCTATAAAAAAATATAGCGCCAATCTGCAATAGATTGACGCTATATACTCCCTATCTATTTTATATATTAATAAGCCCGTAAATAATGCTTAAGCTCCCAATCATGAATTTCTTCGCTATATAATCGCCACTCCTTGCGCTTTGCTGTAAGATACATATCAAAGATATGTTCCCCAAGCGAGTCTCTCATAAGCCTACTTTTTTCAAAATCATCTAACGCTTCTTTTAAATTAGCAGGGAACTTTTTAACATCTCCGTCTCCGAAATTATCTCCATTTTCATTACAACATTCTGAAGGAGTTATCTTATTCTTTATCCCTTCAAATCCTGCTGAAAGCACAGCAGCAAGAGCAAGATAATGGTTGGCTGTAGGATCTGGATTTCTAAGCTCTATTCTTGTTGCGGGCCCTCTATTTGCTGGAATCCTGATAAGAGGACTGCGGCTACCTGCTGCCCAGGTTATTTCCGTAGGAGCTTCATAACCCGGTACAAACCTTTTATACGAATTTACAGTAGCATTGGTGACAGCTGCATACTCTCTAGCATATTTAATTAACCCCCCTACAAAATAGTAAGCATCTTCACTTAATCCCATAGGGTCATCCTTGCACTCAAAAATATTCTTACCATCCTTAAATAGCGATTGATTTAAGTGCATACAAGAACCATGAGCATTCTTTAATGGCTTAGGCATAAAAGTAGCGTGCAACCCATGTCTCTTAGCTATAGTCTTAACAACCAACTTAAACGTTGAAACTCTATCTGCGGAAGCTAAAGCTTCCCCATACCTAAAATCTATTTCATGTTGTCCCGGTGCCGCTTCATGGTGTGAAGTTTCTATCTCAAACCCCATTTCATCTAAAGCAAGGCATATATCTCTTCTAGCATCCTCACCTAAATCTGTAGGTGCGTGATCGAAATATCCAGCCTTGTCGTGAATATCAGTAGTGGGATTTCCAGCTTCATCAGTTTCAAATAAAAAGAACTCAACCTCCGGCCCAACATGATATTCATAACCATAATCCTTAAGCTTTCTAAGAACATTCTTCAATACATTTCTTGGACAACCCTCAAACGGAGTGCCGTCAGTGTTATAAACATCGCAAATCAAACGTGCAGTTTTTCCTTTTCCTTCCTTAGTCCATGGTAATACACTGTAAGTAGATGGGTCTGGAGCTAAGTACATATCTGACTCCTCAACTCGAACAAACCCCTTTATCGACGAACCATCAAACATTATCTTGTTATCGAGGGCTTCATCTAACTGATAGGCAGGAATGGACACGCTTTTTAACTTACCAAATACGTCTACAAACTGAAGCCTTATAAAGTTAACTCCTCCCTCACGAACAAGCTGTTTGACATCATCACTACTTAAAGAATCCAAAATTATCACTCCTAATTTTTAGAAAAATTTTAATTAACCTCACGTATATACGATAACATATAAAGAAATGCGCTACAAAGGTGCACAGTCACCTTCTGTAGCGCTAAGACACTCACTATTAATCTAAGAAAGATATAGATGCCACTCCTATATAAGTGCTCCAAAATATTCCCAAATACTAGCAAATACTCAACCACCTCGTCCAAAAAGAGCAAAAAAGAGCAGATATACTCCACAACCAACACAACCAAGAGACTCAGGGACTGGCAAATTACCAAGGGACTCAGGCCCCACACTAACCTATTAGCAAACTATCCTTCTATCAAACTACCACAATTCTTACATTTCCTACTAGGTCCATTTAAAGGTTCGCAGCAACCACCAAGCACAATTTCACCACGATTTGCAGCCTCAAAAGCTTCTGATGTAGGCTTACCATAAACAATTTCTACTGTGTCAGATGAACCACATTCTGGGCACTTATCTTTTGACATCCTAACCACCCCTCCCTTAATTTCTCTCAATAATAGTACTATCTTCTACCGATACACTATGAAAATCAGGAACTTTTGTATTATAATCTAATTATTTCTTTAAAATCAGAAAAAGTTTGTAACTATGTATTTACTACAATAAAAACAGGTTTTTACCAATATGAGCACCATATTTAAACGGGCTTTGACCAAGCATGTAGCTTATTTCGTTATGTTTACCGTGGCCAACTAAGGTTTTATGGTTTTCAAAGCAAGCTACCAACCTCCGACCTCATACTACTTATTACCACTACTCATGTAGCCAATATAGCAGTCTTTACCGTGGCCAATTAAGGTTTTATGGTTTTCAAGATAGGCTACTAACCTCAGACTTCATAATAATTATCACTACTCTCGTTATCTTTACTGTGGCCAATTAAAGTCAGAACTTTGGTGGTTTTTTTATTTCCCCAAACAACACTTCTTATATTTCTTCCCACTACCACAAGGACATGGTTCATTCCTTCCGATTTTCTTTCTGGTCTTCATATCTATAACGTTAGGGTCTTTAAACTCATAGGGTTTATCTGGAAGTGATCTTAAATGCGGTTTCTCAACCTTCTCAAATATTTCATGAGGTGTATGGCCATTATTCTCCCATATCCTAATGTTATTAGAAAGGTCCATCACAAGCTGCATAACTTCATTGACCTGATCCATATCATCAAAATTTATACCTTGATTGTTGAAAGCATCTAAAACGACCTGCATATTGGCTCCAAACTGACATATTCCATAAATATCTTCACAGAGCCACTCAGCTTTCTCGTCACTATCTTTAAAGAAGTTCTCTTTTACACATTTTAAAAGAGTATTGTACTGCTTTGTTTTTTCAAAGTACCATTCATCGACATATTTTAGAAGTTCATTTTTCTTCGGAACATAGTGAGGCTTATCACCCTTCTTTTTTAACATTGACTCAAAATCATCATTTTCTAGAATTGTCTGATGAACAAAGTAATCTTGATGAGAATAGATAAATGAATCTTCCAGTTCTTCCGGTGGACTAGTAAAAAACTCCTCTACATCAGCTAGACTAACGTGGTCTTCATTTTGACTGTTGTAAATTTCTAAAACTTTATCTTTATGAACCATTCCATAAAGATTTGATAATGCAATTATATACCTTATTAATTGGCGCATATTATCACTCCGCTCATTTCAATTTTGGCTTGATAGTTTGATAGGTCATAAATAGAAATTATGTTAAAGCATCAATACAAGAATTATATCTATCAACTTTCATCTTTCACATTTCATCTGCTTCAAAAGGCCGGTGCTAAATCTGACAGACCCAAATTCGTTAATAAAGTAGAAAGTGGAAAGCGTTATCATATGGGATGGTTGACCTCTGTGTCAACCCATCAGCAAATGGCTAACCATAATGGTAATGACCACCAAAAACAACCACAGCCACCGTAGCTTATTTCGAAATCTTTTCTAACTGTCCAACTAACCAACCTTTCACTGATCCTAAATCGAACCAATATAAAACCAACTGGCCGCGAAAACGTATAAATTTGCTTATTCTGCTGGGCCAAACGGCATACTATAAACTTGCTAATTCTGCTGAGTCAGATTCGTTAATAAAGTTGAAGGTGGAAAGTGGAAGCTGGAGTCCGTTGTGTGGGTCCTGCGCTCTTATGAGCTAGATCCTTCGGCGTACCTCAGGATGACTTTATCAATTAGTAAAAGCCCCCTATTTGGGCTATGGTGGTTCACATTGCCAGTGTGTTTTACAGGGGCTTTCAGATTTGGGCACCATAAATGAACGAGTTTGGACCCAGCATGTAGCTTATTTCGTGATGTTTACCGTGGCCAATAAGGTTTTGCCCCTGACCAACTAACCAACTTCACCATCGCTAAACCTTATAATACTCCCTATACCAGCTTACAAACTTATCAAGCCCTTCTTCAATACTCGTCGTAGGCTGATAATCTATATCTCGCTTTAGATCTGAAATATCAGCACATGTCCTTAGCACATCTCCAGGTTGCATCTCCATATACTTTTTCTTAGCTTCTTTGCCTAACTTTTCCTCTAAAACATTTATAAACTTCATCAGCTGTACCGGTTGATTATTTCCTATGTTATAGATTTTATAAGGTGCAAAGCTTGAGCTTAACTCGTCTTTACTTTCATCCCAATCTTTATTAGCCTTTGGGGCTTTATCTAATAGCTTATATACCCCTTTAACAACATCATCAACATAAGTAAAATCTCTTTCCATTTTCCCATGGTTAAATACCTTAATCTCTTCTTTTGCAACTATATTTTTAGTAAAGGAAAAGTACGCCATATCTGGTCTGCCAAAGGGACCATAGACAGTAAAAAAGCGCAGCCCTGTGGTTGGGATATTGTATAAGTGGCTATACGTATGAGCCATCAACTCGTTAGACTTTTTGGTTGCTGCATAAAGACTTACAGGATGATCAACACTATGATTTGTAGAAAAAGGAGCTACTTTATTGCCACCATAAACAGAGCTAGAAGAAGCATAAAGCAAATGCTTTACAGGATAATTCCGGCAAGCTTCCAGTACATTTACAAACCCTACTAAATTAGAATCAACATAAGCATGTGGATTTTCAATAGAATACCTCACCCCAGCCTGTGCAGCCAAATTTATAACATAATCAGGCTGATATTTTGCAAATAAATCATCTAATGACTCCCTATCTTTTAAATCCAGTTTGTAAAATATAAAATTTCCATCCTGCTTTAAAATCGCCAACCTATCCTCTTTTAGCGCCGGATCATAATAATCATTCATATTATCTACACCTATAACTTGGTGAGAAGCTTTTAATAAATATTGAGACAAATGAAACCCTATAAACCCAGCAGCACCCGTTACTAAAATTTTTGACATAACAACACACCTCAAATCTTACTTTTTTTAAACCCAAGGAACTACTCTATCATCTGTATTATATCATATCTGAAACGCAATGACACAAGCCCTAAAGGTTACTCCCCCCTCACCTCACTGAGGAGGGGGTACTGAGCGGAACAAAGTAGGTCTAAAAAAACGAGTAGCATAAAATACAAATAAAAACTAGGACAAGATTTTACCCCTGCCCTAGCTAATCATTACTTTTCTTCTAAATATTTAGGAATATCAAACCTTAGTACATAGGTATCTAGTTGATCATAGTATGATTTAATATTACTTGTTTGTTTCACAGCCCAACCTATGTCAGTGGCATACTGATGGGTTGCGGGAGTAGCAGGGTTCCACCTCATTTTGTATAAAGTGTCTTGTTTATAGGTGGGGTGATTTACATACATTCTAGAAATAAATCTAGCTCCACCTATAATCGCATCTTCAGGTGTAAACCAACCTGCTTCATATGCATACTCAGCCCCTAACCTGTGAGGATCTCTATCCTTAGCGCCTATCCCATACATATTATACACTACTTTAGGTTCTACTTCTTTTCCATCTACTTCATCAACTAGGATGCCCTCAGCTAGATCAGATGTGCCATTACCTGTTTCAAGCAACGCATGCGAGATAAGGTATAGCTCATTAACATTATGTTCTTTTCCAGCCGCGATAAAAGCATTTCCCGTCCCATGAAGTGTTCCTTTATTATTTAAAATCCTATCAAGCTCCTCTGCTTCAACTTCAGCACTTCCAGAAAGGATTAAAAACTGGAACATATGATCAGGGACATCATTACTGCTAACTGCAGAGCGTAATACAAAGTCGCCATGTACCCAACCTTTTCTACTTCCTAAATTAATTTTATACCAACCATCACTAAAATCAACAAACTCGTACGTAGCTCCTCTACTTACACTTGTTATTCTGTCGTAACTAGTAGAAGGCCCTCTCCTAACATTTAAAGAGCTGGCATTGACTACAATTTGGTCTATGCCTTCTTCAGGATAAAAATTGAAATTTTCAGGGTTTAAGTAGTACTCTACATCTTCACGCTTAGCACTTTTCCAGCCTCCCCCATATAAATCAGTTTGAGGGTTTACTGCCATTTGTTTATCTAAGATTTCCTCTAAAGTCATGTTGTATTTTGTGTAAACTACGTTATGGTCATCTAGGCCAACTGCAAAACTTATTTCATCAGAAATTTTAATGATGCTTGGGGATGTGATTTCTAGCCACTCCTCTAGGTCATCTCCATTTTCCTCTTTACCAAAATAAACGTTAAAATCATAGATTCCTTCTGACAAAAATAAGTTAAAGCTTGTTTCATATTCAGAAAAGTCTATAGGTACAGTATTCGCCTTTACTACTTTACCTGCAGCATCTTTTACTTGATAATATAAATATTGATACTTTGACTCATCATCAACATCACTGCTGCCCTTTATAGTCACCCTGTTATCTTTTATTTCAAATTCATAGCTTACATTATGCTGCTCATCTTTATGCTCATCCTGCTCATCATAAAGAAAGGAACGTGTATAAGAATTTTCCATCTCAAGCCAATCTACAATTATTTCAGTTGTTGCTACAGACGAGCCATCTTGTGTGCTAGCCTTAATTTTTGCTCTACCAGGTGATATAGCAGTGACCATACCGTTTGAATCAACTTCGGCAACTGTTTCATCACTAGATGCCCATTCTACCTTTGTGTCCGATTTACTATCAGGTAAAACTTTAGCATTTAACTGAACAAAGTCATTAGGCTGTAAAAGACTTAGCGAAGAGTCCAAAGACACCCTAGGCTTACGATCTACCAGCCCTGCATCCATTTGTAGGATTTTAATAGCATCTGATATACCAACACTTCCACTTTTGGTTATATCAGCAGCGATACGTTGCCCCTTTGTAAAGCTCTCTAGCTGCGCATCATAGCGTAAGATTTTGATAGCGTCGGAAACATTTGCACGACCATCGCCGTTTACATCTCCACTTAAATAGACATGTACATCAACAACCCCTACACTACTACCGGCTTTGAATACTTCTACCTCAGTTGTTCCAAGAGCCTGAGGGATTAGTCTGCCATCGCTAGCGACTTGCAAAACTTTCGTATCTTTACTACTAAATCCCAAAACTCCATCATAGTCCTCGCCTATTATGAAGTGCTCTTCCATAATGTCAATATATATTTTTTGATCAAAATTTATGTAGTCGGCTACATCTCCTTCATTAGCCCATACATCAAGGGGCGCAGTAAAAATAAATAATACAGTTGTTATTATGACTAATAAAATTTTTTTCCCCACATAAACAGCTCCTCCCTATCTAATGTTGTAAAGCCCCTTTTACGTGACATTCAAATAATTATTCTACATAAACTTTCAAAAATCCTGCTTTTAACAGGCCATAAAACAAAAAAAGCCCAAAGACCTAAGGTCTTTGGGTTAGGTAGTTAAACTTTAGTTTTAACTTCAGGTAGATTAAACTCTCTGCCAAGCACATAGTCAAAGTTATCAGGGTAAAAGGATTCATACCCACTTAACAAGTAAAAAGTTAACTCTCCAAAATAAACTTTATTGTTAACCCAGTATAGATCAACTCTTACATGTGGAAACTCTTCCGAAAGTCTTTGAGCTATTTCTAGCATTTTTTTAAGTCCCTCTGGTTTCTCTATGTTATCACCATAACTGGGAACGTCACTTTCCACTTCAAGATAATTCCAGCTTACATCATAAAAATTTCTCTTATGATTAGTGCTTCTATTGACATCTACCCAGATATACTTTACTTCCCCATCAAAGCATAGAAACTTGTAGTCTTTCAACTCACTATTTACATCCTGTGAATCTTTTAAAAATTGTTCACACACTATTTTAGGCTCAATATTATAATAAGCCCATTCTCTACCTAACTTTACAGACTTTTGTTTTAGCCAGGAATTTAATGTATTCACTGTATCTCTTATGTTTAACTTCTTTTTGTTTCTACAGATTATATTTGTGTGACTACCATTAGTTGTTTTTAGGACAAACTCATCTGGTAGTTTGTCAAAATCAATCTCTTCAGCGCAATCATATGCACCGCATAGAGGAATTAAAATTTCCTCATAGCCTTTACTAGCAACATATTCACGAACTCTATACTTATCAGCACATTTTGTCATTAAAGGATCTCTATAAAACAATTTATACCACTGAATCTTTTCATTAAACCTTTTAGGATGCTTTAAATTTAATATTTTTCCAGTCTTTATCCAGTACTGCAATCTCACCATAACTTTGTCTGGGATAAATTCAAGCCAACTTAGTATTTTAAATCTTAGCTCTTTGCTTTTTATAATCTTTTTATAATTCAAGCGGCTCCCCCCAAGTCTCTCCCTATAATTTTAAATAAAAAATAATCTTATTTTAAAGCCGAACCAACATTTTCGCTTAGAACGACATCTGATATCTTTTTACAACTATCACCTGTTTCATAAGTCATTGCTAGCTGTTTAATTGCTCTTCTCTTTTGTTTATAGTTATCCTGATTATTTAATATTTTAGCTATTTGTTCTATGGTTTCTTCTAATGTATAAGTTATAGGTCCTGCTGCAAGTACATCCAAATCATAATAAAAACCTCTATCTACGGTTTTGTATTCATTATAATCATAGGCAAAATGAATGATAGGTCTGTCTAGTAGAAGATAATCAAGGTAACAGCTAGAGTAATCTGAAATCAGCATGTCACTTATCAATAGTAGTTCATTTATCTCCTCAGTTTTACATACTTTGAAAATATGCTCATCTGCCCTCTTTGACTTATTTCCGCTATCTTTAAAGTGCATCTTTTCTATTATGATTGCATTGTTTTTATTTAATTCCTTTTCCAGTTTGAGTTCATCTTTATTTTTAAGCTCGGAAAAAGAAAAAGTTGGCTTATTGTCCCTGAAGGTAGGCAGGTAAAGTATTATTTTTTTATCTGTAGGTATAGCATACTTTAGCTTGTACCTTTCCTTTATAACTTGTATATAAGAGTTACTACGCTCTTTTAATAAGAAATCGTTTTTAGGTTGGCCACTGGCAATTACCTTATCGTTTGTTATGCCGTTATTTTTAAAGGCTGATAGAAGTTTTTTTGTATTTAATTCTGATGAAGAGATAAAGTAGCTATACTTTTCATAGCTATTTTTTCCCAACTCATAATATAACTTTTTTAAACGCGACCTTTTATTTGTAGCCAAGGTTTTCTTCAATCCAAAACCATGCCATAGCTGAACAAAGGTTGCGCCTTTAAAAAGATTTATCAGGGCTATATCTCTGTAAGTATTAGAAATAAATACATATTTAGAGGTAAGTGCATAATATAAACTTTTTAATGTATTATATTGCACAAATTGTACATTTTTATGGTTTATTATATCGATATCTTTAAGATGTTTTTTCCCACACCAAATAATCTCGATGTTTTCATTGTTTTTGAGGTAGTCTAGTAGATGCATAGGATTGTCACCAATTTTATAACCGCTCCAGGATCCGAACATGATTCTATTTGGCTTTCGTTTTGAAAAACCACTTAGGAAATAAAATACAGTATTTAACACTATACTGCCAAGTATTAAGCTGTTTTTAATGAAATTCTTCATAAGTTCCTCCTACCTTTGTGCATACCACGTAAAACAAACAGAACTCAAATTTAATAAATCTTAAATAATCTATCAGTCGTTTTGGCTAAATCTTAAACGTCCATTTTATTATGATTATTCAAATTAACCTTACTCTGCTCCTTAGTGGAGTTAGATAGTATAAAGTTATCTTTAATATACTCCCATATTCTCTTGGAAGCATCCCCATCTGCATAGCTGAAGAATTTCTCCCTCATATTGTTTCTGCTTTTCTCGTATATATCTGTGCCTTCAACTACACTATTAAAAATCTCATTTTGTAAATCAAGTTGTTTATATACCTTAGGTCCTGGGGTTGTCTTTTCGTAGTCTACTAATAACGCTCTTTCTCCATCTATATAATCTTGGCTATCATATGGATAGAAAATTATTGGTTTGTCTAGTAACAGATAGTCTAAATATATAGATGAGTAGTCTGTTATTAACAAGTCTGTTATTGCTAAAAGTGGATATATATCAGCATGTTTGTCATATTCTATTATGTTTTCTAGCCCTTGTGTTTCTAAGTTGCAGTCGTGCTTGTAATGTAGCTTAATTATAAACTTTATTTTGTGCTCTTTGGCAAATTGATTGAGCTCTTTTAGGTCTAATTGGTATAGATCATTTTGATGCTTTCTCCAAGTTGGAGTATAGGTTATCAGCCTATAGCCTTCTTCTTTTAGCTTTTTGTATTCATCGATGGAAGTCCCGTCAAAAGCTAGGCCTTTTTCTAAAAATTGTTCATTAAAAAAGATATCATTTCTAGGAAGACCATTAACTATTAATTCTTTGTAGTTGAATGCCTTCCCTCTTGTTTCAACTTGATAATCTGAACTTAAAGCGACAAGATCATAAGGGGTGTTTTCTTTGCGAAAAGCCTTATGAATCTTGCTTAACCTTTGGTAATTTGGTTTAAGCAGTCCTATTGTTTTTAATCCTGTTCCATGCCATATTTGTACTTTTTTTGCCCTGATTAAGAAAAAGTATTTAAGGCCTGTGGCCCATTCATTTCCATCAACTATAACAATCTTAACCTGTAACAACTTAAGTAAAGTTGTTACAGTAGGATATTTCCATGCCTTAAGGTTGCTTTCCTTTAACCTTTTATAAGTTAAGTCTTTTTTTGTTAGAAATATAAATTGATTGTTTTTACTATCTTGATCGTTTAAATAAAGGTATAGATACTTTAAATTACCTTCGAAGTCGCCAAATCTGCTCGTTAATACCACATAGTTTTTCTTTGGCACTACATATGAGATTGGCGCAATTAAAAGGTATCCCAAAATGGTTTGTGTTGCCTTGTAAAAAGCTTTAATAGTTTTTCTTATAAGCCTATAAGTTACCAAAGCTACCGTGTTACTTTTTAACATCAGTTTTAGTTTTTCTAGCAATGCCTTCACTCCTATGTGTATAAAAGTAAGTCGAATAATAGTTATTCACCGATCCAATATATCTTTCCAGCTAAGCAAAGTCTTTGGATTATTATTTTAGCGAGGTTAACTGGTTTACCTTTCCATGGGAAATGAAACTGAGCAACTGATGGGTTTGTATCTATTGCATTGACTATCCATTTTTGCATGTTAATTGGATTGTCTGGTTTTGGTATTGTCATATTAACAGCTGCAAACAATAAGCCTGGTATTGAATTTACGGCATCTGTTGCTTTCTTTTTAAAGTCATCATGTAAGGTGTCAGTTATATCTACAGTTTCAAAAACACCTTTAAGAACGATACTTTCTCCCTGCTTGGGTATATCCTCTAAGTTTAGTTCTGAATCCCGTAGCTGCTGCATTACAGCATCGTTTTGGGCTATTAACTTAGATTCATAGAAAGGATTCTTAGATCTAAATGTGTCTATCTCATCAATTAGTTCAGAAACTGTTGATTTTCCATCACCATGTAATTTTACGGGAGCTATAATTTGAGCGCAAATAAATTGCCCATCAACAACAGCTATGTTAATATCAAACCCATCTATTTTTTCTTCTATTAATAGATTGTTGACACCTCTTTTTAGTGCCTTTTTCCAAACAGATTTTAGACTTTTTTTGCCTTTCACAACATGTTTTACCAAACTGTTTGATTCTAGGTAAAAACTATGTGGCTTAAGCTCGGTAACTGTACAGTTTTGAGGGAAGTTTTTATAAAAGTTTAAAGCTTTTTTAAGATGTTTAGCTTTGATAATAGCTCCTCTAGGGACTGGTATATTATTGAATGCCATTAATTTTTTAGACATATATTTTTTCTCGCAAGCCTGATCTGAAAAAATTGAGCTATGTCTAATTCCAGTTATACCTGTTTTGCCATCTTTAGTTACCTTTATTAGGTCTTCATATGCATGCTCAGCGCAGTACCCTAGGTCCCTAAATTCTTCCACAAACAATTGTATGTCTAAATTCTTTTTAATTACTTTTGGATTATACCTTGTAACCGGTAATTTGATGTTAGAAAACGAGTTGGATTTCTCTATATGATTAACACCTAGTGTACTATCATATAAAACTTCAAATCCGCTTTCCTGAGGTAAATCTCCTTCATGTTTTTCAACTAAAAGGCCGTCCACAGAACCTAGGTGGGTTTTAGTTAAATTCCAGAGTTTATCTAAAAACATCAAGATATGATGCCGTCTACCTTCAGCTATTATCTCCGCCTTTTTCTCAGCATAAGAAATACGGCCATTTAAATTAAGATCTTTTGCGAAGCTTTTTATTAACTGAACAATGTTATTATCTAACAAACCGGTTAGTTGAATTTTCTTTTTATCTTTAGGGTATGAATTATCGTATTTGTCTTCGTTAAACATATAATCCATAAATTCTTGTGTTGTATCGGTAGGTTTGCCGTACATAGGAAATCTAACCATAAAAATATTTGCTTTAGAATTTACCTCAACTATGCTACATTTTTGGTTTAGGCGAGGTTCGTCTATGGATTCCACTAAAAGGTCAATTCCACAATAATCCTGTAACCCAACTGCTTTTGCAGCCTGCTCAGCTAACCTTTTCAAGTCAGGGTGAGTATAATTAGTAATAGCTATACTATCCCCACCAGCTCCTAAATTAGCTTTTAGATGTAGAAAAACCACCTCATCCTTTTGAGGAATAGAATTCATAGTATGACCCTGACGTTTTAAAAATTGCAGAGATGATGTGTCAGGGATAATTAGTTTTTTTGCTAGGTGAGGGTTTTGTAGTCTTTTTTTGTTCTTAGCCTCTATTAGCTGTTGAACTGTTTTTGTGCCGTCTCCAACAATGTTGGCAGGAATTCTTAGAAGCACTGTAGAGGCTTTGCCACCTATAACGTAAACCCTTAAATCGACACCTAGTACTAGTTCTTCTAAAATTATTTGGTTGTGATATTTTTTCGCAAAGTTCCATGCGACTTCTAACTCTGTTTCACTCCTAACATCTACAGTAATTCCCCTCCCCTGCCTACCATCAGCAGGCTTAACAACTATGGGGTGATTGCATGATTTGAAATAGTTTTTAGCTAAATGAAGCTCAGTAAAGCAATCTCCCTCAGGTGCATGCAAACTATGGGCGGTTAAAAATTCTTTTACTAAATGTTTGTGGTTAGTGAACGTGTCTGTTATATTTGAGATTTCAGATGTAATTGCCTGCTGAAATCCTACTACTTCACGTGGTGAAACTATATAGTTTGACCTGCTAAAGCTTGTCACAAATAAATTTTTATCATCTGCCACTCGCTTTACATCCACGCTACTATTAAAAAAATTCTTTTCTTTAAATTTGTTAGTTTTTTGGAGTATATCACTCTTAGAATTTAGGTGATTCAACGTTTCTTTAATTAGATTGGCAGTTTCTTGAGACCAAGCAACTTGATCTACATTTTGATCATCGTTAGTTTCAGCGGTAATTGACGGTTTGTTAAACCATAGGGTTTTTACATTCTCTACTTTTGCATTTATAGGTCCTGCCCACGCTAGTCTAGCCACTTCTTCTATTTCAGAGGCTTTCCCAACTAACACTGCTTCAACGTTCTTATTTTGATTAATTTTGTCATAGCAGGAAAGCTCTTTACTGCGAGCTTTACGACGAAGCCAGCTACGGTAGCCAGCTTTTGACAGGTCCCCCTTTATGTGCAGGTACACCGCTGATTTATCGTTAGCAATTATAGTGGTGATTCTACGTTTGATAGGAGATGATTGGTAGGGAGTTAATTCATACTCTTTTGGGTGAAGTAAAATACAAAGTGCTTTATAAAGCTGCATTTTAATTCTTCTTTTAGCTAGTTTGGTTTTCATTTTTTACTCCTCCCTTCCCATTTAACCACTTGGCATTTGGTAGACAAATATCAGAAATAACTTTTTTTGTCAGATTAAATACCTCGCCTTTTAAAGGGTAGTGGAACTGATCCACATTAGGGCTAGTATCTATATTGTTTATTACCCACTTTTGCTTATTGGCTGGTTGATTTGGGTAAGGCACGACCATGTTAACCACCGCAAACTGTAGGCCTGGGATTGCTGCTACAGCTTCTACCGCCTTTTGTTTAAAGTCTGTATCTACTATTTCATCTATGTTATGTGTTTCGCCTAATAAGTCAAAGTCATGTTTGTTTTCTAGGTATACTCTTTCCTTTTTAGGCAAAATATCATCTAGATTATATCCCCTATTAGCAACATTTTTCCTAGTCTTATTTAAATCTATTTTAGTGGAATATGCAGGATTTTGGGATAACAGTGAGACTTTTTTATCAATCAGTTCAAATAATAATGTTTTTCCATCTCCATATACTGATATAGGATTAACTAGCTGGGCAAAAACAGCCTTTCCAGCTACGACAGCGATTCGTAAGTTATACCCTTCTACATATTCCTCTAAAAGAAGATGCTTTGTCCCTTTTTTTCGCGCTTTCTTCCAAAGCTTTTGAAGCGTCTTTATATCTTCGATTTTATTTCTTTTCACACCTAAAGGATTTAGGTCTGTTAAGATGAGCGAACGATTTTTTTTGTTAAAATATTCTACTGCATTTTCTAGTTCGCCAGTCTTAAATTTAACTCCCCGAGAAACTGGCAGTCCGTTGATAGCTAGTATTTTCTTTGCAAAATATACTCCATTACAAACTTGGTCACAAAAAATAGAACTATGCCTTGTTGCTGTTATGCCAACATGCTGCTCTTTGTTAATTTTGATTAACCCTGGATATACTAGCTGAGGGGTGTAACCCTTCTTTCTGAACTCTTCTAAAAAGAGAGCAGTGTTAAGGTCATCAGTGTAGTGGTTACTTTCGTTGGTATAATTATTATATGGAGCACATTCAAGTTTGAGGTCTCCCGTAGATAGATCACCGTTTGAATTGGCAGGATTATTAACAGAGTCTTCTCTATCTACAAGTACAGATTTTTTAACATTTTGATTGCATTCATCTACTTGTATCCCATCAATCAGCGTTCCATTTAAGGACTTAATTTCCCAGAGGTAATCTAACAATGAGTATATCTTATTTTTTCTGCCAGAAATAATAGCTTGTACAGAGTTATCAACAAGTTTGAAACTTCCCTTAACCTCTAACTTTTTTGCATGTTCGCTGATATAGTCAAGAAAGTCAGCCTCAATCAGTCCGTTGAGCACAACTTTTCGAGTAACTAAAGGATAACAATTATCTTTTATTTGCTCAGGGAAAAGGTGGCTTATAAATTTTTCGGTCATATCCACTGGGTTTCCAAATAACGGGTATTTAACATTGTAAATATTTGCTCTTGTATTAACTTCAATAATGCTACACTCTTGTAGGTGTCTTGGGAGGTCAAACCTCTGCACTAAAAGGTCTATGCCACAGAAATCCTCTACTTCAAAGGTTTTTGCTGCTTCCTCAGCTAACTTTTTAAGGTCAGGATGAAAATGCTCAGTAACAGTGACGCTATCCGCACCGGTTGATATGTTGGCTTTAAGATGTAAAAAAACTATCTCCCCTTTCGGTGGGATGCTTTCTAAAGAATACCCTTGTTTTATAAGAAAATTTTCTGTATATGCATCTGGTATTATAGGCGCTTGAGATAATCTCGGATTTTTCAACCGTTGTTGATTTTTTTCATCAATCAAATCTTCGATGTTTTTTTGGCCATCTCCAACTACATTAGCAGGTACTCTTAAAAGTACTGCATAAACCTTGTAGCCTGATAAAAGGACTCTAACGTCTACACCGTGTACTAGTTTTTCTAAAATAATTTGATTATTATACTTTTTAGCATAGTTCCATGCAGTTTCTAACTCATCTACACTTCTAACATCTACAGTAATACCTCTCCCCTTTAGACCATCAACAGGCTTGACTACGACAGGATAATTACAACTTGTTAAATACTCTTTTGCTTTATCTAAACTAGTAAAAACCTCACCTTCCGGAACTGGTAATCCGCCATTTGACAAAACCTCTTTCGCTAAGTGCTTGTGTAAATCTATTGCTCTAAATGTGGTGGAAACTTTTGAGCTCTGTGAGCCCTGAAAGCCAATTGCGCTGTTTGGCGAAACCGCATATACGTTGCTATAAGAACGGATGGTAAAAAGGTTCTTATTAGAAGCAACTCTCTGCACTTCTCCTGGGTTATCTATTACTTTCTCAACGTTAAATTCGTTTGGCTCTTGGTTAGTAACACCAATATAATTAAGTATGTCCTTATATAGATCTGCCGTTTCCTTTGACCATTGTATAACGTCTTGACTATCTGAGCTGTTTTTACATAACAAAATTGGTTTGTTAAACCATTTTTCATGCACTTTGAAAACTTTCGCTTTTTTAGGTCCAGCCCATGCTGTCCTTATTAGCTCTTCAAGTTTTGCTGGAGAACCGATAATTGTTGCCTCTATTGTTTGAACGTTACGTTTGACCACTAAGCAGTCTAGCCCGCTAAGTCGAGCCTTGCGCCATAACCACTTCTTATAATTAGAGCCTTTAAGTTCCCCCTTGATTAATAGCTTTACAGCGGATTTCTTTCTTCCGGGAACTATCCTTGTAATTTTTCTTTTTAAAGGTGAATCAGCGTACGGATTCAACCCTTTACCATTAGGCGCTAGAACATTACAAAGGGTTTTATAGTAATGGATTTTTGCAACTTTTTTTATTTTGTTTGCCATATTTTTATAGTGCTCCCTTCTACCTTAATATTTTGAAGCTTTTATTTACTGAGTCTAGTGAAGTGGAAACTTCTATTGAATCTACCTTTGCATTTTTAGGCCCAATTTTAGCTAACTTCACGATGTCTTCAAGAGCTTTACCCTTACCATTTATAACACCTCTAACTGCGTTATCAGGAGTGTTTTGAACCCAGCCATTTATATTAAGCTCTTTGGCTCTCTTAAAAAGCCATTTGCGATAACCAACACCCTGAACTTTGCCATAAATTTTTAGGGTTAGTGTTTTTCGAGTCTTAAAAAGAGGGTGGGTTATTTTTTCTTGGACTCCGTTTATTTCTAGTTTACCATTGTATAATGTTTTAATAGCTTCTTGACAATAGTTCGCTACAGCTGTTCCAATTGACATTTCCCCAAATGAGGTTTTGTGTGCTTTCTGGATAAAACAGATCCCTGGTTGACTATTCCCTTCTAGAACAAGAGGCTGGTCTTCAGTTATCAAAATGTCCCATCCAATTATAAGCCTATATCTAAATAAATTGTGAGCCCTTGCAACTAGCTCCTTGACTTCATTCCAATGCGGTATGGTTTTATTGGAAATCAAAGTGCCATTCAAATCATCTACTGATTTACCAATGTTTTTATAATTTGTATAAAATGCAGAACTTAATTTACCTGAAGCAACTTCAATAGGTGCTACCATTCCTCCTGCACTCGCATTATCAACTATTGAATTTGAATCAATAGAAAACCTTAGCATAGCTTGATCTATTTCTATGTCACCGTTCTCTTTGACATAAGAAAGCACCCTTATCGTCGGTGTAGCATTTTTTCTAAATGCTGCCAATTCAGGGTGAGGTAATATTAGTGGTTGTACCAATATAGAGCCACAGATATGTTTGTTTGCTAAGTTTTTTAAGCGGTCTTGTAATTGATTTTTATCAAGTTTTTTACCTTTTGGACTTTTAAAACATCCTTTTTCCCAAAACCAAACTTCAGCACCCTTTCCTTCGTTATCTACATTGGGTTTACAAAAGATATCTTCTTCTGGTAAAGTGCTATAATCTTGGGTGTAATATTTGACAGTCCCACCAGCTACAAACTCCATGATTACTGGGACTGTAGGAATATCATTTTGTATACAGAAATGAGAAAATTCAACTTTGTTTCCTAGGGACCATATTTCTGTCCCACTGTTTGTGTACTGTCCGTAAGTCGTAAGCAGTTTGAATACCCCATTTTTCAGTGCTCCTTTATTTACAAACCTTCTTGCGCGCTTCAAACCGTCTTTTTGATAAAAGCCTTGCAGATAATAATTTTCAGAATTTATAGAAAAGAAGTAGGCAAGGTAAAACTGTTCAAGAGCTTGCCGGATTCTACACTTATGCAGGGTGGTTACTCTTGTGTTAACTTTCCTTAACCATTTAAAAATATCTTTACTAATTTTAAATGGTGAAACTAAAAAAGCTAGCACAACTTTGCACCGACTTTTAAGGGTTCTGCTATTGCGCCAATAATAGATAGAGTAAGCCTTATGGATTATGTCAGCTGGATTTTTATCAGAGCGTCTAAACATGGAAAAAATCAACAAATTTGCTAGCATGTTAGGCTTTTTGTTTTTTTTAATTTTATATAATCCTTTAGCCATAACATCCCTTCTTTCTTTATTACTACTGTTTGCTAAAAATAAAATTATAACGATTGAGCATTAATAATTTCCAGTTCCGCTGGTGTGTCCATTTCGTCCCAACTTTTTATATCTACTTGTAATAAATCTATTTTAAAATCACTCTTTATTTCGTTAAGAATGTTATGCCAGTGGTAGTTCTTTTGTAGTGTTCTTGAGTTCATTAGCAGTTTCTCTAGCTTTTGTTTTAACGACAGTTTGCTTTTGTGTCCTTTCACACATAATACGCCTGCCGATTTAAAACATCCATTCTCAGGCCTTATATGCTTTCCAACCTCTGTAAATTTACCATCTTGATCCAAAATCACTTTCATGTCGTCATTCTCAAAATTACTTGTATAACTTGTACACAAGGCTGCTTCTAAGCTATCTGAAATAGAGGTTTGGTTAAACCAACTGACAACCTCTTTAGTTAGTGAAGGTTTTAATAATGTATCTCCATTTACAATCACCAAGTTCTCGTTGCGGGATTGAAGAAGACCTAACCATAAAGAAATTATCGGCCCAGCAGTGTTATAAAATGGGTTGTATACACAATTGTCTTTTATGCCCATTTTTTGGACCTCATCATGCACTTTGTTTGCGCCGTGACCAATAACAGGTATTGCATCTATATCTAATTTTTGATTTGAAAAAGCCTTTAAAATGTGGCCAAAGATACTTATTCCATCATCACAGCGCAGTAGGCTTTTCGGCCGGTCTGCTGTATAGGGTCGCATCCTTCTCCCCTCTCCGGCCATAAGAACGACAACATCAACCTTTGTTGTTTTACTTAATGGTACTTGCCCCATATTAACCCTCCTATAATAATCCTTTACTTATCTTTTTTCCTTTTTTGTTACTTGTTTCCTATACTGATTTACTGCTTCTTTAGGGTCACCATCAAAGACCAATTCACCTTTATTGATCCAAATAGATCTAGTACAAACTTTTTCTACAAATTTCATATTATGGGTTACAACGATAACAGCCTTGGCATCAGTAATCATTTCTTGCATTCTTTCGCTGGCTTTAGCCCTAAACTCCATATCACCAGCACTAAGCGCCTCATCAATTATAAACAATTCTGGCTGAATAGCCGATGCTATACTAAAACCCAGCCTTGATCGCATACCACTGGAATAGTTTTTTACGGGCTTATGGATATGCTTTTCTAAGTTTGCAAACTCGATAATTTCATCCTTTAACTCATGGATTTTCTTTTTTGATATGCCCATTAACATACCAACTAGTATAATATTGTCCATGCCTGAAAGATGTCGGTTAAAGCCAGATCCAATGCTTAGAAGAGCTGTTGTAGCACCTTCAGTATGCACCTCGCCTTCATCAGGCCGATAAATGCCACTTAAGGTTCTACAGAGCGTGGATTTGCCAGCTCCGTTGTGACCAATAATACCGATAATGTCTCCTTCGCTTACTGAAAAACTAATATTTTTCAAGGGCCAAAAGTCTTCCCCCTGCATTTTAAACTTAATTCCTAAATTTTTAGCAATTACTACCTCTTTTTCTTTAACATCGCTCTCAGTCTGTTTTAAGTTGACTACTTTCTTTTTTTTCATTCTTTTAGGTACAGCTGCTCTATATTTTGCAGCAACATCTTTAGGGTCACCTTCAGCTTCAATAGAACCGGAGTTTATCCAGATAGCTCGGGTGCAATTTCTTCTAATAAACTTTATGTTATGGCTAACGATTATTACCATCTTAGCCCTAATCACTAACTCATTGATCTTTTTTGTAGCTCTTTTACTAAATTCAAGATCTCCGGTGTTTAAAGCTTCATCTAGCACTAAGGTTTCAGGATTTAGCATAGCTGCTATACTAAACCCTAATCGGGCCCTCATCCCGCTGGAGTAGTTCTTTATCGATTCATCAATAAAATCACCAAGTCCAGAAAATTTATGGATTTCATCAAAGTATTCTTTAACTTGTGTCCTAGACATTCCCATCATCATGCCATTTAAATAGACATTATCTCTTCCAGAGAGCTCTCTATTAAATCCAGCTCCCATAGAGAGCAAGGCTGAAACCTTTCCTTTTACTTCAATTTCACCAGAATCTGGGTGTAGTATCTTAGCTATAACCTTACATAAAGTAGATTTTCCAGCACCATTTGAACCTATGACACCTAGAATCTCCCCTTTATAAGCTTCAAAACTAATATCTTTCAAAGCCCAAAAAGACTTTTTGTCTGTCTTTCCCAATAACAAGTCATGACTTAAAGATTTTATATCATCTCTTTTAAACCTAGAATCATATTTGACACCTATATCATTTGCAGAAATTATTGTTTCTTGTTTCATTGCTACACCCCATATATTATAAAACTTTTATAATCTTATGTTCGTTCTTGTTATAGAAGTAAAGCATAAACGCAATAACCGCCATAGATCCTAACCCTAATATAATTAACTGAGTAAAATTTGGAAGTTCTCCATACATCAAAACATTTCTATATGCATTCAGCAAGTGTGAAAATGGGTTGATAGTACCTATCCATTCGTAACCCTCAGGTAACATATCAGCTTCCCAAATTACTGGAGAAGCATACCTCATTATGCGCATTAAGTGAGTTATGATGTTCTCTATATCTCTTATAAACACACAAACATAACCCATAAATAAAGATATAGCCATATGGAATAATAACTGTACTAAAATAATGAAAGGAAGCCAAATAACCTCCACTCCGGGAATTATTCCATAAAAGAGCAAAAACACTGCTATAACAGCAAGTCCAAATATAAAGTTTATTAATTGAGTTATACTCTCACCTATTGGCAATATCGCCTTAGGTAAATACACCTGAGTTATGATTCCAGACTTTGATGATATAGATTTTGCAGAGCCACTAACAGTTGACTTAAGCCACCTAAACACAACTAACCCGATTACCAAAAATGCTGGATAGTCTGGACCTCCCCTTCCTAAAACAATTACTACTAAAAAATAATATACAAATACACTTAATAAAGGATCTAGAAGCCACCAAAAATAACCCAAAAATGTGTTTCTATGTTTTGACTTAAGACCAGAAATAATTAGATAAGAAAGCAAATCTTTTCTTTGAATTATTGAATCTATATATTTTTTCATGATATCTACATTCACACCTCTCGCTACTTTAAAGATATTATATAAAAAAGTTTGATATACCTCCCCCAAAAAAGAATGATATATAAAATGTAACGGCTCTAAGATTTATTCAACAAATAAAACCATAACCCTTTCAAATTAACAATGCTAATATAATTTGAGGTGCTAAGTTCCCTATACTAACAAATATTATAACACATTTTTTGACTCAAAGTATACACAAAATCATCGGTCAGCTTTATGACAAATTATAACTTCTGATTTAATAGCATCTAATATTATACCATATACCTACAATGTTATGGCAAAAGCATTTAACTAAGAAAAATAAATTGAACTACCTTACTAGCATCACATATAAATAATAGGCTTTTGAACTACCGTTAAAGGTATCTGTGGGTTGCGCTAACCTTACCCTCTAGTAAAATTAAGCTGTGAAAGATAGCAAAAATTTTATATAACAAAAGTGAAAAACAAAGTTTTTTACTTTTTTCACTTTTATTTACCTAAATCCCTATTAAACTAAGATTGAAAAGTTAAGATTCTACATGTAATAAAATGGGACAAAATCCCCGTCCATGCTTAGTTCTCTGTACCTCTCCCTCGAGTCCCGAGATGGCAAAAATCCTATAGTTCCTGTTTCTTTGTTTCGTATTCATTTCACTTAAGGCTCATGTATTATAAAGTCTATGCCTTCAATATTTATAGTAAATTTCTTAGCATCGGAGTACCCTTAAAGATTACTACTCCATAAGGATATTTTGTATCGATATATTTATCTTCTTGTGAATTATAAATCAAAATCCCCTCGTCTTTTTTATCATCCTTTACATTTATGTCAAACTTAGGCATTACAGAATCACGTTGGTTCAATGAATCATTAGCTAATGAAAGATTTAAATAAACTGGAAAGTAAGCATCTCTTTTAGCAACTTCAGCTTTATAGCTATGCAATCCAATTTGCCCCCCCTGCTAAAACCCTCATCAAAACTCTCATTAATAAGGCCTGCACCAACTATAGTTGTATCCTTAACAGGGCTTCCAGAATCTAGGTCAAATTGATAGCCTGCAATACTAACTTTATAATCTTCTAGTTCTATAGGGACTTGCTTTGTAAGTACGACGTTGTCATTTAAGTATTCACTATCAGTAGTAGTTGTTTCTAGCGCTACGGGATCGACTTTTTCGGCTTCAATATCTGTGGGTGTGCCACACCCCACCACAAAAAGGATGCAACATTGCAAGCCTGCCCCCAAAATTTCCCCTCTTTTCCCAAACTCCGTAATACCCATTTAAAAAGCAATAAAAAATTTCATCTTTTTTTCTCAGGCAAGTATTCAACTTCTAAGTCATCTTCTAGTACTTTTATAACCCGCCAAGCATAAGTGCCAGCACAAGGTATGCTTCCATTTGGTGTGTCTCCATTATTGTAATGAATATGGCCATAGGCAAAACCATACTTTCCATCCGGTTTAAAGACAACTTTATTAACTATACACCAGTTACAATTACTCCAACTATTCCTCATGACCATGATCTTTTTCAGATCATGCTTCTTCGCCAAACGCAATATATTATCATATTCGTAGTCCATACTGGACCTCCTTTCAGCCCTACTATCGATTTAGTATTTCTAGTTCATTCTAAATCAACTCTATCAACTCAATTATTCTATCGTTATCATTACCTGAACCTTTTAAAGTTAGTTCTGTTACCCCATCAAATTTACTCTCAACCTGTTTGCCATGCTTATCCTACCTTGACCATTTAGAATCAACCCCGTACAGTAAGTTATATTGATCTATTGCATATTGATCCGTCATTCCAGCAAGATAATCTGTTATGGTTCTTAGAAGGCATGTGCTGTACAAAGATGATTTTTCTTTATGAAGATCTCTTAGGATAGTTCTCAACTCACCAGGCTTATCTATATTATCTTTAATTTTATTAGTGTAGCACGACTTATTCTGTTCCGATATGATAGAAAGATAATTATTAAATAGAGACTTTATTGTTCTGTCTTGCAACTGTTGAGGATTATTAGTATAGGCTTTAGCCAGTTGACGTAATATGAAATCAGATTTTCCATCCATCTTTTGCGCAAGATGTGAGTTAATTATCCTAGCATATAAATATTTCTGTAACTTTTTCTCTTGTTTTGCGAAATCATCACAGTAATTGATTCGTTTTTTCTCCTCTGCAACTATTAAACTTCGCTTTATTTTATAAAAATCACTAGAAGTGCATATATCATTTTTAATTTTTAATTCTTGTAGATTTATTTCTACCTGTTTCCTTAAACTGTTGGATAAAAAATTAACAACAAATTTATTAAGTATGGGTAAAAAATATTCTTTTTCATCTTCATCCATTATGTTATTAAGTAGTAATTTATCTTCTCTTGACAAGAAAGCACCAAAATCATCTCTAAATTTACTAACAATGTCATCCTTATCTAGTATTCCTGCGATAATTCCATCCTCTATGTCATGGTGTCTCTGGGCTATCTCATCTGCTATACCTACAATAAACGCCTCATATGACCAGTCCTCTTGATCATCTAATATTTCTTCATACTTCTTGTAAAAATTTCTTGACTGCTTTCCTCCCTTTGTACATTCTTTATCCTTACGTCTATAGCCACACTTTAGCAACTTACAATCCTTATCTTCATTTGAATAGTCGCAATTTGAGAATTCTACATCAGTGTGGTTTAAAATCCCCCATAAAGTTAGCTTTGTTAGGTTTAAACCACCGGAAAAGTCTTTATTAAGCTTTTCTAAGGAGGATAAAACTCTAATGCCTTGCCAGTTATGTTTAAAACCTTTCTCTCCCTCAGGAGTTTCAGTATGTAAGTTATTTAATTCATAGCAACCATTCATTAGCTGGTTTAAAAACCGTTCTCCTACATGACCAAAGGGAGTATGTCCAACGTCATGCCCCAAGGCAATTGCTTCGGTTAAGTCAATATTCAGACCTATGCTCTTGCTTAGAGTACGTGCAATTTGGGCTACCTCTAATGTATGTGTTAATCTAGTTCTACAATGATCATCGAAACCAGCTACAAAAACTTGAGTTTTACCACTTAACCGTCTAAATTCTTTTGAATACAGGATTCGGTCTCTATCTCTTTCAAACTTAGATCTGTACTGATGTTCCGGTTCATCAAGAAGTCTTGTAGTATACTTTTCTTTTGCCGCAAAAACTTCATATTTTGTTTCTTTTGTTTTTCTACTCAATACAACTCACTCCTCTTATAAAATTTTCACAAACTCAAACTATCCAACTAAAGCTAAGAACCTCGGGCATACTTAGCCCGAGGTTCTTAGCTTTAAATTATTTGCTTTTTCTTCTCACAAGCTGCGGTTGCTTGTTCTGTTGTAATTCTGTTGCCTGTTTCTTTTTTCACTATATCTACTAAGTAGTTTAAGAAATCTTCTCTTAAATCTTCACGTTTTAAAGCAAACTCTACTGTAGCTTGTAGGAAACCTTGCTTATCTCCTACATCATGCCTTCTTCCTTCAAAGATATAGGCGTACATTGCTTCTTTTGTGGCTAGTTCTTTTAGGGCATCTGTCAACTGTATTTCATTGCCTTTGCCTGGTTTTGTGTTCTCTAGGATATCGAAAATTTCAGGGTTTATTATATACCTACCCATAATTGCAATGTTTGATGGTGCATCTTCAGCTGCTGGCTTTTCTACTAGATCTTTTACCTTGTATACTCCACCTTCGATGTGATTCCCTTTTACGATACCATACTTATCTACATCTTGTTTAGGAATCTCTTGTACCCCTAAAATTGTGGTTTTGTACTCATCGTACATCTCCATCATCTGCTCAAGGCATGGCTTGCCATTTTCAACAATATCATCACCAAGCATAACAGCAAAAGGCTCGTTTCCAACAAAGCTTTTAGCGCAATGGATAGCATGGCCAAGGCCTTTAGGCTCTTTTTGGCGTATATAGTGGATAGTCACCATGTCGGATATTTGGCGAACTTGCTCTAGCAGTTCGTCTTTACCTTTTTTCTCAAGTTCAAGCTCTAACTCGATGGATTTATCAAAGTGATCCTCAATTGAAGTCTTGTTTCTTCCGGTGATAATTAATATCTCCTCAATTCCAGAGTTGACAGCTTCCTCTATAACGTACTGAAGTGTTGGCTTATCTACAATTGGCAACATTTCTTTAGGCTGCGCTTTTGTAGCAGGTAGAAATCTGGTTCCTAACCCTGCTGCTGGTATTACGGCCTTTCTTACCCTCATATTATATCCCCCTCATTATTTTCACTATAGCAGGTAAATCAAAACTTTAAAATCCTAATTCAAAGTATATTCTTTAGGATATATAGTATACTAGTCTCTGCTAAATAAGTCTCTTGTATAAACCTTACCTTCCACATCTCTAATCTCATCAGAGAGTCTATTAGTTATAATAACATCAGATTTTTCCTTAAACTCAGCGATATCTTTCATCACCTTCGAGTTATAAAAATCGTCCTCTTTAAGAGCTGGTTCATATACCACTACTTCTATACCTTTGGCCTTTATGCGCTTCATCACACCTTGTATGGCCGACTGCCTAAAATTATCAGAATCTGTTTTCATTGTAAGCCTGTAGATACCTACAACCCTTGGTTTTTTCTTAAGTATCATATCAGCTATATGATCTTTTCTAGTTCTGTTTGCATCTACAATGGCTGACATGATATTTTGAGGAACATCTTCATAATTAGCAAGAAGCTGCTTTGTATCTTTTGGTAAGCAATATCCTCCGTATCCAAAAGATGGATTATTATAATGATCTCCTATCCTTGGGTCTAGTCCAACACCATCGATTATCTGCTTTGTATCTAATCCCCTTACTTCAGCATACGAGTCTAGCTCATTAAAAAAGGCAACCCTCATAGCTAAATAACTGTTGGCAAAAAGCTTTATTGCCTCAGCTTCCGTAGAGTTGGTTAATAAAATAGGAACATCTTTCTTAATTGCCCCTTCTTGTAGTAAATTCGCAAAAACTTTTGCTCTTTCTGACTGCTCTCCAACTACAATTCTAGATGGGTAGAGATTATCATATAAAGCTTTGCCTTCTCTTAAAAACTCAGGTGAAAAAATTATATTTTTAGTATTAAACTTCTCTTTAACTTTATCTGTAAATCCAACCGGTACAGTGGATTTAATTATCATAACAGCCCTCGGATTAACTTTCAAAACTTTTTCAATAACCCTCTCAACTGAGCTTGTATCAAAATAATTCCTATCTGGATCATAATTGGTGGGCGTAGATATTAACACATAATCAGCATCTTTGTAAGCCAAATAGCTATCAGTAGTAGCTTTAAGGCTCAACTTTTTTGTTGTCAAATATTCACCAATATCTTGATCTATTATAGGCGACCTTGTATTATTAATCATTTTAACTTTCTCTTCGACTATATCTATTGCAATAACATCATTGTGTTGAGCAAGTAACACTGCATTAGATAAACCAACATATCCAATCCCGGCAATGGCGATTTTGCTCAAGTAAATCCCCCCTCTTTGTTTGATACAGTATAAAGATTATATACAGCATTTCTTAATAATTATAACATACTCTCTTGCTATATAAATTAATCGAGTTTCTAATTTAAAACAAAGTCAAGGCTAATTCTTTAATATCCCAGCGATTAGAGTCAAGTCTGACTCTAGCCACGGCATATTCCCCCGTAGCCGATAGTGTTTGTCTACACTGTAGGCACCGCCTATAACAATACTCTTTTTTCCTTCGAAATCATAAATTTCACCATCAGCCGCAAATAGAATATTTGGATATTTTTCTTCAAAGTAAGCAAGTTCTTCATTCCATATTTTTTCCTCATAACTATCAATTAAATAAGGACGCTCCTCATGATTACCGTGAACACAAAATAGAGTAATAGGAAGCTGCGCTAACTCCTCCTTTAACTCAATATCTCTTTCATTAAGATTATAATTAATTCCAGCGTCTCCTAAAATAATCATAGTATCAGCCTGAGTAGTACTATATTCATCGCAAAACTTCTCAATTCTGCTAAAGTCTCCGTGGGTATCACCTGTTATGTAAATCATTTGAGATTTCCCCCTACCCTTAAGAAATATTTACTTCAGTATCCTGTGACGATTCTCTATACTATAACAATAGATGATAGTTGATAAATGAAAAATAAGAGATTTTGAGTGGTGATATTAATATCTTATCTATCACCTTTCATCTTTCACTTATCATCTGCTCTTTATCACCTTTCATCTATCATTTTTCATCCTGCTCTTAAAACCATCTTTTTTAGATGATAAGTAATAGATAGCGACCGTGAAGGAGCACATATTGATTCTCTATGGTTTATATCTATCATCTTTCATCTATCACTTATCATCTGCTCTTATAACCACCTCAAGTATGATATTATTTTAGCTATTCTCCAATAATGTTTGAAATCCTTTATAATAAGCAGAAAAACATCTCCCGAAATAGAGATGTTTCACGAATTGCAGTATTACAGTCCTGAACATCCCGTACGTTTTGTCAAGTTTCTTTATAATATGTTTATTTTTAACTTTTTTTCTTTTAAATGGATATAGTTGAACATAAGTTCCCTTAGTTTAGAAAAAGTGTTTTTAAAAATTACGCAGCTTTACTTGTTTCTTTTTCACGACGTTCATATTTTCTATTGTTTTTGATCATACTCCATATTACTCTTGTTAAATGCCGTCCTAAGGACCGCAGAGCTTGATTGTATTTCTTGCCTTCATCACATTTTTTTTGGAAGTAAACTTTAGATTCATCAACCCTTCGCACATGATGCTGCAGTGCTTGCATCATAGCTTTTTTCGCATGTTTGTTAACTTGTTTAGGTGATTTTGTTCCTTCATATAGGCCAGAACTATTGTCAAGAGGAGCCATACCTAGGTAGATTGCTAACCCAGCCTCAGAGTCAAACCTACTAATTGTACCTATTTCTGCAGCTATTATTCCAGAACAAATAGGGCCAAAGCCTGGTATGCTTCGAATAAGAGAGCCCAATCTTGACTGCCTAACTAATGATTTGATTTGTTTTTCTAATTCAATTAACCTTTCTTTAAGGGCTAATAAGCGCGAAGCATCTTCTGCTATCATAGGGCCTACCCACTCTACTTCTGAGCCAAAGCTAGCTTCCTCTTGCCACCTTTGTAACTTTTTAGCATGTCCTTTACCAACACCTTGAATCTTGAGTATTGTCGGTAATCTAAGTCTTTTTAACTTACGCAAGTCCGGACGACAGCTCAAAAAGCGCAGTACATAAAAGGCATCCACAGATGCAAACATTTTCAAAAAACCTGGGCATACAGATTGCAGATCTGCTTGCATTCTATTTTGTATTATAACTTTTTCTTTAACTATCTGATGGCGACGGCGACTAATACGTTTTAATTTAGTTTCAATCTCAGATGTGTTATGCACTTCTTGAAGCACTTCCTTGCCTTGTTCCATCATTGGGGCCATCATCATAAGGGTGACTATTTGTCTTGCATCCATGCGGTCATTTTTCTCTGGTGTAGCGAAGATTTCTTTAAAACGGGCAAACTTTAGGTTATTAACATTTAGTAACATGTACCCTTTATCTTTAACCATTTGATCTAATGGCCGAGCATGGCCATTAGTCCCCTCCATACCAACAACTATGTCTGATACTTCATAAGCTTGTACAAAAGATGTTATTTGATTAAAGAAATACCTAAACCCTTTCTGGCTATGGGGTATCTCAAAATCCTTTAAAATATCTCCTGCTAAGCCTATAGCTACATGATGATTGTAATAACCTACGTCTACACCAACTATCATCTGCTGACCTTGCATCATTCTCCCTCCTATTTTTTATTTGCACCCAATTAAAGTTGTAATCCAACGTTACGTCTACTAGCAGAGCCACTTCCCGTAGGACGGCATCATCCCGGTCAACGTTACGGACACAACAAAAACGAGGGCGGCATTTCAGGACTGAGTTAACTCATTTCTGAGCAACTGACCCCGCGAGCCACACCCTCGTTTGCTAATCATTATATCAGTTTATATTATAATTTAAAGGGGTGTGACTCAATTTTTTAAAGAATCAGACCCCTTTAATCACAAATTTATACGTAATATATTAGGGGTCTATCTCATATTTCCATGGTAGACCCCAAGACTTTTCTTTCATGATCTTATCTATCTGACTATACTTTACAGGAATTTTATGATAGGTGGTAAACTAATTCGCTAGCGAAATGGCTCTAACTGGTACACTTTTAGGATAGCATTTACATTATCATCATTTCGGATTCTTGGCTGGCCTGCCATAGTACTTTGATCAGCTTTTATGTGATTAACTTCAATGTATGATTTTTGGTGATTCTATTGTATAATATTAAATAGAAGCTTAATCGATTGTTTGGGTCGTTAAGCATTGAAAAAAGCCTCCTTTTTGTTTGTTTATGGTGTTTTGGTCAATACCATTATATCAAACATTGGAGGCTTTTGTATATTTACATGATGAACCAACTGCTAATCACATAATTTTCCCTACTTTTGCTTTTTCAGTGGCCTCTTCCTTTTCTATCCCTTTGTCCCTTGTCTAGCCTACGCTAGTATCTAAGTATGCTAACCGTTCTTCCTTTTCTAAACCAAACTTATTCAAAATAGCTTGTACAATACGCTTAGATGCTTGTCCATCTCCATAAGGATTAGCTGCCTTTGCCATAATATTATATGAAACTATGTTTGTTAAAAGCTCTATTCCTTTGTTGTAAACTTCAGCTTCCGTAACTCCAGCAATTTTGACAGTTCCAGCTTTAACAGCCTCTGGCCTTTCCGTCTCAGTTCTCAAAACTAATACTGGTTTTCCTAAAGAAGGAGCTTCTTCTTGCAATCCCCCTGAGTCAGTCATAATCATATATGATCTATCCATAAGGTTATGCATGTCTTCAACATCTACTGGCTCTATTAAATTAACCCTTTCAACATCTCCTAGTATATTGTTTACTGTTTCTCTAACGGCTGGATTTAAGTGTACAGGATAAGTAACATTAATATCTTCAAATTCCTCCACCAATTTTCTAACCGCCTTACATATATTTTCAAGTGGCTCTCCTAAATTTTCTCGTCTGTGAGCGGTCATTAGAATATGTCTTCCACTCGAAAAATCTATGTCTTGTAATTGTTCATTTTTGAATTGGTAATCTTTCCTAACAGTATGGTTTAAAGCATCTATCACAGTATTGCCTGTTAAGTAAATTTCTTCCTTGATACCTTCTTTTAGCAGATTTTCCTTGTTTCTGATAGTTGGCGCAAAATGTATCTCAGTAATATTGCCTGTCAACTTCCTGTTCATTTCTTCTGGAAATGGTGAGTACTTATCATCCGTCCGAAGGCCTGCCTCTACATGACCAACTGACACCTTGTTATAAAAGGAGGCTACTGCACCAGCAAAAGTAGTGGTTGTATCACCATGTACTAAAACTATATTAGGCTTTATTTCTTTTATAACATTATCTAACCCTTCTATAGCCCTTGTAGTCACTGTCGCCAGGGTTTGCCTTTGTTGCATAATATCCAAATCAAAATCAGGCTTAATATTAAAAATATCTAGAACTTGATCAAGCATTTCTCTATGTTGTGCTGTAACACACACATAACTTTCAATTAATTCTTCTTTCTCTAGCTCCTTAATTAATGGTGCCATTTTTATAGCCTCAGGTCTTGTGCCGAAAACACTTAACACTTTTATTTTATTCATTTTACCAAGCTCCTTACCCCAGTTTATAGAATTATTCTACTTAAATCTCTTTAGCTACGGCAACTTCACTCTCATTATTATACATTGACGAATAGTACTTTACATAGTCACCATTTACAATATCTTTAATCCACTCACTGTTGTTTAAGTACCACTCTATTGTCTCTTTTATACCCTGTTCAAACGTATAGGATGGTTCCCAACCTAACTCATTTGTAATTTTGGTGTTATCTATAGCATAACGTCTATCATGTCCTGGTCTATCTTTTACATATTTTATTAAGTTTTCCGATTTTCCTAATGTTTCAATAATCAGTTTAATAATTTCAATATTAGCTTTTTCGTTATTTCCACCAATATTATAAACCTCACCGTCTAATCCTTTACTTAGAACTGTGTCAATAGCAGTGCAATGATCTTTTACATGAAGCCAATCTCTAATTTGCATGCCGTCACCGTAAACTGGTAGTTCTTTATCATTTAAGCAGTTGTTGATCATCAATGGTATTAGCTTTTCGGGAAATTGATAAGGACCATAATTATTTGAGCATCGTGTTATATTTACAGGCATTCCATAGGTTTTATTATAAGAGCGCACTAGTAGGTCCGCAGAAGTTTTGGATGCAGAATATGGACTGTTAGGCCGCAAGTTTGTTTCTTCAGTAAAAAGTCCTTCTTTACCCAGTGAACCATAAACTTCATCAGTCGAGACTTGTAAAAATTTTACCCCTTGTTTATACTCTTTACAGTATTTATCTTCAGGGTTAATCTTCCAATGCTTTTTTGATATATCTAAAAGAGCCTGAGTTCCAAGTACGTTAGTCTGAAGAAAGATCTCAGGATTTTCAATACTTCTATCCACGTGGGATTCTGCAGCAAAATTAACTACTTGGTCAACTTTGTATTGTGAAAATATTTGTTCTAAAAGACTTCTATCACAAATGTCACCTTTAATGAAGTTATAACTTTTATGATTTTCAATATCCTCTAGATTTTTTAAGTTTCCTGCATATGTTAGATCATCTAAATTTACAATATTCACATCGTGAGTATTAAGCATATATTTTACAAAGTTAGAGCCTATAAACCCAGCCCCTCCAGTAACTAATATATTCATAGAAAACAGCTCCTTTGATTTTAATTTAAAATTATTAACCTTCTTTCGATATATCCATTAAGTATTTACCATATTCTGTCTTAATGAGAGGTTCTGCTAATCTCTGAAGTTGTTCCTTTGAAATATATCCCCTTCTATATGCAATTTCTTCAATAGAAGATATATATAGCCCTTGTCTTTTTTGGATAGCTTCTACAAAGTTAGAAGCTTCTAACAAAGATTCATGTGTTCCTGTATCCAGCCAGGCTAACCCTCTACCTGTTAATTGTACCTTCAGCTCTCCCTTTTGCAAGTAAGCATCAATTACCGATGTAATTTCCTTCTCTCCCCTTGCCGAAGGTTTAACATTTTTTGCAATGTCTACAACATTATTATCAAAAAAGTATAATCCTGGTACAGCGTAAGAAGACTTAGGATTCTCAGGCTTTTCTTCTATTGAGATTGCATTATTATTTTCGTCAACTTCTACAACGCCATAAGCTCTAGGGTCATTTACGTAACAGCCGAATATGATTCCGCCTTTTTCCAGTTGAGCTGCTTTCCTTAGCCTGTTTCCAAAGTTAGAAGCATAGAAAATATTATCACCAAGTACTAAAGCTACATTAGAGTCTTCAATAAACTCTTCTCCAATAATGAATGCTTCTGCAAGACCGTTAGGTTTATCCTGAATAGCATATTCAAAAGACATACCAATATCTTTCCCATCGCCAAGAAGCTGCTCATAGCTATATATATCCTCTGGAGTTGAGATGATTAACACCTCTCTGATTCCCGCTAACATTAATGCTGATAATGGATAATAAATCATTGGCTTATCATAAACAGGCAAAAGTTGTTTAGAAGTTGCTTTAGTAATTGGATACAGGCGCGTACCTGAACCCCCAGCTAATATAATTCCTTTCATAACCATTTCCCCCTCATAATATATTTTAACTTATCAAAGTTTAAGATAAAATAATTTCACAAATCCGGTCCACATCTTTTAAAGATAGATCAGCGTAGAGCGGAAGACACAGTATTTTTTCTGAAATTTCTTTTGCAACTGGAGTATAGCTTTGATTAAATCTCCCCTTGTAACATGGAAAGTCTGAAGTTAATGGATAGAAGTACTTTCGTGGTGTAACCCCTTGTTTTTTTAACTTCTCAAATACTTCGTCTCTATTCTGTTTGTAACCTTTAAAAAGTACTGGCAAATAAGAATAATTACTTCTTACTCCTTTTTGCTCTTTTATAAATTTTATTTCTCTAATATCACCTAGGTTTCCTCGATAACGGTTAACAATTTGCTTCCTTTTTGAAATATCATCTTCTATATGACGCAGATTACATAACCCCATAGCAGCCTGAAATTCACTCATCTTAGCATTACCACCTATATAGTCAATATTTCCGCTACAATTCATACCAAAGTTCTTTAAAGCATTAAGTTTATCTTTTAACACCTGGTGATTAGATGTTAATGCTCCGCCCTCTATTGTATTAAAAACTTTGGTTGCGTGAAAACTAAACATTGATGCATCGCCAAAATTAGCAACAGAAACACCATCTATAGTTACTCCAAAAGCGTGAGCTGCGTCGTAAATGACTTTTAAGTTATACTTATTAGCAATTTTATCAATCGTTTTAACATCGCATATATTTCCAAAAACATGCACTGGAATAATTGCTGTTGTCCTATCGGTAATAAGACTCTCAAGTTTTTCTACGTCAATGTTAAAATCATCACTATTAACATCACAGAAAACAGGTTCTAAACCATTTCTTACAATAGCATGGGTAGTAGATGCAAAGGTAAATGGGGTTGTAATAACTTCACCCTCTAACCCCATAGACTCAATAGCCATTTCAAGTGCTAAATGCCCATTGGTAAAAAGGGATACATCCTTGACAGCTAGGTAATCTTCTAATTCAGCTTCCAGTTGCTTGTGTTTAACACCCATGTTTGTTAACCATCGACTATCCCATAAGTCTTTTATTTCATCAACATATTCCTCGAATTCTGGCAACGAAGATCGTGTTACCTGTATTTTCATAATATCACACCTTTTTTAAAGTAAGGTACTAGCTACCCTAGGCTCAACGCAGCAGCACAGACGTAAACATACAATCCTCACACCACTAGCCCTTTGTGGACCCACTCGTAAAAAACTTGCTAAAGCTGTGGTATTCCCATTTAAACCTAACGGTCCAACATTAGTTTGATTTATCCGTTCAGTTATTTCGCGTTCTATGTCGTTTTGTATTCCGAAGCTTCCATAAGTCATTGCCTCGAGCATAAGTGATGCTGCCTCAAAATGGGTTCTTCCAATACCAATCGTTGGCACACAGGGAACGCACCCCAATTTAGCAACCTCCTGTTTTGCCCAACTTACAACTTCATCAACGACCACTTGTAAATCATGTTGATGAAATACACGATATGTTTTACCTCTAATTTCAGGACCTCCACCTTGCATAAGAATATGAAGCCGCAATTCATCTTGTTCCACATGTTTTATAATTATGGGAGCTGGAGACAAAGCCCCTGGATCTTGATCCAATCCCCCGGATTGATCAAGTCTTTGCACATCATCTCCTTTTATAGCCATAGGTCTTCCAGGTAGTTCTCTTAGTCCATCTGCAACTCCTTGCTGTATTGATTTAAGTAAATCCCCATCAACACTGTGGTTCTTTCCAACTTCTAGTATTAAATGTGGAATTCCTGTGTCATCACACATAGGGCTTTTGTTCTGTTTAGCAACATCTGAGTTCTCTACAAGATTTTCTAGAACCCACTTTGCCCTAGGAGTAGTCTCCTGCTTTATAGCTTTTAGGTAAGCATCTTTTTGGTCACTACGGAAGGTAGTTGCCGCCCGTATTAGAGTTTGCTTAACTTTTTCAATAACTAATTGGTTCTGTTTCATTAGTCGCCCTCCTTGTCCAATGACCTTAAAATAGTGTTTTCCCATGGGCTGCAGTTACAATTGCTGGAAAGCCATCAACTTCAAGAAGGTGAAATGCTTCCATACCTTGCTCAGGGAAAGCAACAACTTTCTTAGTCTTTATTTTGCTAGAAAGTAAAGCAGTAACTGGTGGGACAGTAGCGTAAACTGAATTATGTTCATTTAAAGATTGTACTGTAGTGTTCTTTAAAGCACCCTTACCTAAGTGAATCTTAACACCAGCTTTAGAAAGTTCAGGAATACTACTTTCTATATCAAGTTTATTACTAGAAGTAGGCCCAATTCCAGCTGGACTTACAGCAGTATGAAAAATAGCTTTTCCTTTTAAGTCAATTCCCGATTCTTTTAAGCAACCTTCGTTAATCAGAGAGACAATTTTGGGTAATGCGGCATCTCGTCCCGTATAGATAATTCCTGAAATTAAGATCATATCACCTATAGAAAGATTACTAATATCATCTTCGGTAATTGGTGTGATAACTGGTTTCATTTTATCACCTCTTCCTTCCTTGTTAGAACGTAGAACAAGAAACATAGTGCTTAGAAACTTTATACCATAAATAACTTAGCGTAACTTGAGTTATCTTCAATTACTCCATATGCTTGAGCTTTTGCATAGGTTTTTTCTGCCCAGTACCTGTGTGGATTAATTTCATTCATTTTATTATTGTTTGTACTTTTTATTACTCCGCCAGAGGTATCTAGAATCTGCAGTGCATCTTCATACTCTTCTCTAGTAACAGCCTGCATAGCATTTACATACTTCAAGTGAGATGGATGAATAATAGTCTTACCCACAAAACCATTTGCTTTATCTAGAATTACCTCTCTTAACAAGCCATCAACAGCCGAATTTACAATAGGGTTCCTTTTAAGTAAAGAACTATGAATATCTGTTTCAACTGAACTGTCTAGTTTAGACTTTTTATCTGCTAGAAAATATTCCCATACTGGTGCTGAAATTATATAGTTTTCCTCTTCTCTACACAAAAAGTTCAATATATCAGAAAGACAATCTCTGACCATTAAGATGTCATAAATAGTATAATCCATACCTCTTCTTACGCCAAAATTAGAGGAAAAATCAGTTGCACCTACTCTAATATTAAGTATTAGATCTCTAAAAGGTTTAAGCAAATTCTTGATACCCATTAGTTCTCTAGTCCTTGTTTCTTTAAAAGCAATTTCTGGCCCTTCTAAAATTGGCAAGCCATATAATACATCCTCAAATTTATCATTTAAGTATTTTAGGTGTTCTAAGTATAAGTAACCATCTTTTGTCGAAAACTTAGGAAATATAAATCCACTTATAATTTTAATTTGGCTTGCACTCAAACGATTGGTAAAACGTTTGAATTGCTCTGGTGATCTAACCCTAAAGAAAAATAAGGGTGCTTCATTTTCGGGAATAGTTCCTGAAGTTAATATTTGTGACATTTGTTTTAAGAAGTTGAAAACATTTTCTTCAGCTTCCGGCAAATCTTCCTCAGCTATTGCATCCTCAAAGCACATTACCATCGAGGTTAAACCCGGAATTTTTTTCTTTATAACCGTATCTAAGATGTCTTTTGTACCAGGCATATATAAATTAGCACCTAGACAATATTGGAGTAACTCTCTATCAGTATATTTGGTAAATTCAACAGGATCTTTTACAAAATTAAAATCAGGGTTATATTGGTGATGTCTCATGTTAATCCCTCCATTTATTTAAATAATTTACATTACTATTTATTTTATTGATTGATTACTCTTTAGTAACCCAATACACGATTAGCTTAATTTATTTGGTTTATAAAATAGAACCTTTTAGAGAACATACTGCCTCAGGATAATAACTGTCAATAACTCTTTTCACTAGCCTAACTTGTTTTGCTCTTTTCTTAGCATCAGCATCTGTGGTCTCCCAACTGTGATTTTTTGCTACAGATCCGCCTGTTTTTAAATAAATAGGTGCAGCTACTCTAATCATCTCTGGAACTTCGTAATGTCTAATAAATCCACCTGAAGAAGCTGGGTTTTCTGTATGTACATCAATTGGAATGCCTACAGCATCTCTTATTGAGCCAAGCATTTGTATCTGAACATCTCTAACTGGGTTAAAAGAGTTAGCACCAATCGTTTCTAGTAACTTAGCTGAGCATGGATTTCCGTGCCCTGTATGAGCAGAAATTTTAAACTTGCAATTTTTTGCAATTTCTCCTTCTTCTCTTGCTTTATTTAGAATCCATAATGAGCCTTCGTCATATAGTAAAAAGGATCTACAACCAAATTTTGAAGCTCTCTTAACCTCCTCTATTGTTCGTATGATTTGTTCTTGCCCTCGAAGACGATACCCCATTCTTTGCCCTTCAGATGTATGCACCGATGCACTTGTATCATAAGTGGCTCTTGGCCCTATCGCTAGAACAAGCTCCACTTGGTGCTTCTCAGATAGCTCTACCATCCCCTCAATTTCTTCATCCGTAAGTGTCATAATACCCTTTGTTTGAGTTACACGATGTATGACAATGCCATATGTATCAAGTTCTTCTAAAAGGCATTTCATCGGACCAGGTCCTTGAATTCCAGGCACTTCGAAACGGTATTGTGCACCATCTCCAAACCTTTTATCTGAAGTTTTTAGAACGTACTGATCTCCATCAGGCAAGCTGTTTCTTTTTAAAAACTCTTTTGTATCTTTCATGGACTGACTTCCTTTCTACTGAGTTTTTTTTATAGCTTTCATTAAATTTTTTTTAACCTCTTCCAAGGAAACATCTAATTTAGGTATATCTTTACGAATCCCTTGTCGGATGTGCATATCAATAAATGCAGGTTTTTTTTCATTAAGCAGCAACCTGTTAATAGCGTTAACCAGTCCTTTTTTCGTCTTTACTTCACCTTCAATGGTTTGATAACCAACACTTTTTGCAACTCCAGTAAAATTAATTTTATGCGCTATAGACGGTTGCCCTCCTACAGACTCATGAACTCCATTATTAAGTACAACATGAAGTATATTAGAAAGCCCGGAAGAACCAATAATTGGCATTGCACCCATATGCATAAGGGCTGCTGCATCCCCATCTAGACATACTACTAGGCGCTCTTTCTGTCCCATTGCAATTCCAGCTACTATAGAAGAAGCATGTCCCATTGAACCTACGTTTAAAAAATCATGATCATGATTCATCCCACACTTATTTCTGACTTCGTAGATTTCCCGTGTTGCTCTTCCAGTAGTAGCAACAAATAACGCATCTTTAGGGACAGTCTTTATAATTGTTTCAATTGCCTCCTCTCTTGACATGGTTAATTCACTTTCTTCCAATAATAAATCCTTTTTTTGCCCTTTCTCTAACACCCCTTTATTTGCCAGAAGTGCTACTGGACTACTTTTTTCACACGCTGTTTTTGTTGCCCATTGTATCATTTCCAAAACTTCTTCATCTTCCGTTGTGTTTAGTTCCTTATAAGGTATATCAAGAGTTTCTAAGATTCTTGGGCTCTCTTCTCCTTGTTTTTTATGATGCGTCCAGTCATTTGTACCTGGAGCTCCTCTCCAACCAATTAATAAAACCATGGGTATTGAATAAGTTTCTTTGTTTGTCAAAGATATTAACGGGTTTAATGCATTCCCAATACCTGAATTTTGCATATACACCAGTGGTGTTTTTCCAGTTGCTAAATAGCTTCCTGTTGCAATCCCGATGGCATTTCCTTCATTTGCAGCAATAATATGTTCTTCTTTGGAAATATTGTCAGATAAATATAAACAAAAATCATTTAATAATGAATCTGGCACCCCCGTAAAAAAACTAATTCCTTCTCCTTTAAGATAGCAATAAAATTTCTTTGGTTCAATCATTTTTATCCTCCAATTACTTTTTTGTTATAAAACGGAAATATTCTGGACTTTCTGACTTCGTGTCTTCCCAAGCCAACTCAAAGGCATCTAGAATAGTTTGAGGTAAAGGTCCTTTGTTTGCAACATCTAAGTTTTGTTCAAGCTGCTCAATTCTTGATGCACCAATGAGGATTCCATCCCCTTCTTTAGCATCTAGTAAAGAGTGATGCATAAGCCACCTGTAGGCAGCTTCCACAATAGGTATCCCCTCTTCTTTGCAACGATTGTTTAATAAGCTATAAGCTTCAAAGAACGATTCTTTCCAGTACCTGTCCATATAGTTTGGTCTATAGGTAAACCGTCCTGCTTCCGGATTTTCCGTATATTTTGCATATTTTCCAGATAAAATACCTCCGGCAAGGGGGTTATATGCATAAAACCTTATCCCTAATCTCCTTATAGCTGGAAAAAGCTCATTTTCTGCCTTTCTGCTTAATCCATTATAGACCCCCTGATAAATCTTTGGAGCTGGCCAACCGTTTTTCTTACACAGGTGCCAAATATCTACAACCATCCATGCTGGAAAGTTGCTAAGGCCTAGTTGTTTAAATTTTCTTTTTCCGTATAATTCTGCACAAGCTTTAAGCGCTTCTTCTACGGGCGTATAAAGGTCTGGAAAATGTAAATATAAAGTATCTACCTTATCCATTTTTAATCTTTCTAGAGATTTAGAAAACTGTGTTTTTACTGCCTCAGCATCTAATTTTCCTGTTACCCTTGGATTCACTTTCGTTGCTAAACTCAGGCCAGCATGTCTTGTATGTTGAAGTGCCTCACCCAAAAATTTTTCAGACTGTCCTTCGTTATATACATAAGCAGTGTCAATCTCTAGATAACCTTTTTCAATAAAATGTTTAGTCATTTTTTTTGCTTCCTCTTGATTAGCTTGAGGACCAAAGGTCATTGTTCCAAGAATCAATTTGAATTTATTCCCCATTACATAACCTCCTTTAAATTCGAGATTGGCTTTGGTTCTAAAAGTATTTAAGCAAGTCATCTAGACTATTTTGCAGATTCAAAACACAATTTATAATTTTATATGTTTCATCTTCAGATTTTCCACCATAAATAGCTAGTTCTTTAAATTTTTCTTCCAGCTCTTGATTTGTCAGAGGGTTTTCTGGCTCTCCTTTGGGAAAATCAACTTGTTGCTTGTACTTCTCCCCATTATACAGCGTTACTTCTATAATCGCCGGTCTTCGTTCTGGTACCCATTTCGATAATTCTTTATCTTCAATGATTTCAACTTTGTTTATTGTAGACAAAACACTTGGGTCTTTAATTTTTTCCAGCGAAAATTCACTGTCTTGTGCTCTTCCAAACAATAAAGCTATCACAACGCTATACGGTATACTCATTTTAGCTGAAGCAGTTCCCAAAATATCTGTATGATCATGTTTGTTTATAACGTAACGATAAGTTTTAATCCTTATTTTTTTTATTTCCTCTGGAACTATGCGCTTTTGTTTTCTTATTTTAAACGCTGCCTCAATTGGAGAATGACAGTGCCTACAGGCAGAATATAATTTGAAATACACTTTCTCTATTTCAGGTTCTGAATTTTCTTTTAGTAATAACGATTCATCATACTCCCCTGCCATCATATTTATAAAACCCTTTTCACCCGAGAGAACATCCTCTGGCACTTTAAAGCCTACTCTTGCACTGTGAATTGCCATAACAGCATTCAATGATGCATTCCCTGCATTAAGTGCCTTGATTTCTGAAGCTCCTTCTATTACTTTTAGTGTCCCAGATGCATTGACTGCTGCATTAGTGAATGCAAGCTTCAGTTGCTCATTTGTAAAATTCAAAGCAATAGCAAGTGCTACCGTAGCACCAATTGTTCCACATGTACCTGTGGGATGATACCCCCTATTATGATGAAAGGGCTGGATAGCAGAAGCTATTCTTATTGCTGTTTCATAACCTGTTATTATACCTTTAAGTAAGTTTTGACCACTGATTTTTTCTTTTTCAGCTAATGAAAGAAGCGCTGATATTATGGGAGCCCCTGGATGTATTCCACCAAATCTAACACCATCATCTAACTCTAGTACATGGCCACTTACTCCGTTAATATAAGCTGCACCTTCAACGCTGACCTTCTTATTAAAGCCAATAAGTGATGCTTCCTTTAGGCCACGATCAAATTGACTTAGCAATAAACTTCTTTTTTTGTTACCTAAAGCAAAACTTCCTGCATACGTTACACCTAGATAGTCTAATAGGCATCTCTTTGCTTGGTTAAGAGTAGAATCTGAAAATTTTACTTCTGAGAAGATCTGCATTTCATTTATAAAACGTTCTGTTAAATTATACATCATGTTTTGCCATCAACCTTTTATGTTTATTTAAAAACGTTACTATAACCTTTTAGTTTTTTAGTATCAAACCAAGATGTCACCATATCTTCACCCTCATCATTTAAAATCCGAATTTTTGATTGTAGTCGCTGGATGGTTTTTTCTAATGTTGAGAAATTATCTTCAATGATGTGAACTCTCATATAAACTTGTCTCAGCGTCCCAGTTTTTTCTATACGATCCCCTACGTTATACCTTTTTTCAACATAAATAATATTGCTATTATTGCTTATGTTCTCGATTCCAATTTCTTTGCCTACTATACCTTCTTTTACAACAAAGTTTAATGTACAGCAGACTTTATTAAAATTGGGATCATCTTGACTCAAATTATGTCCGGTCATACTTCCTTTTAATGAATAATTAACCATCATTTCCATGTTATTTATGCCGTTAAGCTTGCTTATAAATCTATATGCACCACCACCACTTAATCTATATCCCATTTCAAAAAAATGAAAACCATCATCATTTTTGATTCCTTGTAAAAATAAACTACCATTCCTAAGGCCTTGTTTTTGAAACATTCTTATAACTTTTGAATTTTCCTTTTCTAGATAATCATGTAGATACCTAGACGGAAATATAAACGCTTCGGGTAGAGGGATTGTTTTTTCCGAAAAGTGAGTAAAGTACTTATCACACATCGAGGATAAACTTATTTTTCCATCTTTCAAAGTATACACTACAGAAAATTCTTGTCCTTTTATAAAATCTTCTACTGTAATTTCCTTTGTGGTTGAATGGTTTAAAGCTTCTTTATACGCACTAATTAACTCTTTAGAAGAATTACATATTTGTATTCCTGTTCCACCGCTACTATCTACCGGTTTAACAATAACTGGGAATTTAATTTTTTTTATAACATCCTCTTTTATATCGCCATTAAACTTATATTCATTGACAACTGGTACATTATTAGCTCTACATAATTTTTTAAACTTACTTTTGTTTGAACAAAGATCCCATTGTTCCTTGTTACAATAAAAAGGTAGGTTTAACTTTTCACAAAGTTCAATTGTCTTTTTAATGTTAAACTCATGAACGCCAGTAAAAACACCATCTATATCATTTTCCTTTATTAATTTTTCTAATGTATCCAAATCTGAAGTGCTCACGTCCCAGCATTCGTCTGCTATTTGCTTAGCCCCAGACTTTTCCTTTGGCAAAAAATCGGTCACAATAGTATAGACACCCTTCTTTTTTGCATATTGCACAATTTCATATGAGCTAGCTGGTTTTCCTCCTAAAACCAACAACTTTTTATTTGCTAACATTTTTAACCTCCTTTAATAATAAGCCATGGTTATAACCCGGTAAATTCCTCCTTTTAGACAACTTCCTTAAATATTTCTTAAATACAGCTATTCTTTGACTCCTCTTTTACCTCCATAAGTTTGTCTATTTTATTGTTATAGTTCTTTGCTGTACATTCACTGGGCCTTAAGTCAACTGTCAATTCCTCATAAGTGAATAAGTTTTATTCTTTGACCATTTACTCGATAGTATAGAAAGACAATAGTTTTTTTGTTTCTTCCTTACTATTAAACATGATAACATCAATAACAGAGAGACCATCAACAAATTTTTCACTGTACTGTGAATAACTTACATTACTGCTTTTGATAAAGGATAGATTTACACCTTTACTTGCAAAATAGTCTTTAGAATATATTTGCTTACCTCCTGGAGCATTTACATAATTTTCAAAACCATGCTTCTTAGTAATTTCTATAAGCCTATCAGCCTTGTCCATCCCCCTTGTTTCTGGAGAACAAATTGAAGACTTATTGTATTTAAAGTTTATTCCTAGATATGAGTATATCGTGGTAATGGACTCTATTGCTAGATCTGAAATAGTGTTATGTTTAGTATCAAAAATAGACATAATCGGTTCAATGGCTTCGTCAAAATAAGGAGCTTTTCTGTAGCTATGATATAGTTGATTATAAAACTTATCAATCCAGGCTTTTTCAATAAGTGGTGATATTTCCATAATTAACTTATTCATGCTGGCCTTCTGAACAGGAATTGTAAATAATAGTTCCTTCCCATTGCAAAGCACCTTATTACGGTTAATCCATCCTCGCTTAATATAATTAACATCATCGTAAAAAATAAATAATTCGCTAGATTGTATCAAATGAAAATAACCTAAATATGGGAAAATGTAAGGCTGCATTACAGCAATTTTATGTTCGTTCAAAGTTATCACTCCTAATTATTAGTAAATACTAGACGTCAAAACAGGTAACTGAAGCCATTTGTTAATTACTATCTACTCGAACAAATCCTCTAAATTCTTATTGTACCCCTCATTCCTCATCAAAGTATAATTAATGAATTTAATTCGCAATTAATCTTAAACAAATTCCTTTCTTCTTTTCTATTCTTTGTTAAATATTATTTAGAGGCTTTCCTTTGCATGGTAAACTTATTTGAATATTTTAAAATTACTATGTCCCCTTTTAAGGACTCTTACAACTAACGGTTTAATTATATTTAGTATAGTAGTAAACTCTTCTACCTTGAACAATAAAGAAAGTGTTACATATAAGGCCACTCCAGAACAGACCTGAATAATTAGTGTAAGAAAATATCCAAAGGGCAGTACATTAGTGCCAATGATATAGACCCCTATTGTCATAAGAATTGAATTAAAGGCAGTCTTACCGATGTCCTTTAGCTGCTCTAGTGAAGAATAATTAGCTAACTCTTTAGAATTAGATGAATTAATAAAGAAACTTATATAGGAATTGATTACAGTTGCCCACAATAAGCCTTCAATGCCTAGTTCAAGAACTACTGAAACTACAATCAAGGTTAGACCTACCACTTTCTTTACAATTTCAAATTTTAAGAATAAATCAGTTCTTCCTTTTACCTGAAGAATATTTAAGTTGATAGCGTGAAGGGGGTAAAGTGCTCCTGCCAGACATAATATTTGAAAATAGCCAATCGAAGAAGCCCACTGCTCTCCTAGAAATAGAGGAATCATTGTCGGTGCTATAGCCATAAGTCCAAGCATAAAAGGAAACGTGATATATACAGCGTTTTTTATAATTTTTTGATACCCTTTTTTGAGTAAAGTAGGATCATCTTGTAAGCTGCTAAGCACGGGATAACTTACTTTTTGTACAGACTGTGTAATGGAGTTAGCTGCTGTGTCTTTCAATTTTTTTGCATTAGTATAAAACCCTAAGTCAGTTGCTAAAAACATACGCCCAATGATAACTTGATTAATCTCCTTATATAAATTTCCAATCAAGCTTGAAGCAAAAAGTTTCCATCCAAAACTAAAAAATCTTTTAAAAGATTCTACATTAAAAACTAGTGATGGTAACCATCTATTAGAAAAAGTGAGTAGTAAAGCTTGAAAAAATTGCATAAATATTTTTTGAAAAACTAAGGCCCATACACCAGCACCTCTAAGTGCCAGAAATATGGCAATTACTCCTGCACTTAACGAAGAAGCTAGATTGATTTTTGTTTCTGTTTTAAAATTCATTTTCTTAATTAAAATAGTCCGTTGAATTAAACCAAACGCATTAATAACTAACACAACACCTATAACTCTAATAAGACTGACTAACTGTGGTTCTTCAAAGAAAATACTGATTCCCTCTGCTGAGAAAAAAAGTGTAATATATAGTGCAATTGCTGCTGCCAGATTAAAGAAAAATACAGTGGAGTAATCTTCTTCTGTTGAGTTGTGCTCCCTAACAAGTCCTTTAGTAAACCCGTTATCCACAAAAGTCTGTGATAATGCTATAAAAACCATAATCATTCCCAAAAGACCAAAATCTTCTGGCACAAGTAGTCGCGCGAGTACTACTTGTACGATTAACTGTACTATCTGGGTACTTATTCTCTCAGAGAACGACCAAATCATTCCGGAAATTGTTTTGTTTTTTAATGAGGCTTGTTTATTCATTTTTATCACCTTAGGTTTATATAAATTCTTTTAAGCTGTAACACTTATTAAATACCAAAATATCTTAACCGCAAAACTAAAAATTACAATTCACTATATTTTTGCGAAATGATTTCATGAAACAAAAATTATTATCACATCTTATATCTAGATTGATATCCCAGATTCATTAGCGCTAAAACTATCTCTGCTAACCAAACCAATAATATTTGTGTATTTGAAGTACCCAAAAATTTCTTATGTATTAAAAATATTTTCCCAAATCTTCCTAACTTCTTTGATGTTTTCTAAGTCCTTTAATTTTAAGTTCTTATTCCATTCTCTATCAGAACTCGGGAATGTAATAAATTCCTTAAAATTTAATTGTCTAACACTTTCTAATTTATAAATTTTGATGCCCTTACCTTCGAGGCTATCCCATACAGTTGTATTACTACGCAAATATACTTTTTTCCCTAAAGAGATTAAAGGATTTATATTTCCTAACCCTTGTTGTCTATCATTATTAAATACTCCAATATCCACCTCATTTAATAAATCGTAAAACTTGTCCTTTTTGATAAAATGAGTAATTGGTTTAAATTTATCTCCAAATATGTTTTTTCCGCATCTAATAACTTCATCTCTATATTCTTCAGACCCATATGATAAGGGACATCTTATTTCTATGTTTTCATTTTTAAATTTTCCTAGAATCTTTAACATTTCAATGTGATTATTGGTTTCTGTAGCAGAATTACCTAAGTGTATGATTGTTTTATCTCCTACTTTTCTTTTCTCATTCTTTATCATATCTATTAAGCACTTTCGACTTTTAACATCGATATATTTCGCAGGCTTGTACTGCCCCTTTACATCATACCACTTTCTTGCTAATTCGAAGTCTCCCTCAACCAAAGTGCAAACTGCCCCAAAATTCGTGATGGATTTCTTTCGAACATATTCTCTTAGTTTTGATTTTAAGGACTTATTTTTATTTCTATAACAGTAGAGATCGTCTCCCCATACTACCCAACTCACTTTTTTTAATAAAACCGGGTTTAAAAAAAGTATTAGTAAAACTCTAGAGTTAAAAAGTCCATGAATTATAATTTTTTTTGCTTTATACATTTTCTTTAATAAGCGGATCAAATTCTGCAAGTTTATTTTTTTAAGATCTGAAATATTTTTATTATTCGGTATTTTGAATCCATAATCTCTTCCAATTATAACAAATTCATGAGCTTTTGAATTAAAATTATTGTTTACAAAATTAATATATGCATTATTGAATTTCTCATTTCTTCTAATATGTAGAATCATAAAAACACTCCCTTGGTACAGTAATTGCATAGCACAATGCTTTTTCGTTTTTGGGGTTACCTTTAGTTCTAGTTAGCAGCATACTACTTCTTTTTTAGTTAAAGTAATTAGAAACGGTGGAGTAAAATCTATAGCCTAATGCTCCTTTACTAATAACTCTAATTTTTGTCTACTTCACTTCACATAGTATATCAAATTTTGATGTTTTTTCGTTTGGGACTTCAAAGGCTTAATAAGATTTGGAAAATATTTCTGTTCTGAAAGTCTTCATGAGTTTAGCTTAATCCACATCATACCTTATCTTTAATCCCTCTTAGCTAACCTTAAAGTATTTTTAACAAATCCACCTGCTACTAGTGAATGTAAAAAAAATGATGCTTTAGGGTTCGATTTTTTTATTTTATTCTCCATTCTATAATTGAAGTTATTTCTCAAGATTAGAAATATTTCGCTTGTATCTTTCAATTAGTCCAATTGTTATTCCGAAGAATACCCAAGGATATAAACCGACATTAATTTCACGAAAAAAATAATAAGCTGTTGAAAACACCTGATAGGAAAACAGTCCGGAAAAGGAAGCTAAAGTCAGCGTGTATATTGTATTATTTTTTGCTACTAACCGTAGGTTTTTATAAAAATAATATAAAAGAAATAACACCAACCCATACTGTAATACAAATCCTGATAGGCCATATAAAACTAAAATATTTAAAAATTCAACTTCTAGCATAAAACCATATAGAACCTGAAATCCTCTAGAAACACCAAATATATATGTATATGGACTATCTAACAAAGATAACCCTCTTGTTATTTGACTATATCGGTTACCCCCATCAGCTATTTGGTCAAAAAGCCTCCCCCATCTATCATAACCTTGTACGACATGTGGGTTTCCTTGATTATATAAAAAAACAAGTAAAGATAGTACCACAGTAATTACTAATAACATTTTAAGTAAGTTTGCCTTGATTTTCCGCTTTGATATACCATCAACAAAATAAATAACCATGAAAGTGACAGCTACCGCAAGCATTCCACCCCTTGCCTGTGCTGCTATCAAATTCAAAATTGAAAAAACAATTCCGACTATACCGAACATCCAATATCTATTCTTTGTTAAAAGCATAGAAAGCGAGAACATAAATATGAAAGCGGCAAGTCCACCAGTTGAAGTTGCATGTCGTGCAATACCAGGTACACGAGAAACTAAGGTGCCTACTTGGGAAATTCCTATTTCTCTATCCACCATTGCGTAAGAACGTAACATAAATTCTTGTCCAATCCATGGGATCCATTGTAGTATCCCCACTGCCATAGCAGTCAAAGAAACAACTGAAAATATTTTTATAAAATAAGACTCACTAATCTTAGAATTATAGATTATTGCAATTAAGCCTACAAAAACTAAAAATCTTGTTACGTACTGCAGCACCTCATTTGGAAAAGAAAAAACATCTAGTAATACTATTGGGCCTAGAATACCTGAAATCAAAACCTGACAGATAATTAGACCCCACAATGCAATAAACACTCTAGTTATTTTAGGTTTTTTTATCCATCCAGCAACAATAGCAATGAATACAAATGCAAAAATTGGCATTAAAAAATATATAACCGGGATGTTATAACCTAATATTATCATACTTGGTGGGATGAGGAGCAACAACAAAATGGTTAATGAATTATGATTAAATTCAGTAATTTTAGATGATGCTACTTTTCCTAAACCAATTGCTTTATTTTTCATTTCTTTAACTGCTGGTTTAAGTCTCAATTTCCTTCCTCCTAAAGTGCGTTAATTCGTTTATACTCTGACAAGAGTTTCTTACTACTATTTTCATAATAAAAATCTTCTTTTATCTTTATGCAGTTTTCTTTATATTCTCTTACTAAGTCTTCATCACATACAAGTTTCATAATAGCTAAGTTTAACTCCTCTTTATCTGTACTATCCACAGTTACGCCAATCTTATTTTTGTTAATAAATTCTCCTAAAGCAGTCCCTTTAGCCCCTATAATCGGAACATGACAAACAATAGATTCATAAAGTCTATTAGGTAGTGCTAAAGTCACATTTTCTAGCTTGGTATCATATACAGAATATGAGCAATCAACCTTTTCATATAATTGTACTATCTCTTTTTCATAGTTATATGGGCCATAACACTCGACAAAACTTTTTTCAGCTGTATAATTTAGCACATGTTCGTACCCTGTACCAGAACCAGCTATAAGAACCTTCACTTTACCACCTAGTTCTTCCGCTGCATCAATTAACATTTTTAACTGTTCGACATATCTAACGGAACCAACAAAACCAATTGTAAAGACTTTATTTTCTCTACTTTTATAGCTAGCAAATAAACTTTTAAATGGTGCATTAGGAATGAATAAATATTTGTTGTGATCAACAAAACTCGAAAAGTATTCGTTCCAAAAATAAGGTGAGGTTACAATTAACTTTGAAATATCTTTTGTTAGCACTCTTTCAATAACTTGTAATGTTTTAGGAACCAATTTTTTAGGGGAATAACCACTTTTAATAAAAGCATATTTTGGTAGGTCACCTACTTCGTAAACTACTTGTACTTTATTATTATATATTTTTTTGTAAATAATAGATATAAGTAACATATCAAGGTTCCCTGCATGAATTGTATCTGGTTTGATAGTTTTAAGCTGGTGTAATGCAGTCAGCACAAACCTCATTAAGGGGAATAATCTTTTTACAGGATTACCAAAAGGGGCATCTATTTGAATCTTCACAACCTCATGCCTTGAATCTATTTCAAAATCTTCTTTTAGCTCCTGGCCTCTATCCCAATAAACTAAATAGATTCCAAAGTCACTCTCAATAGCTTTAATTCTCTTTAATATTCTTGGATTAGGAATATGGGAAATTAAAAATATAACTTTCTTCACTGTTTCACCCCAAAATTATTATTTGATTTTTTGTTATAGCTAAGCATGGTTGAACCAAATTCACATATTATAACTTGTAAACTATTTCATAATTAAATATATTTTTTGTATCTAAAACCAATTTATCTTTTACGAGCTCCATATTAGACTTAATATGGTCATGGCCTACCATAACAACTAGAATTTCAATTTCATTTAAAAAGTCCTCAAAGTCCATAAATTGATGATCAACAATTTTATCTTTAACCATTGGATCAAAAACTTTAACACCAAAAGCCAAATGCTCGTCCATTCTTTCCAGAAGCTGGAGAGTAGGGCTTTCTCTTGTATCATCAACATTCTCTTTATATGTCAGACCATAAAGGCCAACCTTGGAGATATCCTTAATTCCATGCTCTCTCATAATATCTCTAATTCTACTAAGTACATGAGTAGGCATGGAATCATTGATTTTTCTAGCATTTAATATAATTTTAGTTAAATCAGGATAATCCCCAACTAAAAACCATGGGTCAACCGAAATACAGTGGCCCCCTACCCCAGGTCCCGGTTGTAATATATTTACCCTGGGATGCATATTAGCAATTCTTATAATTTCATAAACATTCATATTGTCCTGTCTGCAAATCTTAGCCAACTCGTTAGCAAATGCTATATTTACATCCCTATAAGTGTTTTCGATAACCTTTGACATTTCTGCACTTCTTATATCTGTAATCACAACTTCAGCTTCACAGAAGTTTTTGTATAAGCTTTTGACCTTTTCACCAACTTGTATATCATCAGCTCCAATTGTTCTAGAGTTATATTCAAGCTCGTAAACCATATTACCTGGAATTATCCTTTCAGGTGCATGCACTAGGTGTATATCTCCCCCTATAACACGCCCTCTTTTTTCTATCTCAGGTCTAATATACCTATCCATAGTTCCAGGTGATATTGTTGATTCTATTATAATAACAGAGCCCTTTTCACAAACATCTAAAACGCTGTTGACCGCCGAAATAACATATTTTGGATCAAGCTTTTTACTTTCCTTAACATAAGGCGTAGGCACGGCAATGATGTAGGTATTTGTATATTGATATTCAGTAGAGAACTTGATCCCATTACTTATTGCTTCTTCAAAGAGCTTTTCTAAGCCTTCTTCTTCAAAGGAAAGTTTTTCTTGTGAAAGCGACTGTACTAATTCTTCGCTAATATCTGTTCCCACAACCTCTACACCACTTTTTGCAAACATTAAAGCGGTAGGTAGGCCTATGTAACCTAGCCCAATTACATTAATCATTTTCATTCCCCCATCAATAATTATTTAGTATAAACTTATCTCATATTTTGCATGGCATATGCCATTTTGCATGCTTTGTATTACTCGTACTCTGTTAATCTTTTCTTTTCTCATATAATAAAGGCTCCTAAAAGATTCCGTTATATCAATATCACCTTCAATATCTATCGAAGCAATCTTATGATTGTTCCTTAGTAATATAAAACCATTCTCGTTAACACGTACATCACAAGGCGTGTTGAAGACGAACTCACAAACCTCGGATTCACCAGTCACTTTATCCTTAATCAAATACCCATTTTGTAACCTGATGACCTTTCTTGAATGGCTATACCCATTTTGAGAACTAACCTTTCCCTTAAATTCAAACTCTGAATGGGTAAACTGTTCTCGTTTTGTCCAATCAGTTACTAAAAAAGCTCCCCTCTTATTCATCTGCTCTATACTAGGTATTTTCACTGTATTATGCCCTATTGTAGAAGACAGTTCCTTTCCTAGTTCACTAGCGTAAGAATACGTACCACTATCACATAAGATGTTAATGCCTTTATGCCAAAGATCTATATGAAGCTGGTCCATGTGTGCCGGCCTAGACCCATAGTCTTGTAAGCATGTCATAAGAAAACCTTTTTCATGTCGTAAAACATAGAATCCTGTATAATCAAAAGCTATACTTTTAGGAGTTATTTTCTCTACTGGTAAATCTGCGGAACCAAAAAACCATAGTAGCTCCTCGTCATATGGACCTTTCTCATAGAGTTTTTTTCCTGATATTAAGCCATACATAGTATTCAATACTGGTCTAAAATCTCTATATCCGCAAGTTGAAAGAGGAAAAATTAATGCCCCATCATTTGAACCATAATTAGGAACATCACCATTTTCTGCTTGTACATGGTAAAGCAGTAAAATACTTTTTTTTATTCTTTCAGTTTCCGTTATCTGGATACCTGTCTTTTCACTGATTTTAAATAAAGCCTCAAGAATTTGCAAAGTAAATCTATGATAATTAAAAGAATATTGATTAAACCCTCCATCAGGGAAGAACTGATTAACTATCTCTTGGTCCATTAGTTTATATGCTTTTCTTATCCTAGCATTATCCTCACTACACCAAGCTCCAATAATCATGCCAAGTATTTCAGTAAAAGTATGATTATTCTTTATACACTTATGAGCATAAAAAAAGTTTGACAAAACTTTTTTGTAACTTCCTTCAACAATTTCACAGATGTGCTTCTTATCTTTCTTTGTAATCAATCCAAATTCTCTAAATACAGAGTATGCAATTAGTGCATTAATCATGCGAAGGGTTGATTCTTGTCCACACTTATAATTTGAGCCGTATGAATAAGGATTACTTTTAAGCCAATCTTCAAGTTGATTTGAAAAAGCAGTATAATATTTTTTATCATTAGTTATTAAGTACGCTCTTCCAAAATATAGAAAGTGGGTTAATCTTGACGCCTCCCAAATTACTTTTATGTCTCCAATTTTTTTATCAAAATCAGGTAATTTAAACCATTTTAAGTCTTTTCGACTCTCATACCCAGTAAGTGGATTCAGATGCCAATTAATTGGGTATCCATAATCTAATTCTACTGATGAAAATCCATTTATGATGCCATTTGTTGCCTTGTCTGCAACTGCAATAATACTTTGCTGTTTTTCCTTACTTAATGTTGATAGGAAGTCTTTTATAGTATCTAATTCGAAATCAAAAATATCAACCCTTTTTACACTAACTTTCTTCTCAAAAAGTCTTTCAGTGCATGAGAAGTTTGTCATTATTTTTAACTTAGCCGTATACAAGCTTCTATTTGCAGTCCAACCTACTCCATATTCACTTAACAGTGATTTAATCATATAATCACCTTCGTTCCTTGTTATTTCTCTTCATTACAGTATCTACAACATAGCCTAATTGATCTGTCAATGCTTTATAATCAAAATTTGTAGAGCCTTCCTTTGCATTTTTACACAAAAACTTGTATCTTTGCTCAGGCAGATTTTTAATCTCTAAGATTTTATTAGCTAGCTCCTGAGGCGTGCTATCTTTTAACGAATACCCACATTTGTATTTTTCAAGAATACAATAACCCATCTTCACCGTTGATATGATAGGTTTTCCACTGGCCATATATTCGAAAAGTTTGTTGGAGCTATTTCCTCTAGTCCAGTTATATTGATGCTGTGAATAGTTTAGTATATTAACCGATGATTTGCTTAGTATATAAGGAATATATTTTTTTTCAACAAAACCTTTTATTTTGACATTACTTAATCCTTCATCTCTAATACGCTGCTCTAATCTATCTAAATCGCTTCCTGTCCCGAAAATTAGTATTTTAATATCAGGGTTATCTTTTAAAAATACAGCAGCATCTATAATATTGTCTATGTTATTTACAGGCCTAACAGAGCCAGTATAAATCACTTTAAAACTATCGTCTATCAAATCAGTATCATTATACTGGTTTGTTTCTTTATTTTGATTAAATGTTTCTGTATCAACTCCATTGTTTATATAAAAGCATTTACTCAAGTCAATCTCTCCACCTTGATCTGTATCCCATTTCATCTCTTTGATATGATCTATATCCCCTTCTTTGGTGAATATTATCGCATCACTATGTTTATAAATCCATTTTTCTCCTGCTGTTAACAATTTGCCTAATATGCTATTCTCCTTTACTTTCCCAAAAGAAAAAACTGCCTCAGGCCATAAGTCCCTAATTTCAATAATACAAGGAATTTTAAACCTTTTAGCTATTTGAATGCCAGCAACACATGCTAATGGGTGAACACTAGAGCCAATAATAACATCAGGTTTTCCATAGTCTTTAGCTATGCCCGCTGTCGCCGGAAAAAGATTAAAAAAATAAGACAGCATATTTCTAACTCTAGATATGCCATTCCCCTTATATTTAGTGGTTTTAACAAAGACAAAAGGTTGCCCTTCATCGTTCTTCTCAACATATTTGCCCCCCATAGTATCAATACTATTATTGTTATAGTGCACTTCGTTAGCTGCAAACACTCTAACCTCATAGTTTCTTTTATTCATTTCTTTAGCAAAATAATAGTGTCTTAGGAGAGGTCCTGTTTTAGGTGTACATGCATAATGATTGAATATCCATATTTTTCTCATAAATCTATTGCTCCTCTAATTGTTATTCACTTTGCAAACTTTTTGAACTATTCCCTAGTTTACGGTAATGTCTGCTTTTCTCATCTTTTTACTATACTCTTCTCTATCAACTTTCCCTACTTTCAGTAAATAATCTCCCAAATCTTCTGCTGTTTCCATCCCTTGAGTTGAAATATCTTCTTTCTTAAAGACTTTGACAATGGTCATAAGTATAATTTTCATATCTTTTATGAATGTAATATCCTTAAGGTATTGAAGATCTAAAGAAAGCTTTTCTTCCCACGTCACATTATTCCTACCATTCACTTGTGCCCAACCAGTAAGGCCGGGGTGAACCGAATGTCTTTTCCTTTGGTCATGTGACATAAATACCATATCCCTTACAAGCTGCGGTCTTGGACCAACAATACTCATATCCCCTTTTAGGATGTTGAACAACTCCGGCAGTTCGTCTAAAGAAGTTGATCGTAACATATTCCCAAACTTTGTTAACCTAACACTGTCAGGTAATAACTCACCATTTTCGTCCTTTTCATCTGTCATAGTTCTAAACTTATACATGGTGAAAATCTTCTCATTAAGCCCAGGTCTTTTTTGCTTAAATAGTACTGGACTCCCCAGTTTAACTCTTACTAATACACCAACAATTATAAGTACTGGACTTAAAACGATAATTGCCATCAACGACAAGATTAAGTCCATTGGGCGTTTGATAAAGTTTCTGTAAAATCCTTTTTGGTTGGAAAGTTGGAAAGTTGGAAGGTTGGAAGGGCTCAATTCACTTTTTATCTCATTTTTCATTTACTCCACAACCCCTTAACTATTTTGCAAACTCTCTCGAGATCCTCATCTGTCATCTTCGAATCTGACGGCAAGCACACACCGTTCTCGAATAACTTATCACTCACATCTCCACCGACATACTCATACTGTTCGAAATATGGCTGCATATGCATCGGCTTCCAAATAGGCCTGGCCTCAATGTTTTCTTTCTCTAGAGCTTCCATAACATCTATAGGCCGAACTTTGCCACTTAACGTCAGAGCTGTTAACCAACAGTTTGGCTCATCCCAGTCATTTATAGGCATAAAATCTACACCATGGAAATGCCCAAGTTCTTTTTTATAAAATTCATATATGTATCTTTTCTTTTTTACTCTCTCTTCTAATACTTTAAGCTGTCCACGACCAATACCAGCAACAACATTGCTCATTCGGTAGTTAAAACCCAGTTCACTATGTTGATAGTGCTTGGCTTGATCCCTTGATTGTGTCGCCCAAAATCTAGCTTTTTGTATTCGCTCTTCATTATTAGAAACTAGCATGCCACCGCCTGATGTGGTGATGATTTTGTTTCCATTGAAAGAATAAATTCCATAATCACTAATTGTGCCAGTGTGCTTCCCTTTATAGTATGTTCCAAGGCTTTCTGCTGCGTCTTCGATGACGGTTACGTTGTGCCGATTACAAATCTCCATAATTTTGTCCATATCTGCAGATAAACCGTATAGGTGAACAACTATAACTACTTTAACATTAGGATATTTTTCAAAAGCTTCTTGTAGGGCTTTTGGACACATGTTCCATGTTTTATAGTCACTATCTATGAAGACTGGAGTAGCATTTTGGTATATTATTGGATTTGCAGTAGCAGCAAAAGTCAGTGTTGGACAGAAGACAATATCTCCTTTTCCAACACCAGCTGCTTTTAGGGCTAAGTGAATAGCTGCTGTCCCAGAGGAAAGTGCAGCAGCTGCTTTGGACCCTACTTTAGCAGCGAATTCTTTCTCGAATTCGTTTACATTTTCGCCAAGGGGTGCTATCCAGTTGGTATCGAATGCCTGTTGTACATATTGTTGTTCATATCCTTCATCGCTCATATGGGGGGAGGATAAGTATATACGTTTGCGGTTATTTTTGCTGTTTTCGTTGTTTGACATGTTGTTCTTTCACATCCTCTCTTTTTAACAATAGTCGAGCAGTAGTTGAGCGGTTGTTAAACTGTGGTTAAGCAATTGTGTATGCTGTGGTTAAGGGTTGAGCTGTAGTTATAAAACGAAATAAAACTGCTTAACTACCGTTTAACTATCGTTGAACAAAGCTAAATTACTGTTCTAAGATAATTGCTCATCTTTACACTTAGGTTTTTACTCATCTTCATAAAAGTTTCATGGTCACTTTGTTCTATATATCCCAGTTAATGGGATATTTTCATTTGACAAACTAGTTCCATTGAAGATCCGTAGGCTATGTTGATAAAGTGGGCTCTATCTTTGTTGCTTTTTCTGCTTGTTCCTTCTGACTTTAACAATAGTTGAGCAGTAGTTGAGCGATCGTAAAACAATAGTTTAACCATTGCTGAACCATTGTTAAGCCATTGCTAAGCCATTGCTAAACCATCGTTCTAAGGTAGTTACTCATTTTTACACTCAGGTTTTTGCTCATTTTCATAAAAGTTTCTTGCTCGCCTTGTTCTATATACCCCAGCTCTTGGGATATTTCAACTTGGCAAACCAATTCCATTAAAGAGCCGTACGCCATGTTGATGAAGTGTGCTCTTTCCTTATTACTACTTCTACTTGTGCCTTCTGCGATGTTTGATGGCACTGATACAGCTGATCGGTTCATCTGTTGTGTTAAGGCGAATTTTTCATCGCTGGGAAACTTTTTAGTCATCTTGTAATTGAGCTTAACAATTTCTTTGGCTAACTGATATATTTCAAGTTTTTGAAAGCTAAACATGATTTTTTTCCCCCTGCTTTTAACAGTAGTCGAGCGGTTGCTAACTAACAATAGTCTAGCGGTTGTTGAGCAGTCGTTAAACTATAGTTAAGCAGTGGTTGGAATACCACTAACAGTAGTCTAGCGATTGTTGAGCAGTGGTTGAAATTATCTAGCGCAGCTACCGCTTTGCAATTGCTTAACTACTGTTTCACTACAGTTTAACTATCGTTTAACTACCGTTTATCACACACTAATAAGGTTGCGTCTGATAATGATGCTAGTAATGTGGCGTCTGTCACTACTGTTACAGGTGGTGTGTCTAATATGATGTGCTGATAGTTATTCTTTATCTTGTATCAGCTTTTTTATTTGCTCTGATTCTGCTAGTTTGTACAACCTCTTCCCTTTTAGTTTGTTTTTTTGATTTGTTGTTTTTGATATGTAGGTACTAATGTTTTTAATATTTCTAGCGAAGGAAGTTGCTCTCCCTTTTCTGCTAGTTTTCTTAGGTATTTAAGTGTTTCTAGAATTTCTTGTGGGTTTGAGATTAAGGGCTTACCTACAAAGATTTTTTCATGATATGTCGATTTTAAGCCTTCTTCATCCATTAGAAGCTCTTCATAAAGCTTTTCCCCTGGTCTTAGGCCTGAAAACTTTATTTCGATTTCATTATCCGGATCGAAGCCTGATAGGCTAATTAAATCTTTTGCAAGGTCGGCAATTTTTACAGGTTCGCCCATGTCCAGCACAAAAATTTCCCCACCTTTTGCCATGGATCCAGCTTGGATAACTAGCTGGACAGCTTCTGGTATTGTCATAAAGAATCTAGTTATCTTTGGGTGGGTTACTGTTACTGGGCCACCTTCTGCTATTTGCTTTTTAAATAGCGGGATTACGCTGCCGTTACTGCCTAAGACGTTTCCAAATCGCACTGCTACAAACTCTGTTTCGCTTTGCTTATCCATGGTTTGGATGATTTTTTCTGCTAGGCGTTTTGTCGCTCCCATTATATTTGTTGGGTTAACAGCTTTGTCCGTTGATATCAGCACAAATCTTTTGGCCTTATGCTTGTGAGCTGCATTTACAACGTTTTGGGTGCCAAAGACGTTGTTTTTTATAGCTTCTAGTGGACTTTTTTCCATGAGCGGCACATGTTTATGGGCTGCGGCATGGAATATGACATTTGGTTTGTATGTACTAAAGATTTCTTCTACTCTTTCCTTTTCTCTAATGGAGGCAATTATTACTTCCATGTCTAGTTTGGTTTTGTGTTGTCTTTTTAGTTCTTGTTGTATGTCGTAGGCGTTGTTTTCGTAGTTGTCTAGAATGATCAGTTTTTTAGGAGCAAATTTGGAAATTTGTCGGCATAGTTCTGATCCAATGGAGCCTCCGCCACCTGTAACTAGCACTGTTTCATCATAGATGTAATCGGAGATTTCTCCAAGGTTAACCTCGACCGGATCTCTTCCTAGTAAGTCTTCGATTTCTACATCTCGGATTTTATTTATGTCTATCTTGCCATCTATAAGTTCGTACATACCTGGCAGTGTTTTTACTTTGCAGTTTGTCTGTTTACATAGCTCTAAAATACGCTTTATTTCATTTCTGCCTACCGAGGGCATGGCTATTATTATTTCGTCAATTTTCAGCTGCTCTGCAGCTGTTATTATGTCGTCACGGGTACCTACTACCGGTATTCCGTGGATATTACACTTTACTTTACAGTAGTCATCGTCGATAACTGCTACTGGATATTTGTATGTTTCGGAGCTTTCTAAAAGCTCTTTTATCACCATGGCTCCAGCTTGTCCAGCTCCTATCACCATGACTCTGTATCTTTGGAACTGTTTTGCAGTAAAGCCCATTTTAGCTCTTCTAAACAGTCGATAAGAAAACCGGCTGGCCCCTACTGCTAAAGTTGAAAAAGCTAAAAATGTTATCAGTAATCCTGAGTATTCCTGCACTCCTAAAATTCTAAAAGTTATATATGATGCAGTAAAGCCCAGCACTGTTCCTCTAGCTATTAGTAAAAGCTCCTCTATGCTGGCATATTGCCAAAGGCTTGAGTAAAGCTTGTTAATCCAAAAGGAGATTAGCATTATAGGAATAATGACTGCGTAGTATTTCCATAAAGAGCTTTGAGCATACACATCGCTATGTACTAAAAAAGTTAGCTGCAAAGAAAATGCAACTACTACTATGTCAGTAAATACAAGTAAGGTTTGTCTATAAGCTAGGTTTAGCAAGCGCATTTTTTCGAAGATATTCATTAGAATGTTGTTTAGCGATTTCATTTTTCTCCCCCAATTTAAACAAAAAATAAAAACTATGTTTATGATAGTACAAAGGTCCTGCTTTGGCAACACTAAAGTTTCGACGTCAATCGACATGCGCCACCTTGTTTTGCGCCTGTCTACTAATATTCGACGCCGGGTCGTGTATTCCTGCTAGTTTTTAGAAGAAGTGGAAGGTAGAAAGTGGGAAAGTTGGAAAGTTGGAAAGTTGGAAAGTGGAAGCTGTGGCACACTGTGTAGGTCCTGCGCCCTTGTGGGCTAGATCCTTCGGTGTCCCTCAGGATGACATTAGCAATTAATAAGGATTTCCTATTTGGTTATAGTGGTTTAATTGCTCGTGTCTTACAGGGTCGTTCTGATTTGGATGCCCTAAATGAACGGGTTTGGACCCAGCATGTAACTTATTTCGTTATCTTTACCGTGGCCGATTAGGGTTTTGGATTTGGGTTTATCGTTGATGAAGTAGAAAGCAGAAAGTTGGAAAGGTGGAAAGTAGGAAAGTAGAAGCTGGAGTTCGTTTTGTGGGTCTTGCGCCCTTGTGGGCTAGATCCTTCGGTGGCCCTCAGGATGACATTAGCAATTAATAAGGGATCCCTATTTGGTTATGGTGGTTTACGCTGCCAATGTATTTACAGGGGCGTTCCAGTATGGATGCCATAAATGAACGAGTTTGGACCAGGCATGTAGCCTGTATCGTAATCATTACCGTGGCCAATTAGGGTTTATGGTTTTGGTTTTGTCGTTGATGAAGCAGAAAGTAGAAAGTTGGAAGGTGGAAAGTTGGAAGGTGGAGCTGGGGTTTGTTTTGTAGGTCCTGCGCCCTTGTGGGCTAGATCCTTCGGTGGCCCTCAGGATGACATTATCAATTAATAAGAGATCCCTACTTGGTTATGGTGGTTTACATTGCTCGTGTCTTACAGGGGCGTTCCAATATGGATGCCATAAATGAATGGGTTTGGACCCAGCATGTAGCCTGTATCGTAATCATTACCGTGGCCAATTAAAGGTTTTGTGCTTTTGAAGTAAGCTACCAACTTCCGACTTCATATTACTGATTGCCACTACTCATGTAGCCTGTTTCGTTATCATTACTGTGGCCAATTAGAGTTTTTGTTTTTGGTTTTGTTTTGTCGCTGTACTGATTAATTATTTTTTTGGTTATCAATAAGTTTGGTGTATTGTTGATGTATTCTTTCTACCACTAATCTTTCATCGAACTCTTTTAATATAACTTCTCTTGCATTTTGACCATATTCTTTTCTTTTTGCAGGGTTGTTTATTAATTCACTTAGAGCCTCTGTCATGGCTTCAACATCTTTGTATGGGACTAGCCTACCATTATGTTTGTCTTTTATAATCTCCCGGGTGCCGAGCACATCGGTTCCTATTGCAGGAATTGAGGCTGTCATTGATTCCATAACGATTCTTGGTAAACCTTCCTTTTGTGATGGAAGTACTAAGATATCTGTTATTGACAGCAACTCGGTTATTTCCTCTATATATCCCACTTTTTTTATATGATTATCTAATCCTAGCTCTTTAATTTTTTGGTCCACCTCTTTTTCGTAGTCAGTACAATATCCGAAGTTTCCTCCTGCCAATAGTAGGATAACGTCGTTATTTGGGAATTGATCTGTAAAATTTCTAAAAGCTTCTAAGAAAAATAGGTGCCCCTTTACAGGCTCTAAGCGGGCGTAAAAACCTAGTATAGTTTGGTTTTCTACACTGTATTTTCTTTTTATAAAGCAAGGATTTTGTTTTGAAAGCTTGTCCTCTAACTGTTTAATGTTTACTCCGTTACCTTCAAACACTGCTTTATGAGGCGCAACTAATTTGTACTTTGCAATTTGGTTTAAGTCTTCTTTGTTTTGAGAGAAGATAATGTCTGTAAAATAACCTGCTGTTTTTTCTAAGCATTTATATATATGGAATTTGATTTTGTTTTGACCTTGGTAAAATGGTAAGCCGTGAGAGGTGTGAACTACTATAGGCACTTTTGCTATCCTTGCAGCGATACGACCTATTACTCCAGGTTTAGAGGTATGGGTATGGACTATGGTAAAGTTATGCTTCTTTAAGTATTTGGCTAGTCTAATGGCTGCAGCTACATCGCTTATTGGCCTGATTTCTCTATGAAACTTAAAGTCATGAGTTTTAATGCCGGCTTGTTCTATATCTTGACGATAACTAGTAAATGGGGCCATGGCATGTACTTCATAGCCTTTGTCGGCAACCCCCCTTAGCTTATTAAGCATCAGCTTTTTTATAAAAAAGTCTGTATTGGCGATGTGTAATACTTTCATCTTGGCACTTCCTTTCTATTAGGACGGTCTTTGTAGTTATTATAAAAAATAATATGCTTAAGTGCCTCGAATTCTGATTCGACACTTAAGCATGCTAGCGTTGCGTTAACGGTTGTGGTTATAACGTATTTTAATCATTACTATTTGACTTATCTGATGTTGTAGCTAGCTCTTTTAGGGTTATTTTTGTATATATAGGTAGTATACATTTTTCCGGTGCATATGCTAAATAAGCTATAAGAGACATCAAAATTGATAGCAGAATTATTATCATTATGTTGGGCATTAATAAGATTGCTGTGCCAGCTATAGCTGCTAAAACGCTCAATATCCCTAGTATATAGCAGCTATTACATGGAGAAATATTGTGTGCTAAAAGTTTGTGGTGTATATGTTTGCAGTCAGGAGCAAATATTGGTTGTTTGTTGGCAGATCTTCTTATTATTGCGCAGGTGGTGTCAAAGACAGGTACGAAAACTAAAAATATAATTCCGATGACCTGGGTGTTGGTGTTTTGAGCTAGGATGTCTAATGATGCCAGTGAGAGTATATAGCCTAGTTGTAAGCTGCCGCAGTCTCCTAAAAATATTTTTGCAGGAAATTTATTGTATATGAAAAATGCCAGCGTAGCTCCTAAATATACGAGGATTAGACCTTGCAGGCTGCTACCCAAAAATAAGGTTATTATTAGGAAAGTAGTTAGAGATATAGAAGATAAAAGCGATGATAGTCCATCTAGTCCATCAATTAAGTTTACTGCATTCATAATTGCTGTCACCCAAAGAATTGTCAATAGTATTGATGGTACTGTGCTAAAGTGGAGGGTCATTTCTCCGATAGATATATAGCTAAACTCAAAACCCACTAGATATGTGACCAGGCCGATTACTATTTGTGAGGTGAGTTTACCTTTGGCTTTTAATGTGTACATATCGTCGATTATCCCTAGGATGAATACTAAAGTTATCGGTATTAGAGCCTTATCAGGGACTATGTCTAGCATAAGGTTTGCTGCTATGAAGGCAGCAAAAATAGCAATACCCCCTGAGCGAGGTTTTGCTATTGTGTGTATTTTTCTTTTGCTAGGTTTATCAAGTATGAATTTTTCTCCTATTTTCATTGAAAAGGGTATTGCTATTAGACATAGCAAAAATCCCAACGATATATAAAGTAAGTTCCCCATTTCTTTCTCCACCCCAGTTAAGCTTTTTAAGCTTATTTATTAGCTATCTCTACTCTATTTTATAATTATAAATAGAATAATATAGTTGTTTTAGTTGTTGTTAAATAAAATTTAAAATTTATCAATTTTGGTGCCATTAAACATATATTCTATAGTTGTTGTTCTTAGTCCTTGTTTCTTTGTAAAATGTGTTACTGGCTTGTTATTTTGTTTTTTTTGTATAATTATATAAAAAAGATTGACGTGTTATATTATAAGTAAGTTTTGGGTAAAAGGCAAGTACAAATATCTTCTATATAATTAGACGAAATATTTGTCAAAAGGTTTCACTTTTTAGGTAGAAAGTTGTAATGCTAGCCCATAAATCTAGGACCTTGGTTAGCACGGTAATGATTATTTTTTAATAATGGTAGTAAGAAATATGAGGTCGGAGGTTGGTATATAAGGCTTAAAGGCTTAAAGACATAAATACTTTTATTGGCCACGGTAATGATTACGATATTGGCTACATGCTGGGTCCAAACCCATTCATTTATGGTACCCATATTGAAAAGACCCGGTTTAAAGCAGGTATAGGAATCAAAGAGCCTACATTAGTAGTGTGATAATAAGTAATAGGAGCTCGGAGGTTTAGTATGTAATTTGATGAACTGACATTCTTTCACCCTAAAACCTAATTGGCCACGGTAAACATCACGAAATTAGCTACATGCTTGGTCCAAACTCGTTCATGTGTGGTGTCCATTTTGGAAAGACCCTGTTTTAAAAAGCAATTTAGGATGCAAATGTAAGGTTGGTAAAAAGTTATCACAACACAAGGGGGGAAATCCACCGCAGAGACATCCTAAAAAGTCATCCTGAGGTACACCGAAGGATCTAGCCCACAAGGGCGCAGGACCCACACAACAAACCCCAGCTCCACTTTCCAACTTTCCAACTTTCCAACTTTCTGCTTTCTACCTAATTGGCCACGATGAAGATTTGCGGTATTGGTTACATGCTTGGTCCAAGCTATGGTATTCATATTGGAATGAGGCTGTTTTTAAGGTATTAAGTTTAAAGTATACTCTTTTTTGTTTGCTCTTGTTAAGTGCTCATATCAAAGCTTAATATTTTTAAATTGTGAAGGAAGTTTAGGTGGAATGTAGAAGTGTTTAAGCATTACAATTTGGTGAGGTGGTTTAATGCTTGTTTATGAGCAACTTTCTGGTGAGATAGTTAGAGCTTGCTATGAAGTTCATAGAGTGCTAGGTAGCAAGCTTCTAGAAAAGTCATACGAGGATGCACTATCATATGAGCTTGAGCTAAGAGGTGTAAATTTCAAACAACAGTTTCCTATTAATCTACAATACAAAGGTAAAGAAATAGGTAGTTATTTTGCTGACTTATTAGTTGAGGATAAAATAATCCTTGAATTAAAGTGTGTAAGCAATTTAAGTGCTGAACATTATGCTCAATTACTCCACTACTTAAATGCTTCAAATTATGCTTTAGGAATTTTAATTAACTTCGGTACAAAAGAGTTGCAAGTAAAAAGATTGCTAAGGACTTCAGAAGCAATTAGTAAACCTAAATCTCCTTAATTGGCCACGGGGACATCACTATGTTAGCTACATGAGTAGTAGTAAGAAGAAATATAATGTCGTAGGTTTATATATAAAACGCTAAAGATACTAAAACCTTTATTGGCCTAAAGATTACGAAATTAGTTACATGCTGGGTCCAAACCCATTCATTTATGGTATCCATTTTTGGAAAGACCCGGTTTTAAATGCAGGAAATATCTGTTTTGCTCCTGCTTTGCCTGCTTAAGGTGCTCGTAATATTATTTTAGGGTTTGATTGGTGAGAAGCGTTTTTGAACCACGTGAAGGGTTTTATGGCGTTGGGCCAACCCTAGCTGGTTTGCAGAGACAGTACCCACCATTACTGGCGACCCATAAGCCATAAAAGGTAAGCATTGGTGAAACAGCTGATCATCACCACAAATCCCGGGATAATATTATGTGCACCTGAACTGACATTCTTTAACCCTAAAACCTTAATTGGCCACGGTAATGATTACGAAATTAGCTACATGCTGGGTCCAAACTCATTCATGTGTGGTGTCCATTTTGGAAAGCCCCTGTTTAATCCGCTTTCTACATTCCATTTTGCTAGCGTATCTACTTCTAGGAGTATTTTTTTTATCCATAATGACTTCTGCTGGAGCACTGTAGTGCTCCCTTACAAAACATTTATTTTTAGACCCAAGCAGGTTTAAAATATGCCCTTTGTCCCAGCAGAATAAGCAGATTTATACGTTTTCGCGGCCAATTGTTTTTATATTGGTTTCTTGCTCGGTCCTCTACCTTTACTAGAGTTAACTATAAATAAAGCGCAAAACCTAATTGGCCACGGTAAATATCACGAAATAAGTTACATGCTTGGTCCAAACTCATTCAGTTATATGACTCATTTTTGGAAAGACCCGGTTTGAAGTGCATGGTCTAAACTCATTTTTTTAGTGTTATTCTGTTTAGGGGAAGTCAAGCAATATTCCAGTGGTAGGTTTTTTTAGGGGGCTTCCATATTTGCCGCCCATTTGCTGATGGGTTGACACAGAGGTCAATCCCTACCTCTTCGAGAGGAAAGTTGCTAAAAAGCTGGTGAGCACTTTGTGCTCACCAGCTTTTTTAGCATTTCTACTTTCCACTTTCTACTTTCCACTTTCTACTTTCCACTTTCTACTTTCCACTTTCCAACTTTCCACTTTCCATTGTTCGTTGACAGAGTAAAAGCAAGCCCTTTTTTTGTGTTTGGGCTTGCTTTTGTTTTTTTTACTTTGGTAGTGGTATGTTCTTATAGATATAGGCTCTTAGGTTTTTAGCTGCTTCTTCTATGTCAAAGACATAGTAATATACTCCGTTTATCATCTGTCCTCTTGCTATTGTTGAATCTGGGTATTGTTGTTGTTCTATTGTTGTTATGTTTTGCATTACTGTTTTGCGGCCTAGGTTTAGCATTTCTGTGGATGTTAGGTTTGTTGTTAAATGAGGGAATACATCATTTAACATTCTTGGGTAAGAAGTAACCGGAGTATTTAAAGCAGCTTCTATGGCAGATTCCATTACATCTCTTTGCCTGCGGGCCCTTTCAAAGTCTGAATCGATTTTTCTAATGCGAGAAAATCTTAGAGCCTGTTCGCCGCTTAAGGTGTAGGTTCCGGCACCATCAATACCACTTATTTGTCTTGCCTCTGCATTTGTCACCTCAACTTCCACACCACCTACAGCGTCTACAATAGCGGGCATGGAGTCAAAGTTTACCGATACAAAGTGCCTAATATCTAGGTTAAAGTTTTCGTTTAAAGTTTTGATTGCCAACTCAGATCCATCATAAGCATGGGCGTGGTTGATTTTATCCATTCCTCTTCCTGGTATGTTTACGTATGAGTCTCTTACAACAGAAGTTATTTTAATCTTTTTGTGTTTCTCGTCTAAGGTTAGGATCATAATTGCGTCGCTGCGCCCTCGCATATCGCCTTCTGAGTCGATACCAAAAACAGCTACGTTGGTTATACCTCTTTCTCCTTCAGATGTGATTCCTAAGGATTCATCATCTTGAGAGATTCTTTCTCTTTCTATTCTTCCTAAAAGGTACATTGATCCTACATAAAGCAGTAGCAGCGTTGCTAACAGCACCGATATAGCTGAAATTATGATTTTCTTTTTGCGGTTTTTAGGTTTTGTTTTTTTGTCTGTCTTTTTGTCTTGTGTGTCGCTAATAGACTTTGCATAAGGTTTTTTGCTTTTGGTTTTGCTCTTTCTTTTTTTAATGACAATTATAGCTGCTAAACCAGCTATCAAGCAAAATATAAGAAGGAAAAGTAATATGCCTCTTATGATAGTCCCCAGTGAAGTACCTGGTTGTTCTTCGATGCTAACTGTAAAGCTTGTTTCATAGTCTTGCCACTTAACGATAACCTCTTGCTGCTCAGCTGGTTCTGTGCTATCAAACCCTTCAAAGGTTAATTCTTCTGAAGGTATAAGCTCTTCTGTGCCATCAGTATACACTTTGCTTACTACTAATCCGCTTGTATTAAGTTCATCGCCAACAAAGTGCTCAGTTGTAAAGGGTTTGTTGTTGATGATGATCTTTTCTACTATTCGCTCTTCTATCTCTTCCTCTTCCTCAGGTTCTGGAGGCTCTTCAGGGAGCTCTCGGTATATAAAGGTTACTTCTTTTGTTTGTCCATCTTCTGTTAAGGTAGCAGTTTCGCTAGAGGGACTTATTAACTCATAGCCAGAGATGCTAAATGCATCAAAGCTATATTCCCCCATACTCTGATCTTCAAGAACTGTAGGTTCTCTTAGGTTGTTACCGTATTCGTCAATATAGTAAACGATGATGGTACCTTTTGGGTCTGCTTCTGGTTCCGGCTCTGGTTCCTCTTCCTCTTCTGGCTCTGGTTCCTCTTCCTCTTCTGGCTCTGGCTCCGGTTCTGGTTCGGGCTCTGGTTCCTCTTCCTCTTCTGGCTCTGGTTCAGGATCTGGCTCCGGTTCTGGTTCAGGTTCCGGCTCTTGTTCATCCTCTGTAACTTGTTGTACGTTAGTGCTTTCAACATCGTTTGTGTCGTTGTCCTCAGCCCATGCGTCTACGGTTATTACACCCACTAGCAGCATAGCTAGGATTGTTACTATAGCTATTTTTTTTGTAATATTTTTCATAATCATACCCCACTATAACTTTATTTTTTAACCCTATACAAACTCTTTAAAAACCCTAAAATATTGTATTTGCCATAAATATTATATTATACATTGACAAACAATGCTAGTAGATTTTTTATGTTAGATAGGTGGTTAGACAGACTTGTGTTGATAAGTCATATGGTGTCTGAGGTTAGTCGGTTTGATTTGAAAACCATAAAATCTTTAGTTGGCCACGGTAAATAAGTAATTTGAGATCGGAAATTGGTAGCTTGCTTTGAAAACCATAAATCCTTGATTGGCCACGGTAAAGATTACGATATTAGTTACATGCTGGGTCCAAACCCATTCATATGTGGTATCCATTTTGGAAAGACCCGGTTTTAAGTGCAGCAGGTATAAAAAGAGCTTATGTGATTAGATATGATAATAACTAATAGGTAGTGTGAGGATGGTAGCTTGCTTTGAAAACCTTAAACCTTAATTGGCGACGGTAAACATAACGAAACTAGTTACATGCTGGGTCCAACCTCATTCATGTATGTGGTGAGCATATTGGAAAGGCTCGGTAAGACAGGAGCAATTAAATCATTATAAAAAAATAGGGATACCTTATTTATTAATAAAGTCATCCTGAGGTACACCGAAGGATCTAGCCCACAAGGGCGCAGGACCCACAAAACGAACTCCAGCTTCCACTTTCCAACTTTCCAACTTCCCAACTTTCTGCTTTCTACTTAATTGGCCACGGTAAAGATTGCAAAATTAGTTGCATTAGTATTGTAATGGGTAATTTAGGTGTGAGGTTGGTGATATAGCACTTAACCTTATGACCTTAATTGCCTCTCTTAAGTAGGTTTTGTAGGCCATTGCCATATTGGCCAGCCACTTGCTGATGGGTTGACACAGTGGTCAACCCCTACCTCTGCGAGGGATTACCATTAGAACCTTAGTTGGCCACGGTAAAGAGTAAAGATTGCGATATTAGTTACATGAGTAGTGGTAATATGTAGTATGAGGTCTTATGTTGGTAAAAGTTACTACAACATAAGGGGTTTGCAAGTTCACCGCAGAGATACGCAAAAAAGTCATCCTGAGGGACACCGAAGGATCTAGCTCATAAGAGCGCAGGACCCACACAACGAACTCCAGCTTCCAGCTTCCACTTTCCACCTTCAACTTTATTACCGAACCAGACCCAGCAGAGTTAGCAGATTTAAAACATGCCCTTTGTCCCAGCAGAATTAGCAAGTTTATACGTTTTCGCGGCCAATTGTTTTTATTATTGGTTCCGCTTTAGGGTCAGCGGAAAGTTGGTTAGTAGAAAGTTGGAAAGGGTCAGGTGAACAACAAGTAAAGTGAAAACCCTGCTTGGCCACGGTAAAGATTGCAAAATTAGTTGCATTAGTATTGTAATGGGTGATTTAGGTGTGAGGTTGGTGATATAGCACTTATCCTTATGACCTTAATTGCCTCTCTTAAGTAGGTTTTGTTGGTCATTGCCATATTGGCGGCCATTTGCTGATGGGTTGACACAGAGGTCAACCCCTACCTCTTCGAGGGGGAAGGTTCTAGTAATTGCAGTTGCCATCTCGGGACGCGAGGGACAGGTACGTCCGTCCCACTGGGAAGCGGTGGTACGGCATACCAGTCCCTGAGTCCCTTGGTTGCAGTCAAAAAACTAGTGAGCATTTTATGCTCACTAGTTTTTTGTCCATTCCTATCTTCTATCTCCTATCTTCTATCTCCTATCTTCTATCTCCTATCTTCTATCTCCTATCTTCTATCTCCTATCTTCTATCTCCTATCTTCTATCTCCTATCTTCTATCTCCTAATACGTTACTTTTTCCACGTTTTTTCTCCATGTGGGGATGTCTAGTTTAAGGTATTGTTTGTTTTCTATGTCTATTGGTTCGCCTTTTAGTTCTATTACTTCTACTTGGGTGTTGGGGATTTTGTATAGTATTTGTCTGTGGTTTACTATTGCTGTTGGTCCTATGTTGGTATTTATATGAGGGGCTACTTCTAGGATTAAACTTATGTATTTGGGAACGTTGCGGACATTTCTTATGTCTGTTGTCATTTGTGTGATGGCCTCTTGTGATGGTGTTCCTGCTGGTGGGATTTCTACTCCTAGTTGGGTTTCAAAAGCATTCATTATGGTTCTTACTGAACTTCTTGTGATATGAACATGGTAATGGATGTCTATATCAAGGAGATTTTCTGTTGTGGTTTTTAATCCTTCCAGCCCTAGGGTGCCGTAGGATAAGCCTAGTTGATTAAATCCTCGCGAGGGAATTTTTGTATAGCTTTCTTTTGGGATTATTATCATGGCCATTTTTTCCGTTTCTTCGTTATATTGGGCAACCATAAGATATTCGGCCTCGTGGTTATTAGTGCGCACAAATAGGGCGTTAACTAAGTTGGGATCTGGATTGCTTCTACCTTGGGTGTAGATTTGACTCATTTGCTCTTGGATACATTTCTCGTTAGAGGGAGGGTGTATTTTTTCTGTGTTTAGCTCTTCATTTGCCTCTTCTTTGTTTTTAGGTTGTGGTTGTGTGTTTTCGGGTGTGTTTTCTTTTGCATCATTTTCCGTGTCATTTGCTTCTACGTCTGGTTGGTTTTGTGGTGGTTTATAGTTTTGTATGGGGTTGTATTCACTATCGAAAATAGTGTCATAAGCTATATGGTTTTGAGGATGAGTAGCTTGGGTGGTTGTATAGAGGCTATATATATTGTAAGCAAGTATAGTTGTAATGGCTATTAGTGGGGATAGTGTTATAACTAAAATGGCGAGTGTGATTTTCTTTATTTGGTATCCCTCCCCTGTTGTGTTTTATGCCCCAGTTTAGGACATTAAGATTAGTTTTGGTAATGTTGTTGGATATTATGCATTGTAGTGGTAATAAGTAATATGAGGTCGGAGGTTGGTAATAAAGTACATAACCCTAAGACCTTAGTTGTCACGGTGGCTATGGTAGGTTTTTTTTTGGGGGGGAAACTTCCATATTTGCCGCCCATTTGCTGATGGGTTGACACAGTGGTCAACCCCTACCTCTTCGAGGGGATGGTTCTACTAGTAATTGCAGTTTCCCATCTCGGGACGCGAGGGACAGGTACGACCGTCCCACTGGGAAGCGGTGGTACGGCATACCAGTCCCTGAGTCCCTTGGTTGCAGACTCATCTTTTGCTCTGCCCGCTGAAGGTGCTCGTAATATTATTTTAGGGTTTGATTGGTGGGAAGGGTTTTGTAGCGACCCATAAGCCATAAAAGCCGAGCATTGGTGAAACAGCTGATCGCCACCCCAAATCCCGGGATAATATTATGGGCACCTGTCCCTAGTTGGAAAGGAGATTAAAAGCGAATTTACAATTTACAATTAAATAATGGTAATTAGTGATATGAGGTTGGAGGTTGGTAACAAAAAACATAGCACCCTAAGACCCTAGTAACAGCGAGGTTTTGGTGGTCACTGCCATTTTGGCTAGCCATTTGCTGATGGGTTGACACAGTGGTCAACCCCTACCTCTTCGAGGGGAAAGATGCTAAAAAGCTGGTGAGCACTTGTGCTCACCAGCTTTTTTAGCATTTCTACTTTCTACTTTCTACTTTCCACTTTTTAACCTTAATACGTCAGGTTTTTTGCTTTTTCTCTGGCTTGTTCCATGTCAACTTCTAGGTAGTAGATTCCGTTTATCATTAGGTTATCTCCTGATAGGGTCTCTCTTTGTACGTTGGAGCTGGATAGGCTGTTGAATGCTCTCCAGTTGCTTGTTACTACTCCTGGGGTGATATCAGTTCTTACATAGGGACTGATTTCTTCCATTAGTTGTAGGTACCTTGTTACGTTGCTTGCCTTTGTAAGCTCGTCCATTATTGCCATCATTACTTGCTGCTGTCTATCGATACGACCGAAGTCTCCTCTGTTGTCTGATCTAAAACGCACATAATCTAGAGCTTGAGAGCCGTTTAGGTTATGAGTTCCTTGACTCTTAAATACCGATCCGTCTCTGTTGTCAATTATGTCGCTAGATACGTGGACTTCAACTCCACCAAGTACATCTATTACTCTAGAAAATGATTGCATGTCTATTCTAGCGTAGTGATCGATATGAATATCTAAAAAGTTTTCCACTGATGCCCTTTGACGGTTTACGCCTCCAAAGGCGTGGGCGTGATTTATCTTGTCATATCCGCGCTCGGGAATCTTAACGTAAGTATCCCTTGGGATAGATAGCATTGCAGCTTTCCCTGTTTCTTTATTATATTGAGCTAACATTATGGTATCTGCTCTTGGGCCATCTACACCTATTAACAGGACGTTTAAGAGGTTTGGATCTTTTTCACTTCTGCCTTGATCATATATAGCATCCATGTCTCTTCTTATTTTCTGCACCCGTGATAGAGTCTCCTCATCTTCTGGCTCTGGCGCTTCTTCGCCAATTTCTTCTGTATGAATAACATCCATAATTTCATCTTCTTCAGCGCTATCGTACATCTCATCATATAGGCTGTAAATTCGATAAGCACCGGTTCCACCCCAGATAGCTAAGTATAGCAAGATAATTGAACTAACTATCGCTATTATTTTTTTCTTATTTGACATTGGCTTTTTTGTTTTCTTCTTTTTATTGTTTTGTTGTTTATTTGATTTTAACATTCTTTCCCCTCCCATTTTGGTAAAACACATATGTCATTATATAACAAAGTTCGGCAAAGTTAAATAGGTTTATTAGATTTACTTTTTGCATAGCACAATAAAAAATCACCAACTCTGTGCTTTTAAAAACACAAAAGTGGTGATTTTTTACTAATTATTTATTCTGCTCATTTAAAAACTGGACAATTATACCAGCAATTCTTTGAGCTCTTATTCTCTGGACTTCTGGATCTGCAGCTTGTGTAACGTCATCATAGTTTGTGACAAAGCCAGCCTCTATTAAAACTGAAGGTACTACGCTATTTCTAGTAACATAGTATCTGCTATCAGAGCAAGTACGCTTTCTAAGGCCTGTATCTGCTAGTCCGTCAAATAATCGTTTGGCTAGTTCCTCACTAGCTGCTGACTCTGGTGGCGGATTTTCATCGTATGCCCTGTATTCTGAAAATGATCCACTTACTACATTACCATTGTCATCCTTGAAAAACAGCCTGCTTACACCATTTACACGACGTTCTGCAACATATTCGTGTCTTTGGCCTGTTGTTCTGTTTTCAACATAAACAGTATCTGTTTGTATCCTAGGAAGATAGGTACTATAGAAAGTTGAGACTCCTTTTGCATTGGAATTTGAACTGCCATCATGGTGAACGCTGATAAAGAGGTCTGCATCCATGTTATTGGCAATCTCCATTCTTTCTTTTAAACCTAGGGTATAGTTTTCTGAGTAGTGTCTTGTGTATTTTACGTTAACACCACTTTTTCTCAACTCTTCGGATATTTTTTCTGTTAGTTGATCATTTAATTCTAATTCGGTGTATAGCACTCTTCCCCGGGAATCGCGATAGACAGCTCCTACGTCAGCTCCCCCATGTCCGGAGTCTAAGATTACTGTAAAGTCCGTATCCGCTTGTGGCGGAGGCCCTAGATAGTCCTCTAGTTTAGCCAAGTATCTTAGAATAGAAATTGCATCAGCTGCGTTTATTCGGCCGTCTTTGTTAAGATCCCCGGCTAGGTAGAAGGCATCACTTACTTCTTTTACTAGTTTGGCGTCATACCTAAGTATTTCTATAGCATCAGCCACTTCCACTTTACCGTTTCCAGTTACATCTCCGTGCTTAAAAGAGTTAGCTGTTAAAGATGCTGTTATTGGTCCTTCTTCGGTCTCAACCTGAGCTGTAATCTCTGCTTTCCCAACTGTTTTTGCTAAAAGTTCCCCTTCATCATTTACCTGAATTATGTCACTGTCAGAACTGGACCATTTAATTTCAGGCAACTCAGCCTCTGCTGGCTTTACAGATAATTCTAGCTGTTTACTTTCTTGAAGAGATATAAAGATTTGCTGTTCTTTAAAGTTAATTTTTTCTAGCTTTTGCTCTCCCTCAAGTAATAGTACCTTATATGTGCTTGACTCTGAGCCGTCTTCGGCTTCGATTACAATCTTTACTTGACCTGGCAGCTTACTAGGCAGTTCCTGACTAACAGATGCCTCACTTGAAGTGGCAAATGGTATTATTTTAGGTAAATCAGATCCATAAGGTAGGGTTATTTCTTTTGTTTCATCAGGTTCTAGTTGGTATTTTTCCCCATCTACTTCCACATGCTTTAAAGAGCTGTCAGAACTTTGCTTGCTTTGTAAGTTTAGTGTATAAATACTTTTGCTTTGATCTTGGGCAGTCACTACAATGTCTATTCTTTCTTCTTTTTGCACTTTATTTACTTGAACACTTGCTTTGGGATCGCTTTTTAGAGCACTAATCTCTAAGTCATCATAGTCTACACCAGTCGGTATTACAACTTCATACTTAAACTGTTCTGGTTCAAAAGTATCAATGCTTTCTCCTAAAATCTCAATTCCTGTTAGAAAGCTATCAGGGCTTAAATCTTTTTTTTGCTCATCACCCTCTGCATGCGCTGGTACTGTCATATTTGAAATAAAAAACAAAAATGAGATAATTACTATCAGTATTTTTCTTATTTTTCTCCCCCCTCAGTACGAACTACTTATAATAGATCATGTTTATACATGATTATTAGCTTTTCTTTTTTGCTTGCCTTTGGGTTGGAGAACGAAGTAAGAAATTGCGGCACCTATCATTAGGTTGGATATCGCTGCTATCATAACAATTATCCAGTCAGCGCCCGACTCTTCTGCTGCTTCGATAAAGCTTAATGTGCTATCTTCTAATAGTGCATAGGTACTCCAGTGATTGATATAAGCTGTTACGGTATTTTCTTCTTGATTAGCTTCTGTAATTTGCTTAACCCATTGATCTGTGTCAGGGTTATGCCAATATAGCGCTAAATTATCCCAGTCTTCTACTTCTCCGTTTACGTTAAAGGTTTTTCTTATGCTTTCAGAGAAGTTTGATAGCTTTACATCATCTACCATTAAAGAGAAAGTGAATATAGGGGAACCGGATCTAAATTGTCTTGGTAAAACCGTATCAAGTTCGTCCACTTTTATATACACTTCTGAATAGTCGGTGATACCATAGCTCTCGATGGTATCTAAAAGAACTGTAGCTGGAATTAAAACTTCAACGCCTTCATTTGAGATTCTCACTTCTCTATATGCCGGGCGTTCTTTAAGCTTGTCCATATCTATTTTGAAGTTATTGGAATCTTTACTTAAATCATATTCAACTGCTATTCTCTCAGGAGCAGAAACGTCAACTGAAACTTCTGCTGTTACGCCATTGTTACTTTCGGCTGTTATTACAGTGCTTCCTTCGCGGCGGGCAGTTATTACTCCATCTGAAGACACGGTTGCTATGTTTTCGTCCGCTGAGCTCCAAGTAACACTTTTGTTGGTAGCATTATTTGGTCTAACTGTAGCTGAGACTTCTGCTGTATCTTCTTCAATTAATTCTAAATGGCTTTCACTTAGTTCTATCGACTCTACCGGTATGGCAGACACCTTTACATTAGCTGTGGCTGTCCGATTTCCTGATTGAGTAGTTACAGTTATTGTAGCAGTACCTTCACCCACAGCGGATACTGTTCCGCTTGAGTTTACTGTCGCTACGCTGGTGTTGCTAGAAGAATATGAAACGTTCTTATTCGTAGCATTACTTGGGCTAACAGTTGCTGACAGGCTATCTGTTTCGCCAACATTTAAGTTGATGTTGGATTTATTTAAAGAAACAGAGCTGGGAGTTACAAATTTTGTTGATGTGATATGGTTGTTTGAAGTAGAAACGTTGGAAACTCCTTCAAGGTTATGGTCGGTTATTCTAAGGTTAGCCCTTCCCTCTTTTTTAAGTCTAAATGTTAACCGCATCACTGTACCACTTGTCTTTGTGCTTGTGTTAGCCCAGTTTTGGTAGACAGTGTTAGGCCCATAGTTCTCGTTTATCGCTCCCATACCTAGATTGCCTGACTCAGCATTTACTAGCTCTAAAATTGAGCCGTCATACTGCAAAGCTACATGTCCACCACTTACATTTCCGCTACCGGAGAGGCTAACTGTGACTGTAACCCTTTCTCCTACATAGCCATTGCCACCGCTTACTGAGATTCTAGAGCTAGATGCATAGGCTACTTGTGGATTATGTGCTAACACTACCCCAAAAGTTAAAAAAGCGACCAAAAACAATGCTAATAATTTTTTCATTCAATCTTCCTCCCCTTTTCATTAAGTACAGTTATCTTTCAAATTTGGCTATCTTCCCCTAATATGGTTATGTATGATAAGCCTCTGTGAGTTGCTGCTTGTCCGTTTGTATAATGTATAATATTTATTACTGTGTTTTGCTTATCACCCTCCACCTTTTTTATTTTAAAGTTACTACACTCGCCAAAATAATACACTTTCCTAACATTAATAATATTATAGACCCTAGTTTTTGGCAATAGGTTTTTGCGTCTAAACGTAAATTAATATCTGTTTTTCTGTAGAATTTATTAGAACTTTGTAATCTTTATTGCTCCCCCTCCTACGTGAACCTCATATATAGTGTCGTTTTGTACTTTTATAAGTGCCTTTATCATTGAGGGTTTTTCCATGCTATAGCCTTGCTCAAAAGTGTATGATTCTATATTTGAGGTTAAGTGTTTATTAAGATAGCATGCTAGGGCTCCGTTTGCCGTACCGGTGGCTGATTCTTCGTTTATGCCGTATAGAGGGGCAAAGTTTCTTGTGTGGGCGCTTGACTTATGTAGTGTTTCTGTTGTAAAAGCGTGGACTCCCACTACTTTAAAATTTTTGCTTACTTGGCTTATTTCTTTTAGGTGAGGCTTAAGGTTGTAAAGGGCTTTTAAGTTTTTGATGGGTAGAAAGATTTCTCTAAGTCCTGTGGAGATTATTTGGATGGGTAAGTTTTCTGCTACGAGTGCTTGTAAGTTATCAAAGCAGCTGAGCATGTCCTCTGGGTTTATAGTTTCGAGATATTTAGGCTTTGTTTGTTCCATGTATACTTCTTGCTCATCTATTTTTAGTTTTAAGATGCCTGCCTTTGTTTGTTGGGTATAGGTTTGATTAGGAAGGACTATTTTTAGATCTCTTAATAGGTTAAATGTGGCGATTGTGGCGTGGCCACATAGGTCTACTTCGCTAGTTGGGGTGAAAAATCTCACCTTAAAATCAGCTGATTGTGATTGGCTCACGAATGCTGTTTCGGAGTAGCCAACTTCTGCAGCTATGTTTTTCATTTGCTGCTCGGTTAGGTTATCTGCGTCGAGCACAACGCCGGCGGGGTTGCCTCCATTTTCTTCAGCAGCAAAGGCGCTTAGTCTGTGTATTTTGGTCATTTGTTTTTCCTCCTCTCTTTCTTTAAAGGGCGAATTTATAATTTGCAATTATAAGATGGCAATAGGTTATATTAAGTGGGTTGATAATAAAACATATAACCCTAAGACTGATTACCACCCCAAATCCCCGGGATAATATTATGAGTGCCTGGGCCTAGTTAGTTAGCAGAAAGTTGTTTGCTGACCAGGAGGAGATTAGAGGCGAATTCACAACAGAAACTAAGACCTTCACCGTCTTACAATATTGTTAATCGCAGTTGCACATCTCGGGACGCGAGGGACAGGTACGGCCGTCCCACTGGGAAGCGGTGGTACGGCATACCAGTCCCTGAGTCCCTTGGTTGTAGACTCATCTTTTGTTCTGCCTGCATATAGGAACGGCCCTGTAAGACACACTGGCAATGTGAACCACCATAACCAAATAGGGAGCTCTTATTAATTGATAAGGTCATCCTGAGGTACACCGAAGGATCTAGCCCACAAGGGCGCATGACCCACACAACAAAAGCTTCCACTTTTCACCTTCAACTTTCCACTTTCTACTTAATTGGGCACAGTCATTACCATATTGGTTAGCCATTTGCTGATGGGTTGACACAGAGGTCAACCCCTACCTCTTCGAGGGTGAGACTTAAGACATGGCCATCTTTGATTCCTGATTCCTGTTTCCCCATTCTGGCTACTTGATCATAAGCCATAAGACCCAGCAGAATAAGCAGATTTAAAACATGCCCTTTGTCCCAGCAGAATAAGCAGGTTTATACGTTTTCGCGGCCATTTTTTATATTGGTTTCTTGCTCTGGCCCTCTATCTTTACTAGAACTACATGGTCTAAACTCATTTTTTTAGTGTTATTCTAGGGGAGGTCATGCAATGTCCCTATGGTAGGTTTTCTAGTGGGCACTGCCATATTTGCCGCCCATCTGCTGATGGGTTGACACAGACTGGAGGTCAACCCCTACCTCTTCGAGGGGGAAACTTATGCAGTTGCCATCTCAGGACGCGAGGGACAGGTACGGACGTCCCACTGAGAAGCGGTGGTACGGCATACCAGTCCCTGAGTCCCTTGGTTGATTGGGGTAGCGCAAAAGCTTGTGAGCACTTTGTTCTCACCAGCTTTTTAGCATTTCCACTTTCCACTTTCAACTTTCCAACTTTCTACTTAATCGGAATAAGCTTAGTCTTATTGCAGCAGACTCAGGAGGTCAAGGGATTTGCCTTTTGCTACCTGCTAACTACTAACTACTAGCTGCTGATAGCAGTTTCATCTTTCCACCTACAATAAAACCCAGCTTATGCTGGGTTTTATTGGGCGCTTTCTATTATCCCTCCGCCTAGGCATTCTTCTCCTTGGTAGAATACTACTGCCTGACCTGGGGTTACTGCTCTTTGTTTTTCTTCGAATATTACTTCGCAGGTGTTGTTATCTTTTAGTATTACTTTACATTTCTGATCTGATTGACGGTATCTTACCTTTGCGTGGCAATCAAACTCTTTTGGCTTTGGATTGTCGCTTACCCAGTGGAGGTCTGTGGCTGTTAGGGACTTTTTGTAAAGTCTTGGGTGCTCTCCTTGTTCTACATATAGGGTGTTATTTTTAAGATCCTTTTCAATAACAAACCATGGCTCGCCGGTACCTGAGCCACCAATTCCTAGTCCTTTTCTTTGGCCTAGGGTATAGTACATCAAACCTTGATGCTGCCCCTTTATTTCACCGTCGAATGTTTTCATAGGACCTGGTTTTGCTGGTAGATAGTTTTGCAGAAATTCTTTGAAATTCCGCTCACCTATAAAGCAAATTCCTGTGCTATCTTTTTTATTAGCTGTTGGTAGGTTAGCTTCTTTGGCGATTTCTCTTACCTTTTTCTTATCTATATCGCCAATTGGGAACATGGCTTTAGAAAGCTGCTGTTGGTTTAGTGCATTTAAAAAATAGGTCTGGTCTTTGTTACTATCTATACCTTTTATCAGCTTATACTCTCCATCTTCGTAGCGAACCTGGGCGTAATGGCCTGTAGCTAGATAGTCCGCCCCGATCTTTAAAGCATAGTCCAAAAACGCGGCAAACTTTATCTCCTTGTTGCACATTACGTCTGGGTTTGGAGTTCGCCCTCTTTTGTACTCGTTTAAAAAGTAGGTAAATACTCTATCCCAATACTCTTTTTCAAAATTTACTGTGTAGTAGGGTATGCCTATGTGGTCACAGACTTTTCTGACATCGTTATAGTCTTCTGTTGCGGTGCAAACACCGCTAAGTTTTTTTTCATCCCAGTTTTTCATAAAAACGCCGATCACATCATATCCTTGCTCTTTTAATAGTAAGGCGGTAACAGAGGAGTCAACTCCTCCTGACATTCCTACTACTACTTTGGTGTTTTGGTTAGACATGGTAAATGTCACCACCTTTCTTAAATGTATTACATAGTGTCAACTAAATACTACCATTAACTGCACTTTAGATGCAAGTTAGTTTTTATTTAATGCCTTTGATATAGCTGCTAAGACCTCATCTGCGTTAAACGGTTTGATTACATAACCATCAAATCCGTAATCTTTAAAGCGCGCCATTACTGGATCATTTGAATATCCACTTGAAACAATAGCTTTAATGGTTGGGTCTATTTTCTTAATTTTTTCTATCGCTTGCTTTCCTCCCATTGCCCCTCTGACTGTTAAATCCATTATTACTAAATCATAAGTGTCTTCGTTATCGGTACAGGAGGCTATTTCTTGTACTGCCTGCTCACCATTTTCTACTACCTCAACATCAAAACCTCTATTTGTTAGTATTATTTCTAATATGCGCCTTATTTGTGGCTCATCATCCATGACAAGAACTCTGCCAGTCATAGTAGATGTTATATCCTCCTCTTCGAAAGGTAGTTTTTGTACCCCACCCACAAGATTTTTTGTTGTTACAGGCAGGTAAAAACTCATAGTGGTACCAATCCCCAATTCCGACTCAGCGATCATATGACCACCATGATTTTTAATTATTGAAAATGATGAAGGTAACCCTAGCCCACTTCCTTCTTTTTTTGTTGTAAAGAAGGGGTCAAAAACCTTTTCTAAATCCTCTTTTGATATACCTACCCCTTCATCAATTACAGAAATCTTTACATACTTTCCTTCAGCAAGTGGTATAAAGCTTTCTTCTGTAATTTCAGTGTTGTTGCCGGTAATTTTGATTGTTCCACCATTATCCATCGACTGGATGGCGTTAATTAGCAGGTTGTTTAACACAGCGTTTATTTGCCCCCTATCTATTTCAACCGGGCAAATATTCTCATTTAAATCGAATACGCATTTGATCGAAGAACCTCTTAATATAAAACTAGCCGATTCAACTATAAGCTCTTTTAGGGTGGCAGTTTCCTTTACTGGTGATCCCCCTTTTGAAAACGTCAACAGTTGATAGGTCAAACCTTGTGCTGTATCTAAGGCTTTCTCTGTTTCTTTAATGTGTTCAGTTTTTGGTTTTCCTTGGCTGGCTAGCGATAAATTCCCTTTGATTATGGTTAATAGATTGTTAAAATCATGAGCTAGACCGCCAGCTAAAACTCCTAACGATTCTAACTTCTTATTTTTCATTATTTCTTTTTCTAACTTTATTTGATCAGTTATATCAGCAAAGGCAACTACATACCCTTGGGACTGTTCCCCATTTTCGTTTAAAAGCTTAGAACATTTGAGCACTATATTTCTTGTTTTGCCAGATAAAGTTTTTAGCTTAAAATGACGCTGTTTGTTTAGGCTAGTAATTCCCTTACCACGATGAATCGTGAACAAGTTGATAGGTTTTTTGCAATTTGGATAGAAAATAGAAAGAACTTCCCAAATCCTCTTTCCTGCGACTTTTTCTTTATCAATTTCTAGGATATTTTCTCCTGTTTTATTCAAAGTCATCACTCTACCATAAGGGTCTGTTGACATAACCCCTTCCTGAATGCTTCTTAATGTCACATCAAGATGTTCTTTTTTCTTGTATAAATCTTCTCGTATCTTAACCTTTTTTCTAAGATCAGTAACTCCAATTATGGGAATTAAAAAGGTGATAATTGTAAGTAAAGCAATTGAAATTACACCCTGTCTTTCGGCATATTTTAAGTCTCTTGATTTGGACTGTTGGTAAGCTGTCTGCAACTTATTTATCAGGCTTTGTTCTTGGTGTTTTGTTTCTTCATAATCATTGCTAAACAACGTTTCTACAGTAAAACCTTCTAGCTCACTTAAGTCTATATCAACATTAAAATTATCATTTGCTGCAAGAATATAAAAAGGCTCTGTAGAAGCGAGTAATCTATTGTCGGGGTTTTCGTAATTAGACACTCTCAGTGAAAGTACGTTCTCATGCTCTCTTAACTCAGAGGACAGATAAATAATTTTATGTTCTCTTTCCGTTAGGTCTTGCGCCTTAGACTTTAATTTAGAAACAATTTCTTGTTGCGCTTGATTTTGTGCCTTGTCTAATAGCTGTACTAATGTAGCCTCTCTACCTCCATCTAAGTAAAGCTGTTGATACTCTTCTAAGGAGCTGTAATCTTCTAGTACTCCAATTCGTCTTGAATGTTCAGTCATTTCACTTGATGTTTGTAGATAGCTAAAACAAAGGTTTGTAAATGCAGATTTTTCGCTATGTATTCTAGTCTGTGTGTTAAATGCAAAGGTTATAAAGATAACTGATATTATCAAACCAAGAGCAAGTATTATATGTGTTAATAAAAACCTAGATCTAATCTCATTATATTTATCTGTTTCGCTGTTTTTTTTGATATAAAATCTCATTTCTTTTATACACCCCTCAACAAGCCTCATTTTACTTAGCAATTTTGCTTTTAACTGTCGCTTTTGTTTTCGACATTTTTTTACAAAAAACCTCTATTTTTGTGTGAAAAAATAAAAAAACGGAGTAAGTTTCTACTCCGTTAGGTTTAACTTTTAGGCTCCACCTTGGTCTTTTTATTTTACTTATTTTTCTTTTATTTTAGCATGCTTCAGAATAGACCTAGTCAAAATATCAAGGGGGTCGATAAATGGATTACTTAACTTAAAATGCTCTTTTAAAATGGAAAGCTCAGTACATCCTAAAATGATTGGCTTAGCACCTTGTCTTATCAACAAATTAGTGCAGTTATCGAAGTGTTGCCGGCTAATGGGTGCTTTACCTGCTTTTATGCTATATATGATATCCATGATATATTGCTGACAGTCTTTATCTAGTGAAAGGGGGATGTGTCCATGGCTTTTTAAGGCGTCATGATAAACTTTTGAGGCTATAGTACCATCGGTTGCTAAAATTCCAACCTTTGTACCTCGAGCAAAGAGCGAGCTAATATACTTGCAGGTCTCATCCACCATGTTTATAATTGGGATGTTTACTTTAGATTGTACTTCCTCATAAAAAACGTGGGCAGTGTTGCACGGCATGGCAAGAAAGGTGGATTCCATTTCTTCTAATCTACGAGCAGTTTTTATTAACTCAAAAGTTGGGTCAGGGCCTTTATCTAATACATAAGCAGTGCGATCAGGAATGGCAGTGTTATTGTCTATCAGTATATTTAGATGCTGTTGATCTATTTGAACATCTGATTTATTTACTATCCTTTTAAAAAGTTCTGCAGTTGCCAACGGTCCCATGCCTCCAATTATGCCAAGCTTCAATATTTGCGAGCCCCCCTTTAGTTTATACCGATGTTTAAAAAGTAACATTTATTATATTATTATTGTAACACATTATTAAAACTTTTGTATTCTAAACAAACGCTATCGTAAAGCAAGGGATGCAAAACCTTCATAAACTGCCAATATTGCCCGAGAAATGCTTCTAGTGGTCTTTTTAGGGTCTATGCTCTCTTTATCTTCATCATGCTACTGTTTTCATCTTTTTATGTGGTTTTATGACAAGAAATACCAAGCTTTTTTCGACTTAAAAAGATAACATTTTGTAATAATAAACCCCAGCTACTATTTTTTTAGTAGCTGGGGTTTTGTGCTTATTTTAAAACATTCATTTCCTTACCAACTTTTTGGAAAATCTCCACTGCTTTGTCTAGCTGCTCTTTTGTGTGTCCTGCAGTAACCATGCAACGCACTCTTCCTGTACCTTTAGGTACTGTAGGGAAGATAATGCCGGATACAAAAACTCCGTTATCTAAAAGTTTTTTGCTAAACTCCATGGTTTCTGCTTCGTCACCGATAATAACAGGGGTTATAGGAGTTTCGCTTTTGCCTAGGTCAAAGCCAAGGGTTGATAGTTTTTCTTTGAAATATTTTGCATTGTCCCATAGTTTGTCTGTGTATTCGGTGGTTTCCATTAGCATGTTAACAGCTTCTGTGATTGGAGCTACTGCTGCTGGAGGCAGGTAGGTACTGAAAAGAAGTGGGCGACCACGATGGCTAAGCCATTGCTTCATAGTCTTTTTACCTGCTACATAGCCTCCGATTACTCCGATAGCTTTAGAAAGTGTACCGATGGTAAAGTCTACTCTACCGTGAAGCCCAAAGTGATCAACTGTTCCTCGACCACTTTCTCCTAGTACACCTGAACCGTGAGCATCATCTACATAAGTCATTGCGTTATATTTTTCCGCAAGCTCCACTATTTCTGGAAGAGGAGCGATGTCTCCATCCATGCTGAATACACCGTCAGTGATAATTAAAACGTTGTTGTAATCATCTCTTCTTTCTCTAAGGATTCTTTCTAAATCCTCCATATCGCTGTGCTTGTAGACTGTTTTGTCAGCTCTACTTAAGCGGCATCCGTCGATAATGCTAGCGTGATTTAATTCGTCTGAGATAATTAGATCACCTTTTTGAGTAATAGCTTGAATAGCTCCTGCATTACAGTTAAACCCAGATTGGAATACCATTACGGCTTCCTCTCTTTTAAACTCAGCCAATCTTTTTTCTAGGTTTTCATGAATATCCATATTCCCGATAATAGTTCTTACAGCGCCTGCTCCAACACCATGGCTTTCTACTGCATCAACAGCAGCTTTTTTAAGCCTAGGGTGGTTAGCAAAACCAAGGTAGTTGTTAGAAGAAAGGTTGATCACTTTTTTGCCATTTAAAATGATTTCGGACTCGTTTGGTCCTTCTAAGATAGGCAGTTCTCTGTAAACACCTTCTTCTTTTAGTTGTTGTATGTTTTCTTTTAGATAGTTTAATTCATGTACATTACTCATAGATATCTTCTCCTTTCAAAAACTTATTTATCTTGAGGATAAAGCACTACTTTACCACAGTTACCAGATTGCATAAGTTCAAATCCTTTTTTGAAGTCTTTCATTGGCAGGCGATGAGTTATTACAGATTCTATATCTAGGTTGCCTGATTGTAGAAGTCCCTTTACTTGATACCAGGTTTCATACATCTTTCTACCAGCTATACCTTGGATAGTAATACCTCTAAATACAACGTCATTTGCAATATCTATAGGCACCTCTCCATTAGGTATTCCAAGCATTGACACTCTTCCACCTAATTTTACGTATTTAAGTGATTGTTTAATAGCTGTCGGGTTTCCAGACATTTCAGCAATTACATCTACGCCTTTCCCTTCTGTCTCAGCTAGTACTTTTTCGACAGGGTCTTCGTTTATTGGGTTGATTACTACGTCAGCGCCTAGCTTTTTAGCTAGTTCCATACGATATTCATTTACCTCTAACGCAATAACTTTTGAAGCACCAGAAGCTTTTGCAACAGCTACTGCAAAAATGCCGATAGGTCCACAGCCCACAACAGCTATTGATTTACCTACTATATCACCAGCTAAAACTGTTTGTACTGCATTTCCTAGCGGCTCTTGAACTGCAAGGTAAGCAGGGTCGATATCCTTTGGATTTACCCAGGCGTTTTCTGCTGGAAGTGCAACATACTCGGCGTAAGTTCCGTCGATATCTACTCCTAAGATTTTGGTTTCTTCGCATAGGTGAGCTTGACCAGTTCTGCATAGTTCACATTCGTTGCAGACGATATGAGTTTCAGCAGATACCATGTCGCCAAGTTTTACAGAAGTGACATTTTCGCCAACTTCTACAACCTCTCCACTGAATTCATGCCCCATTACATATGGTGGCTTTATCCTGTTTTGAGACCACTCATCCCAGTTATAGATATGAAGGTCGGTTCCACAAATTGAGGTAGCCATGACCTTTACTAGTATTTCGTCTGCTTTAGGCTTTGGAATTTCTTTGGTTCCTAAAGTAGCACCTGATTTCGCTTCTTTTTTCATAACAACTTGCATTTTATCTCCCATTTATTGTATCCTCCCTTTAAAGTTTTCAACAAAGGTTTATGTTAAATATTTTCAACACGCTATTGATAAAGTCCTCTATTATTTTATTGATATTTCTGTTACAAAAAGTACAAAAATGTTAATTATATGACAGAGGTTTTTATACAATATAATTGTTGACTTAGGTTTAAAAACAGTATAACATATAAAAGTTTTTCAGGAAAATGAGGCGGGACATATATCGCCACAACAATAAAAAACGGTTCTAATCATCTACTTTAGATGATTAGAACCGTGAGATCAACCACTACTTCTTAGAGAGCGTTGTGTGGGTCACGTTTTGAGATTTTGGTTTATCGTAGGCACATCCCAGCCTCTAGCTAAGGATACATTCTGTTAAGCATTCTCGGAAATGGAATTGTCTCTCTTATATGCTCTAAACCACATACCCATGCTACAGTACGCTCAAGTCCTAGCCCAAAGCCTGAATGAGGCACTGAACCGTATTTTCTCAAGTCGATGTACCATTGATAAGCGTCTAGAGGTAAGTTTTCACTTTCTACTCTCTCCATAAGTAAATCTAGGCTAGAGATTCTTTCGCTTCCTCCGATGATTTCGCCGTAGCCTTCTGGTGCTAATAGATCAGCTGCTAGCACAACTTCAGGACGCTTAGGGTCTGGCTTCATGTAAAAGCTTTTGATTTCTGTTGGATAATGAGTTACAAATACAGGTTTTTCAAAATGCTCAGCAATTATAGTCTCATGTGGTGCGCCAAAGTCTTCGCCCCACTTAATTTCTTCGCCTTTTTCTTGAAGTAGCTCGATAGCTTTGTCATAGGTAATACGTGGAAACGGTGCTTTGATTGCTTCAAGCCTTGATATATCTCTGCCAAGGGTTTCAAGCTCTTTTTTGTTGTGCTTAAGCACTTCGCTAACAATGTATGTTAGGTAGTTTTCTTGGATTTCTAGGTTTTCTTCAAACTCTACGTATGCCATCTCAGGCTCTATCATCCAAAACTCTATTAAGTGACGTCTCGTCTTAGACTTTTCCGCTCTAAAGGTTGGTCCAAAGCAGTAAACCTTTCCTAGGGCTAGTGCAGCGGCCTCCATATATAGCTGTCCACTTTGACTTAGATAAGCTTTGGTATCAAAGTAGTCTGTTTCAAATAAGGTAGTTGTTCCTTCACAGGACGAAGGGGTAAGGATTGGAGCGTCAACTAAAGTGAAGCCGTCCTTGTGGAAAAAGTCTCTAGTTGCTTTTACTAGGGTATCTCTTATCTTCATAATAGCTACCTGTCTTGGGGAACGTAACCACAGATGGCGATGGTCCATTAAAAAGTCTGTACCATGCTCCTTTTTAGAAATAGGGTATTCATCAGCTTTATCTACTAGGTTGACGTTATTTACAGTCAGCTCATATCCTGATGGCGCCCTATCATCTTCTTTTACTACGCCCTCTACTATCACAGATGATTCTTGTGACATTTCTTTAACTTTATTAAATAGGTCTTCGCCTACTTCATTCTTAACCATAACACCTTGAATAAATCCGGAACCGTCGCGCACTTGTAGAAAATGGATTTTGCCACTTGAGCGCAAATTGTACAGCCAGCCCTTAAGTGTCACTTCTTTGCCATTGTATTTAGCGATTTCTGCAATACTAGTATGTACCATATTTACTGACCTCCACTTTATATATTAGTTCTGTTTTTTATTATTCAATGATTATATCATTTTTTTCCTTTTATATCAATGTTTAGGATTGAATAAAGTTGGTTGGTTAGATATTTAGGAGTTCAAGGGCGAATTTACAATTTACAATTTACAATTGACAATTAAGTAATGGTAATTAGTGATATGAGGTTGGGGGTTGGTAGCTTACTTTAAAGGCTATAAAACCTTAATTGGCCACGGTAAAGATAACGAAATTAGTTACATGCTGGGTCCAAACTCGTTCATGCGTGGTGTCCATTTTGGAAACACCCGGTTTTAATGATGGTTTAGGAAAAAGCTTAGGCTATTGCAGAAGACTTAAGAGGTCAAGGGAATTGCTTTTGCTACCTGCTAACTGCTAACTACTAAACCCTTATCGGCCACGGTAAAGATAACGAAATTGGCTACATGCTTGGTCCAAACTCGTTCATGTGTGGTGTCCATTTTGGAAACACCCGGTGAGACACGAGCAATTAAACCACTATAACTAATACCTTATTAATTGATAATGTCATCCTGAGGAACTCCGAAGGATCTAGCCCACAAGGGCGCAAGACCCACAAAACGAACTCCAGCTTCCACTTTCTACTTTCCACTTCATCAACGATAAAACCATAAAACCTTTATTGGCCACGGTAAAGATAACGAAATTAGTTACATGAGTAATGGTAATAAGTAATTTGAGGTTGGATATTGGTATTTATACCCTCAAAACTGTAAGAATTTGATTGGGCACAGTCATTACCATATTGGCTAGCCATTTGTTGATGGGTTGACACAGAGGTCAACCCCTACCTCTTCGAGGGGTGGCTTAAGACATGGCTATCACACATTCCTGTCCTGCTTTGCCCACTTAAGGTGCTCATAATATTATTTTAGGGTTTGATTGGTGGGAAGCGTTTTTGAACCATGTGAAGGGTTTTATGGCGTTGGGCCATCCCTAGCTGGTTTGCAGAGACAGTACCCACCATTACTGGCGACCCATAAGCCATAAAAGACAAGCATTGGTGAAACAGCTGATCACCACCCCAAAGCCCGGGATAATATTGTGAGTACCTGGCCCTAGTTGGTTAGTAAGCAGGAGATTAAATTAAAAGCGAATTTACAATTTACAATTGACAATTTACAATTAAGTAATGGTAATTAGTGATGTGAGGTTGGAGGTTGGTAAAAGAACATTCCACCCTAAGACCTTAGTAACAGCGAGGTTCTGGGGGGACACTGCCATATTTGCCGCCCATTTGCTGATGGGTTGACACAGAGGTCAACCCCTACCTCTTCGAGGGGGATGATGCTAAAAAGCTGGTGAGCACTTTGTGCTTACCAGCTTTTTGCGCATTTCTACATTCCACTTCCCACTTTCCACTTTCCACTTTCCACTTTCCCTTACAGATATTCCATGAAGGTCATGGCGATGTAGAAGTAAATCATTAGTCCGGTTACGTCTTTTATTGTTGTTACAAAAGGTCCTGCTGTTACTGCTGGGTCAACTCCTAGTTTGATAAAAAAGATTGGAATTAGCGTTCCTATTGTTGCAGCTAGTGCTACTGTACAGAACATGGCAAGTCCTACTACTAGGCCTAACATTGGGTTTGCCTGCCATAAAGCTGCTGCACCAGCTACGGAAACACCACATACAGAGCCCATGATAAGCCCTACTTTCATATCCTTAAAGAAATATTGGAACATGTCTTTTGGCAGGATTTCACCAGTTGCTACACCACGAACAAAGACTGTGGAGGATTGGGAGCCTACATTACCACCCATGTCCATAATTACAGGGATAAAAGATGCTAGGGCTATAACGTTAGCAAGTGTGTCTTCATATGAGTCGATAACAAAACCTGAAATCAATCCACCTAGTAAGCATACTATCAACCAAGGAAGCCTAGCTTTTGAAGTTGCTAAGACGCCTGCGTGTACTAAGCTTTTTCCTTCTCTTTCAGATGTACCTACTAAATGGTAGATGTCCTCTGTTGTTTCTTCCTCGATAACATCCATAATATCATCTACCGTAACAATTCCCAATAGCTTTTCATCGTTATCCACTACAGGCAACGCCAGTAAATCATATTTTTGTACGATGTTGGCAACTTCCTCTTGATCGATTTCGGCGTTGACAGATAATACATTGGTACGCATAATTTGACCTAATGTTTCTTCGTCAGATGAAGCTATAAGCTCCCTTAAAGAAGTAACGCCCACCAATCTATCATCTTCATCAACTGTATAAAGATAATATACTGTTTCCGCAGATGGGGCTAACTCTCGTAATCTGCTAAGCGCTTGCTTTACCTTTGTAGTCTCTTTAAAGGCAATAAACTCAGTGGTCATAAGTCCACCAGCTGAATCAGTTGGGTATTTTAAAAGGCCGGTAACTTCGGCAACATCTTCCTTATGCATATGCTTTAATATACTTTGCACCTTTGGATTTTCTAGTCCACCTAAAAGGTCTGCGATATCATCAGAGGGCATATGGTGTAAAATGGCTGCTGACTTTTTATCATCCATAGCTGAAATGATATGAGCTTGCTCTGACGGCTCAAGTTCACCTAAAATCAAAGCTGCCTCCTCGTCGTTTAGCAAACCAAAAACCTTTCGTTGCTCCTCAGGCTCAAGTTCAGTTATTTTTTCTGCAATATCTTGGGGTAATATATCTTCTAAGATATCCGTTCGCGCTTTATCCCTTATTTTCAAATAGCGTAGAATTTTTTGCCAAGCTTTTTTTTCCATCGTCATTTTTATCACCCCTAAATTTAGAATATTATAAATTATAAAAGCCTTCCTCAAATATTGAGGAAGGCATAAAGGCACAACTATAGTATAGTTCACCTACCTCATACGTTTGGGCTTTGACACTATATGACGTAGAGCTTTTGCTCAGCTGTGTTAAGCATGCCTTATTTCGGCAGTGCCTGTTCTACCCATTGGCGTCTCTAGACATTTCTGGGCAACAGCCTGTGTTCATATAGTAGCCTCACCTAACGAGATACTTTTCATTATGGTTATAGTGTAAGTTGTATAACGATTATTGTCAACCTTAATTCGGCATGTTTTTTTCCAAAGATTCTCCTGCTGGATCGACAAAGCGAAGATATCTGTCGTCAAACACCAACGTTGCAACCCCGGTCTTTCCCGTTCTATTTTTAGCAACAATAACTTCGGTGTCATTTTCCTTGCCTTCTGCCTTTGCTTCTTCCATAGCTTCTACACTAACTCTTGCATGCCTATACAAAAATACAATCATGTCGGCAAACTCCTCGATGTTTCCTGACTCTCTAAGGTCAGAAACTTGAGGTCGTTTATCCTGTCTTTGACTATAGTTACGGTTAATCTGTGAAAGAAGTATAATGGGCACATCCAGCTCAGACGCTAAGTTTCTAAGCTGTAGAACTATATCACCTACAGCACGGGAAGTTGTTGTTGTGCCATTTTCGGGGATTGAAATTGTTTGTAGATAGTCAATGACAACAAGCCCTAATCCTCCCATTTGTGCTTTCATCCTACGCAAACGAGCCCTTATTTGAGAGACGTTTATTCCCCTTTGGTCACTAACTCGTAAAGGTAAATCATATAACAAGTTAAGTTTTTCCGTAAACTCAGCAAACTGATCGTCTGATAAATCACCTTGCTCATATTTTTGGGAATCTATCCTAAGCTCTTGAATGATTAATCTATCCATAACTTCTTCGGCACTCATCTCAAGGCTGACAAATGCTACAGGTAGGTTCCTTTTAAGGACATTACGCACCAAGTTAAGACTAAAAGCGGTCTTTCCAGTAGAAGTAGCCGCAGCTAGAATAATTAAGTGTTTGTTTTTAAACCCGTTTGTCAAATCATCTAATGACATGTAGCCAGTCATTAGACCACGGGGCGCCATACCTTCCTTACGCTTTACATACTCTTCTAATCTATTAGCTAGAAGTTCATTGGTATTAAATATTGATTTATTGCTTCCGCCCATATCGGTGGCTTGAAAAATTACTTCCTGAGCCATAGATTGTAGAGAGTCAACACTTTCTTTTTCGTTAGTAGAAACAATAGTTTCTATCTCTTCTGCTGCTTTGATTAGGTTACGTTTTGAATGTAAAGAAGCTAGGGCATCTACAGCTTTTCCAAGCTCCTCCACTGGAGGTATGTTATCTGTCAGTTTCTTGTATAACTCCTCGCCATTTTGCAGTGAATCATCTTTCATTATATCAAGATATAAATTAAACTTAGTAACTTCTCCGGTTGATTGGTATTGATCATAAACTTTTTGGAAAAGGAGTAAGTTTGTCTTGTCGTAGAAAAACTCAGGTTTTAAAGTATCTGCAACTTCATCTAGCTTCTCAGGATACTCAAGCAAAATACCCAAAACTTTTTGCTCTGCTAATAGGTCATTGGGCAGCTCTTTAGATAACCCCAAATGCTCCATTATCTGAACTTTTGGTTTGTCCCAACGTGTTTCTAAATAGTTAATAAGGTTTTCTAACACCATTACATCATAAACATTGTTTTGAATATAATCTTTTGCAGTAATATATTCCTTTTCTGCAGAGCTTTGATCATTTAAAAGCTGCTTTAAAATAATATAATCAGCACTTTTATGCTCTGCTAAAATTTCTCTTAAGGACTGCTCGCCTTCCTCCATCAAAACATCATTGGCATCTTTATGTTCTGGTGGTAAGGATGCTACCCTTATATCAAGTTTTGAATCCACTTGATATAAGGTCTTTTTATTTTTTTCCACACTTTTAAGGCCGGTGCTATCATTATCAGGTACTAACACTACAGTTTTGCCTTTTTTACAAAGTCGTGATATTATTTGTGCTTGCTCGGTGGTCATGGAGTCTTTCATTACCCCTACAACTGCTTTAATACCGCTTTGCCACAAACTTATAACATCAAAATAGCCTTCTACTACATAGAGGCTATCGTCAATATTTTTACGGGCATTATGAAGATTGTATAGAAGTTCAGCTTTGTTAAAAACATCATCGTTACGAGAGTTCTTATATTTAGGTTCTACCCCTTCGTCTAAAAAACGTTTACTAAAGCCTACTACCTTTCCAAATCCATCGTGAATTGGAATAACTATTGAGTTATCAGAATTTGAATATCCAAGTTCAAAATCCTCAATAGTTTCGACAGAAAAACCACGTCCTTGAAGGTAGCTCTTACCGGTATTTTCCGTTTGTATTAATTGCTGTTTAGTGTTTTGAACCTGGCTTTGATTTTGCTGTACTCTTGCTTTTTTCTTACGATACTTTGCAGGATCTACTGACTTAACCTCTATGCCTGCACGCTCGGACAAAAATTGCATAGCTTCGTTAAAGTCATAGTTATAATAATCCTTTACAAACTCTATTACACTTCCTCCCGCTTTACAACCAAAGCAGTAGAAGCTTTGGGTTTCTTCATAAACTGTAAGGGAAGGGGTGTCTTTATCGTCATGAAGCACACATTTACCCTGATGAAGGTTTCCTTTTCGCTGAAGGTCGGTGTACTCTCCTATAAAATCAATAATATTGACTTTTTCTTTGACTGCATTTATAGCTGATTCTATATCCATCTTGTCCCCTCCTCTTTGAGTTAGTTTGGTCGGCGTAGATTGCCTGTTAATTCTAAAATGTTGCTTGTTTCAACGCATCTCCAAATTACTCTCTCTCCATACATGTCATTTCTTGTCCTTTCTTCTAGTTCTAACAAGGTAAAATTAGAAGTGATAATAGTGGGGAGTAGATTCCGATATCTGCTGTCTATAATCTGTCCTAGGTACTTTTGCGAAAACTCGGTATTTTTTTCCATCCCTAAGTCGTCTATCAAAAGTACAGGCACAGTTATTATTTTGCGAAGTATTTGTGACTCAGTTTCTCCGCTTTCTTGGCTATATGTCTGTCTGATGCGGTCTAATAGATCTGCATAAACTAAGTACTTAACGGCAACTTGCCTTTGAAGTAAATAGTTGGCAGCACAGCCTAAAAGGAAGGTCTTGCCTACGCCGGTTTTCCCATAAATATATAAACCATCGGAAAAAGCACCTTTTTCTTTTATAGATTCCGTTAGCGTATCTAGGTAGTCTTTTACCTGTCTATAAACCTTTAGAGCCTGTACTCTATCTTCGTCTTGATAAAGCGAAAAATCGGCGTTTTTAAAGGTGGCATTTACTAGTTTAGGAGGTAGGCCTGCTGACTTTTGTTTTAGCGCGTTGAAATTTTCTTTAGTGCAGGCGCATGGTTCTACCTGATTTTTTTTATAAACTTTTCCGGTATCTTGGCATTTTGCGCATTTCCAATTGGGTTCTTTATAGTTAGTTTCAATTGAATATTTTGTTAGATATCTTTTCTTTTGGTTAACTACTTTGGCAAGTTTTTCTTTTATCTCATCTAAATCCGTTACTTGTTGTCCTTTAAACTTCATAGCTAATCGGTTGGCTATGTCACTTTGTAAAGAGCTAATCTCATCTTCCATCTTTTTTAAGGAAGGGTGGGCTTTATAAATGTCCTCTAGCTTTTTTTTATGATCTCTTTGAGTAACTATTTTAGTAGAATAGTTGTCGTTATCAAGCATTTGCAAGTAAGGATTTTTTTTCATTTTTAATTACCCCCTTCGTAGCTAACCTTTTTCTTTTCTATAGCTTCTTCTAACTCAGATTTTGACCGCCGCTGGCTGTATTTTTTCCCAGTTTTTGTTGCAGCGTCAGACTGTTTTTTATCTGTATAGAACAGGTTCTTTTCTACATCATCGCAAGTTTTTACGTTTGCTTTAATTAAGTTATTCATCCACTTATTCATATAGGCAATGGTTGGAGAACCTTTCCCCTTATACAAGCCTTTGCGTATCACTTGTTTTATGCCTTCTTTTATAATGTCCTCACTTAAGCCTTGGCCTTTTTGTGGGGCAAGCCAACTATTAACCATAGCCCGTTCTTCAGGTGTTAAAGAATCGTAGTCTTTATTGAGTTCTTTTTCAACCATGCGATATACTTTCCAGTTTCGTTTAAATTCTTCATCTTTAACATAAAGGTCTTTAAATGTTCGAATACCTTTTAACTGCCAGTCCTTGACTATTTTATCTGTATAGTTACTTGGACAACCTCTTATGCCGGACATTTCCACTTTCTTTTTGGTTCGCCTGATAAGTTCTTCCATAAGCTCGATATCTTTAATTTGCTCAAACCAATAATCAAACTTTTGACGCAGTTCTTTTGTCCCCCTAAAATTACACTCTGACATAAACCTAGCCACAATCTCGTCTTCTTTTTGCGCTATTGTAGGCTGAGTAGGTGGCTTTGTATAGGTTATATCTTTGGTATCTTCTTTTTGGGCTTCCTCAAAATAGTCGTCTAGTAAAGTGAAGAATCGTTTTTTGGTCTCTATTTCTATATACTCATTGTCCTTTACAAACTTAATAAACTGGTCAGTAGCCATAGGCTCTTTTAAAACCAGTTTATTGTCTTTCTTTTCTAATAATTTGTATTTTTTCAATAGGGTTAACGATGTCTTGCCAGTACTTTCTCTCATTTGAAGCTGTAAATATAGGTCCTTTATGGATAAAGACTTTTTGTTTTCTACACAATGCTTTAAGTAAATCCATAAAGATACAGCCTCGTAACCTATAAGAGGTACATATAATTCTAAAAGCTGATGTTTTATTATGGTATCTTTTTTGTTGTTGTCGTCTAAGATAAACACTATTACTCCTCCTTGCTACAAACAAGGTAAATTATACATGAAATATTGAGATATGAAAAGAACTAATTAGTAAAAAAGTTCTCTATTCCTTCTGCCAATGATTGGGCTATTTTCTCTATCATCTGGGGGTCTGAGAGTAAACGCTCTTCCTCTGGGTTTGTTATGAACATAAGTTCAACTAATGCACCTATGAATTCTTCACTTCTTAACACATTAAAGTTAGCTGAATGTACACCTCTATCTCTACGGCCTAAATCGTTTGTCAGCTGATTTTGTATGGTTTTGGCAAACTTTTTGTTATTGTGACCTTGCAAAGTGTTAGGACGATAAAAAGTTTCAATACCTCCTACATAAGGGTAATCGCTGGCGTTGTTATGAATAGAAAGAACTACATGCGCTCCAAACTCCTCTGCTATGTAAACTCTCTCCCATAAATCCTGCAAATATGAAGAAGGATAAGGTCTTGAATCTCCCTCTCTTGTTAATAGAACGTTTGCACCTTTATCTTCTAAAATCTCTTTAAGCCTAAGAGATATATTTAACACTACATCTTTTTCTAATAGACCTGATGGTCCGATAGCTCCTCCGTCGGGTTGGCCATGACCAGGGTCGATAACAATGTTTTTTCCCTCCAGGCCCCAATTTAGTTTAGTGATAAATATACCATCCTCGCTAATTCTTGTATTATAGGGTCCAAGGCGCTCTAAAGGTAAAGCAAACTGGATAGTGTTTGAAGCATTCTGATTTACAGTAACAACATCTGAAAGGTGTGTTTTCTCGCTAAAATCCTCGGTATGGTAAGTGTCTGTGATTGTTAGCATAAGTTTTCCATCGTTGTTATGCACTTGTACTTTTTCATTATCTAAGTTGGCGAACTTAAAAGCCAAAACTCGGTTGTTATCACTATCATTAGTTGCTTTAAAACCAACAAAATGATTGGCCCTGTCAGAACTAAATACATGAGGCTGTGGAAGAGATGGTTCTGATGTTGAAAAAAACATCGATGAACCTGTAATTAGGGCTGCGACAATAAAAAGTAGACTTAAGAAAATTAACTTTGGTTTAATACTGCGTTTTTTAGGTTGATTAAATAGCTTTTGTGCCATGGTCTTTCCTCCATTTGGTTGTACATTTCTACATTAAATTTTGTTTTTTGTAAAGCTTTCTGTAAAATACTTTTTTCGACAAAACATTGCTAAAACCCTTTAAAATTAATATTTGAATTTAAAAAAGGCCACCTCCTTTTTGAGGTAGCCTTTACATTTTACTTGCCTATGGTGGCTGAGCTAATTATATGGGAAAATTTATCGCTATAGTATTCAGTATCTCCATCTTGAGGGTAGGTCATGGTAATTAATACATAGTAATGACGATCGTTGTCGGGATTTACATATTCATAATATAGTTGTTCTTTATATACATCTGTTCCTTCTTCAGTAGCAGTTATCTTTACATGGGCCGCTTTTTCATCAAGGCCAGTAACTTCAACATCTTGTAGATCTACTATAGCATCTTCACTAGCGTCGGTTAGTCTCCTCACGTTAGGATGTGTGGTGGAAAACCATATCTCAAAATGACCATTATCATCTTCAAACTCTTCTAACGTTGCTCTAGAGCGAGTATTTTCCCATCCTTTTTGCGGAACATCTATCGTAAGTTTTAAGGAGTCAACAACCAACGGGATAAACTCTGCATTTTCATCGACCTGCTCCTCCTCTTTTTCTTGAGGATCCTCTGCTTCCACAGGCTCGCTAGGCCCACAACCTATCGCTAATGTTGATAGCAGAGTTAATACTAATAATAAAAACCATATTTTTTTCACATAAACCCCTCCTCTATAACTCTTTGTTATTAGAATATTCTACAAAAACGATAAGATTCCTTCTTTTTTGTAACTTTTTTGCAATAAAAAAAGAGCCCTCTATTGACCGGACTCTGTTTTGTAACTTGTGTGTAACAATTTTAGTAATCGGAATTTCCTGATGCGGAACCTTTTACAATGTCTATGCTGCTAGATGCTCCTATTCTAGTAGCTCCGCTATCAACCATTTCTTTTGCTGTTTTTTGATCTCTTACCCCACCTGAAGCCTTAACTCCAATTTCAGGGCCTACTGTATCTCGCATAAGTTTAATATGCTCTTTAGTTGCACCACCAGTACCGAAGCCTGTGGAAGTTTTGACAAAGTTGGCATTTGCCTGCACAGAAAACTCACATGCTTTGACAATTTCTTCATCAGTTAAATAACAAGTCTCTAAAATTACCTTTACCGTAACACCATTTGCAGCTTGTACCACTGCTTTAATATCTTCTTGGACATAATCGTAGTTTTGAGACTTCATTTGTCCGACATTTAACACCATGTCTATTTCAGTTGCCCCTTTTGCAATGGCATCTTTTGTTTCAAAAGCTTTTGTTTCAGATGTTGAGGCACCTAGTGGAAATCCAATAACCGTAGTAATCCCTACATTTGTTCCTTTAAGCTCCTTTTTAGCTTGTTCTATGTAACTTGGGTTTACGCATACGGTGGCAAAGTTATACTCCTTTGCCTCTTTGCAGAGCTTTGTCACCTGTTCTTTTGTAGATTGTGCTTTAAGTAAAGTATGGTCAATCATGCTAGCTAATTTTTGATCAAAGTTCATTTACTTAACTCCCCTTTCATGTATTGTTGTAAGACATCTGACAAGCTTATTATATTTCTTTTTATGTAATTTTTCAAGTTTATGCAAGTTGCTATTTCCATTTTTCTATAATTTCTAACAACCTATAATTTGTAAAATCAAAGTGTATTGGACATATCGAGACGTAGTTTTCTGATACAGCGTACACATCAGACTTTTCATTGCTTATGTCTTGATTAACTTCGCCTGATAGCCAGTAATATGGTCTTCCTCTAGGGTCTTCTCTTTTTTGAAATGGGTTGTTATAACGTACTTTGCCTAAGGTTGTATATTTTATTCCTTTAATTTTATCCTCTTTTTCGGTAGGAACATTTATATTTACAAGAGTATCTTTAGGCACTTTATTTTTCTGCATCAGCTCGGCATAATGACAGGCTATTTTTGCACTATATGAAAAATCTAGCTTTTCTGTTCCCGCTAATGAAACTGCTATAGCAGGGACACCAGAGACTGCCCCCTCTATAGCTGCAGATACAGTACCTGAGTATAATACATCTGTTCCTAAATTGGGGCCGAGGTTAATTCCGGATATCACCAAATCCACCTCTTCATCTATTAGTTCAGATAAGCCTAGCTTTACGCAATCTGTGGGAGTTCCATCGACAGCCCATGCACTAGCTTTATCCCACTTTAAAACTTTAGTCGTTCTCAGAGGATGGTGTAGGGTAATTGCTTGTCCACTGGCGCTTCTTTCTCTATCTGGCGCTACTACATAAATATCATGCCCTTTGTCAATTAAGTGATTTACTAGAGCATCGATGCCTTTTGCGTATATACCGTCATCGTTTGTTACAAGTATTTTCATACAACTCAGCTCCTTTTTTGAAAAAATTTTACAAAGTTAACTTTATTACACAGTATAACGGATTTCTTTGGTGGAAAATATATAAATGAACATGTTTAATTATAAAGGAGGTTTAACAAAATGAAAAATATCAAGATTGTCTTGATATTAGTTCTTGTATTGTCTTTGACACTTTTGGTTGGTTGTAGAATCAACCCTAGTCCTGCACCTGCTCCTGAGCAGCCGGAAAACCAAAATATGCAACCTACTGAAAGAGACACCCCAACCGACCCCGATATGTCACCTAGAAATATCGAAAACCCGGATCAACAACGGCTTCCTGATCAAGGCCAAACCAGGCCAAATGATGGTATGATGACAGAGGAAAATATAGCTGAAGATATTGCTAACAGCGTTAGCAATATGGCGGGTGTAGAAAGAGCTGACGTGGTTGTTGTGGGGAATATGGCTCTTATAGGTATCAGAACTGAAGTTGACGATAGTGATGATATCAAAAATAAAGTAACTTCTGAAGTAGAAGGACAGCACGAAAATATAGAACAGGCAATTGTAACTGCTGATCCAGATTTAACCGAGCGAATTGGCAGAGTTGCTGATCAGCAGCGAGGTGGAGAGCCGACAAGCCAGTTACTTGAGGAAATAAATAACATTATAAGAGAAGTTAGACCAGACGCTGACACTGCTCAATAACAAGAAAAGTGCCTGTAAAGGGCGCTTTTTTGTTTTTGCAGGGATAAGAGTAATTATCTTCTAGGATAGTATTGTAATTAAAAGCAGAAAATATACCTAGGAGGTGGTTTTAGATGGCTGCAAGAAGACGCAGAAGGAGCATACTTCCAGAGGAAGTATTAGACCAGTTTAAGTACGAAGTTGCAGATCAGCTAGGTCTAAAGCAAAAAATAGAAAACGTGGGTTGGGGAAATATGAGTTCTTATGAATGTGGTAAAATTGGTGGTAGAATTGGAGGAGCAATGGTTAAGTCTATAATCAGAGACGCACAAAAACAAATGATGGAAAAGGGAGAACTTTAAAAGTTCTCCCTTTAATATTGGTTTTTTATAGTAACAAGTCGTTTAACGAGCTGCTCTTTTTTATTTTTATTGACTGACCACAATAGAAGCATTGGATAGCTTCTTCATGAACAGTGTATTCATCATAGTATAATTTTTTGCTACAGGAATAGCATTTAATCGGACTTATAATTCCACCGATATAAACAATACCATCATAAAGCTTAAAGTACTTTTCGTCTATTAAGTCGCCAGGCATTGTGCTAAATTTTTCTACAACGTCACCATCTACATAATCAATTTTCTGCTTTCCCAAATAAACATCTGGGTGCTGCTTAAAAAAAACCACAACATAGTCGTTTTTAACATCAACAGACAGTTGGCTTTCATCGATTAGCTTTAATATCATGTTTTTCCCCCACCTTTATCAAGCTTTTATTAATTACTATTAAAAACTTGATAAAAGATGCTTAAGTTGTAAAAGTATTTTAATTTAATTTGTCATTTAAATCTACGGGCAAAGTTATTATGACTTTAGTACCTTGGTTTAGTTTTGAAATAACCTCTATATTTCCTTTTAACTTATTGATAATACAGTTGCAATAATAAAGTCCTAATCCATGATTGTTGTTATCTTTAGTAGTAAAATAAGGGTCAAAGATTTTTAAATATTTATCTTTTTCTATTCCTACACCATCATCTATTATTTCAATCTTTATATCATTTCCCTTTATACACCCTTGTATATCAAGTTTCCCAGCGCCTTCTTTTTCCATAATTGCTTCTACCGCATTTTCCATTATGTAGTTTAGACATATGTTTATAAGTCTAGGCTCAACTAGGGCTTTTAACTCAGGGGCATTTAACTTAAAATCAATGTTAGGGAATCTAACTTGGTACTGTTTAATGAGGTCTTGTAGTAGCTTTGACATGTTTATCCATTTAAGCCTAGCTTTATTAAGTGAACTGTTTGCAGTTATAGTCAGTCGCTCTAAGCTTGTATCGGTTTGTTTAAGGGATTCATCTATATTGTCTAAATAATATAATAACGTATCCCTTTCAAGTTCGCCCTTTTCAACATTTTGCCTAGCAAGCTGCAAAAATCCAAGGGCTACCGTCAATGGGTTCTTCATCTCATTTGCGGTACCTGCTGCCAACTGTTCTAAAGATTCAAGCTTATTTCTAATACTTTCTTCTTCTTGTTTTGCCATCTCTTCTGTAGCATCTTTAATTAGAATTATTGAGGACACTAACTTGTCTTTTAAAGGTCTATTTTCTGACTCTATTTTTAGGTAGTTAAGACTGTAGTATTTATCAGTTTCAGAGTCAAAATAGTGGTCAACAAAATCTTGAATCCCCTGGCAACTGTCAATGTAACGTCCTAAGAATGTGTTAGGAAATATTTCTGTCACTGGTTTGCCAATAACGTTTTTTGATGTGGTGTTTGCAATTTCTAATATTTTGTCATTAAAAGCTAGGATGTTATTCCTTTTATCTAGGGCTATAAATCCGTAATTATTAGTTTCTATAAAATAGTTTAGGGATTCTTTGTAAATCTTTTTATTTTTGCCGATATCCATAGCGCCATTAAGCTTTAGAATACAGGCTATACAAAGAACGTATCCTAAAATTACACCAGATATAGAAAGTAAAAGACCATTATTTAAAAACGCCTGATGTAATTCAATGATTGCTAAAATACCCATAAACTGAACTATGTAAAATGTAAGTGCCCAAGATAGGTTTATAATGCTAGTTAATTTAGTCTTAGTGTGGGCGTACACATTTAGGTGCAAAATATAGTGATTAAGAATTGCGTAGGTGGAAAGAGTTAAAAACACAAGTAGCATTGTATTGCTATAGTATGAAGAAAACAGGGTATAGATCACTCCAGCTATTATTAAAGGAAAAGTCTGTCGCCCTACCAACTTAATATGTCTAATGCCCAAGTCGTTTTTGTCTAAAAGTGCTGAAATAGTTAAGGTTATGGTATAAGCGGTAACTGCCGGGAAAATGCCGTCATTAATTATAAAAAAACTGCTAATTATTAACGGCATATCAAAAGCTACAAAAAGTGAGCCGTAAACTCTAGCCCTATACATATCCACAGCCACAAGAATCATTACTAAGAAAATAATTTGGGTTATATTAGCAAAAGACGGTGTATTTACAAATATAGTGCTTAAAATATACACCACAAGACAAACAAAAAAAACAATAGAAAGAAATTCGTTTATTTTTTTTAATTTACTCAAGAAATCACACCCTCATCTAATAACCACATTATCACAATCAGTAATATTCTGTATTTTTTGCTGTTCTCCTGCTTTATTTTATATTTTTTTGGAAAATTTCCAAAGTACTGCCATCACTAATTATATTTATATAGTTTTCCTGAGAAACTGCTATAAAAGTTTCATCGGTAGAGCTATTTTCCACAGGGCCAGTGTAGAAAAAGTTTTCTAACGTAAATTTATCCATAGACCATGGATATAATTCGGTGCTGTCTGAGATAACAAATTGAAAGTCATGGTACATATCTAGATTTTCTAAGCATGCTTCTTCTCCGATAACTAAAAAGTTTAATCTATTAGCTTTTATCATTATGGCGTTTGGGTCTATAACATCAATATAAGAATTTTCGCTAAGAGTTAGGTGACTGCCAATAGTAAGTATGTCAAACTTTTTAAGGTCTTGTGGCTTATAAATATAGATAGAAGAAAATTCTTCTAAGTTGATATTAAAAGATTTTAGATCGTCGTAGCCACCTAAGAATATTAGATGCTCTTTGTTTCTTGTATTTACTATTATTAACGGGCTATCATTAACATTGAAGATTTGTAAATAGTAATAATAAGGTTTATTTGGCTTTTGATTTCTATCAATAAAATCGTCGTTCCATACGCTTACTGGGTTTGGGCTATCTATCATAAAAACAACCAGTAAAGCTAAAGCAGTTGGAATGACAATTATTTTTAGTCTTCTATATATTTTATTTATCAAAGTCTTCCCCCCTAAGATATTGATGTTTTTTTATATATTCAGTATAATGTTATAGATGGAGGTGAGTTTTTATGACTCGACAAACTGAAACAAATAAAACAAACAAAAATAATGGAAAAGTTAGAATAAAAATGAATCCGGTGCTTTTAAAAATCTTAAGATTTACTTGGATTCCTGTTTTATGTGTTGTGCTATTCACTATTGGGATGCAGGTTGGAATTAGTTACATTTGGGAGGCAGGAGATGTAAGGACTGATCCTGTGCTAAATACAGTGTCAGCTGTATGGGGCGAGAGCGAAGAATCTGAAGAAGGCTATATAGTGAGTTTTAATTGGACAAAAAATGAAGAGCTTGCCGCTGAAGTTGTAAAAGATAGAGATGGAGATACTGCAACCTTATCTGTAAAGTCTCACGATGGTTCAACTTCTTCTTTTGATGTGGGGTACGAAACTGTTAAAGATGAAGATGATGTTGTTATCCAAAGATACCTAACTGTAAATGGTGATAAGGTAAGAAGTGTTGAAGGCGATGAAATGGTGGTTCAGTATAACCTACCAGGCGATCGTATAGAGTATAACCTCTTTTCTAAGGAAATGTGGTCTGGATTTTGGGATGCCATTAAAAATTTCTAGAAATCTTTTACATTATAAAAACTAATTTATGTGGAATAATACTATTAGATAAAAGTTAATGTTTTTTCTTAAAAAAATTGTTTTAACCCTTGACGATGATCAAAAAATGTTTTATACTAAATATCGTTGTCGGGGCGTAGCGCAGTTTGGTAGCGCATCTGGTTTGGGACCAGAGGGTCGGGGGTTCAAATCCCTCCGCCCCGACCAATGAAGGAACAGGCCGACGTAGCTCAATTGGCAGAGCAGCTCACTTGTAATGAGCAGGTTGCGGGTTCGAGTCCCATCGCCGGCTCCAAAACATGGAGAGGTTCCCGAGTTGGCCAAAGGGGGCAGACTGTAAATCTGCTGGCTCCGCCTTCACTGGTTCGAATCCAGTCCTCTCCACCATAATGTTGGGCCGTCGCCAAGTCGGTAAGGCACGGGACTTTGACTCCCGCATGCGTAGGTTCGAGTCCTGCCGGCCCAGCCATTTTTTTTTGCCTAAATATGAGAGCCATTAGCTCAGTCGGTAGAGCACCTGACTTTTAATCAGGGTGTCCCGTGTTCGAATCGCGGATGGCTCACCAAAATTCTACCTACAAATCGCGTTAAGATATAATCTTAACGCGATTTTTTTTGTTTTTATATGAAGCAGTTGGTTAGGAATTCAAACTTTAAACTTGCAAATTGAAAAGTCCCTTCCGAAGTTAGTACATACTACAAAAAACTTAATTGGCCACGGTAATGATTACGAAATAAGCTACATGCTGGGTCCAAACCCATTCATATGTGGTGAGCATATTGGAAAGACCCGGTAAGACACGAGCAATTAAACCACTATAAACAAATAGGGATCCCTTATTAATTGATAATGTCATCCTGAGGCACACCGAAGGATCTAGCCCACAAGGGCGCAAGACCCACCAAACGAACTCCAGCTTCCACCCTTCCACCTTCCACTTCATCAACGATAAAACTTAATTGGCCACGATAAAGATTACGATACTAGTGGTAATAAGTAATTTGAGGTCGGAGTTGGCAACAAAGAACATAACACCCTAGACTTTAGTTGCGGGTTTGGGAGAACTGCCATATTGGCTAGCCATTTACTGATGGGTTGACACAGAGGTCAACCCCTACCTCTTCGAGGGATGCAGGTTTCTGATTCTGGGCTATAAGAGCCCCCTTCCCTCCACGCGAGTAGGGGGCGACCTCTGTATCGCCCCATCTAATATGGTTAACAGCTGACCACCACCTAAAAGCCCGGAATTCGATGATTTCTGTACAGGAGTTCAAAGGCGAATTTACAATTTACAATTAAATAATGTTAGGTGATATTAAGTCGGAAATTTAACATACTTTAAAGACCATAAAACCTTAATTGGCCACTGTAATGATTACGATACTGGCTACATGCTGGGTCCAAACCCATTCATGTGTGGTATCCATATTGGAAAGACCCGGTTTTAAATACAGCAGGTATAAAATACAAATGCTACTGCAGTTTAGCTAAAACCATTTGTTTCCAGACCCAGCAGAGTTAGCAAGTTTTAAACATGCCCTTTGTCCCAGCAGAATAAGCAAGTTTATACGTTTACGCGGCCAGTTGCTTTTATATTGGTTCTGCTTTAGAGTCAGCGGAAAGTTGGTTGGCAGAAAGTTGGACAGTTAGACATGAGTTCAAGGCTTTTTAGTCAAAAAACTAGTGAGCATAAAATGCTCACTAGTTTTTTTCCATTCCTATCTTCTATCCCCTATCTTCTATCCCCTATCTTCTATCCCCTATCTTCTATCCCCTATCTCCTATCTCCTATCTCCTATCTCCTATCTCCTATCCCCTATCCCCTATGAGTTAACTTTTTTATAAAAAAATGTGTCTAGTGATTTAAACGATAGGTTGCTGGCGAAAAATATTTGTTCTGTGCTGCCTACAAATAATATTCCGTTATCCTTTAATGATTGGTTAAATCTTTTGTATACTTCTTTTTTAGTTGACTCCTTAAAATAGATCATTACATTTCTGCAAAGTATTAAGTCAAAGTCTGTGGGGTAGGAGTTTTCTAAAAGATTGTGTTTTTGAAATTTTATATACCTTTTTAGCTTAGGATCTACGGTAAAGGTTTCGCCATTTATATTTAAGTATTTATGGTGTTTTTCTGGTATACCTTCTTTTTCTTTAATGTTAAACTTACCCTGTCTAGCTTTGTTTAAAACTTTTTCATCTAAATCAGTAGCTAATATCTCGTACTTTAACCCTTGGCTCTCAAAAAGCATGGCAAGTGAATATGGTTCTTGTCCCGTCGAGCATGCCGCACTCCATACTTTTATTTTATCTGTACCAGCTGTTATAAGCGGAAGTATTTTTTGATCTAAAACCTCCCACCTCTCTCCATTTCTAAAAAACTCTGATACGTTGATGGTCATTCTGTCTAAGAACTCTTCTAAGTCCGTTGGTGAGGTTTTTATTAGGTTTATGTACTCATCATAGGTGTTAAGCGACTTCTTCTCTATAAGGGAATCTAGACGTCTTTTCATCTGTTTTTCTTTATAGCTGCTTAGGTCAATTCCTGTAAGTTTAAATATTTTTGACATAAATTCATTATAGTTATGCTGATCTAACATTATGTAGGCCTCCTGTATTAAGTTGTTCGGATAGTTATTCGATGTTTAGAGGCTGAAATCCTTTTTTGGAAGTGACAATGTAGTAGTGGTAATAAGTAATTTGAGGTCGGAGGTTGGTATCTAAAACCTAAAGACACAAACCTTTATTGGCCACGGTAATGATTACGAAATAAGCTACATGCTTGGTCCAACCCCATCCATGTATGTGTCCAGATCTGAAAGACCCGGTAAAACACGAGCAATTACACCACTATAAACAAAATAGGAACCCTTATTAATTTATAATGTCATCCTGAGGCACTCCGAAGGATCTAGCCCACAAGGGCGCAAGACCCACAAAACGAACTCCAGCTTACACTTTCTACTTTCTACTCTCCAACTTTCTACCTTCCACTTTCTACTTAATCAGCCACGGTAATGATTACGAAATAGCTACATGAGTAGTGGTAATAAGTAATTTGAGGTCGGAGTTTGGTGGTCATTGCCATATTGGGTAGCCATTTGCTGATGGGTTGACACAGAGGTCAACCCTTACCTCTTCGAGGGAGAGGCTTAAGATATGGCTATCTTTGATTCCTGTCCTGCTCTGCCCTCTGAAGGTGCTCATAATATTATTTTAGGGTTTGATTGGCGAGAAGCGTTTTTGAACCATGTGAAGGGTTTTATGGCTTTGGGCCATCCCTAACTGGTTTGCAGAGACAGTACCCCCCATTACTGGCGACCCATAAGCCATAAAGCACAAGCATTGGTGAAACAGCTGATCACCACCCAAAATCCCGGGATAATATTGTGAGTACCTGGCCCTAGTTGAAAAGGAGTTTAAAAGACCCTAAAACCTTAATTGGCCACGGTAAACATCACGAAATAAGCTACATGCTGGGTCCAAACCCGTTCATTTATCGTACCCATATTGGAAAGACCCTGTTTTAATAAAAACTCATTATGACATTTACACCATCTCACATCCCTGTTTCCTGATCTGCCCACTTAAGGTGCTCATAATATTATTTTAGGGTTTGATTGGTGGGAAGCGTTTTTAAACCATGTGAAGGGTTTTATGGCTTTGGGCCGTCCCTAACTGGTTTGCAGAGACAGTACCCCCCATTACTGGCGACCCATAAGCCATAAAGCACAAGCATTGGTGAAACAGTTGATCACCACCCAAAATCCCGGGATAATATTGTGAGTACCTGGCCCTAGTTGGTTAGCAAAAGGTTGGTTAGTGGGCAGGAGTTCTAGTCAAAAAAACTAGTGAGCATAAAATGCTCACTAGTTTTTTATCCATTTCTATCTTCTATCTTCTATCTTCTATCTTCTATCTTCTATCTTCTATCTTCTATCCCCTATCCCCTATCCCCTATCCCCTATCCCCTATCCCCTATCTCCTATCTCCTATCCCCTATCTCCTATCTCCTATCCCCAATCCCCTATCTCCTATCTTCTATCTTCTATCTCCTATCTTCTATCTTCTATCTCCTATCTTCTATCTCCTATCTCCTATCTCCTAAAATAAAAAAGTCCAAACAGCAACAGTATCAGCGTGATTGAGCCTGTGAATATTAGTATGCTTGTGGCGCCGAATTGGTGGATTAGTGGGACTGAGGCTGCTGTAAATAGGCCTCCTCCTACAAATGGTTCAAAGAGCAGTTGCTTATAGCCAAAGCTTTCTAAGGCTGGGGACTTATTTTCGGGGTCTGTTACCCTCATTAGCATCAGTCCTGTTGCAGTTACTCCCATAGACTGTCCAAAGTCTCCTATTCCTCTTTCAAACCAGTATGAGGGTAATATCCTAGGGGCAAGTACTAAAAAGCCAAATACAGTCCATAAAATCCCTCCTAAAGCTAAAACTGTAAAAGGCACTATGTTATCGGCAATGACTGAAAGTTGTAACGTGGCCAAAGCACCTACTATAAGGATATCTAGCGCTAGTCCTTGAATCCTGGTAATTAAGTCTGTATCTAGCGTGTTATATCTATCTGTTTTATCTAGCACATACTGGGTGATTATCCCTCCTAGCATTGCTAAAGGAAATAATGGCACATAGGCAAATAAATACACTCCCGTAGCAGCACCCCAAGTAACTGCTTCTAGCCAGATAAATGCCTGCAAAATTGCAAATCCAATTAAAATTGATATGGCAATGTAGCCAAAATGTAGCGAAAGTGGCTCTATAGACTCTGCTCTAGTGCTCAAAAATCCTGCTGGATGCCTTTGGTCTAACTCTGTAAGCCCTTTTCTCTCTGCCTCATCTCTAGACTCTACATTGTTTTTTGTCTTGATTTTACCTTGTCTAATGCCCCAATTTATTAAAACTATTCCTATCATCGCACCCCCTAACACTCCTACTGTTGCAAGACCTATGGCCAGTGCTTCGCCATCTTCAAATCCCATTTCCACAAAGGTATCACCTAGACCTGCTGCTGTACCATGTCCTCCTACAAAACCTATTTCAATAAGTGCTCCAGCTAAGGGACTTACTCCAAAAACAGGGCCTAGAAATAAAATTACAAGCAGTAGCCCTACTACATATTGTCCAAAGGAAATAATATATCCTAACACTACCTGTGGCCCTGCAAGTTCCCAAACTTTATTTATGCTGGGTAGCGTTTTTCCTAAAAATAGTGCGGCAAATACTACATTTATCATTAATGATGGCAAAGCGCTCCAAGTCCTTATACTATGAGCTGGAAAAACCCCTGCCTCAAACCAGTGAAATATAGAAGATAAATCTAGGTTCCCTAAAACTTCTGGACCTAATATTAAAGCCAAAAACCCTGCTATCAGCGAGCTAGGCAAAAATAAGTTCTGTAAAATCGGAGTCTTTACCCTTATCCATTTACCAACTACTAATAATAGTCCTAATAACAATAAACTAAAACCTATTGCCCCTGCAGTCATTTGTAGTCCTCCTTTTTTTGTATTATTTACTGGAACGTGTAAAAGTATTTAACTAGGATAGTTTTTGCAATTAAAAAAATTCCTCAATAGCTAAGCTACTGAGGAATTTTCTATTTCTTGCTTGATAGCAGTGAGCATATCATCGCAGTTTTGTTTTATTATAATCTTTGCAATTGGATTTAATAATGATGCTATCATAGGAACCCCAAACTCAAAATCTACATCTAGGGTAACCTTGACTTGTTCACCCTCTTTAACTAACCTCCAACTGCCTTCAAACTTTTTAAGATCCCCTTCAACTAAGGAGTAAGTAATTGTAAAGTTATTTGGATCAAAAATGTCTTTTTCCTTCCAGTTAAAAGGCTTGCCTTTTAGCTCTGTTTTCCAATGGGTTATGGTATAATCTTCCCCGCGTTCTAGCACTTCTACAGAGTTTACGTTTTCCATAAAGTTTGAATAACCTTCCATGTCGCTAACAATTTTATAAACTTTATCTATATCCTCTGTTTCTATGTTTACACTGGTTTCAATATACGGCATAGTTCTCCTCCTTTATAAGGCTTCAGCAAAAGGCTGAGTAGTTTTTAAACTTTCTTCTAATATAGATAGCACTTTATCTATTTCTTCTTTTGTAATGGTCAACGGTGGCTCTATTCGAATTATTTTTTCGTTGTTTAAGGTATAGGCTACTAAAAGACCACGTTGGATAGCCTCGCTCATTAACATTCCTCCTATACCTTCCTTTGTGAATTCAAGGCCTAAAAGCAGACCTTTTCCTCTTGATTCTTCAATTAACTCAGGGTAATTCTCTTGTAGCTTTTTTAAACCCTGCAAGAAATATGCCCCTTTTTCTGCAGTATCTTCTATAAGGTTATTCTTCTCGATATAGTTAATAGTTGCCATGGCAGCGACACATGCTAGCGGATTGCCACCAAAAGTAGATGTGTGAAGCATAGGTGCATCTATATAATGTTGCCAAAGCTTATCTGTAGCCACATACGCACCTATTGGCATAATTCCTCCGCCTAAAGCCTTTGCTAGACAAATAATGTCGGGAGTTATTTTATAATGCTCGCAGGCGAACATTTTTCCTGTTCTAGCCATTCCCGTTTGAACTTCGTCAGCTATCAGCAGGATCTTTTCTTTGTCGCAAAGCTTGCGAAGTTCTTCTATGTAATTATCTGGCGGTAGTATAACCCCACCTTCCCCTTGTATTATTTCTATAATGATAGCAGCGGTATCGGTGGACACTGCCTCTTTAACGGCCTCTATATCTCCAAAAGGAACATGCTTAAAGCCCGGAAGTAGTGGCTTAAAGGGTTCTTTAAATAAATCCCTTCCTGTGGCACTTAAAGCTCCTAGAGATTTACCATGGAACCCTCCTTTTGTGGCGATAATTTCTTTTTTTCCTGTAGCAATCTTAGCAAGCTTTAACGCTCCTTCAACAGCCTCAGTGCCGCTGTTGCAGATAAATGAGTATTTTAGATCACCAGGGGTGATTTCTGCTAACATTTCACTTAGTTGAGCCATCGGTCTGTTGATAAGTATTTTAGATGAAAGCGCCATTTTATCTAACTGTGATTTTACCGCTTCCACTACCTCTTTGTTCCGGTGGCCAACATTAATAGAGCCATATCCCCCTAGACAGTCTATATATTTTTTGCCTTCGTTGTCATAGATGTATATTCCTTCTGCTTTTTCTTCTGTAGTTGCTAGTCCCATAAACTTAAATAATCTTGCCATAGCTGGGTTAACATACTCTTCATATTGATTTAAAGTTTTATCGATAGTATCAGGCATCTAAAAACCTCCTTTATACTTAATATTTAAATAATGTAATATTATTACACCATATATCAAAAGTATACCATCTTAGTATTTTAATGGCAAAAAAGGTATTTTGCACTAATGTGATTCTAATCATTTATAAATAGTTCAGTGTTGTATAAACTAAAAACAGATTAACAAATATAAAATTGCAGATTTCGCTGCAAGCATCAGATGACTTGCCGACTTTTAGGTTATCTATAAAAAATTTCTTTAAGGATATTTTTATTTTGCAATTGTCTACTAACTTTTTTTAAAAAATAATGGAGGGATAAAAATGAACGCGATTGATTTAATGATAGAAGAACATGAGGTTATTAAAAAGGTGTTATCGGCTATACGCAAGGGTTCTATCAAGCTTTTGGACAAAAGCGATGTTGACTATGATTTCTTTACTGATGCTATTGACTTTGTAAGAAATTTTGCTGATAAGCATCATCACGGTAAAGAAGAAGATATGTTATTTTCTTTGATGCACGAGCATCTAACTGACGAGGTTGTCAAGGAACCTCTAAGTGGTATGTATGCAGAGCACGATTTGGGTAGATTGTTTATAAGTAACTTAGAGGAAGCTTTACGAATGCATAGACAAGGTGATGACAATGCGCGGGTTGACATTATTGCTAATGCTATCGGCTATACAGACCTTTTAAGAAGACATATTGACAAAGAAGATAAAGCTATATATCAATTTGCTTTGCGAGAACTAGATGATTTAGTAATTAAGGATTTAAATACTATTGTGTTAAACTATGAGCAAGAAAATACAGATGTGGTAAAAAAGTATCATAGTATAGCCGATGAATTAGAAAAAAAGGTTAGCTAAACTATATCCTTTTCTAATAAAGGTGGTTCTTTAATAGCAGAGGTTGCCAACTTGTCACACCGTTCGTTTTCAGGGTGACCAGCATGACCTTTGACCCAGTTAAATTCTGTATTGTGTTTATCCATAAGTTCAAGTAGCTCTTTCCACAGATCGGAGTTTAGGGCGGGTTTATTTTTGGATCGAAGCCAGTTGTTGTTCTTCCATTTAAAAACCCACTTTTGATTGATTGCATCTACTATATATTTTGAATCTGAATAAATTTCAACATCGCAGCTTTCTTTTAATGATTGCAATCCTTTGATTATCGCCATAAGCTCCATTCTGTTGTTGGTTGTTGAAGCATAGCCTTGGGATAGCTCCTTTACATGGTCTTTATACTTCAGCACAACCCCATAGCCACCAGGGCCAGGATTTCCAGAACATGCGCCGTCGGTGTAAAGTTCTATTTTTTTCATGATTTTCACTTCCTAACATTTTTTCTTTTCTATCTTATAGCTTATTTTTCCACACTACTAGTATTGACAAATCTTTGAAACTATTGTATATTAATTATTGTTGCATTGCAATAGGTCTCGGACTGTAGCGCAGTTTGGTAGCGCACCACGCTGGGGGTGTGGGGGTCGCAGGTTCAAATCCTGTCAGTCCGACCATTCATAAACTTACAATTTGATATAACGCAAGGCCCTTGAATTCAAGGGCTTTTTTTTATGCATTTCTTTTATAAAACTAGTCCGATTACCTTTCGTTGTAAGTCGGTGTCGAAACAAGAATTCTTTTGGCAGATTGGGTAGCATACGCTAGTATTTTGGAGATATATTGCAATAACTTATGTTAATTAAATTTCTCGGGCAATAACAGCGATTGTAATTTGGTCTGTTAACTGTGATTTTTAGCAATAGTATCCTGCCGTAAAAGGCTGGGATCTTGACCCCGGCTTAGATCCTCCCCTTACCCCATTTTATTTAGGGAAAAAGAAGGAATATATGGTAATTTGTCGAAGTTTATTTGTTGGAAGATACTAGAAAGGAGTGTTATTGTTGATAGAAATAAAAGCTGTTAGCAAAAAATACGATGGTACTAATGCCCTAGCCTTAGAAGAGATGTCTTTAAACCTTAACTCAGGAGATTTTATTTTTTTAGTCGGGCCTAGTGGTGCTGGTAAAAGTACACTAATAAGACTTATGTTTCGAGAACAACTACCGACTAAAGGAAATATATATTTTGATAAAAAAGATATTGCATCCTATAGCCAAAGAGAGCTTTTAGAACATCGTCGTAAGATTGGGATGGTGTTCCAAGATTATAAACTGTTAAAGCAAAAGACTGTGTTTGAGAATGTGGCTTTTGCCTTAGAAGTGTTGGGGCGTCCCCCAAAGGAAATTAATAAAAAAGTTAATGATGCTTTAGAAAAGGTGGGGCTTAGTCATAAGGCAGATAAGTTTCCTAGGGAGCTTTCCGGTGGCCAACAACAAAGGGTCGGTATAGCACGTGCTATTGTAAAAGATCCTGTGCTAATTTTGGCAGATGAGCCTACAGGAAACCTAGACCGAGATAACGCTTTGCAGTTGATGCAGTTGTTTGAAAAAATTAATGAGGAAGGAACAACTGTTGTCATCGCTACTCATGCTTGGGACCTTGTTGACAAGATGCAAAAACGGGTAGTAGCGCTATCTAGCGGAAAACTGACAAGAGATAAACAAGGAGGTTATAGTCATGAATAGGTATGCCTTTAAAAACTGTATTCGACAAAGCATTACATCTTTATCAAGAAATTCATGGCTTGCAATAATCACTTCAGGTTTGATTGCTATTTCTTTGGCTATTTTAGGTGGCTTTCTACTGGTAACTCTTAATGTAAATCAGTTTATACAAGATGTTGAGTCAAATGTTGAGATAAGTGTTTTTCTAAATGAAGGAGTTAACGCGTCAGAGGTTGAGGATAGAATTAGCAACTTAGAAGGAGTAGTAAGTAATACCTTTGTATCTAAAGAAGATGGGTTAGAAGACTTTGCCCAAACCATGGGTGATCCGTCTTTGCTAAGAGATTTAGAGGGTGAAAACAATCCACTTCCAGATTTATTTCGTGTTCGTATTAGTGACCCAGAGAAGGTGGATGGTATCGCTAGAGTTATTGAGGGGTATCCCGAGGTAGAAATGGTGGACTATGGAGAAGAGCTCGTTGCCCGCTTGATGCAAATTACCAGTCGCCTAAATTCTATATTTTTGATTTTCGGTGTTTCTATCGCCTTAGGTGCTGTATTTTTAATTGTTAATATCATAAGACTTTCTGTAGTTGCTCGTCAAGATGAAGTAAGCGTAATGAAGTATATGGGGGCTAGCAACGGATATATCCGATTCCCGTTTCTTTTGGAAGGAATGGTACTAGGTTGGGTTGGAACAACAGTTGCAATTATTGTTCTTGGCCTTATATATGGCCAGGTAGCATCCTCGCTTACTCAAGATGCCTTGACCTTACTTTTTCAGCCTGTAACTGACATGTCAAGACTTTTACCTATTTTCGTAGGTCTGATAGTGGCAGGAACTTTGATGAGTGGATTTGGAAGTTTTATTTCGATTCGCAAATATCTGCGCGTATAATCGTGCTGGAAAGGAGGATGAAATATGCGCAAATTTATAACTGTAGTTATACTCACTACCATGTTCTTTTTTACTTTAGCCAGTGGTATAGACAGTCATATTTACGTCAATGCGGAAACCTCTTCTCAGGAAAATATTGATGAAATAAAGGAAGAAATCGCCGAACATGAAGAGATGATTGAGCTGCTTAATGAAGATATCGACCAACGATTAAGACGTATTGATGAGCTAGACGAGGAGCTTTCTAGAACTGAAAGAGAGCTAAACCGAACAGAGCTAAGGCTAAAGCAAGCTCAAGAAAGACTAGATGAAAATACAGAACAGTTTGCAGGTAGAGTTCGAAGTGCATACATGAGGGGTGGTTCCTCATATATCGAAATTTTATTAGATGCCGATAATTTTGGTGACTTAATCGTTAGGTTAGCCTATTTAACTCGGATCTTAAATCGTGACGCCGATTTAATTGGCGCTATACGGGAAGAAAGAGAACATATCGAACAGCAACAGCTAGCTATGGAAGAGCAGCGAGAAAAAATTGAAGATCGCCGTTATCAAATGGAAGCTGAGAGACGCAATCTAGAGGAGCAGCGCAAGACGGTCAATGCTCTTTTGGAAACATCTCAGGAAAACCTAGAAGAAGAATTGGCTCAGGTTCCGCAAACGGAGCCTAACCCTATCTATGGGGTTGTTTATGATAATAGTCCTAACGCTAGACCCCAGCATGGTATATCACAGGCAAGTTTGGTTTATGAACATGAAGTAGAAGGTCGTGCCACCCGTTATTTAGCCCTCTTCTCTACACTTCCAAGTAAGGTTGGTCCTATACGTAGTGCTAGAGAGCACAGCACTAAACTTGCATGGGAGAACGACGTAAATTTCGTTTATGCAAGTGCTAGTAGGGATAATCTAGAAAGAATCGAAAAGTGGGGACTAAGCAGGACCAATGCCTTATATCATTCAGCTTTTTACCGCGACTCAAATAGGCGAGCTCCACATAATCTATATGTTAATCTATCAACATTAAACACCGCTAGACCTTCCTCAGGTTCGGTAGTTCGACCTGGAAATATTAGCAGGCAAGGAAACACGGGTAATTCTACGTCTATTCAATATAGTAATTCCTACCGCGTTTCATATCAGTATAATGCCAAGCAAGGTGCTTATAGAAGGATGATTAACGGCGAGCCCCATAGAGATGCCACAGGAGAGCAAATCTGGGCTAGAAACGTCATTATTCAGTACACTGACCATCCAACTGATTGGCGCAGGCGCACCACGCCTCAGCTTGTTGGAGAAGGCTCTATTGATTTTTATTCGATGGGACAGCATTTTACCGGAACGTGGAAAAAAGATAGTCCTAGCTCACCCACTCGATTTTATTATGATGATGGGCAAGAAATTGAAAGAGTTTACGGGCAAACATGGGTTCAAATTGCCCGCCCCTAATTAAGACAATAGCTAATTATAAAAAATAAAAAAAGTCCAGTCAGAGCTTATTTGTTAATATGCTCTGTCTGGACTCTTTTTTTATAGGATTATAGCAATCAAACCGCCATTTCCTTCGTTAATTATTTTCTCTAGGGTTTCTTGTAGTTTTTCTTGTGCACTTGGTGGCATATTCTCTAACTTACCTTGAATTCCACCTTTGACTAGGTCATGGAGTGATTTTCCAAAAATATTGGATTCCCATATTTTTTCTGGGTTTTCTTCAAACTCATCCATTATATAGTTAACTAGGTCCTCACTTTGTTTTTCTGTGCCCACAACAGGAGCAAACTCAGATTCTACATCAACCCTTATCATATGGATTGAAGGCGCGCTTGCTTTAAGCTTAACTCCAAAACGACTACCCTGTCTCACGATTTCAGGCTCATCTAGGCTCATTTCCTGAAGCTGTGGTGGCACAACGCCATAGCCTGTTCCTTTTGCTTGAGATATAGCGCCCTGGACTATCTTATATTCTTCATTTACTTTTACTAGGTCGCGAAGTTGGGTTAACAAATCTTCTGGTCCCTTTAGTTCTAGGCCAGTTTGCTCTGAGGTGATCTTATAAAATAGCTCTTCAGGGCAGTCCATTTTAATCTTAGCTTGACCAGTCCCTAAGTCTACATCTTCTAGACTAATGTTTTCAAGAAACTCTTTTCCTCTCACTTCTGCAATACCACCATCTAGATCTCTTACTTTGTCAAGGCTATTCATAAAGTATTGAACTATTGAGTCAAACTCTTCTCTTAACCAATGACTTTTTTCTAAAGTTTCTACCCAGTTTGGCATTTTGATTTTGACTTCAACAATCGGAAACTCGAATAAAGCCTCTTGTAATATCTCGTTGATCCCGTCTACAGACAAGTTAGAAACATCCATTGGGACAACAGGTCTGCCATACTTTTCTTCTAAATCATGCTTTAAAAGTGTTGCATGTTCTCCTGAAGGATCAGAAGAGTTAAGTAACACGATGAAAGGCTTGTCGATTTCTTGAAGCTCGGCGATAACTCTTTCCTCAGCCTCAATATAGTCACTTCTATCCATTTCAGAAAAACTACCGTCTGTTGTAATCACTATACCAATTGTAGAGTGATCTGTGATAACCTTACGGGTACCGAACTCAGCTGCTTGTTGAAAAGGTATTTCCTCTTCAAACCAAGGAGTTGATACCATTCTTTCACCTCGTTCGTCTGAGTAACCAAACGCTTTAGGTACGGTATAGCCCACACAATCCACTAGTTTTACGTTCATGTGTAGGTTGTCATTGATGGTAACTGTAACAGCATTTTCAGGGATAAATTTTGGTTCTGTGGTCATTATTGTTCTACCACCACTACTTTGAGGCAGTTCGTCTTTGGCCCTTTCTTTTTCACCTTCATTTTCTATGTTTGGTAACACCAGCTTCTCCATAAACTTCTTAATGAAAGTTGACTTACCAGTCCGAACAGGCCCCACAATTCCTAAATAAATATTTCCACCAGTTCGCTCGACGATGTCTCTATAAAGATCAAAATCAGCCACTATACATTCCCTCCTCCTAAAAAAATACAAATTAACTTACAAACTTTTTATTGTATATATATGCCTTCACAATTCTATTATTACAAATAAAATAAATAGGGCTATTTTTTATTGTAGATTTTTGATGAAGTTAATTACTGCGCTTAAGGTGCCGCTTAAGTTATATATATAAAAAAACAAGGTTCAAAAGAACCTTGTTTTTTTACCATTTAGCGTTTTGAGTAATGACTACTTCTTCCATTTCATTAGTTTTCCCTCGTAACATTAAATCTGTTACTGCTTCTTTTGGGTCTTTATCTTCAAACAAAACTTTATAAATCTGTTTAGATATAGGCATTTCCACATTATATTTTTCTGCAAGGTGGTTAACACTTCTAGCGGTTTTTACACCCTCTACCACCATATTTGTATCTGCTAAAATCTCATCTAATGTTTTTCCTTGTCCTAGTAAATTACCTGCTCTCCAGTTTCTGCTGTGGGTACTAGTGCAGGTTGCCACTAAATCTCCAATTCCGGAAAGGCCTGCAAATGTCACCGTTTCCCCACCCATAGCCACACCTAACCTAGCTATCTCTGTGAGACCTCTCGTTAAAAGGGCAGACTTTGTGTTGTCACCAAACCCTAGTCCGTCGGAAATACCGGCACCTAAAGCTATTATGTTTTTTAACGCTCCACCTGTTTCCACCCCTACTATATCGGGGTTTGTATAAACTCTAAGCTTTGGCCCCATAAAAGCATCTTGAACAATTTCAGCTGTCTTCCTTTTGCTAGAAGCAACAACTGTTGCAGTTGGTATTTCTCTACCAACTTCTTCTGCATGATTAGGTCCTGAAAGCACTGCTACAGGCTGCTGTTTTCCTAGCACGTCTTGTATAACTTCTGACATCCTAAGAAGTGTGTTTTGCTCAAAACCTTTAGAAGCAGTGACGATAATTGTATCTTTTGAAATTACTGGCTTGATTTTTTCACAAACACGGCGCACTGCAGACGATGGAGTGACAATTACAATTATATCACTATTTAAAACACTTTTTTCAATAGAAGATGATATGGTGACGTTAGCTGGTATTACAGCACCGGGCAAATATTTGATGTTTTCTCTGGTTTTATTTAAGTTTTGGGCTGACTTATCAGTTCTAGTCCATAATTTTACCTGTTGACCATCTTTCGCCAGACTTATAGCTATTGCTGTGCCCCACCCTCCAGCTCCTAAAACTGAAACCTTTTTCATATCTTTCCCTCCCTTATCTTTCACCAATTTTTCTTTCCTGTCCATCTAATAACCTTATAATATTCTGCCTATGGGTAAACCACGCTAGAATTGTTAAAACAAAAGTAATTCCCACAAAATAATAGCTATCTCCTGATAAGAAAAAAATTAGAATTGGAGCGGATAACGTTGCCACAAGGGATGCTAAAGACATATATCTAGTTATATAAATAATAACTGCCATTAAAACAACCAAAATTATAAAGGCTAAAAATGAAAAAGCAGCCACAACTCCAAGTGTAGAGGCAATCCCTTTTCCTCCTTTAAAGTTAAATAGAATTGGCCAGTTATGTCCTAGGATAACTGCTAAAGCAGATAAAGCTATTGCAAGCTGGTTATCTGTTATAAGCATAGCGATAAAAACTACAAAATATCCTTTCAGGATATCTAGTATTGAAACTACTGCAAATGCTTTTATTCCTAAGGTTCTATGTACATTAGTAGCTCCTGCATTGCCGCTACCGTAATTTCTTATATCTATACCAGAGTGAAGTTTTGCCACAATATAGGCAAAGGAAATAGATCCAATAAAGTAACTTAAAGCTATCCATAGCCATTTGAGCATGTTAATCCCTCCCTTTACTCACTTCTTTGACGTACCCCTATCCTAATTGGAGTACCTTTGAAGCCGAAGGTCTCACGTAATTGATTTTCCAGAAACCTTAAGTATGAAAAGTGCATAAGCTCTGGGTCATTCACAAACATGACAAAAAAAGGCGGATTTACTGATACTTGGCTTGAATACATTATTTTCAATCTCTTACCTTTATCAGATGGTGGAGGAGTTATTGATGTTGCTTCTATAATTATTTCGTTTAATAGACTTGTGGGAATTCTAGTAGAAGCAAACTCAAATACTTCTTCAGATAGTGGTATTAGTTTAATAACTCTTTGCCCTGTTTTAGCGGATACAAAAATAATAGGCGCATAGTGTAAAAATGGTAACTCCCTTTTAATTTCTTTTGTAAATTCCTTGGTTGAGTGATCATCTTTACTAATTAAGTCCCACTTATTTACAGCAATTATAGTGGGTTTACCCTCTTCATGGGCAATTCCAGCTATTTTTTTATCCTGCTCAGTTATACCCTGCTCTGCATCAACTACAAGTATAGCTACATCACAGCGCTCTATACTACGTATAGCCCTAAGTACGCTATAGTATTCAATTCCTTCCGAAACTTTACTTTTTCTTCTAAGCCCAGCTGTGTCAACTAGGATATAATCTTTATCCTCATAGTTAAACTTACTATCAATAGCATCCCGTGTGGTTCCAGGGATGTTACTTACTATTACACGCTCTTCACCTAAAAGTTTGTTTACCATAGATGATTTTCCTGCATTTGGTTTGCCAATAAAAGCAAGCTTTAAGGTGTTTTCATCATCTTCTATGACAGAGTCCTGAGGAAAATTATTTACTATCTCATCGAAGAGCTCTCCTATACCCAAACCGTTGGCAGCTGAAATTGGTGTCAAAGCGCCAAAGCCTAAAGAGTAAAACTCGTAGATATCTGATTGCTGTCTTTTATAGTCTTCGATTTTATTAACAGCTAGCACAATAGGCTTTTTAACTTTTCTTAAAACAGAGGCTATATATTGATCCTCATCGGTTACACCCATTCTGCCATCAACTACATAAACAATAACGTCACATTCATCCACTGCTATCTGAGCTTGCTTGGTAACTTCGCCAGCTAAGGTGTCTTCGTCCTCAAATACCATACCCCCGGTATCCACCACATAGAAGTTATGATTTAGCCACTGCGCTTTGCTATATAACCTATCCCGGGTCGCTCCTGGTTTGTCTTCTACTATTGCCAAGCGTTCAGAGACCATTCTATTAAATAAGGTGGATTTTCCTACGTTTGGCTTTCCTACTATAGCTACAACTGGTAATCCCATTTATTATCCTCCTAATATTTCAAGTATTTCAGATGAGTTATTTACAGCTTTAATATCTATATTAAGCTTTTGCTCTAGCTGTTGCAAGGTCTGTCCATCTAAAAATATAGGGCTGTCATCTTTAAGACAAGCCCGCGGTATAAAAACAATATCTCCTAGGCTTACATCTTTTAAGCTTTCATATATATCTTGACCGGTTAAAAGCCCCGCAACAGTTATAGATTTACCAAAAAACTTGTTTTCCACTTTAATACATTGACTGTTAAGTCCATCAATAGTATTTAATACATCATCTAACTCCTTTACATATTGATATGATGACTTTCCAGTTACAATAGTTATATTCTGTGGAGTAATGCTTTCGGGTAGTTTTTTTTGCACCTCTTTTAGATTGTCTAAGAAAAGAGAAGTGATTCCAATTCCGTTTTCTAGTTGAGGATAATCTTCATAGTATTCGCCGGAAGGGATAGCGGTATTAGAATTTACGTAGAACTCATCGGCTGCATACACAGTTGCCTTTCCACACTTTTCTTTATATCTATCCCTGTATTTATTTACCGTTTGAATTATAGCTTTGCTTTCTTCTTTGTTAAATCTTCTTAAAGGGTAGCAGTTGGTTCTATGAGTAGTTAATCCAACTGGCACTGCAGATAAAGATAACAAACTAGGAAGTAAGTTTTCTAAGCTTTCTAATGTATCCTCTAGTTGCTTTCCGTCGTTAACACCTGGGCATAGCACTAATTGTCCATGAAATTCTATGCCATTGTCCGATAGCTTTTGTAAAAGAGGTAAAATCCCTTTTGCTTTAGGCGTTCCCATAACCTCTTGTCTTTTGGCATCATCGCTTACGTGAATTGATATGTATAAAGGACTTAGATTGAGTCTTATAATCCTTGAAATTTCTTGTTGGGTAAGGTTTGTCAAGGTAACGTAGTTACCGTGCAAAAAGGATAACCGGTAGTCGTCATCTTTTACCCCCAATGTTTTTCGCATTCCTAGTGGAAGCTGGTCTATAAAACAAAAAACACAGTTATTATGACAGCTTTTAATATCATCTAGTGTGGGGTTTTCAAAGATTAGCCCTAAATCTTCATGAAACTCTTTATCAATCTCAAATATATAGTTTTCACCGTTTGATTTTTCTATGTGTAGATTAATCTCTTCTTCAGTTTGGAGTAGGTTATAGTCTATTATATCTTCAGGTGTTTGATCATTTATAGTAATTAGATAATCTCCTTTTTCAATTTCTAGTTGATGTGCAATAGAATCTAATGCAACGTCTTTGATTTTATGTTTCATAATATAGTTTCACCTCAGTTTGTTATAACATGTTTTATTATCATATAAAACTATATTTTAGTCAAGATATCTGACTTTCCTTCGCTTACTTGTTTTGCCACATCAACAGCTTTTAAAAGTGATTTCTCTGAGTCCACAATACCTTTTGCAGTAATCATCTGCCCTAGCTTTCTAAGGTTTAAAACTTTTGAGATAAATCCTCCGATTTTTACATAAAAAGAGATACTTGCTAAGCAATCAACCATGATGTACCTGTCATCTTCGACCCCGTGTGCATTTAAAAAGCTTTCAACAAACTTAACTATCAGCTGCTTATCTTTGCCAAAGCCAACAAAATAAATTTCGTTTTTATCGCAATCCTCTCCTAGCTTTATAGGGACTCCCCTGTTTTTAGGGCTAGTTAAGTCAAAGTAGGGCAACTGTTTTACTTTTTCATATGTTAGTGGAGGAAATACCTTTTCTAAGTGTATTGCTGCAGCTACAACAGAGCTGTGAGCTCCGCCGTAGCAATAATAAAAAATCTTCACTTTTTATCGCTCTCCTCTATTTTGTTAATATTATCCTCTACTAAGTTTATTATATCAAAAAAAGCCCTTTGGGTACCAAAGATAACCAAAGGGCGCCCAACTGCTTTTAAACCTAAGGCCCTTGACAAAAAGCCACCAATTCGCATAAACCAGTTGACGGCAGGCATCGTATCAACAAAGACGTACTCTTCACAGCTAATACCCATAATTGCGGCTATATTTTTTACACACTTACGAGAAAACACCGCTTCACTTTCTAAGCCCACAGAATAGACCCTATTGCCTTTTGAGTCTGTCCCTATATATTGGACTATGCCGTGGTCATCAGCCTTCTGAGAGTCATAATATGCAAGCGACAGTAGCTTCTTAGCTGAGGGCACCTTATCTTTTTCTATTATGCCACAATGAATATATCCAGATAACACTGATGAATGGGACCCACCATAGCAGTTATATATTATTTTCATGGCTTCCCCCTAATGTTTGACTAGCATGAGCACTCCATTTTCTAAATCATGAAGTACTGATTGTGTTATCCGTGATATATACATTGATATCTTTTGCTGCTCCTGCCTGTCTTTGGCTACAAATATAGGAGCCATGCCACCATCTTTAACTTTATCTTCATCATCGGGCGTTACAACGATGGCAACTATCACCCTTACTAAATCTGTGCTCATATTTATTCCTCCTCCTGCTTGATATGCCGGCCAACTGCAGATAAGCTTGGCCTAGATATGGCACTTTCCAATAAGGGGGTTCGCTCTATGGCGTCTATTAAGTCTTCGCTTGTTCCATGTGTGGGCACTATATATAATGCAACATATCCATTGTCTTCGTTTCTTCTAGCTAGTGGCGTAAACTCAGGGGTATCGACATCTTTGTAAATCCCCAGTAACTTTGAAGCTACATGGGTTAAGGCTTGTCTTTGACCTACATCCCCTAGTATAGCCACGGCATCAGCATCTTTGGGCTTTATCATAACCGCTAAACCCTTTTTTAGTATCGTTTCTTGACCTTCCTTTAAGCCTATATTCATTATTTGGATGTCTTCAACAAAAAGATTAGCATCATCAAAGCGAATTTCTGCCTTATCTACGTCAGCTATATCGATAATACGCTGACCTTCCATAAGTTTAAGTGCTATATAAATTAGCACAACAGCTATTACTGCTCCTCCTAACAACCCCCAGTATATATTTGTAAGCTCTGTAATTAAAAAAGCTGCCAGACTTGTAAAAATTGATATTAAAATAACAAGGTAGTTCCTGGCTTCAAAAGCTCTAGCTACACCTTCTATAAAATCTTCGCCTCTAGGAACTAACTCTGTGACTTCAAGCTTTTGTAATGTTTCTCTTTCCATATTACGAATTTCCCTAAATTGCTGGGCTGCTAAAGCCAAAAAAGTAACAGCAGCAAAGTCTTGTTCTATAAGGGCCGGTATCGCTACGGCCCCTAATGCTGCTGCAATAAATCCTAATGATAAGTGGATTAAAGAACCATGTGGGTTTGTTGGGTACTGCCTATAATCTGTTTTTAACATTATAAATCTAGATAGCGTACCAGCAATGGTTGCAAAAGCTATAATATAGAGATAATGTTCCATTATTTATCCTCACCATCATCTTCTTCATCTTTTTGCTTTTTCAGCTGGTTTGCAAATTCTTTGGTAGTAAAGCTCTTTAGTTTGCTCCCCACTTCGCTAAACCCACCACTGTTTATCACCAAAAATGCTATCCCACCTACTGCAGCTATTCCAAGAATCCATAAAATGCTTCTTCCTGCTGTCCCTAACCCGCCACCAGCACCGGCGCCACCGTTACCGCCTGCTCCAGGGTCTGCTAAAATGCCCGCTTGGCCGTTATCATCACCATTTTGAGCCTGACCATTATATATTTCCTGCTCCACTACGTCTGTAAAAGCCGTTATACCCTTTTTGGCTAACTCTTTTTCTTGAGTATAGGTACCCACCTCTAAAAGAACAGCTCTAGGAGAAAGGTCTTGGTTATATGAACCGTTTGCCATAAAAATACCCTTCATCAAATCTGGGTGCAGCTCATCTCCCTTGGCTTTAAGCGCTTCCGCAAAAGCTTCTGTTTCAGCCATATTTTGATTTTGCTGACCTACCACTAACATGATTTGGGCTACATCTTCTCCGTCCGCTTCGCCAGCATATTGTTCTGCAGGTACAGCGTCGCGATGAACATCAAAAAGAACTGCTGGATTTTCTTTTAGAAGTTCTTCCACCGTCCTTCTAGACCTTTTATAAGCACCTGAGTCATGAGGGTCGTGAGCTTGATCAGAAAACACAACATCGTATCCCCTATCCTCAAGCTCGTCTCTAAATCTCATCCCTACATCAAATATACCGCCATCTTCGTCTATACTCTCAGTGCCGTCTGTGGGAACGTATGACTCGTCTGAGTGAGTATGGTAAATGGCTACAGGACCTTGCCCTTCATCTTCTGCTTGTGCTGGTGATGAAGTAAAAGAAAACTTGGAAATTATGCTTGCCAGTAAGTTAGTTTCATTTGTTTCATTTTCAAATCTTCTCAAAGCCACTTCTTTTACAAACTTTGCGTCAGCCCTAAGCTCATTGTTGTCCACATGGTATACTTCGTATAATTTATTGTCTGAACAGATGAAGCGATCATCTACATGGATTATTCTAGCTGTTTTCATGATAATTTCGTCTTCTGGACCGTACATTGTAAAGTACTGACCGTCTTTTAACTCCGTTTGTGAAACAAGATCAAAAAAGTCTTCTATTATATTCTCTGCTTGAGCTACATTGGTTTTTTCTGTAGTAATAGCTGGAAACGTCAGTAAAAGAGCTATTACTACAAAAGTTGTTCCCATCCTTTTTAGCATTGTTATATTACCCCCTTACTTCTTTTTGTCTTTTTTACGCTTTTCATCTAAAGATGTAACTTTAGATTTTTCACTTTTTTCATCCTTTTGCTTTAGCATATTTGCAAATTCTACACCTTTTAGGTTTTTCTTTAGCTCTTCTGGTCTATCTTCGCTAGGACCACCTTGGATTCTTTCTCTAGTCTCGCCTATGATTTCAGCTAAAGCTACTGCTAATATACCTGCTATAACTACGGAATCGAAAATTCCTGCTCCGCCTATAACAGTTGATGCTTCACCACCGTCTATGGCTACTGACACTACGTAGAATATGTCTGTTAGCACCACACCCATTACTCCAGCTATAAACGCACTTCTGCGAGATCTTCCGGCTAAATATCCAATAATACCAGCTACCAATGGGTACATATATAATGGATCTAAAATCATTGCCCCCGGTTCTTCAGGCATATACCTCTCTACGCCCCATACAGCCACTGCGGCTATTAAAGAGGCGACCACTGCTCTTACCCTTTCCCTAGTTGTATTTGCTTTATAAAGCAGATAACCGACCAAAATTAACGGGACCAAACCACCACCGATGTTTATACCTAGATTATTCCCAAGAGGAATATCTGGTAAATACGCACCTATAAACATAGCAGCTATAAACACTAAAGCTGCTTTATCACTGAGTCTCATTCTATCTAGTATCCTTTGTGCAAACCCAAAAAATACTAAGACTGCAACTATTGTCAAAACAATAGGTCCTATTGGCATTTTATTTTCCTCCTTTTGCTTGTTGTTCATTAAATATAATTTCCTTAGCTTTTGGAAGCTATGTATGTTTTTGAAAAAAAATAAAAACACTGGATTTTAATGAGAAGAAAGTGGAAAGTCGAAAGTTGAAAGTTGGAAAGAACTTCAGCGGGCAGAGCAGGAATCAGGAATGCGAGATAGCCATGTCTTAAGTCTCCCCCTCGCAGAGGTAGGGGTTGACCTCTGTGTCAACCCATCAGCAAATGACTGGCTAATATGGCAATGACCACCAAAGCCTCGCTGTTACTAAGGTCATAGGGTGTTATGTTCTTTCTGCTAACCAACTTTCCGCTAACTCTAAAGCAGAACCAATAATAAATACATTGGCCGCGAAAACGTATAAACTTGCTTATTCTGCTGGGACAAAGGGCATATTTTAAACTTGCTAACTCTGCTGGGTCTGGAAATATCATGATTAGTTTTTTAATTAAAACAGGGTCTTTCTAATATGGATACCATAAATGAATGGGCTTGGACAAAGGGCATGTGATGTTTACGGTGGCCAATAAAGGTTTAGCAGTTAGTAGTTAGTAGTTAGCAGGTAGCAGATAGCAAATTATTCTAGACAGAACAAACCGCCCTTGATTTACTGTCCAACTGTCTAACTTTCCGCTAACTCTAAAGCAGAACCAATAATAACGCGCAGGAAAGATCAAAGGCAAAAAACATTGCCAGCTAAGTTAACCATATTGGATGGGGCGACACAGAGGTCGCCCCCTACTCGCGTGGAGGGAAGGAGGGATCTTATAGCCCAGAATCAGAAACCTGCATCCCTCGCAGAGGTAGGGGTTGACCTCTGTGTCAACCCATCAGCAAATGACTGGCTAATATGGCAGTTTCCCCAAAGCCTCGTTGTAACAGGTTTTAAGGTGTTATGTTCTTTACCAACCTCCAACCTCATATTACTTATTACCATCTCCAAATTGTAAATTCGCTTTTAAACTTCAGCCAACTGTTTAACTAGCCATCTCCTAAGTAAATAAAAAAAGCATAAAAAAAAGGCTGCCACCAATTATCTTTTTAATAATTGGTGGCAGCTTCTTTTTTTATTTAATTATTCTTTGTCTTTAAACAAATCTTTAAATCTCTCGCCTAGGTTTACTTCTAGGTTTTCAGTTTCGCTGTACTCCTCAAAGCTTTCCTTAGGTTGAGCTTCTTTAATACTTAGGCTAATTCTTTTTTCCTCTGGTTTTAATTCTAAGACTTTAACTTGAACCTTTTGTCCTACCTCAAGTACATCTTTAGGGTCGCTTACATGATCATCGGATATTTGTGAAATATGTACTAGACCATCTACGCCATCTGCAATTTCAACAAAAGCACCAAAGCCAGTAAGTCTGACAACTGTACCATCTACTATGTCACCAGGAGTGAATTTATCGATTGCTTGCTCGTAAGGGCTCTTCTGTGTTGCTTTAATACTTAGACCAACCCTTTTTTCTTCAACTTTTACTTCTAGTACTTCAACCTCTACCTTTTGTCCTACTTCAAGTACATCTGAAGGATGTTTAACTCTTTTCCATGCGATGTTAGATACGTGCACTAGACCGTCAACGCCGCCGATATCTACAAAGGCACCGAAATCGGTAATCCTACGCACTGTACCTGTAATACGTTGTCCTGGTTTTATTTCTTCTAGTAGTTTTTGTTCATTTTTAACTTTTTCAGCTAAAAGCAAATCTTTTCTTGATAAGATAATTTTATTTTTTTCTTTGTCTAACTCTTTTACGATAAACTCTAGGTTTTGTCCTACTAAAGATGAAAGATCCTCGATATATTGGGTATCTATAAGGGAAGCTGGCATGAATCCTCTAGCTCCTACATCAATAGTTATACCGCCTTTTACTTCTTCTAGCACCTTTCCGCTAATAACTGTTTCTGCTTCAAGGTCTTTTTGTAGCTTTTCCCAAATATGATTTTCATCATATTGCTTCTTTGAAAGCGTTACATTACCTTCGTCATCGATATTTGTAATAATACATTTTACTTTCTCTCCAACTTTGGCAACCTCTTCTAGGTTTTCTATCTTTAGAAGAGAGAATTCTTTTTTAGGGATACTAGCTTCTTCCTTATCTCCAATATCTACTAGTACCACCTCTTCTGTAACTTTTGCTATTTCACCTTCTACTTCTTTACCAACTTCAAGCTCGTTTGATTCGATTTCTTTAACCATGTTAAAAACCTCCTTTATACTCCATTCTGGTGTCGACGCCCCTGCAGCTATACCAACTGATTTTACATTGGTAAACATTTGAGGGTCAATATCTTTGTAGTTTTGTATTAGATATGTTTTTACACCAGATTCTAAACAAATTTCCTTTAATTTTGCTGTGTTGGAGCTGTTTTCACCCCCTATGACTAGCATCAAGTCCACAGTTTGGGATAGCTCCTTTACAGACTTCTGCCTAAGGTCAGTGGCCCGGCAGATTGTGTTGTGGACTATGATTTCTTCCTCACTATATTTTCCTTTTAGTATTTCCATAATTCGCTTAAATTTATCTAAAGAGAATGTAGTTTGTACAACTACCCCAAAAGGCGCTTTTATATCTAACTGCTTTGCCTGTTCTTCTGAGTCTATTATAATGGCTGAATCTTTAGTCCATTGATTAATTCCTATAATTTCAGGATGGCTTGAGTCACCTATTATTAGCACTGGAACATTATCTTCAAGCAGTTGACGGGCTATTTTTTGCACTCTTGCCACAAAAGGACAGGTGCCATCAATTATGTCATTGTTGTTTTGTTTAAGGATTTCAATGGTATTAGGACCTACACCATGAGATCTTAAAACAACTTTGCTATTTGAAATTTTAGAGGGGTCGGTTTTATGATAGACCCCTTTTTTCTCAAAATACTCAATTACATCGGGGTTATGAACCAGTGGTCCTAGTGTATATGTTTTTTCACTACAGTGACTTTCTGTAAGATTGATAGCATCTTCTACCCCCTTACAAAAGCCACTGTATTTAGCAACTTTTACTTCCATTTTCTTCACCTAACTTAATTATATTATCCATTATATATTGGGCCTGAAACTTCATATTGCCTTTTTTGCGATCTAGGTAAAAAGGCTCGCCTATGAAAATATGATTTTTTCTAAATAACCTGATGGGTCCTTTTATTCTAACTGGTAAAATAGGGCATTCGCCCTTCAGTGCGAATAACGCTACTCCCGGTTTTGCAGGTAGCGGCTCTAAATCTTTACTCCTTGTGCCCTCCGGAAAAACCCCTAAGATCTCATTATTTTGTATAACTTCTATAGAGCGCCTTACAGCATTTCTATCGATGGTGTTTCGGTCTACAGAAATTACATGTACTTTTTTAAGAAATCCGCCTAGTATGGGTACATCAAACAACTCTTTTTTAGCTAGAAAGTTAATGGTTTTTGGGAAAATCATAACCAAAAAAATAGGGTCTAGCAAACTAATATGATTAGAAGCAACTATATATTTCCCTTCTTTAGGGATATTATTTTTACCATGTACTTTATACGGATAAACTATAGCAAAAATAGGATATAGAATTTTTCTTAATACAGAATATAACATTAGTCTAACCTCTTTTTAATTTCCTGTACCAGTACATCCACCGCTTCATCAATGTCATAATTAGAGGTGTCTACTTCAATTGCATCATCAGCCTTTAACAAAGGCGCGCTTTGCCTTTTGGAGTCAATTTTATCTCTAATTGCAATTTCTTGAGCAATTGAATCAATATCTACGCTATAACCTTTTTTCTCCAACTCCAAAAATCTCCTATTTGCTCTAGCTTCTAACGATGCAGTTAGAAAGAATTTTATATCAGCTTCAGGCAAAACTACCGTGCCGATATCCCGCCCTTCCATTACAACTTTTCCGCATTGGGCCATCTCTCTTTGTAAGTGAAGCATATGGTCTCTAACCTCTGGTATTTTAGCAATATTTGATACATTATTGCTTATTTCAGGTTGCCTTATTTCATAAGTTACATCCTTGTTATCTAAAAAGATATGAATTTCATTGCGAATATTTTTTATTTCTATTTCTGTATTTGATAATAATTGTTTGATACAACCGCTTGAGTTTAAATCATGTTTCTTTTTAATCGCTTTTAAGGTTAATGCTCTATACATTGCTCCTGTATCGATATAACAAAAATCTAATTTTTTAGCTAAACGTTTGGCCACTGTGCTCTTACCAGCTCCTGCCGGTCCGTCAATGGCTATTTGTATGGGCTTCAATGTGCTCCCTCCCTATTTTTTTAAACCCTAACTATCACAATTCGACATTAATTTTTTTTTTCCTCTATACTAATATTATTTTTTTATGTTTTTAATTCCAATAAAAGATTTTTAAATGTTGAAAAATCTAAAGACTGAAACCCATCAGATAATGCTTTAGATGGTTCATTATGAATTTCTATCATTAACCCTTGCCCTCCGACTGCTAATGAAGCTTTTGCTAAAGGCGTAACTAAAGACCTCCTGCCAGAGCCGTGGCTAGGATCTACAATCACTGGAAGATGGGATAGCTCCCTTATAGCTGCTACAGCCGATAGGTCTAAAGTATTTCTTGTGTAGTTTTCAAAGGTTCTTATTCCGCGCTCGCATAAAATAACATCTTTATTTCCACTTTTAATTATGTATTCAGCTGCAGTTAAAAACTCTGAAATGGTGGCGGACATCCCTCGCTTTAATAAAACAGGCTTGGAGAATTTCCCAACTTTTTTTAAAAGCTCGTAGTTAAACATATTTCGTGCGCCTATCTGAATAATATCACAATAGTGTGCCACCTGCTTTAAGGAATGCTCATCTACCGCTTCGCTTACTGTGACCAGGTTGTACTTTTTTCCAGCTGCACTTAGCATTTGCAGACCCTTTTCATGGAGTCCTTGAAAGCTATAAGGAGAGGTCCTGGGTTTATACGCGCCCCCGCGTAAGACTGGCACTGAATTTTTATGCAAAAAAGAGGCTATGGTATCTATTTGCTCTTCGCATTCAACAGCACAAGGACCGGCAATAACGATAGGTTCTTTGCCAAACTGAACATCTTTCACCCTAATAACTGTATCTTTATTTGTATTGTCCTTACTGGCTAGTGGAAATAGTTTTTGTTGTTCAAGTTTTGTTAACATTTTCTCCTCCTGTGATGTCAGGTCTCAGTTTTTTTGCATCACGTAAATAAACATGGACAATGTCCTTTTTTATAGTATTTATATGTATAATTACTCTGATACATTTTTTTAAACCACCGGCTATTTTGGCTTCTTGGACACAAAATAATGGGGTGTTAGTCATCCCCATTTCCCTAAAATGTTTAGCTGGATTTGACGCATCTATATCATCAGTTAATGAAAACATAACAGACACCAAATTGCTCTCTTGCAGCTTATTGTTTTGCATAATTGCATTTATCAGCTGGAAAGTTGCCTCTTTAATTTCCGTTTCTGAATTTAAAGAGATGGTTATAGCCCCTCTGATTGCTTGCATTAATAACCCTCCAGTCTTGTTATGTACACAAAAATTCTATTTAGAAAAGGAATTTTTAAGGATATTTGCACGATGACAAGCGTAATAAAAAGGTAGGTTATAAACCTAGTTATCTTTTGTTGTTTGTTTTCTAGAAATTTAAAAACGTCCATTACTTTTCACACCTTAATATGTGGTATCCTCCTTTTTTAGCTACTGTGTCAACGCTACTAAAAAACGATTGTAAATAAGTCTTCATCGATTTGGCACCCTGTTTGACTCGGATAACCACCCATAACTCACCATTATCATTTAAGTGGTTATAGCTTTCTTTCAAAATGCTATATACTTTCTTTTTTCCTGTTCTTATAGGTGGGTTTAATAATATAAAGTCAAATAACTTATCAAAATTATTAAATCCATCACTTTGAATACAATTACTTTGTACACTATTTAAACGGCAATTTTTTTCACAAAGGGATACAGCCCGCTGGTTAATATCTGAGCTCGTCATGGATACATCTAGAAAAGATGTTATTGCTACTGTTACAAACCCATAGCCACAACCTAAATCTAGCATCTGAATTTTATCAGAAAGATTGGAGTTGAGCTCTATAAAGGTTTGTACCAATAATGCACTTCCCTTATCTATTTTTCCTTTGGAAAAGACTGAAGCGTCATATACAAACCTCAATTCTTTTCCATTAAATGTATCGACAAATTCTTGTTCGTTACTTTCACTTTCTGGGCTTTGAGTAAAATAATGTTCGGTCATTTACCTCACCTTTCATTTTAACTACATATTGTTTCTGTATTCTAATCCGATTCTTGTCAGTAACCTTTCACCTTGACCTTTATCTAAAGTGATGTCAGATGGCTCAACAATTTCAATTTTGCTAAAATCTGAACGGGTTATAAGTGGCAGAATATCCTCTAAGATGTCAGCTGTAACCTCTACCTCTATAGGAGCATACGCCATAGTTTTACCGTCTTCTTCTATGGTGTAAACATCTAAAGCAGAAGAGATTTTTTCAAATTTAACACCTTGAAGAGGGACATTTTTTAGCATATTTATTTCCTTTAGTCTATTTTCTTTTGCCATGGCGGTGCCATCTTTACTCCCAAACAAAAAGCGACCGGATTTATTATATCCAGGAACATCGAGCCTGATTTTACATTTTATAACTTTTGACTGATTCATAAGTGTTACTTTAACCATACTCATCCCCCCTAGTTATCTTACTAGAAATAAGATTAATATTCAATCCCCCTTCTAGCCATTACCCCCTTTTCAAAGGGATGTTTAATTTGGCCCATATCTGTGACCAGATCTGCTTTAGCTATAATATCATCAGGAGCGTTTCTTCCTGTCAATACAAGCTCAACGTTATCCGGTTTTCTTTCTAGGATATCAAGAAGCTGCTTCTTTGTAATCAAATCAAAGTATAGGCAGTTTAAAATTTCATCTAGTACTACTATTTGGTATTTTTGTGATTGGATTATCTCAATGGTAAACTCTAATGCTTTTTCCATTTCTTCTTTATCTTTTGTTATATCCTCGCCCTGTTTTATAAAACAATCACCACAAGCTATGCATGTCGAAAGTCCAGCTTTTATCAATCCACCGTTTCTACAAGGCCGGCCAAATTGAGCATGCTTTATTTTATCGGAAAGTTTATTAAGCGTAGCAATTTCACCGTAATAGTTACTGCCTTTCATAAATTGCATAAAATAAACATTATATCCATGGCCTATAGCTCTTAAAGAAAGTCCTAAAGCAGCTGTTGTCTTTCCCTTAGAATTCCCTGTATAGATCTGTACTAATCCTTTAAACACCTATTCCACCTCCAAAATATTGAACAACTCGTTTACATTTTGAACTTTAAATACGTTTTCGCACTTTGTTAACTCATCATATATTTTACTGCCTTCACCGCCGTCGGTAAAGTCCCTTTTGGTAAATTGTTCCCCTTCAACAATAATAATGGTTTTTTCATTTTGGTTTGCTAGTTGAAGAGCTTTAAGATTTTTTAGGTTTCCATTGCCAATTGGCGTGTGGCAAAAAATGATAAAATCCGACTTGAGTACTTCTTGAGTATTTTGCTTATATGCCTCTTCGGTAATAGGTGAGTATGGTTGAACTGTTATTGTTTTTATATTTAATTCTTTACACTTTTGCCAATCGCTATCCCCAACATTAATAACTCCCATAGAAATTTCACAGTTTTTGTGACGTAAAACCTCTAAAATATTGCCTGCACTTCCTCCGCCAGCAATTATATGGATTTTACCTAGAAACTTATCCGGCTGTTGTTCTTTTTCTATTGGAATTAACGTTAACTTTTCTCTAAATGAATCCCAGTAAACATGAGAATTTATGTTAAAAGTACGGCGGATATTTTCTGGGTTTATAATCTTGTGTGGTTTGCCAACATCAATTACTCTGCCATCATTAAGCAGTAATATTTGCTGAGAAAACTCAGCAGCTAATTGAATGTCGTGTAGGACACAGATAATTGTTAGATCGGTTTTCTTTTGTAGTTTTTTAAGTAATTTTAGTATCTCTATCTGATAGTTTATATCTAAGCTGGCTGTTGGCTCGTCTAAAAGCAGTACTTTTGGCTGTTGTGCTAACGCTCTTGCTAGTAGTACTCTTTGTTTTTCACCACCACTTAGATTCAAAAACTTGCGGTCTTTTAAACTTTTTATTTCAGTCATTTCCATGGCATGTGTTATTATCTCTTCATCTTGGTTAGATAAACTTTGGAAAATCTGTTGGCTTTTATAAAACCTACCCATGCTAACGATTTCAAATACCGATAAATCGGAGTTTAGATGAGTAACCTGTGGCAGAATTGCCATATTATCCGCCCTTTTTGTGATTTTCATTTTAGATAAATCTTGACCTAAAATTTCTACCTGGCCTGAGTAAGGGATAAGTCCGGAGATTGCCTTAAGCAGAGTTGTTTTACCGCTGCCATTTGGACCTAAAATCGATGTAAATTTACCTTTTACAAAGTCATGGTCAAGTTGGGCTATTATGTTTTTCCCACCTCTGTTTACAGTTAGATTTTTCACCTGTATCATACGCTATCACCTTTTGATTTGGATTTTAATAGATACAGAAAGAAGGGACCTCCAAATAAAGCTGTTATCACTCCCACCGGAATTTCCATAGGCGAAAGAACCGTCCTAGCCAAAAGATCTGCTAAAATCAAAAAAATCCCTCCCCATATCATAGATAAAGGAAATATTTTTATTACACTTGAGCCTAAGATTATCCGCAGCGTGTGGGGGATGATGAGTCCGACAAAACCAATAAGTCCTGAAACAGACACCGCTGCTGCTGTAGCTAATGTGGCTCCTAGCATAACTATTTTTTTTATTTTATTAACTTCGACTCCTAGACTTTGAGCTGTCTCATCACCTAGTTGCATTATATTAAGTCTTTTTAGATTAAAAGCTATTATAAGCATACCTATTATGATAGGTATCAGTGCAATATAAATCCTTTCCCAGGTTGCCATGCTTAAATTACCCATAAGCCAAAAATATATTTGGCGCATATTCTCGTTAGCAAATAGCATTATAAAGGAAATTAGAGCGGAAAAAGTAGAACTTATTACTACACCTGCCAAAATTAGATTAATAGTTTTTAGTTGTCCTTGGCTTTGTGCTATAGTTAGCACTATAAAAACTGTTATCAATCCTGTTATAAAGGCCAGCAAAGAGATAAGGTACGGTACTTTAAATGGCATTGAACTTACCGTAGTTAGCAAAAATATGCCAATGGCTGCCCCAAGCCCTGCTCCGCTTGAAACACCTAAAGTATAAGGTTCTGCCAAAGGGTTTTTTAGTAAGCTTTGGAATGCTACCCCACAACCAGCAAGAACTGCTCCAACTAAAAAAGCTAGTATAACCCTTGGAAGCCTCATTCTAAAGATTATTATATAGCTTGTGCTATCCTCTAGGTCATCGTTAAAATAACTCACCATATCCTCTATGCTTAGGTCATAAATGGATATAGGGGTGGCCCCAAAGGCTACCCCTACAATCATTGTTATTATTAATGCTATAAATGTTAAAAAGTAAATTTTCTTCACTAGAATCACCCTAGCTTTTAGTTTATAATCTCATGTAATTGTCTTAGACCTTGTATTATCCTAGGCCCAGGCCTTGAAGTTGTATCGTCATCAATCTGATAGGTATTTCCTTCTTTAACAGCAGTAACCTCACTCCATGCCGGCAAATTCTTTATATCATCTTCTGGTGGCCAAGAGTAAAGAATAATATCTGGGTCAGTTTCAAGAAGCTTTTCCTGAGACATTTCCCAATAGCCTTCTCTGCTATCTCCGACATTTTTTGCGCCGACGTGCTGAATAATTTCATCATAGAAGGTTTTTGAACCAACTGTATAAAGAGCTGTGCTATCTAGCAGCACAAACACACTTTTATCTGACTGTTTTACCTCTGCTAAAATTTCTTGTTTCTCTGTTTGAAGAGTAGATATTACTTGCTCCCCTTTATCTTCTACCTGGAGAACTTTTGCAACTTTTTCTATTCCTTCGAAAACTTCACTTATTGTAGTTGGATGCACCACCATCACTGGGATGTCCATCTCTTCTAATCTTTGAACAATTTCATCCTGCTCTCCCATAGTGACTACTAAGTCAGGGTTTAAGGAAAGTATTTTTTCATAGTTTACCTCAAAGGCATTCCCTACTGATGGGATTTCCATAACGTCTTCTGGATAGTTGCAGAAATCGGTTATGCCTACTAATTTGTCTTGTTGGTCTAGCTCAGCTATAATTTCTGTGTTGCTAGGCGCTAATGATACTATCCTCTCAACCTCTGAAACTTGTATTTCTCGACCGGCATCATCAATTACAACGCTAGGTTCTTTTGCCTGCTGTGAGTCAAAACATCCTGTAGTCACTAAAACCATTATAACACAAATAAACAAAACTTTTTTCATAATAATCTCTCCCCTAAGTTTATTTTGCAATCAAAAAAAAACTGCCCAAAACAGGCAGTTTTTATAACCTAAAAACAAAAACCACCTCCCTCTGATCCCGAAGGGACATGAAAACTTCGATTTAGGCAGGTCTCCTGGCTCAGCCTCGTTTTCTGTTGACCTTCCCATCTAGAGACAGTGGCTTTTCAACAGCTTATTAAGGCTTGACAGTGGCGGGTCCGCTCAGGATTTACACCTGATTCCCTATTATCCCTTACTAGTAAAAGCAAAGGCACCTAAAGCTTTTTATTTTCTTTTCACCTTGATTATACCATTAAAGCAATAAATTACAATAATAATTTATTGCTTCTTTTTTCTTTGTTGTTCTTTTTCTGATAACTTTTCGCGATACTTACCAAACTCTTTAAAAAAGGTGAACACCGTTAAGGCGATAAAGCCATAGAAAAGTACGTCACCTACTATCGCTAGTTTAGAAACCTCAAACCCCCTATTTAAAAATGCATACAACGCCATTTCATAAAGGGCTGGAACAATAAAAGCTGATCCTAGGTGCATAATCCACTTGTACTTTCTTTTTGAATAGCCAAAGTAAAAAACTAAACCTATAGCTATATTTACTAGCTCATACCTTATTACCTCATCCATCTAAAAACTCCCCTCTCGCCTATCCTAGTTTGCTAAAATCACAAAAGTCTAAAAAAAGCTCTTTAACTGCTCCTAAAAGGGCTAACCTATTTTGTTTAACAGCTGTGTCTTCCGTTAAAATGTAGGTTTGGTCAAACATTTTTTCAATACTTTGTTGTAAGTCTAGTAGCTGGTTAAAGGCCTGATTTAGTTCCCCTTTTTCTATATTATCATAATATTGTGTTTTGCAGTAGGACAAATTTTCATAAAGCTTTTTTTCTGCTTCGTCTTTTAAAAACTCCAGCTCTATTTTTTCAATCTTGTTGTTTAGAAGTATGTTGTTAATTCTTGAATAAAGTCTTTTGGCTAGCTCCATATCTTCGCTATTTAGCTTAGACTGAAGATAGTCTGCTTTTTTGTAGTTTAGAGTAAGGTTTGTGTTTTTTGTGGACAAAATACTTTCTATCACACCATCGTCAAACCCTTTGTTAGACAAAAGCAGCTTAAAACGACGGTTAAAGTAGGTCATTATCCGCAATAAAAGAGCCTGTTTATCCTTTTGTTTTAAAATATGGAACGACTCATACAAAGCAATAGAGAGGTTTACCATCCTTTTGAGTGATATATTCATATGGCATTGGTAAATGATTTTTATGACGGCGTCAGTTTTATTTTTAATTCTAAAAGGATCCGAACCATCCGGTGGGTACCCTGCACTGAAGCAGCCTACAATAGTATCCATTTTATCAGCAATGCTAAGCACTGACCCTACCATAGTCTGTGGTAAGTCATCCCCTCTTTTTTGAGGACATATATACTCCTGTATGCCTTGTGAGACCTCTTGTTCTTCACCCCAAATTAAAGAGTAGTTTTTTCCTATTGTGCCATGTAAATTAGGATAAACGGACACCATTTTTGATAATAGATCGTTTTTACAAAGTTCTGCTCCTTTAGCAGTATAGGTGGCTATCGGTTCCCCAATTTCTAAAAGATCAACAATTGTAAGTGAAATATGTTTAACTCGTTGAACTTTATCATACATTGTCCCTAAATCCTCTATAAATACTAGGTTTTTAAGATCTTCTGTATTTTTGGCAAAGTCGATTTCTATATCTTCTTTAAAAAGTTTATAGGCTTTTTCTATCTTTGCATTTACTTCATCGGTGGTCGTTGAAGCTGACTGTTTTGATGCACCCTCTTGCTCAAAAATGATTGCGTAGGTATTAGTTAATTTCCCATCCTCTTTTAGGAGAACCACGTTATGGTTAGCTCTTAAAGACTCAGCTACAATTTCTGCTGGAAGCTCTAAAAATTGCTCTTTAAAGGTACCAACATGTACCTTTATTTCGTCAACAAAAAACAAACTACGTTCTAAGCAAGTATTGCTATATGGAGTTAAGCCTTCACCGATGGCCTTAGCCATATGTTTGTTAAAACGATCCATTTTTGAATCGTTTTCAATTAAACCCTTTATCTTTTCAATATATTGTCTGCTGTTAATAGGTTCATTAACTAATGTACTACTTGATTCTATCCCTTCATTGTATCCAATCTCAACTCTAACTTCATCATACAGCGCATAAACATTGTTGATAATAATAGGAAATTTGCAGATTACAATGACTTTTTCGATAAGCAGTTTAAAAATTTTAGGCATAACTTTCTCGGTTTTTTCACATTTTAGTTTCTTTTCCACATAAAAGTACTGCTTATTCTTCTCTGTTTTTACAGTAATTGCACCTTCATTTCCTTGCTTTTGTTTTACAAATTTTTTATACAAAGAATTTTTCTTGCCACAGCGAGTGGTGGCAAGGCTTTTTTGTGGCCCTCTAATGATTTCATTTTTTTGATATTGGGCTGAAGATATCCCTTTTATCAGCAGCACTAAGTGCTGTGAATCCAATAAGACTTCACAGGTTTCGTACTCTATTCGATGCTCCTTAAGCAACTTTTCCATAGATTCTTTAAAACTTTTATATACTATATCTTTACTTTCATAAGGAATTGGATCATAGCTTAGCTCAAATATAAAATCACTCATAGCTTCCTCCAAAAAAGTGTTATTCTTGTATACAGGCTTGCAAAAGCTCTGTAAATTTCTTATTATACCCTATTTTCTCAGTTATACTTACTGTTCCTCTTATTATCAAAAATTCATAAACCAGTATACTTTTGACTAAAAAGTTGAATGCAGTGTATCTAAGCTTATTTTTCAAAGCATAGCTTGCTTCAGATAAATATATATCAAACAGATCATACAACATATCTTTGCTAGAGTGCTTGTGAAGGTACATGGTTAGCTCTCTATCTGTTTGATATGAAGGTGATGGTGTTTCTCCTAATAGCACGTGTAAAGATGACAAATCAAAATAAAAGGCTAAACCGGGACTTACTGATGTCCCCCCTAGCTTATCTATTATAGCAACTTCCCCTATATATCTACCGTTTAAAACTACTTCCCAACCATGACTATGAACGCCTATTACTGGCTGAGATAAATCGGTTGGATTAAACAGCAGATTAGATGCTTTTATCTTTAATCCTATTTCTTCCAAACACTGTTTATAGAAACGACAAGGAGAGAAATCAAAAGTCGAAAATGAGGTGATAGATGTAAAAGATGTCCTAGTTATTAACTCATGGTTTTTGGGTCCATGGTTGAGCTCCCATTTGTTTATTAGAGAGTCGAAATGATAAAGAGAGTACGTTTTTTGGTTCGGTATGTTAAAAAAAAGCTGCGGGTGGAGCAGATAGCTTGAACGTTCTTCATTATACTGTGGTTGTCGTTGAAAACCTTGGTTATGAAAAACTTGCTCTAAATTATGTGATAAATTTATCAATCCTATCCCTTCCTTGTGCTAAACTTTTTTTGTTATTGATTCTAAAAAATTACCTCTCGTAAAAACGAGAGGCCTAGTATTTTTTTTCAATTTCTAATGTGCAATCTGTAACTAACATAGCAACTGCACCTATAGCTGCTGCATAAGGAGCTAGCACAACACCTACAGCTCCAACTGTAACGGGAATATCTAGCATTACCTTCCCTTTTGACTTTATGATAATTCTTGTAACATTTCCTTCGCGTATAAGGTCTTTAATCTTTTCTAATAGATTATTACCTTCTACATGAATTCTTTCAGTATATGTGCCTCTGTCTGTATCTAAATCATTCAACTTTTCTACAGCTTTAAACTGATCTCCATTACACGCAAGCAGGGTCTTGTGGGCTAGTTCATAGCTGACATTGGTTTTCTCGATAATATATTCTATTTTTCTTATTTCTTCCAATGCTTTGTCCTCCTAAGCTCAAAGTTTTTGGAATATCTGTTCACTTTTAAATATATGTCCGTCGCTGTAAAATTGAATATATTTATTTAGTACTTTATTTAGATATTTAACTTCACTATCCTTTACCTCAGTGTTTAGAATTTCTTCAAATGTCGTCCTTAACACAAATAGCATTAAAAGCCTATGTCTCTTGGAGATAAACTTATTTTTATAGGGCAAACAGGATTCACAAACAAGACCACCCTGAGGAACGCTAAAGATATAATTTTCGTTCTTTTCCCCACATAAAACACACCCTGTTAGATATGGTGAATAACCCATTAATGCCATCGCTTTTATCTTAAAGGTGGCTAAAATAGTTTTGGATTTTTCTTTATGAGTAGTTAACATCCGCATCGTCTTTTCGGTTAGGCGAAACAGTTTCTGATTGTGTTCATTTTCTAACATGAAAAAATTGACAAATTCGCATATATAATACGCCGCTGATAATACGCCTAGGTCAAAGCTATGATTTTTAAATGTTAGATCGACATCCCCCTGTCTAAGAATAGGTAGATTATTATTTTTTTTATACAAGAGATAATCACCAAAAGTGAACATTTGGACACTATAGCTTAGCTTACTTTTCATCTTTTTGGCACCCTTAACTAAAACGTTTATTTTGCCAAATTTCTGCGTAAAGAGGGTGACAATTAAATCACTTTCTTTAAAAGGAATAGATTTTAGCACTAAAGCTTTTGTGTTAACTAGCATAATAACTCACCCTCAATGATTAATATATCCTAAAAATTTCAATGCTATTCTCCAAGCAGTCCGAAATCCTTTATAGCGCCATGTTTATCGCGCCAACCTTTTTTTACCTTAACCCACACTTCTAAAAAAACTTTTGTTTGCAAAAAGTTTTCTACATCTATTCTGGCTCTTTTACCTATTTCCTTCAGCAGTTTTCCTCCCTTACCTATCACAATACCTTTATGGGATTCACGTTCTACATAAATGTTTGCAGATATTTCAATTGTTCCTTTAGCATTTTCTTTGAAAGTAATTATTTCAATTGCTACACCATGCGGAATTTCATCACGTGTTAGCTCTAGAATTTTTTCTCTTAAAAGTTCTTGAACAATAACTCTTTCTGGTTGATCTGTAATCATGTCATCTGGATAAAATTTGGGGCCCTCATCTAGATATTTTAGAAGTAGTTTAGGTAAACTATCTACATTTACCCCTTCTAATGCTGAAATGGCTAGGATATCTGAGAAGTTAAACATCTCTTTAAACTCCGCAATTCTCTCTTTTGCCTGATCTGGGTCTGTTAGGTCAATCTTGTTGGCGATTAAAATAACCGGTGCTTTAGCTGTTTTTAGCTGCTCTAAAATAAATCGGTCGCCAGATTTAATAGGTTGTGAAATATCAGTGATAAAGCAAATAGCCTCTACATCAACCACTGACCTTCTTGCTACTTTTACCATAGTCTCGCCCAGCTTTGATTTCGGTTTGTGTATCCCAGGTGTATCAATAAAAACCATCTGATAGTCGTCAGAGGATAAGATCCCTTGAATTTTCGTTCTAGTTGTTTGCGCTTTGTTAGATGTTATAGCTATCTTTTGATCTAGCACATTATTAAGTAGCGTGGATTTTCCTACATTAGTTCTTCCGACAATTGAAATAAACCCTGATTTAAAACTCATTATTATCACCTAGCAATGACTTTGTTGTAAATGCACCTGGCAGTAAACTTTTAACGTCAGTAATGGTGTGCTCGCCCTTTTCATTAGCTAATATAACAGGAGAGTCAGGGGTCAAAAATTCAGCTATAACTTGTCTACAGGCACCACACGGAGAGGCTTTTAGCTCTCCCTTACATATGATAGCTATACTTTCAAAAGTTCTATATCCTTCTGATACTGCTTTAAAAATCCCTGTTCTTTCTGCACAGTTAGTTAATCCGTAAGAAGCGTTTTCGATATTACAGCCACTATATACCTTCCCATCCTCAGTTAGCAGCGCTGCTCCTACAGGGTATTTTGAATAAGGAACGTAAGCATTATCCATAGCTTCTTTTGCTTTTGATATTAAATCTTCTACTGTTTTCTTTTCCATTTTTAATTATTCCTCCTTGTATAAGCGGGTAAATTTACCCCATCTTCTGGCACTTCTATTTCATATTCAATTCCTCTAGGTTTGAGCCTAGTCTTTACATAGAGCAGCAAGCCACTTTCTAAGAGTTTTGGATCTCCCACAGCGTGAATTTCAATCGGGTCAACGGAAATTGGGTGGTGATCTACATGAATCAAAGGTCCTACACATCTTATAGAGCTATTTGAGGTTAACCTTCTACCATCTATTGCAATTCCTTGAGCTCCCGAGGCAAAAAGTTCGTTAGCTATTTCCAGCACATGATAGTCATGAATGATATAATCGTTCATGTTTGGGCCGTATGCATCGGGGTTGTCATAAAGTCTGATATAAATACCTTCTCCCGACATTTCTGCATGACCTGAGCTTATTCTTAGCGATTCAACCTCTGCCTTTAGTTGGTCAAGTTCGGATTCTAGCTGCTTTTCGCGCTCATCAGCTGACCGAGGTGTAATTAGCTTTGCCAAACCATTTTCTACTTCTACCTCAATAGTTCTATCCCATAATGTCGGAACTTCATCTAGATAACCAGTTATGCTCTCTTTTGTTTCTTGTGCTAAAAAACCTCCATCCTCAAAATCTATTTCACCCTCGGAGTTATAAGATACATTAAGCTGCCTCTTATCCACAACTGACCTAACATTTTTATCGCTACTAATCATGGATAAAATAATCTCTGCTTGTCTGGCCTCTGCTCTCCTTCTAATAACCCTTTGAGTTTCATTTCCGTTATTCATAACAATCCTGGAAAGATCGTCTACACTACTAGCTTGCTCAATATCATACAATAGGTTTGAAAGTGCATTATTAACATCTGCTGAGTCTTTAACACCCCAATCAGTAGCGAGACTTTCATTATATTTTACTAATGTTAAGGCTTGTTCTTTAGCGTCCTGAAAGCTTCTATCTCCCACAAAAGAAAAAGCTCCTGCTGAAATAAATATTAAAACTATATTGAGCAATAACACTATCAACACTGATATCGCAATAAAAGTTATTTTAAACTCTATTTTTCTAGTGTACATAAATTATTCTCCCCCATTTATAACTAATTTTACCACCAATAATACTACCCCTACCCCTAAAAGCATCACCAAAACAACTTCCATAATAGAACCAACACCTAAAAACGGGCTGACTAGTTTTCCAATTTTATTATGGAAAATTAAAAAACCAACGACAACTGCATTAAGTGCAGAAAAAAGCACCGCAGCTGCCGCTACATTTTTAGCTATTTTTGCCAACTCGTGATATTCATCAGTTATTAAATCAATTGTTTTTTCGATTGCTGTATTCATCAACTCCATTGTTATCACCAATGTCATGCTAAATAAGAGCACTGCCCATTCAACAATTGCAAGGTTTAAGTAAAACCCTAAAAGTGTAACAATAATAGCCACTAGGCAGTGTATTCTCATGTTTAGCTGTGTTTTTAAGGCAAATGTTACACCCTCAATTGCATATTTAAAACTTCTAATAACTTTCTTTGCTGACATGTTTACTACCCCCTAAAAAGTCCCAACTCCTCCAGAACTTTTTCTTCCTTCTCCCTCATTTTTGGATTAGGCGCTTCATCGTGCTCATAGCCAGCTAGATGTAACAATCCGTGTATCGCTAAAAAAACCACTTCTCTGTCTAGGCTGTGGCCATACTTTTTAGCTTGTTCACGAGCCTTGTCTAAAGAGATATAAATCTCTCCTAAAAACTCATCGTCCAGACCTGTTTCGAGAGGAAAGGATAACACATCAGTGGGCTTATCCTTTCCTCTAAATTTTTCATTTAAATGTTTAATGAATGGATTGTCTACAAAGATTATGTTAACCTCTTTGTTGGATACATTCTCCATTTTACTGATAACTGAGCAGGCGTGTAGAATATAATCTTCTATATTGTTATCAAGATGTAGTTCCTCTAGTGCTTCGATATTTGCATCAATCATTTTGTCACCTCATTAACTAGGATAGTTTATTCTTTTATGGAAAAATCCTTGTAAAACCTCTACAAATTTTTTTTCTATTGTAGCAAGCTCTTTAAATGTTATGTTGCACTCGTCTAATTGTCCTTCTTCTAACTTCATGTTAATAACTTTTTTGATTATTTCTATTATATGCTTTGTATCATGTTCTTTGATAGATCTAACTGCAGCTTCCACAGAGTCTGCTAGCATTATTATAGCAGCTTCTTTAGTTTGTGGTTTAGGACCGTTATATTTAAACAAAGCTTCATCAACATTTTCATCAATGTTTTTGGCCTTATGATAAAAATAGCTGATTTTGGTCGTTCCATGATGTTGAGATATCAAGTCCTTTATTATAGGTGGAAGCTTATACTTATTAGCCATTTCTTCACCATCTGATACGTGTTGAAGTATAATCCTGCTGCTATATTTGGGGTCATAACTATCGTGAGGGTTTTTCTTTCCCAGTTGGTTTTCTATAAAAGCAAACGGTCTGTTTATCTTTCCGATGTCATGATAATAAGCACCCACTCTAACTAAAAGCGAGTCGGCCCCCACCTCATTTGCTGCAGCTTCAGCTAAGTTCCCAACTACAATACTATGGTGATAAGTCCCTGGAGCTTCAATTAGTAACCTCTTAAGGGCGCCGTTATTAGGATTAGACAACTCCAACAAACGAATGGAAGTAGTTATGCCAAATATATTTTCAAAAAACGGTAAGATTCCGATAACCAGCACACTTGCAATCAACCCATTTAGCATGCCATATAGTATATCCATAGAAATTGTTTTTATCATATCAGTGCTTCCCTGAAACGCGCCTGTTAGTAAGGTTAAAGAAAGTACTATCAGCATGTTTGATATAGCTACAATCGCACCTGCACGGGTTAGATCAGAGCGTTGGGTCACCTTGCGTACAGAATAAATTCCTACCATACCACTTAGTAAAGCAAAAACGACAAAAACAAAATTATTCCCTGTTATGATTCCAATAAAAATGGCTAATGCTATGTTTACTATATGAGCAAGATTTGAGTTAAATACTATCGCTATTAAAATTGGAGCCATGGCCATAGGTATCAAAAACCCTGAAAACATCCCAAATATCTTGCTGATAAATAACGCTGTGCAGAAAATCAGAGAAAGAAGTAATAGGTCATTTGAGTTTTTCCATATTTGTTGTTCATTAAAGTAAAGGTAAAGCGCTATAGAACCTAATACCAACATAATAACTAAACCTAGGCCTGCATAAAAGTTAATATCTTGTGTTGATGCTTCTTGTAGGCCAAGGCTTTCTAATTGTGAAATATGGTGCTCAGTAACTACTTCACCCTTATCTACAATTTTTGAATCTTTTAGGATCTTTATCTCCTCTACCTGTTCTTTTGCTTCTTCACGGCTAAGTTTTGTATCCTCATGAGAAAATTTTAGGTTGCTTTCCACATAATTTAAAATAAGGTTAGTGAGCGCCTGTTGCTGACCTGCAGTTATACTTTCAAAATCAAGTTTTTCTTCTATGTTTATTTTGGCCCCATCTACATCATCCACTTTAATGCCTTGTTTAAGCTCAGATTCCAAAGTGACTAAAGAAAACTCAAAAAGCTCCTCTCTTTTATCAGAGCTCATATTCACCAAGCTACTTATCTCATTATCTGTTAATATTTCCCTAAGTAGCTCTAAAGAGTCATCCTCACTATCTAAATAATCCTCAGTTGTAGATAGCTTCTCTATGTTTGAGAAGTGTTTACTAAGCTCACTAACTGACGACTCCACCGATGCTTGATCCAAGGTGTAAACATCAGGCACTTGGTCAGCTACTTGCTTGCGAGCCTTTTCTGTAGCATAATGGTCTACAGCTGTCCTAGGGGCATATATCGTTTCAGGTGAAACTTGTCCTACTGACAAGGAGTACTTCTGCGGAAGAAGCCCCCAGGCGAGAATTACGTAAGTTAATATAACCCCAATTACAACAACGAAAGTTTTACATATAACAGACCTTTGAAAATTAAACATCCCAATCCCTGTCATCCGTCGTAAGTTATTCATTAATTTTCCCCACCTTTTTATTCAAACAAGCTTTGTATTAGCTTAACTTGTTTCTGCGCTATCATATGCGTTTATAATCTCTGAAACTACAGGATGTCTTATTATATCCTCTGCTTTTAGGTACACAAAGCCAATGCCATTTACATCCTTAAGTATGCCGCTGGCATGCATAAGTCCGGAGGACTTGCCATCCGGCAGGTCAGTCTGCGTTATATCTCCTGTGACTATGGCTTTTGACCCAAAACCAAACCTTGTTAAAAACATCTTCATTTGCTGAGAGGTTGTGTTTTGGGCCTCGTCTAAAATAATAAAGGCATCATTTAGGGTCCTCCCCCTCATATAAGCTAAGGGAGCAACCTCTAAAATCCCTTTTTCCATATAGCGTTCAAATGATTCTAATCCCAGCATTTCTACTAAAGCATCGTAGAGAGGCCTAAGATAAGGATCTACTTTTTCCTGAAGATCTCCAGGTAAAAATCCTAAGTTTTCTCCTGCCTCTATAGCCGGTCTAGTTAAGATAATTCTTTGAACTTCTTTGTCTTTTAATGCTTTAACTGCACAAGCAATAGCAAGGAATGTCTTACCAGTACCAGCAGGGCCTATACCAAAAGTAATATCATTTTTTTTGATAGTGTTTATGTAGTATTTTTGCCCTTTAGTTTTTGGCCGAATAGCCTTTCCTTCAAAAGTGCGAAGAATTTCTTCATTTAGTTTTTCCATATTTATTTTATCACCTTTTTTATGTGAAAGCAGTATATAGTTAAATTGCTGTTCATCAAAGTATTCATCAGCTTCTATTATGGAGATAAGCTCGCTTAAAATTTGAGCGGTCTTTTTGGCGTCAGCATTCTCACCTTTAATTTTTATTCCCTTATCATACGAATCTATTTGAACATTAAACTCTTGTTCTAGACGTTCTAAATAGAGGCAATTTGCTCTCATAAGGCCTTGTAGTTGTTTATAGTCTTCTATAGCTAATTTTTCTATGTGCAATTAAAAACCTCCCTATTTTTGTATTACTCCTCTAACTTTATAATCGAATCTTTTCTTATATCTTCTATGGTTTCTAAAACAACGCTTACCTTAACTTTATCATCTGACTTTTCTATTATGTGTATAATCTTATTTTCTATCTCAATGCCCTTGGGGATGCCATGCTTTGCTGCTCGGTACGCCCTTTTTGCTGCTACATCTACAATCTCATCATTGGTATATGTTACATCTACACCGCTATAATTTGTATAAGAGTTTGTAATTAAATTAATCGGAAATTCTAACCCTCTCCATTTTAAAGGTTGTGTGACAACTGTTCTTTTATAATAATCTTTTAGATCATAAGTTTGTCTAGATGGGATTTTTATATTCCATCCAAATATATTTAGGTGTTGTTTTTTTATTTGTTCATCAGTTTCCTTTAAAACTAACTCATTTTGATAGGCCTCTCCTGTCGCTTGATACCAGACCCTGGCCTCAACTATTCCTAAAGAACGAACTAACATATGAGTCCTAGTGTCCTCATTGAATAATTCGCCACTAATTATAGTTTCTCCTTCTGTTACGACGTCTCCTTCTTCCACAACAGATTCTCCTGACAAAACTAAAAGTTTTGTAATCAATCCATCTTTTTTAGCTACTATATCGGTGGGGGAATGGTCATACTCTTCTGGCAGATCTTTTTCTACTAAGTTTACTACAACTCTGGTTCCTTGTATTTCAATTGAGGTCCAAGCTATGCGGGGAAAAGTTATCAGAATCTGATGTTCGATATCGTCTATGTCTAAAAAAGGATGAAAAGCTCCTCTTTGTAAATTCTGTGACTCTAAAAACTCGTTAAACTTAATTTCATCGATTTCTTCTAACCCACTTACATCAACAAATAAAACAAATTTAGAAGATATATATAAGACTATTATAAAGAAAAGTATTCCAAATGCAAATACTTTTCTTCTACGTAATTTATTTAACTTAAATGGCAAGCCCCTTTTTTCTTTAATTCTCATCTTGCAACCTGTTTTTCGGCATACGGGCCATAAAGCTTTATACCCATCTATGCCTATCTTTAACGTAATACTATTTTTATGTCTTTTAATATCCCACAAATAAATTTTTCTAGTTATCGCCATGTTCAAAAACTTTTCGGTAAACTTCCCATAAACCTCTACCACTAAATAACCCTTAAGTAGATTAATTAACTTGAATAAAAACAATGATAGCTTCCCCCTTCACTTTTATGATTTAAACTGTATTGACTCAATCTCTCCATCTATAAATATATCTTCGCTAAATATATTTTTAAGCATTAGGTTTTCACCAATTATATGCAACTCTCCACGATTCACGCTTACTCTAATTAGATTTTCTTGGTATTCAATTATCCCTCGATGGTTTTCTATATAGACCTGCATAGTTCCTATTAATATTATTCTTGGCATATCTAGTAAAATGTCCTTCGGAATATCAAAAAACTCAGCAAAACCTTTTTTTACAATATTTGTGCGACCCAAATTTGCCACCTCCTAACTCTTGTTTAAAATTTATGCTAGGAAGTAATAGTCTATAACAACAAAAAAAGGTTTTAGGAACAAAATTCCTAAAACCTTTTTATTAGGTTATCTTCTGTGCTTGGGCTTTTTTAAAACCTCGGACATAATTATTCCATTAACCAGCTGTCTTCTTTCAGTGAACAAATTCCCCACATTATTTGAAGCGCCTATTTCGCCTTCTTTAATGGAATCTCCAATAGCTGCTCCTAATCCTCTTTTTTTACTTCCGCCCTGTAACTGCTCTACTTTTCTTCTTTTTTCTTTAAGCTCTTCTTTTTGTTTTTCTATTTTAGTTTCCCTTGACTGCTTATATTCTAGAGCTTCTGCTTGACTTAATTCCTCTTTTTGTTGGTTCTCTTGGCGTATAGTAGAGCGTCTGCGATTTTCTTCTCTTAGGGATTCTTCATATTCTTCACCGTGGTCGGTGTAGTGTCGTCTGTGCATCGGTATGCCGAGATCTTTTAACTTTCTTTCCTGCCGCTGCTGCTGTTGCTTTTTTACCTGACTATTAGTTCTTATCACAACAGAAACAATAATAAAGATTAACGCTATGAGTGCTTCCATGGTATAAAACACCTACCTTTTATTTATTTTTATCCTCGGAACCACTCATCTTAGATATAGAACTTCTCATGTCGGTATCTGCACCGATATTTTTCAAGTTGTAATAGTCCATTACACCTATTTTACCTTCTCTTAAAGCCTGAGCCATAGCTAGTGGAACTTCAGCTTCAGCTTCAACAACTTTGGCACGCATTTTTTGTACATTAGCTTTTTGCTCTTGTTCCTGTGCAACTGCCATCGCTCTTCTTTCCTCTGCCTTAGCTTGCGCAATTTGCTTATCAGCTTCAGCTTGATCAGCTTGAAGAGTTGCCCCGATGTTTTTACCTACATCAACATCCGCTACATCTATTGATAAAATTTGAAAAGCTGTACCGGAATCTAATGAGCGGTTTAATACCGTTTTAGAAATAGTGTCTGGGTTTTCCAACACAGTCTTATGACTCTCTGAAGAACCTATAGTGGTTACTATTCCTTCACCAACTCTGGCGATAATAGTCTCTTCGCCAGCACCACCTACAAGCCTGTCAATATTTGCTCTAACAGTCACCTTAGCTCTTGCTTTTACTTCGATCCCATCTTTTGCTACAGCTGCAACTACAGGCGTTTCAATAACTTTTGGGTTTACACTCATCTGAACAGCTTGAAGAACATCTCTACCTGCTAAGTCAATAGCAGCTGCCCTTTCAAACTCAAGCTCTATATCAGCTCTTTGAGCGGCTATTAGAGCATTTACAACCCTATCTACGTTACCACCTGCTAAGTAGTGACCCTCCAACTTGTTGGTATTTAATTCAAGACCACCTTTTGTAGCTTTTATTAGCGGTTGTACAATTCTAGCAGGAATAACTCTTCTAAATCTCATTCCGATAAGATTGAAAAATCCTATCCTAACTCCCGCAGCTTGAGCTGAAATCCACAGTCCAATCGGTATAAACGATAAAAAGACTGCTAAAAAGATAACAACAATAGCTGCTATCACCAAGAAAAACGCAATCTCAGGTCCCATAATAAAATCCTCCTTTTAATTATTTATTTTTTTAACTACTATGCTATTACTGCCAACTTTAATAACTTTTACTTCTTCGTTGGCTGATATATAACCACCTTCAGTCACCACATCAAAGCGTTTCCCATCAATTTCAGCGCTGCCAGTGGGTCGTAAAGGTGTTATGGCAACTCCAGCTTTCCCAAGTAAATCGTCGTATTTAGAGGATGCTACATAGCCTTTATCGACATCCTCACGGTCGCTAAGCACAAAGCGTTTGATGACATTTGATTTTGATAAAAACTTCCAAGACCCCGCTAAGATGATAATTGTAAATGGAATACTCAAAGCTAAAATTAGAAGTCCATCTGTAAAAGTTTCCGCTGTTAGGATTATACTAAGAACTATCAGCGCAATACCTCCAATACCTAGTATTCCAAAACCTGCAGCAAAAATGTCAGCAACAATCATAGCAATACCTATGATGAAGGCAACTATATATTCCCATTGTGCTAGACCAGCAATTAGGTGTCCTGCAAAAAATAGCACAAAGCATGCGATACCAGTTATACCAAAAAATCCAAACCCAGGGCTAATGATTTCTATAAAAATAGTCGCCATTCCTATAGAAAGTATAATAGCTCCTACATGGGGGCTAGTTATAAATCTTGCAAACCTTTCCGCCCAGGCTTCGGTAAATTCCACAACGCTATGATTTCCATACCCCAAGTCCTGTAGCATTTGAGCGCGAGTTCCATATTCCCCTTCTGCGTAACCATGTTCAAGCGCCTGCGATGTGGTTAAGGTAAGGAGCTGACCAGCTTCAACTAAGTTATCAATCTGTTTTTCTCTTCGCACCATAGCAGAAGCTATTTCAGGATCTCTATCGTTTCTTTTAGCTAAAGCCCTCATCGCTCCATCCCAGTCAGAGATAACTTTTTCATCAGCGGGTTGATTGCCAGCTATTACTTCTGCATCACCCATTGTGGCTGCATCTGTCATATATATTGCATCTGCCGCTAAAGCAATAAAAGCGCCAGCAGAGATAGCAGAGTTGTTTACATATGCATAAACTGGAATCTCAGAATTTAGAATTAAATCTCTAATTTCTTTAGCTCTTCTTACATATCCACCTGGTGTATTAAGCTCTAAAATTATTAGGTCAGCATTTTTCATTTCTGCCTCATTAAAAGCTCTATTTAAAGTGCGTGGCAAAGCATTATCTATTGTATCCTCTATAGTCACTACATAAACTATGTCTTTTGTCTCTCCGTTAGCTACGCCCCCTATACATATAAAAAACATCAAAGTAAGCAGCGTTATTGTTATTATCCGTTTCATTTTAGTCCCCCCTTTGTTATACATTTTAAAGGTTACAAGGTTATACTATTATGTATATTTCTATCCTGTGTATAATAATTCCTTTAATTATAATTATTGTTTACTAATTTTTTAAAAAAATGTTTTGGATAACTAATTTAAAAAGCTGGGACAAAACCCATCAGCGGAAAGTTGGTTAGTCGGCAGGAGTTTAAAGGCGAATTTACAATTTACAATTGACAATTTACAATTAAGAGATAGTAATAAGTGATGTGAGGTTGGAGGTTGGAGGTTGGTAGTAAAGTACATAACACCCTATGACCTTAGTAACAGCAAGGTTTTGGTGGTCACTGCCACATTGGATAGCCATTTGCTGATGGGTTGACACAGTGGTCAACCCCTACCTCTTCGAGGGGGAGACTTAAGACATGGCTATCTCGCATTCCTGTCTCCTGCTTTGCCCGCTGAAGGTGCTCGTAATATTATTTTAGGGTTTGATTGGTGGGAAGCCCCTGTTTTAATTCGCTTTCTAAATTCCACTTTGCTAGCGAGTCTACTTCTAGGAGTGAGGAGTCTTTTATTTTTAACCTAATGACTTCTGCTGGAGCACTGCAGTGCTCCCTTACAAAACATTTATTTTTAGACCCAGCAGAATAAGCAAGTTTATACGTTTTCGCGGCCAATTTTTTAATATTGGTTCTACTTTAGGGTTAGCGGAAAGTTGGTTAATGGGCAGGAGTTCAAAGGCGAATTTACAATTTACAATTGACAATTTACACTTAAAAGATAGTAATAAGTGATGTGAGGTTGGAGGTTGGTAGCAAAGTACATAACACCCTATGACCTTAGTAACAGCAAGGTTTTGGTGGTCACTGCCACATTGGATAGCCATTTGCTGATGGGTTGACACAGTGGTCAACCCCTACCTCTTCGAGGGGGAGACTTAAGACATGGCTATCTCGCATTCCTGTCTCCTGCTTTGCCCGCTGAAGGTGCTCGTAATATTATTTTAGGGTTTGATTGGTGGGAAGCCCCTGTTTTAATTCGCTTTCTAAATTCCACTTTGCTAGCGAGTCTACTTCTAGGAGTGAGGAGTCTTTTATTTTTAACCTAATGACTTCTGCTGGAGCACTGCAGTGCTCCCTTACAAAACATTTATTTTTAGACCCAGCAGAATAAGCAAGTTTATACGTTTTCGCGGCCAATTTTTTAATATTGGTTCTACTTTAGGGTTAGCGGAAAGTTGGTTAATGGGCAGGAGTTCAAAGGCGAATTTACAATTTACAATTGACAATTTACACTTAAAAGATAGTAATAAGTGATGTGAGGTTGGAGGTTGGTAGCAAAGTACATAACACCCTATGACCTTAGTAACAGCAAGGTTTTGGTGGTCACTGCCACATTGGATAGCCATTTGCTGATGGGTTGACACAGTGGTCAACCCCTACCTCTTCGAGGGGGAGACTTAAGACATGGCTATCTCGCATTCCTGTCTCCTGCTTTGCCCGCTGAAGGTGCTCGTAATATTATTTTAGGGTTTGATTGGTGGGAAGCGTTTTTGAACCATGTGAAGGGTTTTATGGCTTTGGGCCATCCCTAACTGGTTTGCAGAGACAGTGATCCATCATAACCAAATAGGGGACTCTCATCCATCTGGGGTTCGTTGTGTGGGGCCTGCGCCCTTGCGGGCTAGATCCTTCGGCGTGGCTCAGGACGACGTTGTCGCTTTCCACTTTCCACTTTCCACTTTAAGTAAAAAACGGTTCCAATCAACAAAATGATAGGAACCGTTTTTTTGTTTTGGCTGGATTTGTCCCAGCCTCTTTTTGATTTAATTAAGTTTATTGCTCACAATCTGGCTTACTAGTTTTCCGTCTGCTCTGCCTTGTAGCTTAGGCATCACTGCAGACATCAACTTGCCCATTTCTTTTTTTGAAGAAACACCAGTTTCGGCTATTGTATTATCAATTATACCTTCAATTTCCTCTTCAGTTAATTGCTCAGGAAGATAGGATTGGATTATCTCTATCTCTCTTTTAAGCTTTTCAACTTCTTCAGGTCTATCTGCTTTGGTATAATCTTCTACAGATTCGCGGCGTTTTTTCATTTCCTTGTTAAGTATTTGAAACGACTCATCGTCATTAAGTGGAGTACCTTTATCTATTTCAGCATACTTCAACTCAGAACGAATCATTCTTATTACTGTGAGGGCAAACTTATCTTTGCTTTTCATGGCAGTCTTCATATCATCTGTCAAACGTTCTACCAAACTCACGATTACTTCCTCCTTCAGCACTAAGCTAAATTAGAACCGTTTCTTCTTTTTGCGAGCTGCCTCTGACTTCTTTTTACGTTTTACACTTGGTTTATCGTAAAATTCTCTTTTACGAGCCTCTGATAGTATTCCCGAGCGTTGGCATGTACGTTTAAACCTTCTTAAGGCGTTGTCAAGTGATTCATTTTTGCCAATTTTAACTTCAGCCACTTAGCTTCCCTCCCCTCGTACTACCACACTAAATAATTAAGCTTTGGGTAAACCCATAGCATAACAATTCTATTATACAAAATACTTTAGATACTGTCAATTATCACCTGTTAATTAACCTGGTGGCCATTTGAGTTTTCTCTTACCTAAAAGGTGAAAGTGCAGGTGGTCTACAGTTTGTCCACCAAAGTTGCCGCAGTTGTTCACAATCCTAAAACCTTCGTCTAAGTTTAGTTGCTTTGCTATTTCTTTTATTGCATCAAAAATTTTGGCTACATCTTCTGAGGGGGTCTTTTGTATATTAGGATAGTGATCTTTAGGAATAATCAGAACGTGGACAGGAGCTTGTGGTTCGATGTCATTAAAAGCTAAAACATCATCATTTTCATAAACCTTATCAGTTGATATTTCCCCTTGCACTATTTTACAAAAAAGACAAGACACAAAGTCACCCCCTTACGATGCATTGTATATTATATTCGCGTGTTAAATTAATTTTTCCTGCTTCTAAAAGATAAATTCATCTATCTTGGGTTTACTTTAACGCTGATATCATCTTGCTTATTGCCTTTAGAATCATAAAAGTTCCAGTTTATTGCGTTGACATTTATATCCTTTGATTGTGGTATAACATAGACTTGATAAGCATCTTTTTTGTCGGAGCAAACTATGTTGTAGACTTTTTCTCCAAACTCGTTTACATTTTCAACAAAACTTCGGATATCAAAATTGACAGCGAAGACCGCTATTTGGTTATTGTCATCAAAGGAATAGTCTGGGTGAGGCAAATCCCTTTCGTTAAGAAACTTTACCCATGTATCTAGATTATCTATCACAACAAGTTCTCTATGTAGTGGGATTTTACCTTGGTCAACATTAACGGCGTAAATCATTTCACCATCTACTGGATAAGATGCTTTGTTTGTAACAGTGTCATATAAAGTTATTGCAACTAAAAGACAAATTAAAATAGCAAGTGGAAAAAGTCTTTTTCTTTCAAAGATAAAAATCTTTGTCATGTGAATATCCTCCCATAAATCCTCTAAATTATTTATTATCTGAGGTATTTTTTTATTTTCCACTATACTATATGAATTTACTGTCTTTTACATTCCTTTTATCTCACCAAAAACTCCATCATCTTGCAAATCCTTTATGGACACACTCCTTAAGTCACCTATAATATCTTTTTTCTTTGCACAATATACCTTTATATAATTAGAACTGTGCCCAAAGACCCAACCATTAGAATGCTGTTCAAATAACACGTCTAATTCTTTTCCGATGAACTTTTGGTTATACTCTTCTTTCAATTCGTTGGCTAGTGCAGTAAGTTTTTTCGAGCGTATATCTTTTATGTCTGACGGTACTTGGTTAGACATCTTGCTTGCCTTAGTTCCTTCTCTTAATGAATACTTAAATACATGAATGTCGCTAAACCGTACTTTTTTAACAAGTTCTATGTTTTCATCAAAATTATCTTCACTCTCCGAAGGAAATCCCACCATGATATCAGTTGTTATAGCGGCATCTTTTTTTATGCTACGAACCTTGTTTATGATATTTAGATAGAACTGAGAGTCATACTTTCTGCCCATTTTTTCTAAAATAGCATCACTTCCATTTTGTAATGGGATGTGAAAATGGTTACAAAGGTTAGGTGATGCTTCAATTGCTTTAAGTAAGTCTTCATCAAAATCTGTTGGCTCTACTGAGCTTAGGCGAACTCTTTTTAAACCTTCTACTTCACCTAATCGGTTAACCACATCAGCTAAAGAAGTGGCGTTATCATTATCTCTTCCGTATGACCCTAAGTGAATGCCGGTTAGCACAACTTCTTTAAACCCCTCATCAATTAATTTTTTTACATCATCTAAAACTTCATCTAAAGGCTTACTCCTAATGGGGCCTCTAGCAAAAGGAACGATGCAGTAAGTGCAAAAGTTATCGCATCCTTCTTGGATTTTTAAAGTGGCCCGCTTTCTTTTTCTTTCTGCAGGAATAGGTAAGTTGTAAAATTCACTTAAGTTCTGCCTTGGTGATACCATAATTTTATCTTCTGATTTTTCCTTTTGATTAACTAAATCTACTATCAAATGTTTTTTGTCATTGCCGACGATTAAGTCAACACCTGGTATTTTTGCTACCTCTTCGCTGGCAGTTTGAGAGTAGCAACCTGTCACAACTACCAAGGAATCAGGTGCATTGCGAACAGCTCTTCGTATCATTTGTCTGGATTTTCTACTTCCAGCTTGTGTTACAGTGCAGGTGTTAATAACATAAACAGATGCTTTATCGGTAAAGTCTACAACAAAATAACCGTGCTGTTTAAATAGCTGTGCTAAGCTATCTGTTTCGTCTTGATTTACTTTACATCCTAGTGTATAAAAAGCAACCTTTGACATTAATTGTTAACCTCCTAGCTCGCCTAAAGCGTACATTACTACTGTTGTTGCTGATATTGCAGCAGTTTCTGCCCTTAATATTCTTTTTCCTAAAGATATAGTGTGATGACTTTTAAACCTCTGGATTTCTTCACCTGCAATACCACCTTCGGGGCCTATAAACAAAATTAGTCTACCTTTTGTCTTTATCTTACAAGGATCTAAACTTGCTTTTTTCTCTTTTTCCCATGGTATAATCAGTGAGTCTTTAGCGTCGATTTCATCGCAAAAAGAGGTTAGCCCTTTAAAAATTTTAATGTTAGGCACCTTTAGCCTACCACATTGCTCTGTAGCTTCTTTACTTATCTTTTGAAGCCTTTCTACTTTTTTTGCGATCTTTTTATCGTCCATTTTTGCTACGGTTCTATCGGTAATTACAGGCCAAATATGGTTAACTCCTAGTTCAGTAGCTTTTTGTACTACCAACTCATTTTTATCGCCTTTAAGGTAACCAAATGCTAAAACTACATCAGTTTGAGGCTCAACTTCAGATGTTTCACATTTTGATAGAATTTTTAACGAGACAGTTTTTTTATCAACGGAAATAACCGAGGAAAGAAATTCCCCGGCTTCATTAAAAACTTTTATGTTATCCCCTTTGGTTAGTCTCAAGACTTTACAAATGTAATGAGAGTCCTCTTTTGTTAGCTCTAATAACTTATCTACATATAACTTTTCTTCAACATTAATCCTAAACATCGCTCCACCTCTGAGCTGTTATGCATACCCAGTCACCGTCTGTATCTATATCTTTAATAGTATATCCATTTTTATTAAGACTTTCTACAACTTCTTTTTGCCTAGGCAAAATAATACCCGAAAGAACTAAGTGGCCATCTTCCTTAATGTACCGGCTTATATTTGGTAAAATACTCAAAATAACATCTGCAATGATATTTACTATCACTAGGTCAGCCCTTAAAGTATCTAAATCATCTAAACTTCCCCGGATAAACTTTATGTTTTCGCAGTTATTAAGCTTTAAATTTTGCTTAGCTACTCTAATAGCAGTAGAGTCAACGTCAAGCCCTATAACGTCGTGGGCTCCATGTTTAGCAGCGGTTATAGATAGAACTCCAGAACCACAACCAACGTCTAAGACCTTGTCGTCTGTCTTTATTAGCTCTGTTATCTTATTTAAGCACATGGCGGTTGTAGGATGGGTTCCAGTCCCAAAAGCCTGACCTGGGTCAAGTTCCACAACAACAGCTTTTGACTTGGGTTCATAACTTTCCCACGGAGGCTTTATAATTAAATTAGGAGCAACTTCCACAGGCTTAAAATACTGTTTCCAGTGATTTTCCCAATCACTTTCTGATAGTTGTGAAGTGGTCACTTTGCTTTCATCAGTTTTTTCGCAGTGCAATTGTACAAAGGTTTTAATTGCAGATAATGTATCGAAAACTTGGTTATCCATTGGAAGGTAACACTTAACAACTATGTTTTCACTTAAATCTAGTAGCTGTTCACTATACGCATCCCACTTGTTATCTTCAATATAACTTTCAATGGTAGAAGGATCTTCTATCACAACTCCCCCTATCCCCAGCTCATGAATATAGTTATTTAAAACTTCTAATTCTTCTGTATCAGTTACTATTTTAACCTCTAACCACTCCACTACCAAAACACTCCTTTATTTGAAAGCGTCTTTCACTCTACTGATAAAACCTTTATCTGTTTCATCAATTTTTTCTCCACGAAGCTCTGCAAGTTGCTGTAACAGATCGCGCTCTTCTTTACTTACTTTTTTAGGTATAGTCACCTTAACCTTTACATGATGGTCACCACGACCACTTCCGCGAAGGTATGGTATTCCTTTATTCTTCAACTTAAACACAGTACCGCTTTGTGTTCCTGCAGGTACTTTTAATTTACCTTTGCCATCTAGTGTGTCAACCTCTATTTCCACTCCTAACGCTCCTTGAACATAGCTAATTGTTTCTTCGCTAAGCACTTGGTTATCTCGGCGTTTAAACTTAGGATGAGGCTTAACACCTAAGTATACATAAAGGTCTCCTGATGGTCCACCTTTGTTGCCTGGCTCTCCTTCGCCGCTGACACGTAGCCTAGATCCGTGATCAACTCCTGCAGGTATGTTAACATTTATAGTTTTTCTTTTGCGATATTTACCTTGACCGTTACACTCTGTACAAGGATCTTTTATTTGAGTACCTTCTCCCCCACATGTAGGACAAGGACTGGAGCTTACAAACTGGCCAAGGGGGGTGTTTTGTGTTCTTCTAACTTCTCCACTTCCATTACAAGTAGAACAGTGCTTAATAGAATCTTCTGATTTGGCCCCTGTGCCTCTACATTTATCGCAACGTTCCATTTTTTCGACTTCAATATTCTTTTCTACTCCGAAGGCTGCTTCTTCAAAGGTTATATTCATATCATAGCGCAAATCATTTCCTCGGGTCGGGCCGGTTCTTCGAGCAGTTCGCCCTCCAAATCCGCCCCCAAAAAAAGAGTCAAAGATGTCTTCAAATCCCCCAAAGCCCTGACCGCCAAAGCCTTGACCACCTGCACCACCAAAACCACCATCAAAGTCAGCATGACCGAATTGGTCGTATTGTTGACGCTTTTGAGGATTACTTAGCACCTCATAAGCTTCTTTAGCTTCCTTAAATTTTGTCTCTGCTTCTTTATTTCCAGGGTTAACATCAGGGTGGTATTTTCTAGCTAACTTTCTATAGGCTTTTTTAACCTCTTGTTCGCTAGCATTTTTATCTACCCCTAAAACCTCATAATAGTCTCTTTTATTCAATATGCTCACCTCTATTAACTTAAACCTCTAAGAAAAAATAACATAGTTAGGACAGAAAGTCAAAGCTATAGCTTTGACTTTCTGTTTTTATTACTTATCTTCGTCGTCTACTTCTGTAAAGTCAGCGTCAACAACATCTTCATCTTGCTGCTGGGTTTGTTCGCCGCCTTGTTGAGCTTGTTGTTCAGCAGCTTGCTGCTCATAAATTTTTGAAGATATTTTATGAAGTTCTTCTGATAGTTTGTCAGAAGCTTCTTTTATCTTGTCAGTATCTTCGCCTTTTAGAGCCTCTTTTACATCTTCCACTAGCTTTTCAATGGACTCTTTCTGCTCGTTTTCAACTTTATCACCTAGGTCTTTTAGGGTTTTTTCAGTAGTATATACTAAGTTGTCGGCATTATTTCTAATCTCTACTTGCTCTTTACGCTTTTGATCTTCCTCAGCATATTCTTCTGCCTCTTTTACCATGCGATCTATTTCTTCATCATCGATACCGCTTGAAGACTGGATTGTAATTTTTTGTTCTTTATTGGTTCCTTTATCTTTAGCAGACACGTTTACAATACCGTTAGCGTCAATGTCGAATGTTACCTCAATTTGAGGTACTCCTCTTGGCGCTGGTGGAATACCATCTAAGGTGAATCTTCCTAGAGTTTTATTGTATTGAGCCATTTCACGTTCACCTTGCAGGACATGGATGTCAACAGATGGTTGGTTGTCAGCAGCAGTTGAGAACACTTGACTCTTAGATGTAGGGATTGTGGTGTTTCTTTCAATCAGCTTGGTAAATACGCCACCTAAAGTCTCAATTCCCAAAGATAGAGGTGTAACATCTAGCAGCAGTACATCTTTAACATCACCTGCTAAAACTCCCGCTTGAATAGCAGCCCCCATAGCTACAACTTCGTCAGGATTTACTCCTTTGCTAGGCTCTTTGCCAAGCTTTTTGCTGATAGCTTCTTGTACGGCTGGAATTCTAGTTGAACCACCTACTAGGATAACTTTATCTATTTCAGAAGCTGAAAACCCTGAATCTTTAAGAGCTCTTTCTGTTGGTTTCATGGTTTTTTCCACCAGGTCAGCAGTAAGTTCATTAAACTTAGCCCTGGTTAGGCTGATATCTAAATGTTGTGGGCCATTTTCATTAGCCGAAATAAATGGCAGATTAACGTTAGTGTTTACAACATTTGAAAGCTCAATTTTAGCTTTTTCTGCAGCATCTTTCAGTCTTTGCACTGCTGTTTTATCCTTGCTTAGGTCAATCCCAGTTTGTTTTTTAAATTCAGCTGTTAAATACTCAACAACTCTTTCGTCAAAGTCATCGCCACCTAAACGATTGTTTCCGCTTGTTGCTCTAACTTCTACAACGTTTTCGCCTAGCTCAAGTACACTTACATCAAATGTTCCTCCACCTAAGTCAAAAACTAATACTGTTTGATCTTCTTCAGCTTTATCTAAACCATACGCTAGCGCTGCAGCTGTAGGCTCGTTGATTATTCTAAGTACTTCTAGGCCAGCAATTTTTCCAGCATCTTTTGTCGCCTGACGTTGGCTATCACTAAAGTATGCAGGCACTGTAATTACTGCCTGAGACACTTTATCACCTAAGTAGCTTTCAGCATCGGCTTTTAGTTTTTGCAAAGTAAAAGCTGATATTTCCTGTGGTGTGTATTCCTTATCACCAACTTTTTCTTTATGGTTAGTACCCATATGCCTTTTTACAGACGCAACTGTATTTGGGTTAGTAATGGCTTGGTTTTTAGCAGTTTGACCTACTAACCTTTCGCCATCTTTGGTAAATCCTACTACTGATGGTGTTGTTCTGCTACCTTCAGCATTTGCAATAACTGTTGGTTCTCCACCTTCCATAACGGAAATTACTGAGTTTGTTGTTCCTAAATCAATTCCAATTACTTTTCCCATATCTTTTACCTCCTAAGTTTTCGTTGTAATTATTTAGATACTTTGACCATTGATGGTCGAAGCAGTTTATCGTTAAGTAAGTAACCCTTTCGCATAACCTCTATTACAGTGTTTTCTTCGACGGTATCATTATCTTCCTGCATTACCGCCTCATGTAAGGTAGGGTCAAAGGGCTTGTTAAGGGCATCTATTTCTTGTAGTCCCTCTTTTTCTAGTGTATCAACAAGCTGTCTTAGAATCATTTCTACACCTTTACGAAAACCATCTTCTTGCTGGTTTTGTAGTGCCAATTCAAAATTATCTAGTACAGGTAGTAGCTTTAAAATTAAATCGGAATTTGCGCTTTTTATTATGTCGCTTTTCTCTTTTGTGGTTCTTTTTCTAAAGTTATCAAAATCAGCCTGCAATCTAGCAAGCTGCCCTAAGATCTGTTCGTTTTTCTCTTCTTCTCTTTTTAGATCATTTTTTAAGGACTGAATCTCAGCTTGATATTCTTGCTTAGTTTGATTTTGATTTTCATCACTATTTTCTGGCTTTTCATTCTCTGCATGCTCTTCTTTTTGCTCTTGCTGATTTTCTTCTTTTATTTCCTCTTTATTCTCTTTTGCCAAGTCTTCCACCCCTTTATTATTCAATCAGTTGGTCAAAGTTACTGGAGATATATTCTAATACCTTCATCACTTTACCATAGTCCATGCGCTGTGGCCCTATAACTCCTATTTTGCCGGTTGATATTCCGTCAATATTAAATGTTGTTGACACTAAAGAGCAATCGTGGAACTGGCTTACTATTAATTCGTTTCCAATTTTTACATTTACTCCCTCTTCTTGTGAGTTTTGCTCTAGTAAATCTAACAAAATACTATTTTGTTCTAATATACTCAGCAAACTTCTGATTTTGTTTATGTCATTAAACTCTGGCTGAGACAAAAAGTTGGAGGTTCCACCAGTTGCAACTTTGGTGTTTTGAGTCTTAAAAAGCGAAGATAGGATGCTTTCGGTAAACTCTAACAATATAGGGCTGAAGTTATAAAATTCATTTTGTATTTCGGAAACTAATTGAGCCACACTTTTGGTAAGCTTATTTCCGACTAACTTAGATCTTAAAACTTGTAAAATGATTTCTATTTCTTCACTTTTAAAAGGTGCACTAAAACGAATTTTCTTATGCTCTACGGAGCCATTTTCTGTCACAAAAAGAATCAAGCCCTCTCGGTCGGATAATTGAACATAATCTAAGTGCTTTATCTCTAGTCCTGGTCGTTCTGTACTTACAACTACAGATGTGTAGTTTGTAATTTTTGATAAGGTTGTGGCAGTATGCTCAATTAAAAGATTTAGATCACTTAACTTTTTTGAGTACATAGTCTTAAGTTTATGTGCTTCCTCTCGCTTTAACCTATCCCTCTCCATTAAATCATCTACAAAAATTCTATATCCAAGTTGGCTGGGGATTCGACCAGAGGAAGTATGCGGTTGAACTAAAAATCCTAACTCTTCTAGGTCTGCCATTTCGTTCCGTATGGTAGCTGGACTAAATCCGATTTGGTGTCTTTTAGCCAGCGTGCGAGAGCCTATAGGTTCAGCTGTGTTAATGTAGTCTAGCACAATAGCTTTTAGAATTTCCCGTTTTCTAGCACCTAAATCCACCATATAATCAACCCCCATCTTTCTTGTTAGCACTCTATAAGCTTGAGTGCTAACTATACATAAAATATCATTTTTAGCCAAAAAAGTCAACGTGTTTGGCAGAATATTTTTCCTACATTATTCAATAAAATTCCACAAATCTGCAATTATTTTATTAGAAAGCAGGTATCCATTAGCAGTAAGTTTGAGCGTACCCTTTTCATTAACTGCAAGACTGTTAGAGATAAGGTTGTCATGATAAAGGGAAAACTTTGGGCAGTTAGTAAACTGCTTTAGAGGGATCCCCATATCAGTCCGCAACTTAAGCATCACCTGTTCAAGTTTTTCTTCACTCTTTTTTAGGACCTGACTTTCCTTTATTGGCAACTTATTACCTTCTAGGGTGCTGAGGTATTCATTAAGGCTATTTGTGTTATAAAAACGTTTTTTAGCTATTTTTGAGTGACTTGCTACTCCTAAACCAAGGTAATTACCTCTATTCCAATACCCTAGGTTGTGTAAGCTTTTAAAGTTAGGTTTGCTAAAATTTGATATTTCATATTGCTTATAGCCGTAGTTTGTTAATAAGTCCACAGCTTGCAAATACTGCTTTTTGATATCTTCCTCTTTGGGCAGAGTAATTCTTCCACTATTTACCCTTTCATGTAAGGGAGTGCCTTCTTCTAGCTGTAGGCCATAAAAAGATATATGCTTTACCTCTTCATTTACTAACCTTTTTATGTCGTCTAAAATATTTGCAGTGGTTTGATTGGGCAACCCGTAGAGTAAATCCACTGAAATATTTTCAAATCCTACACCTTGGGCTAGCTGTATAGCTTTAATTGCTTCGGCAGGGGTATGTTTCCTTGAAATTAAGTCTAAAAGGCCTTGCTGTAGGCTTTGAACCCCTAAGCTGATTCTATTAATACCTATCTGTTTATAGGCATTTAACTTTTCTAGTGATATTGTTTTGGGGTTTGCTTCTATAGTCCACTCTTTAACATCAGAGATGTTTATAACTTGAGAGAGTTCTTTGAATAAATCGTGCATTAGATGTACAGGAACTAAAGTTGGGGTTCCGCCACCTATAAAGATGGTGCTTGGTTTTAAATCTTTTAGAGTTTTTTGATTTAGCGTTATTTCGTTTTTTAAGGCATTTATATATTTATCAATGGTTTTTGTGTTTGTATAGGAAACAAAGTCACAGTAAGAGCACTTAGTATTACAATAAGGAATGTGGATATATAAGCCGCTCATTACTCTAAGCGCAGCACTGCCATAAAAGCTTCTTGGGGAACTTCGACTGTTCCTAATTGCTTCATTCGCTTTTTACCTTCTTTTTGTTTTTCAATTAGCTTTCTTTTTCGAGTTATGTCCCCACCATAGCATTTGGCTAAAACATTTTTTCGCATTGCTTTTACTGTTTCTCTAGCAATAATTTTATTTCCTATGGCCGCTTGGATTGGAACCTCAAACATTTGACGTGGAATTATTTCTCTAAGCTTTGATGCTAAAGCCCGTCCCCTACTGTATGCATTATCTTTGTGCACAATAACAGATAGGGCATCAACTATCTCTTCATTAAGCTTTATATCAAGCTTAACTAATTCAGATGGTTTGTAGCCTAAAAACTCATAGTCAAGCGAAGCGTATCCTCGTGTTTTTGATTTTAAGTTATCAAAAAAGTCATATAAAATTTCACTAAGAGGTATGTCATAATGAATCATTACCCTTATGTCATCTAGATAGTCCATGGTTTTAAATGTTCCCCGTTTTTCCTGACAAATTTCCATTACTGCACCTATATAATCCTGTGGTACTATGACTGATGCTTTTACATAAGGCTCCTCTATTCTTTGTATTTCTGATCTTTCAGGCAACTGAGCAGGGTTGTCCACCTTAATCATATTTTCTTCAAGATCATATACATGATAAATAACATTTGGTGCGGTAATTATCAGGTCTAAACCATATTCTCTTTCTAGCCTTTCCTGGATAATTTCCATGTGTAGCAAGCCTAAAAAGCCACAGCGATAACCAAAACCTAAAGCTACAGAACTCTCTGGCTCATATACTAAAGCTGCATCATTTAATATCAGCTTGTCTAATGCATCCCTAAGCTCTGTATAGTCGCTGTTATCAACAGGGTAAAGGCCGCAATAGACCATAGGGTTAGCTTTTTTGTAACCTGGAAGAGGTTTATTCGCCTCTGACGATAATTTAGTTATTGTATCACCAACTCGGGTATCCTTCACTTCTTTTATGCCAGCTACAATAAACCCAACTTCTCCCGCTGAAAGCTTGTCTACAGAAACAGGGGCAGGCCTAAACTTACCGGTCTCTATTACCTCAAACGATTTTCCCGTTGACATCATTTTTATTTTTTCGCCTTTTTTGATTTCTCCTTCAACTACTTTAGTATATACAATAACCCCTTTGTAGTTATCAAAGTGGGAATCAAAAATTAAGGCTCTTAATGGTTTGTTATTCTCTGTTTCTGGAGCAGGCACATTAGTAACTACAGCCTCTAAAATGTCTTCAATGCCAATTCCCTCTTTAGCTGATGCTAATACTATAGACTCAGCGTCGACTCCTAGCACATCAACTACCTCTTTTTTTACTTTTTCGACATCGGCATTAGGAAGATCGATTTTGTTAATTACAGGAATTATTTCTAAATCGTTTTCCATTGCAAGATAAACATTTGCTAATGTTTGAGCTTCTATACCTTGAGCAGCATCCACAACCAAAATAGCTCCTTCACATGCAGCTAAACTTCTAGAAACTTCGTAAGCAAAGTCTACATGACCAGGAGTATCTATTAAGTTTAACTTATAGCTTTCACCATCTTGGGCTTTGTAATCTAATGCAACCGCCTGTAGTTTGATAGTTATTCCACGTTCTTTTTCTAGATCCATTTGATCTAATACCTGTTCAGACATCTCCCTATCTGTAAGGGTCCCTGTATGCTCTAAGATGCGGTCAGCAAGGGTGGATTTTCCATGGTCTATATGAGCAATTATTGAAAAGTTTCTTATCTTTTGTTGGTCCATCAATATCCTCCTAAGTTAAGTATGTATATAGTACAAAATTATAGCATTTGGATGGTAAATGGACAAGTGCTACCCATTTTTAATCGAATACATGTGTGTCCACAAAAGGATATTGGAATTTCCTACCCAGTATTTCTATCTGGCCGTCCCCTCTGTTTAAACGTAGTACTGCTGGCTGATCGCCATAAACTTCCTCTAAACCTGCATGGGCTAAGGTGAAAAAAGAGTAGAGAAAAAGAAGGTAAAGAAGTGCTGCTAAAACTTTTTTATTCATTTCTTTGCATAAGTCCCTCCACAATAATTTCTGCAAGAGGCTTAGTTGTTTTTATAGCCTCTTCTAAAGTATTCCAATGACCACCGATTTCTATAAGTATATTATTTTTATGAAGGTCTTGATTGTAGTTTCCAGTGGACCTAACTATTACACCACGGCTTAGACCGGGGTACTTTTGCTTGGTGACTTCATTTAGCGTGTTGGCTAGCGCATAATTTTGTCTCCAATCATCATGTCTCCCACCTACAAGGAAAAGGAGTTTGCCCATTTCTTCCCCTTGAATATCAGCTGTTGTAACCGGCCTTCCAACGCTGGAACTTTGTCCCACACCATCACGGTGTAGGTCTATTATTAGATCAAAATCATTTTCCTTAACAATTTCTTCTACTGTGGTGGCAGATTTGCGGTAAGACTCACTATGTCTTTGATTATGGTATGTTTTATCGTGTAATACATAAACGCCCATACTCTCTAACTGTTCTTTTAGTTTTTCTCCCACCTTTACGATGGTTTCATCAAACTTTTCGGTATGCGGAATGCCGCTTGTCGGCACAAAAGCTTCCGTAGTATGCGAATGGTAAATTGCCACCTTTAAATCTTCGGCGTTTATAGCAGGTTCATTCTTTTCTTCTTCCTCAGCATCGTTTTCGACAACTTCTAAAGGCTTTTTTTCAGCTGGAGTGGTAACCACAGGTTTATAGTCTAGCTGAGCAAAAGCAGGCACCTGGCTTTCTAAAAGGCTAAAAGGATTAGTTATATTTATACCTGTTGTCATACTCACTAAGCTAACTAGCAAACTATGCTCCACTATGTCTTCTTCTCGCGGCGCTACCATTTCAAAGGCAGGCACTGTTTGTAGAAGGTAGTCTTTATAAAGATGTGGATTATGAGTGTAATAATTTTGCATAACAAAAACTAGCATAAAAAAAGTTATGCCCACCGTGATTATCAGCAGTGGAATATTAACTATAGGGGATTTACTTTTAGAGTTTTTATAGGAAAATCTATTGCTATTTTTAAACTGATGAAAGCTTTGCTGATTAGTTCTTTTCATATATGTACCTCCCGCCATAAGCAAGACTTTGTCCAATTAATTCATAACTAACACATTACTATTCTAATTGAACCAAAAACATACATGAAAATTAATTGAAAGGACAAAAAAGGAGGGCACATTAGCGCCCACCTTTTAAACTAATATAAATGTTTTGTTGCATCTTGATAGTCTATCACTGGATGCAAAGCTGCGTTAATTCCGCCTGCCACAACATCACTTATATCTTCAATTAGTCTATCTATCTCTTTTGGAGTAACAATCAAAGAACCTAGATTCTGATTTAACACTTCAGCTATCAACTGCTCTTTTTGTTGCCCATCTAATGAGTTTAATGCTTGGTAAAACTGACCACCTTGACCGCCTTGGCTATTTTGAGCAACTGTATTTGTAACCATCTCGATGGTATCACTTGTTACAGTGACAGCATCTACAACAGTTGGAACACCAATTGCTATTACATCGACACCTAAATCTTCCCTTGTTATTCCCTTTCTTTTATTACCAACTCCTGAACCAGGATGTATTCCTGTATCAGAGATTTGGATTGTAGTGTTGAGCCTTGATACATCCCTTGCAGCTAGAGCATCTATGGCTATAATATAGTCGGGTTGAGTTTGCCTAACTACTCCTTCAATAACCTCACTAGTTTCAATCCCAGTTAAACCTAAAACACCTGGCGCAAGCGCCGACACTGTTTGGTAGTCGTTATTACTAAATCTTTCGGGCATCATGGATTTCAGGTGACGGGTAATAAGTAGTCTGTCGATAACTTTTGGCCCTAATGCATCTGGAGTGACGTTCCAGTTGCCTAACCCCACAATAAGAACATTCTGGTTAGGACTTGGTGGTAACATAGAGTTTAATTGTTGAGCAAAAGTTTGACTTACCCTTTCTTCAAACTCTGTGTTTTTCTTACGAAAGTCTGGCATTTCTAAAGTTATATATCTCCCCATTTGTTTGCCCATTTGTTGAGACGCCCCAGGAGTAGTTATTTCAACTCTCTTAACAAAATGGTCTTGAAAGTTTTGATCCTGTACATCCACTCCGTTGATTCCTTGGGGGTTCTGTGTTGCTACATATTCGTGAGCTTCAACTGCTAAGTCTGTCCTAAAATTAATTGTCAAAACAAATTCCTCCTTTATCTAAGTTCTGTTGGAACAAATGCATCCACTATTCCTATAATAAACGCCGCAATAAGAGCACCGAAAATAGAGACATTTAAATCAGCCACTAAAAATTGCGCTAGATATATAACAACCGCAGATGAAATAAATCCTACAATACCACGATTTTGTGGAGAAATGTTTTCACCAAATAATTTTTCCATGATATAACCTAGCACAGAAATTACTACCGCTGAAATTAAAGCTCCAACAAATCCTAAAGCCCCAAATCCCGGCAGAAAAAATCCCATGGCCATTAATACAATCGCAGAAATAATGAACCTAATTACTAATCTCAACATATTATCACCTCTAGTTTGCTTTTTTTCTAGGTTTTCCTTATAATTGATTTAGTATTCATACAGTCTTAAATTAAAAAAATAACGCATTATAAAAACTTAAAACTAAGTATCTTGTTGCATTTATAGCAAGTTCATGGTAAAATAGTTTTGTTAATTTGCTCGTTATGGTTAAAGGAGGTGACTGCACAAATGCCTAATATCAAGTCTGCTAAGAAAAGAGTAAGAATTACCGCTAAAAAAACTGAAAGAAATTACGCTATAAGATCATTTGTTAAAAACAGAATTAAAAACTACGAAACAGCATTACTTAATAACGATAAAGAGTTAGCTCAAACTGAGCTTACTAACGCAGTAAAAGCTATAGACTCTGCAGTTAGCAAAGGTGTTTTACACAAAAACACTGCTGCCCGTAAAAAGTCACGCCTAGCGAAAAAGTTCAATAACATCGCTTAGTTAATTTAGGACACCTAAATAAATCCGGTGTCCTTTTTTAATAAGTAATGCAAAAAGAGACCATCCTCAATTATCTGTAGAGGACGGTCTCTTTTTTAATTAGTTTCTTTCATTTCCACAATTACCATTTCTAAGCCCTTAATACCTTCTAGCTTACCTTGTTTAATTTTGCCTTCATATCTGGCTAAAATCTCTAACTTTTTGAGAAGTTTTTTTAAAGTAAATCTCGAAGCTTGCTTTATGGCTTTCTCCAGCCTATAAGGGTGTAGTTTAAGCTTGCTGTTTATGTTTTTAGACGTATAGCCACGCTCTAGAAGGTCTAAAACTTTAGTTAATAATCTAAAGTGATTGACAATCATACTATAAATCAACAGGTAGTGAGAACCATTTTGATTCATTGTATGTAAAGTTTTTATTGCTTCATCGGTTTTTCCGTTAGCTATATTATCTATTAACCCAAAAATATTATCAGTATTTACAAATGTACAAACTGCATTTACGTCATTTATGGTTACATTGTCTTTATCACCAATATAAGAAATTATTTTTTTAATCTCATTTTCTAAAGCATATAAGTCATTGTTTAAATTATTGACTAAAGTATCTATAATTCCACCGGTTACTTTAATATGGTGATTTTGGAATTGTTTTTCAATCCAGCTTCGAACCTCATAAGGTTTTAGGCTGCTACACTGCAACGCCACGCCTTCTTTGTCAATCATTTTAAATATTTTATTACTTCTTATGTTATGACAATCAACTTCTGCTATGATAAAGATAGTTTGGGGGTTAGGATTTTCTAAGTAATTTATTATTACGTCACTTAGCTCCTTTTCTTTTTTAGTAGGTGTTTTTTTAAAAACTCCTGTGTTGTTTAGAACAACCAACCTTTTTTCACTCATAAACGGTAGCCCTTGCAGCGCCTCTAACACTTTCATTGGCGTAAAGTCCGCTCCTATTAAATCATAGTTGTATTCCTTCATCTCATCATTATCTGCGAATACTGCTTTGTGAATTTTTTTAATGTTTTTCTCTGTCCAGTAACGCTCTTCACCATAAAATAAGTATAAGTTTGAGAGATTACTCTTTTTTACTTTTATCTCCTTATCCACTATATCACCTCAGTACTGTATCTAATTTATAACCCCATGGCCTGATGGTAAAAAATATCCTTCCGTGCTTATCAGTCCTTAAAACCTCACTTCCGTTATTTTCTAGACGTTTGATAACATCGTTAGATGGATGACCAAAAGAATTTTCACCAACTGTTATTATAGCATACTTAGGAGAGGTAAATTTTACGATTTCTTTGGAAGTGGAAGTTAAGCTTCCATGATGGGCAACCTTTAAAATATCAGCTTCACCTAATAAAGGGGCTATGACCTCTTCTCCTTGTCTTTCCACATCTCCTGTCAAAAGGATTTGTGTGTCAAATAAGCTTCCTTCAAAGACAAGGGAAATGTTATTTAACTGTGATTCACTTGGCAAAAAATTTGTTCGGGGGTGTAAGGTATTAAACTTTAACTCTTCACTAAAGGTTATTTTTGTACCTTTTTCTATACTTATAACGTTAATTTGATGCTGTTTGGCAGTGCTAAAAACCAAATCTGCAGTACCTCCTTTAAAAAAATTATTATCAGGAACCACAATGTTTTTAATGGGTATTTGTTTAGCTAGCTCTGCTATAGCTCCTCCATGATCATAATGAGCATGAGTTATAAATACAAAGTCTAACTGCGTAACCCCCAATCTTTTTAAGGTTGGTATCACTGCCCTATTTCCTACATCATAATTGATATTACCTCCTGTATCAACTAGTATATTATTTCTATTATCAGTAATAAGAATACAATCTCCTTGACCTACATCTATAAAATGCAGATGAATTGTAGGGATGCAGGTATAAATTAAAAAAGTCATAGATATACCAAAAGCAAATGTAATACAGTATTTTTTATATTCTTTAAAGCGAAGGCCAATGTGGAGTAATATGGCGACAAATATAACACATAGCATAAATTCCACACTTATTGGCTGCCACCTTCCATATATATTAGCTACAAAGAGTATCCATTTTGCTAACAGATCTATAAGTGTTATTACCGGCGATATTGGAAATGCCATGCTAAATAAAAGTGCCCCAAAGATAAGTGGCATAGCTGGAGTTGTCAGTAGATTTGCCAATGGTGATAATAGCGGAAACCCTCCATTATAGTAAATATTTAGAGGAAAGGTGGTAATTTGTACAGCAATTGTTGCCTTTAAAATGTTTACTAAAAATTCGTTGGGTATCCAATCTAGAAAAGTTATTTTAGAGTGAAAAAGCGCAATGCCCAGCACTCCTAAATAGGAAAATTGAAACCCCATATCATATATTAAAAATGGGTTGATTATTATCGAAACTATAAAGGTCAGGGCAATAGAGCGTGTTAGAGAGTAAGGGTAGCCAAGTATTTTGCTTAAGGTAAAAATAGTTATCATAATTAACGCTCTTAAAGTGGAAGCCTTAAATCCCACAAAAATCACAAACAAAATAGTAAATAAAAGCCCAACTAAATATCGTTTATCTTTATCTTTAAAAAATAAGGCTGACAAACTAAAAAACATATAAAACACAATTCCCACATGAAATCCTGAGACTGCCGTAATATGAACAAGTCCTGCATCTAATAGGGAGGTGTGGTCTGTGTTGCTGATGTTTGTTTTGCTGCCAAAAAATATTCCTTGCACCAAACCTCGACTTTCTTCTGAAAGCTTGTTAAGCACCTTGTTAGCTCTAGAAATCATTACATCGTTTATCTTATGATAAAGGGCAGGGGTTGCTTCCTTTATCTCAATTGACCCTGTATGTTGTGTTATATAACCTACATAGTCATTTATGTAGCTGTACTCATATGGAACATAGAAGTTATTATACTGTTTGGAAGTGTTTACTTTACCTGTATGTTTTACTATAGAACCACTTTTAATTTCATCGTCTAAGTAAATGTTGATGCTGCCTCTGTTAATGTTGTGGTTTTTACTGTCAATTATCTTGCCTGTATATCCATCTATGGTTTTGACTGCTTGAATAGTCAAAGTGTCAGGCTGTTCTCTAACCTTTAACCACTCTTCTTTTTGATGTTCTACATAGTTAAACCTTATAGCAATTAAAAGAACTACAAAACATAAAGCCATAAAGCACTTTAAACCTTTTTTATTATAATAACCTAAAAGTAAAATAGTCAGCATAATAATAGATAGCACTGTAATTGTCGTAGAGTTATAAAAAATTGTTATTGTTGCGATAGCTGTAGCTATAAACCAAGGCATTTAACTTCCCCCCTCCCTTTTGTAACTCTTTAACATTTTAAATAAAAAATCCTTTAAAATTTACAAAAAAGAAGTGCCCTTGGGCACTTCTTTTTTATTAGTCAAATATATTCGTTAATTTATTTCTTCTCTAAAATAAAAACACCATTTGTACCATCAAAATCCTCTATATTAACTCTTACATGCTCCTTTAGCGAAGTAGGGACATTTTTGCCAACAAAATCCGCCCTTATAGGAAGCTCTCTATGACCACGGTCAACTAAAATTGCCAATTGAATCCTTTTAGCTCTTCCTAAATCGGTTAAAGCATCTAAAGCGGATCTAACAGTTCTACCGGTATATAAAACATCGTCAACAAGCACTACTATCTTATCATCGATCTTTGTAGTTATATTTTCACCAAAGACTTTAGGTTTTTCCGACTTTTTAGTTAGGTCATCTCTATAGTACGTAATATCTATAGTTCCTACGGGCACGGAGATGCCTTCTATTTCTTTTATTTTAGCAGCGATTTTTTGTGCAAGTGGTATGCCTCTTCGCTTAATTCCTACTAAAACAAGATTATCCGTTCCTTTGTTTTGTTCTAAAATTTCGTGGGATATTCTAGTTATAGCTCTAAGCATTGACTTTTCGTCCATTACTTGAGCTTTTTCAACGAAGGTAGTCATTTTAACACCCCCCTATTTTACAATATGGTTAAATATACTATACCACCGTAAAAATGTCAATCAAATAATTACCATCCGAGCTGAAAATCTAGTATATGACCTTTTGGTTTACATAATCACTTATATGTCCGCATGAAGCTTTGTTACACTCGAATTTAGAGTTTGTGTTATGTAAACCAATCAGGTATAATTGCTAGCGTATATACTACAAGGAGGTAAGAAAATGTCTATTAACTTAAAACAAATTGCTAAAAAAGTTACCACTAGTTTAGTTATAGGTACAGTTATTTTAACTTCAGGCTCTGCGTTTGCCCAAAGTTATACGATTCAAAGAGGTGATTCTTTATTTACAATAGCCCAAAAGTTTGACACCTCTATTGATGCTTTAAAGCAAGCTAACGATATTAGCGGCAGCGGAGATTTAATTTATGCTGGAGATAAGTTAACTATACCTACCTCAACTCACACGGTTAAAACAGGTGACACTTTGTACAGAATTTCAAAAGAAAACGGTGTTGAAGTAGCTGATTTAAAAGAAGCTAACGACTTAGATTCTGCATTAATTTTACCAGGACAAGTATTGACTATACCTGTTGCAGGTTCTGAAGATCAATCAGTTCAAAAGCAAGCAAATGAAACTACAGAAACAACACAAGGTGTAAGAATGGATATCACTGAAGAAGAAAGAGAACTTCTAGCTAAAGCAGTTCACAGTGAGTCCAGAGGAGAGCCATTTGAAGGTCAAGTTGCAGTTGCTGCAGTTATTTTCAACAGAGTCGAAAGCTCGGAGTTTCCAAATACTATCGAAGGTGTAATTTTTGAGCCATGGGCTTTTTCACCTGTACACGACGGTTCGTTCTGGCAAACTCCTAACGATTCAGCTTACAGAGCTGTAGAGGAAGCTTTAAAAGGAAATGACCCATCAGGAGGAGCTATCTTCTTTTACAACCCAGTAACTGCTACTAACCAGTGGATAAGAAGTAGAGAGATTATTAACGAAATTGGAAGTCACGTATTTGCAGTTTAGCTTTTACTACCTTAAGGTTCAAGTCATCTTTTGACTTGAACCTTTTTTAATTAATTATCAGTCTTTATAAGTTTATGCTATAATTACTTTATTAATGCATTGAGAATTCAGGAGGTGTAAAAAATTAAGATTTATAATAGTGCATGTCCTTTGGACTGTTGGGATGCCTGTGGCTATGAAGTATACAAAGATGGTGACAATGCGGTGGTAAGAGGAAAAAAAGAGCATCCTATTACAAATGGTTTTGTATGTAAAAAAGCTCAGTATGTGTTAGAAAGAGTTCATCATAAAAGTAGAATTACATCTCCACTATTAAAAGAAAAGGGCAAGTGGAGGAGTGTATCATGGGATGAAGCTTTAAATTTAATGTCAAAGCATATTAAAGCTAATTTAAAGCAATATGGTCCTAAGTCTATAGCTCATTATTATGATTCTGGAGCTGGAGGAACTTTAAAGAATCTTGAACATCGTTTTTTTAATTTGTTAGGTGGAGTTACAGAACCTAGCGGCAGTTTATGTTGGGCTGCTGGAATGGCAGCTATAAAAAAAGATTTTGGAGCAGCTAGGTGTCATAACCCTTCTGATATTATAAATAGCGATAATGTAGTGATTTGGGGTCGAAACGTGACAGAGACAAACATTCACCTTATGCCTTTTATAAAGCAGGCACAAAAGGCTGGTGCGACTATAATTTGTATAGACCCAACTAAGACTAAAATTGCAGACATTAGTGATTTGCACATAAGTGTTAAGCCTTCTTCTGACGGCTTTTTTGCTTTATCCATAGCTAAACAAGTTTTAAATAAGTACCCTGACGCTTTAGACAATGTTTCGAAATTATGTAATAACGTAGGTAAGTATCAAGAAATATTAAGCAAGTATAGCATTGAAGAATTATCTAAAATATGTGGCGTGAGTATAGAATTGATAGAAAAATTAGCAGTGCTTTTTACAGAAAACACTAGCTCTTTCTATTTAGGGTATGGTATGCAAAGATATTTTAATTCAGGTAACTCCATAAGGGCGATAAATTCATTGGCAATGCTTACAGGTAATATTGGCATAAAAGGCGGCGGAGTTAACTATGCCGACACTTATGTTTCTGACTCCATTGATTTAGACGCTCTTACGTTAGAAAACGATGCTACGAAACGTTTTTTCCCTAAAGCTCAATTTCCAGATTATATCCTAAGTACTGAGCAAGCTCCAATAAACTTTATGTACGTTTCAAGGGCTAATCCAGCAGTGACCTTACCAAACACAGCAACGGTCAAAAAAGCTTTTGAAAAGGTAGACTTTGTTGTTGGCTGTGATGTGACATTTACTGATACTATGAGTTTGTGTGATTTAGTGCTACCCGCGACTACTTCCCTAGAGGAAGAAGACATAATTTATACTTCTATGTGGCACAGATATATTAACTATTTAGAACCCGTTTTTTCTCCAATTGAACAAACTCGTCCAGAGTGGGAGGTTTTTGCGGATTTATCCGCAAGGATAGGTTTAAAAGGGTACCCCCAAAAAAGTGCTAAGGAGTGGCTAACAGATGTATTTTCACCTTTAAAGCAAAACTATAAAATTACAATAGACGATATTAGAGAAAAACCTGTGCTTTTAGGGAAGTGGGATACTCCTTTTAAAAATGGTAATTTCAAGACTGAAAACGGTAGATTTAACCTGCTAGATTGCGAAATTAGCCAAACTGATACTCTTAAAAAGTACGAATTGTTTTTTATGACTCCCCACCCCAAGAATAGTTTGCATAGTCAATTTCAGGAAAAATTAAGTTTAGAGGATTACCCTGTCTGTTTTATAAACCCAAACACCGCCAAAAAACTAGGGCTTAAAGATAATAAAACTGTTATGATAGGCACGCAAAAAGGTAGTATTAAAGGTATCCTTAGAATGGCTAAGTGGGTGCATTCAGATGTGTTGTTTTCGTATGAGGGCAGACCATGGGGTTATGGTAACACCCAAAACATTGTTACTTATGATGGTTTAACGGATATAGGAGAAGGAACAGATATGTATGGTACTGTATGTAAAGTTACTCCTATCTAACTGAAATATCTTCTTTAATTTGATTAAATATTGCTGGACCTATTCCTGATACGTTTTTGATGTCCTCAGGAGAAGAAAATGGCCCGTTATCTTCCCGGTATTGGGTTATAGCTTCAGCCCTTGAAGCTCCAATACCATTTAACTCTTGTAGCTCTTGTTCTGTAGCTCTATTGATGTTTATCCTGCCAGTTGAGCTGCTTTCGCTTTCGATTTGAGGACTTTCCCCCTCTTTAGGAATAGTTATTTTATCCCCATCGTAGATAAAAGCAGCTAAGTTTAAGGCATTTTTATCTCCCTCTTTTGTAGCGCCTCCCGCTTTGTCAATGGCATCTATCACACGATCTCCTTCTGTTAATTGATATACCCCTGGTTTTTTTACTTCGCCAGATACATGTACAATGATTCTTTCTACCGGCACATCATCATCCTGCTTTTCAAGTAACTGTTCTTTGCTTTCTATATTTACCTGTTGCTCTTCTCTATGGTTTCTGTACCAATTAACTGCGCCAAGGGTCACGACGAGAGCAATAATCACTGTAGTTACTATTATTTTTTCTTTATCAAAGCTCATCTTAAACCACCACCTTTTGAGTGAATATTCTATAAAATGGTTGGTTTTCCTTTAAAATTACAAAAAAAATTCCCCTTTAAGGGGAATTTTTTAGTCTTCAAATAGTTTGTTTAGATCTTCAACTAACTTATCTGCGTCAACTCCATGAACTGCAGCAGCTTGTCCTACTGACTCACCAGTTGCAGATGGACAACCAAGACAGTGCATACCGTACTTCATAAGTACTTCAGCAGTCTTTGGGTTTTTTTGTAATACTTCACGAATGGTCATATCCTTATTTATCATGGTTATTCCTCCCTTTTTTATTTTCTATATCATTTTAACATACCATAAAAAAATTATGAAGTGGTTATCGCTACTTTTTAACTACAAAAGTAATTCTGTGACTGTCATCACAGTTAGTTATTTCTTTTGCGCTGTAATCATCATATACCTCTATATTCGTAAATCCAGCTAAGTAAAGATAACCTTTAAGGTCTTCTAGTTGATATCCTCTTTGTGTAATGCTTAGATCTTGCCGGCTATATTGATTTGCTTTAATTTGTTCAAAGAACGTTAAATTAAATTCAAAATTGTTCTGCTTAATTTGTCGGGTATTCCAGATATAAGTTATGCTTGGGTAATCCTCACAAAAAATATGCTCAGTCATATCTTGCAGCTTGCCTAACGTGGAAACATCGAAAATAAACACTCCATCTTTGTCGATAGAATTATAAACCCTTGTAAAAAACCTTTTTAGCTCTTGCTTGTCTAAAATAGAGTTTATACCATCATTAGGACAAAGAAGCTGACTAAAGGGGCTTAGGTCGGCATTAATCATATCACCATATATAAGCGGTATATTTAGGTTTTCTTCATCAGTTTTTTGTTTCGCTACAGCCAACATATTCGGTTCTATGTCCAGCCCAGTTATTTCGTAGCCCATTTTCTTTAGATTAATAGTCAAGTTGCCTGTTCCACAGCCAAGCTCAAGTATTGGATGTCCACTGTTCATAAAACGATCTATGAATAAAGCCCATTTATTATATGGAAAATCAACCATAAACTCATCATAATACTTAGCTAAAGTGCCATAACCTGTGGACATTAAAAATCTGCTTCCTTAGCTTCACGCCAGAATTTTTCTAGGCCATAGTACTCCCTCTGCTCCGCTAACATTAAATGTACTACTACATCACCATAGTCTAGTATTATCCAGTTTCCTTCATCATATCCTTCCTTACGAAGAAACTTTAAGCCTTTTGAGTAAAGTGCTCTTTCGATTTCATCACAAATACTTTTAATATGTGGAACGTTATTAGCAGTTACTATGACAAAGTAATCTGCTATCTCAGTAACCCCTTTTAAATCTAAGACTTTAATATTTTCGCCTTTTTTATCATCGGCAACTTTCTCTATAAGTTTTGCTTGTTCAATAATCTTCAAATCTAGTCCTCCTTTAAATCATTCCCTAATATAACTACAATATTATGGTCTTCTAACTCGTCTGAGATTTGTAGCCTCGGGTTTATTGAATGACTTTCTTTAAAGAATTCTAAAACTTCCTCTGCAAAAACTCTATGCTCTGGATTGGCATAAATATGAGTTCTGTCTGTCCCCGAGTAATTTCTAAAGCTAGGACCTTCGTAAAAGTCTTGATATTGACTCGGGTTATAAGCCCCTATAGGCTCTTGCCCGTCTTTTCGATCAACCTCAAAAGAAAAACCAAATTGATTATGAATTGTATCCCTATAACTACCCGCTAGGCCTGAAACGTTGGTTCCGTTTATTACGCTATAGGTTATAGAATACCTAGGAACATAAGCCTCACCATCTTGTATAGCTTGTATAGTGTTATTGGCAATCTCGCTTTGGTTTGGCGTCCATAATATGTTGCCATCAATACTTACTGCCTCTCCCGGCAGCGTAAAGGTATGACGCTGACGTGTAAGCGATTCGTCTAACATGTTTCTAAATTTAGCAAGTTGTCTTATCTCCATATTAGTGTGCATTCTATCTTCTAGTTCTGAAAAACTACCAATTAGCCCTAGAGCTCTATTCCACTTAAAATTATTATCAAATATAGCTAGGATTACATCAATCTGTCTTTGAATAAACCTAGTACTTGGAGCATATTCCATGCCATTTCTATGATTCTCTATAGGTTCCATATATGCTAAAACCATATCTGTGTCTAATGTGCTCCGTCCAGTTAAACGAGTAAACTCTTCATGGTCAAAATTCTGACGTATTTCTATTTCAAACTCGCCTGTGTTGTCTATTAAAGCTTTTACCCCATCTTTGTTTAAAAAAACGTAATTATCGATAAAACCATCATAGAAAGTTTGATCAACAGCAGTTACAACATCGTCTAAAGTCCCGCCGCGATACACATTATTAAGGGTTATTCTTTGGTCATCAAAATCAACAGTAGTTTGTGGTGGTATGCTAATATTATATGCAGGACCTTCATCTCCTACAACTACTAAAAATGCAGATTGTAATGGATTTTCTTCATTAGCATCGTCTAAATAAGCTATTAAATATGCCTCCTGCTTATCTGCTTCAATGTCCCAATACCCTTCAGACCCTTGCAGAGCACTTAGCAAGCCGATAGTTCGATAAGTATAGGCTATAAAAGCAACTACAGCTACTAAAGCTATCAAGCTAAAAACTTTTTTCCACTTTCCGCCTTTACCCCTTTTAAATCGATTACTTCGTGAAAACTTCACTTATGATCCCCCCTAATATTTTAATTTGCTTAAAGTTTTCATTAACAGTGGGTGTGGTTTAAACCCCTGACTAACTAAGTGGTTATATGACCCCAGCAGGCAGTGATACAAACACTTATCTAAGTCAATTTGAGCAAGCTTTCTAAGCTTTTTAACACCATCATAGCTTCTAGATGGTTCAATGTAGTCAGCTACACATAAAATCTTTCCTAGCACATCAAACTGAGGGGTGCCAGTGGTATGATAATATATTGCACCTAAAATTTGTTCATCATCTATAAGCTTTTTGTGCTGCAAAATTTTACTACCAACTGGTCCATGTAATAAGCTAACAGGATGTTTTTTTTGCAGTTCATCACAATTTATGCCAAACTGTTCAGCAAGTTTTAGTACTTTTTTACTTGAGTATTCTCTTGCTATGTCATGCCCAATTCCAGCTAAGTAGCTTTTGCTTAAATCAGCTTTAAATCGTTTTGATAGATCTTTTGAAGTTTCTGCTACTAAAATAGAATGCTTATATCTTGAGGCGGTCAACTCAGAGCATGCAAATTTCTTTACCCTATCAATCTGCTTTTTTTGTTTAGTTATATCCATTATAAATTCCTTTGTCCAAAATATAATCTTCCACTTTAGGGTGGATAAGGTATTTACAGGATTTGTTTTGAGCTAGCCTTTTTCGGATCTGTGTAGATGAAAGCTCTATTATAGGAGTTTTTAATATGATAAAATTATCAGTTCCAAACTTTTTTAAAGTGTTCTCCCCTTCATACCCTTCTCTTTTTGCAATGACCATTTTACAGTACGACAAGATTTCTTTTGGGTTTTTCCATTTAGGAAAGTCCACTAATGAGTCAGCTCCTGCAAAAAAGTAAAGATTATCTACCTTGGAGCTAAAATATTTAATTGTTTTATAAGTATAGTTGGTTCCTTGTTGTTGGAGCTCATAGGTTGATACATCAAAAGATGGGTTGTCTGATATAGCAAGTTCTACCATTTTTAGACGATGGTTCGAGGATGTTATTTCCTTTTTATGAGGTGGGACGCCGTTGGGTAAAAATACTACTTTATCCACTTCCATATAATCTTTGACATATTCAGCAATTATTAGGTGTCCCATATGAATTGGATCGAAAGACCCACCGAATAGTATCATACTTGACATTCTATCACTTCCTATGGTAGTTCTATTTGCTTTTTTTCCTTAGACTCTTTGTAAAGGGTAATAATACTGCCTAATATTTGAACAATATGGCTGTCAGTTGCTTTGCTAATTTGCTCTGCTATATCCTTCTTGTCGCTTAGACAGTTTTTTAGTACCTTCACTTTAATAAGTTCTCTTGCTTCTAAAGCATCGTTTATCTGTTCAATTAAATTTTCACTTATTTCATTTTTTCCTATTTGTAGGATCGGGTCGATTGTGTTAGCTTTGCTTCGTAAAAATCCTTTTTGTTTTCCTGTTAACATGTTAAAACTCCTCCTAATTTAAATAAAGTCAAATTCGAAATCTGAGATGCGGACGGTATCGCCCTCTTCAGCTCCCTTTTCACGTAGAGCTTTTTCTATACCAGCTTTTTTTAGAATTTGGTGAAAACGAAATAAGCTATCATAGTTATCTAGGTTAGTCATCGCTAGCACTCTTTCGATATGCTTTCCTTCAACTACATATACTCCATTTTCGTTTCTCACTGTAAATGATTGGTCTTCGATTTCATCGACTGGCTCTATTTCAACCTCAAATTTTTTCACTTGTTTTGATGATTTCTGTAAAAGCTCTACTGTTGTTTTAAGTAGTTCATCTAAGCCACGCTTAGTACTAGCTGAAATAGGGTAAACTTCATAGGAGTACCCAGCATCCTTTAGCTTCTCTTTAAATTGCTCGACGACTTCTAAGTTATTTACAAGGTCAATTTTATTTAAGGCAATAATCTGTGGTAAAGATTTTAGGTGCTCATTATACTGAACTAGTTCAGTATTTATATTTAAAAAGTCTTCGAATGGATCCCTGCCTTCAAGTCCTGAAACGTCTATAACATGAATCAAAACTTTGGTTCTTTCGATATGCCTTAAAAAGCTTAATCCCAACCCAGCTCCGGTATGTGCACCTTCAATTAGACCAGGTATATCGGCCATTACAAAGGATTGCTCCCTAACCTTAGCAACCCCAAGATTCGGGTTAGTAGTGGTGAAGTGATAATTACCTATCTTCGGCTGCGCCTGACTTACTATAGACAAAATTGTAGATTTCCCTACGTTAGGAAAACCAACCAAGCCTACATCGGCGATCAGCTTAAGTTCTAATTCAATTTCTATCTCCTTGCCCGGCTCTCCCTTTTCAGAGACTTGAGGCGCCCGTCTTGTTGAGGAAACAAAGCGAGAGTTTCCTCTCCCTCCTCTTCCTCCTTTGACTACGGTAAATTCTTCATTTTCTTCCGAAAGGTCAGCCATAACTTTCCCATCAAGGTTTCTAACTACAGTACCTACGGGGACCTCTAAAACAAGATTTTCTGCATTTTTCCCATGCTGGTTTTTCTTTTGGCCATGGGCACCATGCTTTGCCCTAAAATGCTTTTTAAACCTATAGTCAATTAATGTATTTTCGTTCGTAGTGGCCTTTAGTATCACATCGCCACCTCTGCCACCATCTCCACCATCTGGTCCTCCAGCTGGCACAAATTTTTCTCTTCTAAAAGATGCGGCACCATTGCCGCCATTACCTGACGAAACAAATATTTTGACCTTATCAACAAACATAAAATACAGCTCCCTTTATATTAAAAAGATTTAGGACACCCATCGCAGAACAACTCCACTAAATCTTTATCAATTTCAATTTCAATTTCCTTAAAGCTTGTCTTCTTAATATATATTATTGCCTTTCCCAGGCTTTTAAACATAGATGGGTTGGAAAAAGGACTTTTTATTGAAGTATTAACAAATATATCAAAAGATTGCGCCTTTTTTTGTGTGTTTGAGTACAAAAGCACGAAAAAAAGCCGAAAAACTAAACTTGAGTTATTTACATTTGTGAACGTTTTCAGCTTTTCATGGATATTTTCAATACTCTCATCTAACAGTTCTTTCTTATTTAGGGTTATGTACCCTTTAGCTAATTGAACATCGTTAGCCATATCATGCCTGAAAATGGCCGATATCTTTGAACTTATTATATTTATCGCTAATAAAAAGACGGTAGTGGCCAAGATTGCACATAGTAAATATATAATCATTTCCCCCCCCTTTGCTTAGCAGCACCTATTTATAAGGTTCGCTAGCAAGAGTGAATTTCCCTGCAAAATTAAAATAAAACCCGGCATGTTAGCCGGGTTTTATTAACTTCCTATAGCCTCAGTCACTGGAGAAATAGAAGCTACTTTTCTATTTTTCCCTTTTGATTGGAAGCTTACGACACCATCTGTTTTAGCAAACAAAGTATCGTCACCGCCAATGCCAACATTTTGTCCTGGGTGAATTTTAGTACCCCTTTGACGAACAATGATAGAACCTGCAGTTACAAACTGTCCTGCTTGTCTTTTAACACCAAGTCTTTTAGAAATGCTGTCACGACCGTTTTTAGAACTACCAACACCTTTTTTCTGCGCGAACAATTGAAGGTTAAATTTAAGCATGTTAGGCCACCTCCTTTAGTTTTCTATTACTTTAACCGATATATACTGTCCAAATTGTTTTTCAATTTCCTTTAAACCTATTAACATATGTTCTGTAATAAGGTCTACGTTTTGTCGTAAAGACGGTGATAAGTCTTTGGGATAAATAACATGCAAGTACCCTTTCTCATCATCAACTTCAATATCTAAGTTTAAGTTCAGTTTTTCTTCTAAAGTTATTGCAGTAGTCTGTGTTAATGATGAAGCTCCTGCACAAACTATATCACTGCCTCTGTCGGCATACTGCGCATGCCCAGTTACGACATAACCCAAAAAGCCTTTTTCATCTTTACTAACCTTAACCTTAATCATGACTATGCATCAATTTTTTCAATTAAGATTCTAGTAAACGGCTGACGATGTCCTTGCTTACGACGGTATTTCTTTCTACGCTTAAACTTAAAAACGTAAACTTTTTTTGCCTTGTCGTGTTCTAAGACTTTAGCTTGAACTTTTGCACCTTCTACTAAAGGAGTTCCAACTTTAAGTTCTTCACCATTGGCAACTGCTAAAACATCATTAATCTCAACAGTTTCTTCAACATCAGCAAAAAGCTTCTCAACTTTTATTACGTCACCTTCTGAAACTTTATACTGCTTTCCACCAGTTTTAATAACAGCGTACATTAGTACACACCTCCTAAAAACAAACTCGCCAACTTCAGGTACCGTACGGTTTTAAAACCCAAGCTGTGCGGCTACAACACTAGTAAATGATAACACAAATGTTGACTTTAGTCAAACGAAGTTATTTCAAAATCATTTTCTTTGTTAACCTTTTCTAAAATTATGTGACAACCTAACTCTTTTTCTAATTGCTCCTTTTTGTCACTTAAAAACCTTAGTTTAGAACAATCTGTTTTAATTTTATAACCTCGACTTGGATTTAAAAAAACAAAGTTTTTAATTCTATCTTCTAAGAACATATGTTCAGTAAAACGATTCATAAACCGACCACTTCCATTACATGTAGGGCACTTTTGCTGCATGGAATTGTAAATCCCTTTACGTATTTTTTTACGAGTTATTTCCACCAAGCCTAACTGAGTAATCCCTAAGATTTGTCCTTTTGTATGATCTTTTTTCATTTCTTCATGTAAAAAGTTAAGAACAAGCTCTTTATGTTCATCCTTTGGCATATCGATAAAGTCTATAATTATTATACCACTTAAATCCCTCAGCCTGATCTGTCTACATGTTTCAGCCACAGCTTCCATATTCGTTTTTAGCACTGTATCAGCTAAATTCTTGCTTCCAACAAACTTTCCTGTATTAACATCTATTACTGTTAATGCTTCTAACTGGTCGATAACTAGATACCCACCACTTTTTAGCCAAATTTTACGCTCAAATGCTTTTTGTAGCTCCCTATCGATGCCAAACTGGTAAAAAATAGGGTTCTTTATTTCATAATAACGAACTTTATCAATTAGTTTTGGACTTTTTATTCTCAGGATATTTAATATTTTTTCATATTGCTCGTGATCGTCAATATAAAGACAGTCCACTTCATTATCAAAAAAGTCCCGTAATGCTCTCCCAACTAGATCAAGGTCGCTGTATACCATAGAAGGGCTGCTGTAATTATTATAATTATCCTCAATATTATTCCAAAGACCAACCAAAAAATCTAAATCTTTTTTTAACTTATCCTTTGAGATACCATTTGCCACCGTTCTAATAATTACTCCAAAGTCTTCATGCTTCATATCCGCAGCTATTTCGCGTAGCCTTTCTCTTTCGTCTGCATCTTCTATACGACGTGAAATGCCTACATAGTTATTAAAAGGCATTAGAACTAAGTAGCGACCGGGCACTGTTAAGTTGCAGGTGACCCTAGCTCCTTTACTCCCCATTTGTTCCTTTATTACCTGGACCATAATATTTTGATCAGGGGTCAATAATTCTTCTATTTTTTCGTTTTTAGCTTCTTGACCATTTATTACGATGTCTCCTACATACAAAAAGGCATTTTTCGAAAACCCTATATCTACAAAAGCCGCCTGCATCCCCGGCAATATATCTTTTACTTTACCTTTATATATGTTCCCAACTTTTTGTGAGTTTTCCCCTTCTTCCATATAAAACTCCATTAACTTTTCATCCTCACGAAGGGCAACTCGAGCATTTTTGTTTTGGTAGCTAATAACTATTTCTTTTTTCAAACTATCCCCCCTCAAGTTTTTTACATTTCAGTTTTTTCTAGCCACTGAAAGGGTGTAACTAAATTTTCTCCATATAGAAAATAAGTTTCATTTTTGTGGAGCTGATAATTGGTTACATCAAGCGATGTTAAAAGTTCTGACGGTCTTAAATTTTGCTCACTTCCTTGAGCTATTAAAAAGGACAGCCCTTTACTCTTCTGCTTAATTTCAAAAACTAAAGGTCGGATGTTTATGTCCCTAGTTTTTCTTTTACTTGTTCTTGTTATTATAACATCTTTTTTATCAAGAAAGGTAGTTACATTTAGCGATGATATTTCACTTTGAGTGAAAACTTCAAATCGCGCTGCTTGAACTAAAGATCCTAATGTCGGCATTTTTTTACTTAATTTCTTTGCCCCGTTAATTTTAAGCCCCTCTGGCAAAACGTCATTTAAGCTATCAGCGAGCTCCTTTTCTGATAAATCTTCCGCCAAGGCTATCTCTACATATTCTCCGTCACTTGTTACACCTAAAGAAAGAGGAGTGGCAAAACTTAGCCGAGGCCTCTTATTGAAACCTTGAGTATATTCAACTGGAATATTACCTCTCCTAAAAGAGCGTTCAAAAGCCCGTAAAATATCAAGATGAGATATAAAGCGAATTGCCTCTCCTTTGCTATACTTCAGCCAGTATTTAGCCATTAGAATCCCTCCTTACCTTAGCGGAATCGTATCCTAAGTTTTTACATATGCCACACCCGCTACATTTATCAAAAGAGCAATCCTCTGTAATCATTTGTTCGTAAGCTTTTTTATATTCTGTTTTTAAATACTTTTTATTAACACCGGAAGAAATATGGTCCCATGGCAACACTGCGTCAGTATCCCACAGCGCGTAAGCATACCTTTTAGGGTCTAAATCTTCTTTAGCAAAACTAGATATCCATTTTTCATAATCAAAATGATTATCCCAACCATCTAATTTACAACCCTTATTCCAGGCATTATATAAAACATCAGAAACCCTGCGATCCCCTCTAGCGAAAGCAGCTTCTATAAAGCTTGTCCTAGTGTCATGCCAATTATATGTTATTTGTTTAGATCTTAATTTTTCCTTTAAGTAATCTTGCCTATTAGCAAGTTCCTCTTGCGACATTTGCGGAAGCCATTGAAATGGTGTATGTGCCTTGGGAACAAATGAGGAAGTGCTAACAGTTACTTTGAGCTTGCCTTTTTTGCCGTGTACATCTTTATACGCTTTTATAACTTTAAAAGCTAGATCTGCTATCCCATCTAAGTCTTCATATGTCTCAGTTGGCAAGCCAATCATAAAGTAAAGCTTAACTTTGTGCCACCCTGAGCTAAAAGCTTCAGAAACTGCATCTATAAGGTTTTTTTCTGAAACATTTTTGTTAATTACATCCCTTAACCTCTGTGTTCCTGCCTCTGGAGCAAAAGTCAGGCCTGTTTTGCGAACTTGCTGAACCATTTCCGCTAGTTGGATAGAAAAGGAATCAACTCTCAATGAAGGTAAAGATACGCCTACATTTTGCTTGCTATGACTTTCCATAAGTTTTTTTACCATGTGATTAATTTCCGAGTGGTCAGCACTGCTTAAAGAACTTAAGGATATCTCCCCATAGCCGGTATTTTGTATTAGCTTTTCTGCTTGATTAACTAGTACGTCAGTTGATTTTTCCCGAACAGGCCTATAAAGCATGCCTGCTTGACAGAAGCGACAGCCCCTAGTGCACCCCCTGCAAATTTCTAACATAACCCTATCATGGACAATTTCCATAAATGGTACTATCAGCTCAGTGGGGAATGGTGACTTATCCATATCCCTTACAATACGCTTTGTTATGACATCAGGAATGTCTTCTTTAACTGGCTTTAAACCACCAAACTCATTGTTATTTTTTATTTCTTTATATAAGGAAGGTACATAAACTCCATCTAATTTACTCAGTCTTAGAAGTAAATCTTCTTTGGAAACCTCCTCTTTTTTCCAATTGCTTATAAGGTCTAAAACCTCTAAAGTAACTTCTTCACCTTCACCAATTATGAATGCATCTATAAACTGATGTAAAGGTTCTGGATTAAATGCACAAGGACCTCCTGCTATTACTAAAGGATGGTCCTTTGTCCTGTCCTGAGATTTTACCGGTATGCTACCTAAGCTTAACATATTAAGTATATTAGTGTAGCTCATCTCGTACTGCAAGGTAAATCCTATAACATCAAATTCTGCTATAGGCCTAAATTCTTCTAAAGAAGATAACGGAATATTACTATCCTTTAGCTTCTGTTCATAATCTATCCAAGGTGTGTTAACCCGTTGTGCCCAGTAATTTTCTTGACTATTTATTAGGTGATATAAAATCTTAAAACCCAAATGGGACATAGAAACCTCATATATATCTGGAAAAGCTAGTAAAACATTTAGATCCATTTCTGTCCATTTCTTTTTAACTGAGTTTAGCTCGCTTCCTGTATATCTTGAAGGTTTTTCTACTTCATGCAATAACTGTTTATATTTGTTTATATCTATTCCATTCATTCAGATGTTTCCTCCCATACTTTATCAATGTTTAAATAATAACACATTGCATCCGTTTTGCAAACCAAACACTCTAATATAGTAGTGTCTTTATACTAGCGGTTCCCTTTCCTTTTTTTAGTGCGTCGAGAAGTAGGTATTCGGTTACAAAGTCTATAATCTCACCATCATCATCTACTACTACCACTAGGCTAATATGCCTTGTACTAAGCTCTTTTATTACATTATAAATTATTGAATCGCAATGAGCCATTAACACTTGAGCTGTTAGCACCTCTTTTGACTTAGGCGCTTCTTTTTTTTCTAAAGTTAAATTGAAATAGCTATACGCCGATCTTGAGTATTCCTTTTGCGAGGCAATCACCAAAAAAGCACTTAAAATCAAAAGATACAAAGCGTAGACAGCTCTAATCCAAAAAGAGTAAATTGAAATCAACATTATTAGTATTCCACAAAAAAATCCCATTAGAACTGCAATTTTATTAGCTTGATTTAAAGGGATTTTTTTAGATAAATAAGCTCTTAACACTCGACCTCCATCGAGAGGAAATGCTGGAAGTAAATTAAAAAGAAAAAGTGTTATATTAGCATTTAAAATCAGCTGATAATGACTTAAATAGTCTTTAAAAGCAAAGCATAGCGCAATCATCATCAAATTATTAAAAGGGCCAGCTAGTGCAATAAACCACTCATTTCTTCCGTTAAATTCTAAGGGTTGGTTTATTACAGCGACCCCTCCTACAGGTAATAATTCAACTTTTTCGACATCATATTTAAGAGATTTAGCTGCTATAATATGCCCAAACTCATGAAACAGCACGATTAAAAACAATATGATACCTTCAGCTAGCATACCTGTTAAAGAAAAAAGAACGATGATTACTAAAAAAAGCGGGTTTAGGTAAACCTTTACATTTAAAAGCTTTATTAAAAACATTTTAATTAATTATCCTCAGAAGAAATGTGGTTTTTCCTAAGTTCATTTACCCATTCTTCTACCAACTCCCAAGTTAACTGAGTACCTTCGGTAAGAGCGGTTGAAACTTTCTTATCTATGTATTGAGATAGTTGTCCGCTTGAAAGTGATGTCAAAAGTGTTATTAGTACACCTAACCCCAAGGCTATGGCCCACTGAAGTATATGACCATAAAAAATTGAAAAAGAAAATATGTCGCTTTGGCTTTCTTTTTCATAATCAGGTACAGAGTAGTTTATCTTTTTTTTGTGCATTGCATCAAGCCTTTTTTTCAAGGTTGAATCAGGCAGCTTGTGCTGCATTCGCTTTTGCATATCCTCCCCTCCTTTACTAAGATTTATATTTTACTATAGTTGTATTTATGATTTTTTGTTGCCAAAGTTATTTTTTTGCAAAAAAAAATCCGCCAAGATAGCGGACTTTAAAATAATGTTTCTTTCTCTTTTCTCATCCCGATATTTAGAACTAAACCTATCCCTAAAGCAGAAGAGAGGAAAGTACTTCCTCCATAGGTTATAAAAGGTAAAGGAATTCCAGTAACAGGCATCATAGATAGGGTCATGCCAACATTAACTAACAATTGAAAAGACATGATCGCCGCTATGCCTACACATATATAAGTCCCAAAGGTATCAGCCTGAACTGCTATTACTAAGATCCTGTAAATTATAAACAAAAACAAAAACAGTACCAGTACAGCTCCGATCATACCCATCTCCTCGGCTATTACGGAATAAACGAAGTCAGTTTGAGCTTCTGGAAGAAAGTTTAATTTGCTTTGGGTCCCTTGAAAAAGCCCTTTCCCCCAGAGAGATCCATCGGAAATACCACCTGCTCCAACTGCAATTTTTGACTGGATAACTTGAAAGCCTGCACCAAGGTAGTGAGCCTCTGGATCGGTGAAAACTATTAACCTACTTCTTTGATAGTCTGATAAAACTTTGAAAAAAGCAAAGACTGCTCCCAAAACCCCAGTTCCTACACAGATGAGAATATGTCTCCATTTAAGTCCTGCAGCAAATACCATGCTAAAGACTATAGCGCTAAATACTAAAGATGTTCCTAAATCTGGCTGTAAAAAAATTAACAGCATTGGTATGCCTACATGTATGCCAGGAACTATTAAATCTGTGAGATTATTTAGTTTGACATCTTCTCTAGAAATATATTTTGCCAAGGTTATAGTTATTGCTATTTTGGCAAATTCTGAAGGTTGAAGTCGAAAAAATCCTATTTGTACCCAACGCTGTGCACCCATAGCTTCCTGCCCTGCAAAAATAACCATAAGTAATAGTCCTAAATTTACTATGTAAATTAACACCGAAAGTCTACCTAGATCTCTGTAGTCAAAAGTGCACATAAAAAGCATTAAAAATACGCCAACACCAACCCAAGTCAGTTGCCTAGAAAAGTAATTTACGCGCATTTCAGAGATTGCCTGAACTAGCTCGCTAAACGAGTCAACCGTATATGGAAGAGAGGCTGAAGTTACAATAATTACCCCTATAACGGAAAGCACAAGAACAGCAACAAATAGCGGAACATCAAAATTAAGTAGTTCGTGTTTTTTTATCAAAGTAGCCCTCCTCCACTTAAAATATCATCACTATATATTATACATTATCATTGATTTTTTAAAATGGGAATGTTTGCTTCTAAGGTAGTTTCGCTACGGTCATCTTTTAATAAAATTTCCGTTCCCTCGGTATCAATATCTAAGTATTTATCTAATACAGCTAGCATGTCTTTTCTTATTTTTTCAAGAGTATCCGGAGTTATCTTGCAGCGATCATGTATTAACACAAATTTTAGTCTATCCTTGGCAATAGCTTTTGAACTTTTCTCTTTTTTTCTGTTAAATAAGTTCATAATCTCCCCCCTAACTAGATAGGCCCATTTTTTTAAGTATTTTTCTAAAGGTGCTCTCATTTTCTAACGGCATCAGAGGAACTTTTTTGCCCATAACTCGATGGGCTATATTTTTATAACCAGTGGACGCCCTACAACTATGATCCATAACCACAGGTTCACCTTTGTTGGTAGAAACAATGATTTTTTCTTCATCAGGTATAACGCCAAGTAAGTCGATAGACAAAATGTCTACTATATCGCTGATATCCATCATATCGCCTCGTTGAACCATGTCTGGTTTTAAGCGGTTAATTAACAGGTTAACTTTCCCAACACCTGAAGCCTCTAAAAGCCCTATTACTCTATCTCCATCACGCACAGCTGAGACTTCGGGAGTCGTTACAATAACAGCACGACTAGCAGGTGCTATGGCATTTTTAAAACCTTGTTCTATACCAGCAGGACAATCGATTAAAATGTAGTCAAAATCCTGTTCTAGCTCTTTACAGATTTTAACCATTTGCTCTGCCTCTAATGAATCCTTGTCACGAGTTTGAGCCGCCGGTAATAGATGTAAACCATCAAACCTTTTATCTTTTAAAAGAGCCTGTTTTAACTGGCATCTTCCCTCCGCTACATCAACTACATCATAGACAATTCTGTTTTCAAGCCCCATAACAACATCTAGATTTCTTAAGCCGATGTCAGCATCTATTAAAACCACCTTATTGTTTAGCATAGCTAGTGCTGTTCCTAAGTTTGCGGTTGTGGTTGTTTTACCTACCCCACCTTTTCCTGAAGTAACTACGATTGTTTGTCCCATCTGTCAATCTCCTTTCATGTTAACATCGTTAAATTCGTTTACAACTATATCTTTCTCTGCAATTGATACAACAACCTTCTCGTTGATTGCGCTTTCAGATGCTTTCTCTACTGGCAATACATGGTCTGCGATTCTAATTTGTGGAGACAGTAGCTTTTCAGCAATTACAAACGACTTTTTATCTCCATTATAACCAGCATGTACAAGTCCACCTATAGAGTTTGTAACAGTAATGTTTCCAGAAGCTAAAATTTCACCACCGCTATTAACATTGCCAAACACTACTACATCGCCGGCATAAAAAAAACGCTGACCAGATCTAATTGTCTTTAGGTGATAATAGGTACTGTTTGTAGCTACAAGGTGATTTTGCAGTGTTTTCGTGGTTTTTCCGGTTAATTTAATTGATACATTATAAAGCTCTTCTAATCCCTTAGCAGGAGTCTCATCAAAGTCTAACGGCAAACCATCTATCAATAGTGAGGCTCCTTTAAAGAACTTCTCATTTTGTTTGATGTATCCTTCTAGTTCCTCCCAAAAATATTTTGGATTTTTGCCTGTTAAGGTGATTTTTACTGAATTGTTTTTTCCCTTGACGTTAAAACTTGTAATTTTCATCTTAATAGCCCCTATTTTTTTTATTCATAATCTTATTTCGTCAATTTTTTGCAAAATCCTTCTTTATAGCCAATGTTTCTAAAAAAACGCCCCTTTAAATAAGGAGCGTTTTAAAATATCTATTCTATTTCTTCTTCTGTTTCTTCTGTTTCTTCTGTTTCTTCTGTTTCTTCTGTTTCTTCTGTTTCTTCTGTTTCTTCTGTTTCATCATCAAAGTAATTATCAATGATTATACTTGCAACCTCTGAAGCATTTGATGAGCTTCTACCATGCTCTAACATAACAATCACTGCTATTTCTGGGTCGTCATATGGAGCAAACCCTGTCCACCAGGCATGAGAGTATACACCGGTGCCTACATGAGATGTTCCCGTCTTGCCAGCTACATCGATGTCCATATTATGAAAGTAAGCAGCGCTTGTGCCAGATCTATTGCCATGGTAGCCATATTTAGTAACGCCTAACATCGCTTCTTTTATAGCTTGAAAAGTTTCAGTAGAAATTTCATCCTCTGACACTTCCCTTAACACTTCTTTTTCAAACTCCTTTAGCACATTTCCTTCATAGTCTGTTACTTTATCTATTAGCCTGGGGCGATACTGAACTCCTTCGTTAGCTATCATAGCTATATAATTGGCCATTTCCATAAGGTTAAACCTAGTTGTACTGTGAGCCCCTATTGTAAAACTTAAAGCACTTTGGTTGCTGCTATCAAAGACTGTGCCAGGGTCATCTCTAACCCCTATTAAGCCAGAGCCTTCTCCTAGACCCATAAGCTCTGCATACTCCCCTAAGACCTCCATTTGATCTTTGTAATCTCCTGGGAACTGTTCCGTTACCCACAAGAAGTATGCATTTGAGGATACCGTCATCGCTTCATAAAGGTTTACTCTGCCAAAAGCTCTTCTATTGAAGTTTCTAATTTGGTTACGTCCTGGCTCGTTTTTAGGTTCATAAACACCTCTATCAATATATGTTGTATGAGGAGTTATAACTCCTTCTTCTAACCCAGCAATAGATGTTAACATTTTCGCAGTAGATCCAATACCACGATTCCACCTTAACGGTCTAAAAACCTCCCAGTTAGAGGTAGGAGCCCCACCTGTTCCTTTCTTGTTTAACTCCTCGTCTAACTCTTGAAACTCCACAAATAAATTGCCATATTCATTGTTTAGCCTGTTAGCATCAAAAGTTGGGTATGAGGCTATGCTTAAAACTTCGCCAGTTTTTACATCAAGAACCACTGCAGCCCCATTTCTCATAACTCCGCTGTTATTATCGGTATCTCTTAACTGATACTGTTGTTCTTTTTCGATAACTGTCTCAAGAGCATCCTGAGTAACCCTTTGTAGGTGAGAGTCTACAGTAAGAATAAGATTGTTACCCGGAGTCGCTTTTTGCCGTCCTAGTATGTCGACGGGACGACTATCGTTATCTACCTCCCATAACGTGTAGCCATCAATCCCCGAAAGCTCATCATTCCAGTATGCTTCTAAGCTGTTCTTTTCGTTAGTGTATTCTTTTTTTTCTTCGTCCCAAGCAATGCCGTGAGGCAGCCCATCACCCTTTATTCCACCCAATAACTGGGGGAACATGTCTTTTTTAGGATAATTTCTTTCCGGAGTTGCCACTATCTCTATTGCTGGATATTTATAAACTTTTTCCTCAATGGAAAAAAGAAGTTCTTGGTCTTGAATATTTCGAGCCCCTTGTAGCTTCACGGGTTCGTGATACCTTCGGTGTTCAGCTAGCCTTTTTTGATTGCTTTTAAGGGTTTCATCGCTCCAGTTAAGGATATCGCTTAAAAAATCTAACGCCCTCTGTTGCTCTTGTGGGTCAATGAAGTTGATACGAACGTCAAAGCTTGGTTTACTGTTAGCAACTACTTCACCATCTGATGTTAGTATCAATCCCCTTGGGGCGGGTTCATAAACAAACCTTTCCTTATTCCTATCTGCTCTTGCAGCTAACTCATCTGCTTGTATTACCTGTAAAAAAGCTAACCGAAGTATTAGCACCGCTACGATTACACAACTCCCCATCATAATACCATTAACTCTATTTGATTTTACCTCTGCCATGGATATTTACCTCTCTTTATACTTGGTAGAAGTTTTTACAAGATATAAACTTCTTTAATGGTAAATAAAATATAATAAGCGTTATTAAATTTAGTATAAGTAAGGGGGCAAAGTAATTTAACAACACTTGGTAATAGCCAAAATCGACCATATCTACAAAAGTCATAAAATAGTGGGTAATTCCCTGATGTATAAAGGTAGCATAAACTAAAGTTAAAAGAGTCATTAAAAGATTGTCTTTATAATAGTAATCTTTGAAGTTTATTATTATATAGCTGGTAAACACTTTAGCTGCAATGTTAACGCCGATAAAGTCCAAAAACACAACATCCTGTAAAAGACCTGCCCAGGCAGCTAAAAGTAGCGTATATGTGTTACCTTTTTTTAGCGATAACATTACTATAAAGATTAACGACAAGTCTGCCACTATGCCATTTATAGAAAACAAGGGCAGAAAGCTGCCCTGTAAAGTAACTAGTACTAATATAACTAATATTGATATTAAGCCTCCCATTACTCTTCACCCTCTAACTCTTCTGTTGCATGTACATAATCCACAACGATTAACACTTCCTCTAACCGCTCAAAATCGACCGCCGGCTTAAGAACAGCAGTTTTTTCAACGGCGTTAGGGGTATCTACTAAATCAACTACCTCCCCAATCACAATCCCTTTTGGAAATACTCCAGTTAGATCTGAAGTGATAATTTTATCTCCAACTTCTACATCTCCATCATAGAACATTCTGCTAGCTTGTAAATAGCCAGTGGTTTGTTCGTGAGGAGTTACTAAAGTGTTGTCTCTACTTCTTTGAACCAGTCCACTAACCCTACTATTAGGGCTTATCGCTAGCATTACTTTAGAAGTGCTATAAGAGACCTCTACAACCCTGCCCACAAGTCCTGCATCAGTGACCACAGGCATATCTTTTTCTATGCCATGAGCACTACCTTTATCGATTGTGATATTGGAATACCACGCCTGCTGACTGCGCGAGATTACCCTCGCCGGTGTGGTGGTATAATCATGGGATTGATGGAAATCTAAAAGATCATAAAGACGACTGTTCTCCTGCCTTACCTCATCTAGCTCTGCCTCGAGATGACTTAACCTATTTAGTTCCTCCTTAAGAACCTTGTTCTCGCCATAAACATTTCTTAAATCAGAGAAAAAATAAAATGTATCGCCAATTGCATTACTGGTGTAAGTCATTGCTTTCTGAAAAGGAAGAACCAGCTGATTAATCGACTGTTCAATAAACGAAACTTTGGCAGAATCGTTGGTTGACCAACTCATGATTAAACTAAGAATGATAAATATTATCACAATATTAATTATCTTTTTGTATCTTGGCTGAATATTACCCATTAGTTCCTCCTCCCCAAAGCAAACTACTACCTAGCTGGTTTTGAATCTAGCGAAACTCTTTTTAAAAGTTCTAGATTATCTAAGACATTTCCCGCACCTAAGACTACAGAGTCCAAAGGGTTTTCCGCTACCATTACCGGCATACCTGTTTCCTCTGAAATAAGCCTATCAAGGTCATTTAACATAGCTCCCCCACCTGTCATCACTATACCTTTGTCCATAATATCTGCTGCTAGCTCTGGAGGAGTTTTTTCTAATGTAATTTTTATCGCTTCTAAAATTGCTGTTATTGGCTCTTTCATTGCAGCGTTAATCTCATTTACAGTGACAGGCTGATTTTTAGGAAGGCCTGTTACTAGGTCCCTTCCTCTAATATCCATAGTCTGCTCTCCTTCTTCTGGATAAGCAGAACCAATAGACATTTTTATGTCTTCAGCAGTTCTATCACCGATCATTAAGTTATATTTTCTTTTGATGTAATGTACTATCGACTCGTCCATTTCATCGCCACCAATTCGAATAGATTTATGGGTGACAATTCCACCTAACGAAATAATTGCAACATCAGTAGTACCTCCACCGATATCTACAATCATGCTACCTGTTGGTTCTCCTACAGGCAGCCCAGCTCCTATGGCGGCAGCCATAGGTTCTTCAATTAAGTGAGCCTCTCTAGCTCCTGCTTGTTCTGTTGCCTCTTGAACTGCTCTCTTTTCAACCTCAGTAACTCCTGAAGGTACACATACTACTACCCTTGGTTTTCTTTTAAGTACATTTTTTTTGTAAGCTTGCCCAATGAAGTATTGTAGCATTTCTTGAGTTATGTCAAAATCGGCGATAACTCCATCTTTCATAGGCCTTATGGCAACTATGTTTCCTGGTGTACGACCAATCATCTTTTTAGCGTCTTCACCAACAGCCAAAACCTTCTCCTTTTCTTTACCCTTTTGGATTGCTACAACTGAAGGCTCCCTTAAAACAATCCCTTTTCCTTTAACATAAACAAATGTGTTTGCTGTTCCTAGATCAATTCCTATATCACTTGAAAAATAGTTTAACACTTTGGTCATTTCTCCCTTCAAAATTAAGCTTATCTATATTCTAATACGATTTCACTTTAATTTGTAATGTGTTTTTTGTCATTAATTGAAATTTTATCCTGTCCTATACCCATCACCACCTAATTAAAATAAACCTCTATCTGTCAGACTCACGTACCCGTCTCGCCCAACTATCACATGGTCAAGCACCTTTATTCCCAGCTCTTCTCCAGCCTTAGCTAACCTTTTTGTTATAGCAATATCTTCCGGGCTGGGGGTTGGATCGCCACTGGGGTGATTATGGCTGAGGATTATTCTAGCCGCATTTTTTACAATAGCTTTATTGAAAACTTCCCTGGGAAATACGCTGGCGATATTTATTCCACCTTTTGAAATCTCCTCAGAGGAAATAATTGTATTCTTAGTTGTAAGTAATAACACTACAAAATGTTCTTGCCTTTTGGTAACGTACTGCTGAACTGCTTCATATACATCGTCAGGGCAAGTTATTGGTCTTTTATTTCGCTCAGCTACTTTACCTTTTCCTCGCTTTGCTAGTTCCAAAGCCGCCTTAACTTGAACGGCTTTTGCAACTCCTATACCTTTAACTTTACATAGTTGTTCTATGTCAGCTTCAATTAGATTCTCTAAACCATTGTATTGTGTAAGTAAGCTTCTGGCAACCTCTAGCACAGAGTTGCCAGCTGTTCCTGTCCTAAGAATGATTGCTACAAGTTCTGTATCCGAAAGCGCTGCGCTTCCATACTTTAACATTCTTTCCCTTGGCTTTTCCTCCGAGGGTAAATCTTTTATAGTGTAGCCAGACATCAGACACCACTCCTTAATCTTAATTGCCCCACTTCATAATACCATGATGTGTTAACAACTCTGATGTCCTGCTAAGGGGCAGCCCCATTACATTATAGAAGCAACCTTCTATTCTTTCTACAAAAACTCCGCCTTTTCCTTGTATACCATAACCGCCAGCTTTATCAAACGGCTCCTCAGTGGATATATACCACTCTATTATTTGGTTTGATAACGGTTTAAAATAGACCGAGGTTGTCTCGTAAAAGGCATCTATCACTGTGCCTTCAAAGCAAAGAGCTACCCCAGTGATTACATAATGCTTGTTGGCAGATAACATTTGCAAAACCATCCTACACTGTTCTAAGCTAGAGGGTTTTCCTAAAATATTCCCATCAAAGCTAACCACAGTATCGGCGGCAAGCACGTAATCTTTTGTTTTACTACTAACTTCTATCGCTTTTGCAATAGCTAAACTTTTACTTAGCTCAGCTGGATTTTTTTCTGAGAACTTTTTCTCGTTGACGTTAGATGAAATAACCTGATATTTAAGAGGGAGTTTATTTAATATCTCCCTCCTTCTTGGTGATTTAGAAGCTAAAATTAGCACCTATTTTCAAGTCTCCTTTAAATAAACTTTTTATAGAAAATAATAGATAGAAAAATACCAATTATACTTGCTAAATTCAGGCTGATTTTAAAGCCAAAATCTAACGAAAACACCATTAAGTCTAGGGTGGTAGTTTCTAAGCCTACCGAACTTCCTTCACTTAGGAGTGGGATACTGCTACCTAAGATAATTGCGATCACATTCCCTAACATAGCACCGATAACAATAAAAAGTATTAACAAAAATGGATTTAAAGCATTGTTTCGCATACGTCTCCCGCCTTTTTCAGATAAGTTAATAGTAGAGTAATACTATACTATTATTAAATAATTCAACATTTGTCTTTAGATTCCTGCTATTTTAGCGCCATTTAATGCCTTTGTAACAAAGTTTGTTGAAACTCCGACAAAAATCCCAGTAGGAATAGCTAATGCTATAAGAAGTGGCTGAGAGATGGCAGCTAGTGGCGTTTCTAAAAGGTAAATAACCACAATAATTTGTGCTATGTTATGGGTTACTGCGCCTATTAAACTAATTCCTACGTTGCTTAGATGTTTATTTAAAAAGGTTATAGCTAAAGCCATGCACAGCGTACTTAAAACTGCCCCTCCAAAACTTAGATAGAAAACTGGGGTTAAAAACTTGCCTGATAAAAAGGAAGCTAATATAACTCGCATAACTCCAACGACAAAACCACTTTTAACGCCGTATAAGGTTAGTGTAGTTAGTGTGAAAATATTTGCCAACCCAAGCTTTACAGGTTGCCCCATAAACAGGGAGGCTAGTGGTGCTATCCTACCCTCAATAAACGTAAGAATAGTGGCCATAGCAATAAACAGCGATAGCATAACTAATTTTTTAACAAAACTCTTTCTCATATTCCTCACCCTTAAATTTTGTATTAAATATCAATATCTTGCCCCTGTCCACCTTCAATTCGAATAAAAACTCTGTTTGGTAAACAGGTTATGGTTTGTCCAGGCCTTTTAGCCTTTCCAAAGCTTACACAGATTTGGTCTGGACAGTCTGAATGCTCCACGGTGGCAAAGTCTTCTCCTAAAATTACTACTGTTTCCCCCACCGGACCTGTAAAAACTATACTTTCTGAGCGCCCTTTCTCAAAAAGTGGGACACTCGCCCACTCATCACCATTTTGGCTTATAACAATTCTTGCTCCTTCTATCTCATGACTAGCAAAGTAAAGCTGGTATAATGCTAAGCCAGAAAGGGAAAGAACTAGCACTATGCCAATTAGTATTAGATCGCCTTTTTTCATCAAATCACTCCTACAGGGACGTATATATCTATTTGTTTATTGTTACTTTTTCTTGCATCCCAGTACTTTTATATATTTGGCCTTCAGAATCAACAACAAGAACCTCCACACCGTCAAAATCTTCAACAAAACTTACCGCTTCCTCAGGACTATAGTTAAACAATGCAGTAGATAGCGTGTCCGCTATGGTTGCGTTAGGTGCTGAGATAGTAACTGACTGAACATTTTGCGGTGGCAACCCCTCAATTGGGTCGATAATATGATGAATTCTTGTTTTCCCATCCATAAAGTACCTTTCATAATCTCCTGATGTCACCACAGAGTTAGAGTAAGTTTCAACTATCCCGATAAATTCTCCTTGTTGTTTCCTTGGGTGTTGTATCCCTATTCTCCAAGGAGTACCATCAGGTTTATCCATTAGGTATACGTCCCCTCCTCCATCAACGGTTCCATACTTAATTCCATGATCCATCATGATTTCAGCAGCCTTATCAACAATGAACCCCTTTGCAATAGCCCCTAAATCAAGAGTCATGCCTTCTTCTGTGAGAAATGCTGTTTGATTATCCTCATCTAAGATAAGTTTTTTATAATCAACTAATTGAGTTGCCTGCTGCACTTCTTTTTCAGTGGGTACAACCTGATTGCTCCAGCTATAGGCTTCAAGCAAAGGACCTATAGTAATATCAAATTTCCCATCTGTTTTTTCTCCGTATTCTACACCTTTTTTTAACAGATAAAATGTTTCCTCTGAAACTTCTACCGGCTCAATTCCTGCATTTTTAGTTATAGTATCAACGTCACTTCCTTCTATATGAGCACTTAATTTTGTCTCTAGACGTTCAACTTCTTCCCTTGCCAACTGAAATGCCTCATCAGCTTTATCAGAGTCCTCACTATGAACTGTAATCTGCACTAAAGTATCCATAGCAAAAAAATGGTTGTTATACACCTTTAATTCTTCATTTTGCGAAGAACAACCCACTAAAACAAACAATAAAAGAGTAGCGATTATTATACTTCTTAAATTTTTCATATTAAATCCACCTTTGCAATAAAATTATAAGTTGATCATTTTTAATTTTCTTGGCTTAAATCTAGTTGTCCCGTTTAAATACTATAGCCTTTTGTTAGTAAAAGAGATTGCTAGTACTTTCACTATAAACTTTTCTTGGTAATCTTCGCAAAGTAATTATACCACACTTTACGCCATCATTTAAAGGAAAAAAGTAAGCGCCCCAATCTAGGACGCTTACTTGCCTTTATAACTGTTCTATAGCATTAGTCGGACACTCTTTTACACACACACCACAGCTAATACAAACGGTGTTGTCAATTTTAGCTAAACCGTCTTCCATTTTAATGCAGTCTTTAGGACAAGCTCTGGCACATTTACTACAGCCAATACAACCTACCTTACATACTTGCATTACCTGTTTAGCTTTATCTTTAGAGTTACACATAACATGAACATCAGAGCCATGAGGAATCATGCCTATAACGTCCTTAGGACAGGCTAGGACACATTTCTTACATCCGGTACAAAGGTCTTGGTCAATAATTGGTAAATTATTTTCCCCCATCACTATTGCATCAAACGGACAGGCTCGTTCACAGGTGCCTAAGCCCATACAGCCATAGTCACAAGCTTTTGGCCCACCATCAATTAGCATAGCCGCCTTGCAATCCTTAACACCTTCATAGCGGAACTTTTCTTTAGCAACGTCGCTACTACCATGGCATTTTACTTTTGCCACCATAGGAGTATCTGACGCAGCCTCCATATCCGTTTTGCCTATTATATCTGCCAATTCATTTGCTACCTTTTTCTTGCCAACAGGGCAACCGTCAACAGGCGCCTCCCCTTTTAGCACTCCTTCGGCAAAACCACTACATCCTGGATATCCACAAGCACCACAATTGGCACCTGGTAAAGCCTCTATTAATTCGTCAAGCTTAGGATCTGTTTCTACTGCAAAAATTTTCGAAGCACCAGCTAGAACTGCTCCAAAAACAACGCCAATAGATCCTAATGCGATGATTGCGCTTAACATATTTTTACACCCCCAGTAACTATTAAATTACAAAGCCAGCAAAAGCCATTGCTAATATTGCTGCTGCTAAAAATGCTGAAGGTACTCCAGCAAAGTATTTGTTAGCACCAGTTAATTCTAATCTTTCTCTTATTCCCGCTAATATAACTAGGGCTAAAGTAAAGCCTAATGCGGCTCCTACAGCATGTATTATTGTTTCAGTCAAAGTGTACCCAAGATCGATATTTAAAATCGCTAAACCTAAAACAGCACAGTTAGTAGTTATCAACGGTAAGAAGATACCCAGAGCTTGGTAAAGGGTAGGACTTACCTTTTGAATAACCATTTCTACAAACTGCACTAAAGAAGCGATTACTAAAATAAAAGCTATAGTTTGTAGATACTGTAAATCGAAATTTTCCAAAATTAGCCTGTCTATATACCAGGTAATTATAGATGCTATTGTCATTACGAACATAACCGCCATTCCCATACCCACTGAGGTTTCTATTTTTTTGGAAACCCCAAAGAACGGGCAAATTCCTAAAAACTGGTTTAGCACAAAGTTATTAACGAAAATAGCGGCAAAAAGTATAGTTAACAATTCAGTCATTTATCTTTGTCCTCCCTTCTACTGTTTAGAGGTCCGTCTCATTGTAACGGCATTTATTATACCAAGCAGTAAACCTAAGCTAAGAAAAGCACCGGCAGGTTGTAAAAACAGCAGTGCCCCTTCAAATAGCTGAACACCAAAAAGTTCGCCGGTTCCTAAAAACTGTCTGAAAAAACCCAGTACAGTCAAACTTAAAGTAAAGCCTAACCCCATACCTAAGGCGTCAACTACAGAAGGCATTACTTTTTCCTTAGATGCAAAGGCTTCCGCTCTACCTAGAATTGTACAGTTTACCACAATTAACGGGATAAATAAGCCTAGGTTGTCGTGTAAGTCAACAAAGTACGCCTCCATAAACATATCCACCATAGTAACAAAGGTTGCAATGATTACAATAAAGGAAGGAATTCTTACTCTACTTGGTATAAAGTTTTTAAGAAGAGATACCACGATGTTCGACCCTAAAAGAACTACCAAAGTAGCCATACCCATACCGAAACCATTTTCTGCGCTTGTGGTTACAGCCAACGTTGGGCATAAACCTAAAAGCAATACAAAAACAGGGTTTTCCTTAAAAATTCCTTTTAAAAAATTATTTAACAAAGTGTTCACCTCCTAGTTAGCCTCTACGTCTTGGGCTGAGTCACCAAATTCGGATAATGCATCTTTTACCGCTTCAATAATACCTTCACTGGTAGCTGTGGCCCCACTTACAGTATCCACATCAACTTCTTGTTCATCCACCATATTATCAGGTACTTGTTCAAAAGCAGGGTCAGAAATTCCATCCGTCTCGGTGTGGTTTAGAATCTCTAATGACACAATCTGTCCACCACTTACTTCAACGGATACATCGATGTCACCACCATATCCTTGTCCAGTTCCTTCATAAACACCGTCTAGTACTTCAGCTAAATCGATAACTATTTCGTCGGTAATCCCTAAAGCACCTGCTAAATCTTCTAAAGCATTTCTTGCTCCTGTTATAACTGCTCTTGATGAAGCAGTTGCGCCGGTAATAACATCAACATCTCCAAAGCCATCTTCTAAGTCTCGACCTTCCAGCTTTTCAACATATTCGTCTTCAAAAGCTTGGTCGCCAAGACCTGGTGTTTCAGCATGACTTAAAACAGCGATTCCTGTGATAGTAAACTCATCGCTTATCCCAACTAGCATGCTAATTGGATCTGTACCATATCCAGAGGCTTCTACCTCTACAACATAGCCGACAAAGTCACCATCTTTATATCCTTCATTAAATGTAACTTCGTTTTCAGTTACTTCCTCAAACTCATCAGCGTCTAAGACTTCCCCTAGTAGCTTAAGTCTTCTATCTTCAATGTTTTGTTCGATAATCGGTGCAGTAAAATCATTAATAGCAGATAAAAGACCTGCAGAAAGAGCGGCTATCAAACCCAGTACAGCTATCATTTTTATCATGTCTTTCATCTACTTCACCTCCCCAAACGTACGAGGAATAGTAAATCTATCTAAAATAGGTGTTAAAGCGTTCATAAATAGCACAGCATAAGTTAATCCAGCCGGTGCTTGGGCATAGTATCTAATTAAAATTAAAATCAAACCACAGCCAATTCCATATATCAACCTAGCCTTTTTAGTTGTAGGGCTAGTAACATAACAGGTGGCCATATAGATTGCTCCCATTAGCGCAGAACCAGAAAGCACTTGGAACAATGCCTCGTCAAGGCCTGCAGAGAAAAACCCTACTACACCTTCAAAGTCTCCTGCCAAACCGGTGTGAATAAATGAAAATACCACCATAGCTCCTAAAAAGCCCCCTGGAATTCTCCAATCAATATGACCTTTATATAATAGATAAATACCTCCAATAATAAGTGCCAATGCTGAAGTTTCGCCTAAGCTACCTGGAACCGTTCCTATAAAAAGTTCGCTTAAGGTAGCAGCTCCCCCTTGCAAAGGAGTAGCTCCAGACGCTGCATCAACTACTGTACCTGGTGCTTCCCAATTTGTCATAATCGAAAGATAAGAAAATGTTAAAAAACCTCTACCTACTAATGCTGGGTTGAAAGGGTTTTTCCCTAAACCACCAAATGCATGCTTGCCTATTAGAATAGCTACAGCACTACCTAAAATCGGAATGGCCCAAGGTTGAGTCCAAGCCCCTTCCCCTACTGACATCATTCCTACTGCAGGTGGTAAGCTTAAGCCTAACAATAAACCTGTTACTGCTGCACTTCCATCTCCTAAAAAAGAACTAATGCTCAGTTTTCGTGAAACAACTAACCATTCAAAAAACAAAGCTGATATTAAACTTAGGGACAATACTATAGCGCTAGCCCAACCAAAAATTATTAGAGAGGCAATGGTAGCTGGAACTAGAGCAACTACTACATCCCACATTATATAGTCAATATCTCTAGGACTACGTATGTGTGGAGAAGGTCCCACTACAAACTTTTTGCTCATGTTATTTCCTCCTTCTAAACCTTACTTTTTTGCTTTTTTAGAGCTAACCTCAGCCTTCCCTTGCCTTATTAAATGTACAAGCGGTATTCTAGATGGACACATAAAAGAACAGCATCCACACTCTATACAGTTAAATAGGTGAAGCTCCTCTGCCTCTTGCAGCATTTCTTTTCTTGAATAAGCCGAAAGGTAATTTGGCATAAGTTTCATTGGACAAGCATCAACACACCTTGCACATCTTATGCAAGTCCTCTCTTCTACTATATTAACTTCATCTTCAGTTAGCACTAAAATACCCGAGGTGCCTTTTGTAATAAATTCATCTTCTAATGAGTCAATAGCTCTACCCATCATCGGACCTCCAGCTATAACTTTGGCCGCATTTTCTTTAAGACCCCCACATGCATCAATAACATCTTTAAAAGATGTTCCAACCTTTACAAGTAGGTTTTGCGGATTTTCGACACCATTACCAGTAACAGTAATCCCTCTTTCAAATAATGGTTTCCCCTCTGTTATAGCATCATGCAGCGCCGCCGCTGTAGAAACATTACTTACAACTGCCCCTACATCTACGGGTAGTCCCCCTACAGGCACTTCTTTGCCTAGCACAGCATGGATCAGTTGTTTTTCCCCGCCTTGTGGGTATTTAACCTCTAGTGTTACAAGTTCAATGTTAGATTCATTTTCGATAAGTTTACCTATAGCTTCAATTGCGTCAGGTTTGTTTAACTCAATCCCCACAAATCCTTTACTAGCACCAGTAGCCTTAATTAGCGCCTTAAGCCCTGAAACAACCTTTTCTGGCTGTTCAACCATAATCCTGTTGTCAATGGTAAGGTACGGCTCACATTCAGCCCCGTTTAAAATCACAGTTTCGATTTTCTTTCCTTCTGGCGCCTTCATCTTAACGTGAGTAGGAAATGCAGCTCCCCCCATACCGACAATACCGGCTTCTTTTGCAACGGAGACAATTTCTTCCGCTGTTAAATTCTCTAGTTTTGACGATACGGTTTCATACCTGTTATCACCATCACTTTTAACGGTTATACTTTCTTCTGTAACTTTAATTACCTCGCCAGAAAGGCTAGAATGAATAGGCGCAGAAACAAAACTTTTTGCTTCTCCTATTTTTTGCCCAGCTTTAACCATGTCTCCTTTTTCTACTAGTGATTCACAAGGAGCACCAATATGCTGCCTTAGCGGTATAACAACCTGGCTAGGAGCATCCATGGCAACAATCTGCTTTTTGTTAGAAAGCTCTTTGTTATAAAGTGGATGAATTCCACCTTTAAAACTTTTCTTTTCCAAGATTTTCACCCCTTTTATTAAATAATAAAATATATAAAGTTAAAGTTATAACATTAACTTTCTTAAAAGGTTTGGCGGCATTTAAGCCGCCAATTAGTTATTTTAACAGGTCTGATCCAGAAATACCAGGCCTTGTCATATCATAAGGATTAAGGATTTTTTCAAGTTCTTCTTCTGTCAAAATTCCTCTTTCAAGAACAATTTCTTTTATTGGTCTGCCTGTTTTAATGGCCTCTTGGGCGACAGTAGATGCAGTTTCATATCCTACATGCGGATTAATCGCAGTTACAATACCTATGCTTTCATCTACAAGCTGGCGACACCTTTCTTCGTTAACGGTTATGCCTTTAATGCATTTATCGGCAAAAACTGTGGTTACATTTCTTAGTATATCCAAAGATTGAAGCAAATTAAATGTAAGCACTGGTTCCATAACATTTAACTCCAATTGTCCTGCTTCCGAAGCCAAACAGATAGTATGATCATTGCCCATTATTTGGAAAGCAACCTGGTTTACAACCTCTGCCATTACAGGGTTTACTTTACCTGGCATGATTGATGATCCTGGTTGAACAGGAGGCAAGTTTATCTCATTTAGGCCACATTTAGGCCCTGATGACAATAGCCTTAAGTCATTTGCCATCTTCGATAGGTTTACGGCACAAATTTTAAGCGCTGCAGAAACTGCTACAAACGCATCAGTGTTCTGCGTAGAATCAACAAGGTTAGAAGCGGTTGTAAATTCAATCCCACTGTTTTCATTAACCCTATCCACCACAACCTCAATATACTTAGGGTCTGCATTTAAGCCGGTTCCTACCGCTGTAGCCCCCATATTTATTTCCTTAAGGTCTTCTAAAGACTTTTCTATACGCTTGACATCTCTAGAAAGCACCTTAGCGTAAGCACCAAACTCCTGGCCTAATCTAATAGGAACAGCATCTTGAAGATGAGTTCTTCCCATTTTTAGCACTTCGTCAAATTCAGCTTCTTTGCCTTTTAGTGCATCAATAAGACCGTTTAAAGATGTTAATACACCTTGCGCTAACTTTAACGCTGCTATGTTAATAGCGGTAGGAAACGCATCGTTGGTAGATTGCGCCATGTTTACATGGGTGTTCGGTGAAACTTTTATATATTCACCTTTTTTGCCACCTAAAAGTTCAATAGCCCTGTTTGCAATCACTTCATTTGCATTCATATTCATAGAAGTACCTGCTCCACCTTGAATAGCATCGACAACGAAATACTGGTGTAAGTCTCCTTGTATTATTTCTTCACATGCCTTACATATTGCCTGCCCAATCTTCTTGTTAAGTCTTCCAACTTCCATATTAGCTTCTGCTGATGACTTTTTAACAACTGCTAAAGCATGTATCAACGTAGGGTGTGGAGCATATCCTGTAATCGGAAAGTTCTCCAATGCCCTTTTAGTTTGAATACCATAGTACAACTCGTTGCTAATCTCTTTTTCCCCTAATAGGTCTTTCTCTTTTCGTACGGAAGCCATAATTTAATTCCTCCCCTAATTATTGTTTGTCCAAGTGCTATATTCTATATTAAGTGAAAAAAACCTTTTATAAAAGGGCAATATTAATATTATAGATAATAAGACAATGCTTGTAATTCTGTTGTAACATCAGAGTTTTGTACTTTAACTTCTTCTGGAACATTCAATAATGCAGGAGCAAAATTTAATATTACTGTTATACCAGCGGCTATCATTTGATCTGCTACCTTTTGGGCAGCTTGAGCTGGAACAGTAATAATGCCCATTTTGACTCCATTTTCTTTTACAAATTCCTGCATGTCTTCCATCGGCTTAACTTTCATGTTACCGATAGTTTTATCTACTTTAGAGGGATGTCCATCAAATAAACCTACAATTTTGGTTGTGGGACTTTGATATCTATTGTACTGACATAATGCAGCCCCTAGGTTACCTACCCCTACTAAAATAATAGAAATCTCTTTATCTAGTCCCAAAATACTCCTGAGCTTTTCAGACAGGTCGGAAACTCGATAACCCATACCTTTAACTCCAAAATCTCCGAAGATAGATAAATCTTTTCTTATTTGGGCCGGGTTTAAGTGTAAATCATCACCCATTTGTTGTGATGAAACGGTTTCGATATCCATAGAAGAAAGTTGATCTAAATACCTTAGGTAAATTGGCAATCTCTTTATTACTACATCTGGAATTCTTTGGTGCTTATCCACTTTACTACCTCCTTAATAAAAACAATTAAACTATTATTAAATAAAAACTACTTTTATATTACCATAACTTTTTTTAGTTTGTAAATAAAAACACAACCTCTATAAAAGAAACATTATTAAAAAAATTATGGATTAAAAAAGGAAACCCATTTAAAATTAGGGTTTCCTTTGTATGAGAAAAAAATGTTACCTATTGGAAAAATTATATTTTTCTTTGGAGTAAAAAGCCCTTAATCTAAAGAAAAGTTGCTAAACAGCTCGCTAAATCAGCTTTAAGTATTGTCTTTTTTGACATTTACTCCTTTATCTAACCCTTTTTTATAGCATCAAACTTACATGTGTCGACACAAACACCACAGGCAGTACACACATTTGGGTCGATTTTATGCACTTCTTTTGGTTTTCCTTCTATAGCACTCACTGGACAAACCTTTGTACATAGCGTACATTTTTTACACTTTTCTTGGTCAATCACATATTTTGCTAACGCAGAGCAAGCACCAGCAGGACACCTTCCATCATGAATATGAGCTTCGTATTCATCTCTAAAGTATTTTAATGTACTTAGCACTGGGTTAGGGGCTGTTTGACCAAGTCCACAAAGGGATGTTGTCTTAATAGTTTCTCCGAGCTCTTCTAGTAGTTCGATATCACCATCTTGCCCTTTGCCGTCGACGATTCTCTCAAGGATTTCTAACATTCGTTTTGTACCCTCGCGACATGGAGTGCATTTACCACATGATTCGTCTTGAGTAAAGTTTAGGAAAAATCTAGCTAAGTCAACCATGCAGGTCTCTTCATCCATAACCACAAGCCCACCTGAGCCCATCATCGCTCCTGCTTCTATTAATGAGTCATAGTCTACAGGTAGATCTATTAAGTCTTCTGGTAAGCATCCACCTGAAGGTCCTCCAATTTGAACAGCTTTAAACTTTTTATCATTAGTTATGCCCCCACCGATGTCATAGATAATCTCTCTAACTGAGATACCCATAGGCACTTCTGCTAGGCCAGTGTTGTTAATTTTTCCGGTTAAAGCAAAAACTTTAGTTCCTTTACTCTTCTCTGTACCTAAGCTGGCAAACCAATCAGCACCTTTTTCAAATATAACAGGAACATTAGCAAAGGTCTCTACATTGTTTATGTTTGAAGGTTTTCCCCATAAACCTTTAACTGCAGGGAATGGTGGTCTAGGTCTAGGCATACCTCGCTTTCCTTCAATTGAGTGCATTAACGCTGTTTCCTCTCCACAGACAAATGCTCCAGCACCTTCTTTTATATGAAGTTCAAAATTAAAGCCTGTTCCTAAAATATTCTCTCCCAACATGCCATACTCTTTTGCTTGTGCTAGTGCAGTTTTTAATCTGTTGATTGCTAGAGGATATTCTGCTCGGATATAAACATAGCCTTCATCAGCACCTGTCGCATAGCCACCAATAACCATCCCCTCAATGATACTATGCGGATCTCCCTCAAGTATACTTCTATCCATAAAAGCTCCAGGGTCGCCTTCGTCAGCGTTACAAATCATATATTTTTTATCACTTTCGGTTTTGCTAGCAAACTCCCATTTCAGTCCAGTAGGGAATCCACCGCCTCCCCTACCTCTTAATCCGGATTTTTTCATTTCCTCAATAGCCTGACTTGGCGACATTTCTGAAAGCACTTTACCCAAGGCTTCGTAGCCACCTTTTACGATATACTCATCAATATCCTCAGGGTTTACATAACCACAGTTTCTAAGAGCGATACGGTGTTGTTTTTTATAAAAATCAATTTCTTTATAAGAAGGAATTTTATCCTCGCTATGAGGAGGGTTATAAAGCTTTTCTTTAACTAACCTTCCCTTGATAAGATGCTCTTCCACAATAGTTTCCACATCTTCGTTTTCTAATCGGCAATAAAAAGTGCCTTCTGGGTAAACTATAGCTATCGGCCCCATCTCGCAAAAACCATGACACCCTGTCTCAATCAGTTTAAACTCACCACTTAAGTCTTTTTCAGCTAGTTGTTTTTCAAAAGCCGCTTTTATGCTATTTGCTCCAGAAGATATACAACCTGTCCCAGAACATATTAGTATATGACCTCTATAAAGCTCCATCTTTTTACCCCCTTACTCTTCTATTTTTCCTACAACATTTTGCTTTACAATTTGTCCGTTAGCTAAATGTTGAGATACTATTTGTTTAACTACGTCTTGTGTAACTTTTCCATATGTTATTCTACCTTCACCTGGAACTACTACGTCTAAAAGTGGCTCCTTTTCACACATACCTATACAACCAGTTTGAGTAACGTTTACCTTCAAATTATGTCTGTTAATCTCATCTAGTAAGGTCAGCATTACATCCCTAGCCCCTGCAGCGATACCACAAGTACCCATTCCAATGATAACCTGGATGTTATCGCCTTCTCTAGGAGAGGTTAACTTTTCCTTTTCTTGTCTTAGCTTTCTTAAATCCTCTAAAGATTTTATTTTCTTACTCAAAACTATCCCTCCCTTAAAATTTTCATAATATTGTCCTCTATGAGCTCTTTTACCCAATCTAACACCCACTGCTTAGTAATCTGGTCAGCGGAAAGTTCATCGTATATTTCTTGATTGCTTAATTCAAAGCTTTCGCTACCATTATCCACCTTTAAAGATATTGTAATATCCTGTTGCAGAACGAAAAAGGAGATAAAGGTAGCCGCTAAATCGCCCACCGGAGGGCAATCCCAATGCTCTAGAGCAAATGAAAAATATACACAAGTGCCATTTTGTGGCTTGGAATTTATTTTAAAGTCTCCATCAGCTTGCTTAGCCATCATCTTAATTAAAGGCAATCCCAAACCTATGTCCCTAGTAGTGCGCGTAGTATAATAAGGGTCTGTTGATTTTTTGACTTCCTGCTCATTCATACCTTTTCCATTGTCAGTTATACAAACAGATAACAGGTTTTGTTTCTTAGATTTAAAAACCTCAATGGAAACCTGATCTGCATCTGCAGATATAGAGTTTTGAACTAAATCTAAAATAACGTGAGATAAATCCTTCATAATTATTTATATTTGTCTAAGACTTCTGAAACTGTATCGGCATCTAACCTGCCGTGAGTATTATCATTAATCATAATAACTGGAGCCAAACCACAGGCACCTATACATGCAACTGACTCTAAAGTGAACTTTAGATCTTCTGTGGTTTCACCAGGTTCAACACCTAGGTCTGCTTGAAGTCTTTCTAAAACTTTATCTGCTCCTCTAACATGACAAGCAGTACCCATGCAAACCCGAATAATATTTTCACCTCTAGGGTTTAGATGGAATTGAGAATAAAAAGTACAAACTCCATAAACTTGGCTAACAGGTAAGTTTAGTCCATCTGCTATATCTGCAATAACTTCTTTAGGCAAATATCCGTAAATATCTTGAGCTTTTTGCAGTACAGGGATTAATGCACCTTTTTTCCCTTTGTACTCTGCAAATAGTTTTTCAAGCTCAACTTTCTTTTCATCCTGTTGGTTGTCATTTCCACAACAGCATTTGTTTAATTTCTCCATTTTTTTCGCTCCTTTCGTGTTTCGCAAATTGCTTTTGTTTTTATCATTCACTTGAGACCCACCACCTCCTGCCAAGTCTATTTAAAAAGGCAAACTTTATATTTTCAAAGGTTGGATGAGGCATTTGAAAGTTTATTACCGCCTTCCCCACCTCTGTTAACAAATGGGCATCAGAACTTCTTATGAGGTTTTTATTCTTCAAATATGGATGAGTCTTTAGTACATCTTCGGTTTTGGTATTTGGACTTATTTCAAAAGCATCAAAGTATATGTTTTCAGGCACAAACCCAAGATTGGTCAAAATACCGTTACTAGGCCTATCTATATGAGCAGGAATAATCATGCCATCAAATTTATTTACTTTATCAGCTAGTTGTTGAATAGTTAACTCACAACGCTGTAGCAAAAGTTTTTCTTCATACCCAATAATATTTTCGTCGCTATCTATAATAACCTGATCACCAAAAATGTCAGGGTTATTCTTAACGTCTTTGATAGAGTCATAAATAATATTATCAAATGCTGAAACCTTATCTAAGGTTTCAAAGTAACAAAGCACATGAATCTCTTCCTTTGTCTCCACTTCAATACCATATAGCAAAGTGATACTTCTTTCCAGTTTAGCTAATTTTTCAAAAGCAGCTAAATTTTTTGCTGAGTTATGATCGGTAACGCCAATTATGTTTACACCCTTTGCTTTTGCTGCGCTGATTATATTTTTGGGACCCATCGATAGGTCTGCGCACGGTGATAATACACTATGAATATGCATATCTCCCTTATACAGTGGCATCTTCAGCTTTTATGCCTAGGGAGTATAAACACCCAACTGTGTCAAACAATGGTTTGTTAGTAAAAAACAGGTTGACACCTTTTTCCTTTGCAATATCTACAGTTTCTTTTTCAACTTTACCGATAACAATAATAGCTGATAACTCCGCAAGTAAAGAAACAGCAATAATGTTAGGATGGTTTTGGTGAGTTACCCAAATGCTGCCCGGGCTACTATTAGCAAGAACCAAACTAAGTAAGTCAGTTGATAGCCCACCTTTTACTTCTATTTCAAGGTTTGTTGAATTTAGTTCTTTTAAATTAAGCTTTTTGGCCACATCTTTTAACTTCATGTTATCACCTTGCCTTTCTAATAAAAGCTAGTCGTTTTTAAAAACACACCTTGTGTCTTTAATAGTGCCTTGGATATAATCCTCAGCATGAGCGCTACATGTAGGAGCACCACAAGCTCCACAATCATATCCAGGAAGCTTTTCTAGTACTTCTTGTAGCTTTTTCCCTTTGCTTATAGCTACTGTCATGTTGTTATCTAAAGACATAACCTGTCTTGGTTTAATACCATCGTCCCAGTCAAAAATCGACTGATCTACACAACTTAAGTTTATCTTCTGTTGTTTATTAAGCTTTTCAGCTTTTTTTCTTATTTTAACTGTTGCGATAAACGGGTTTTCCACCACCAATGGTCCACCAACACAACCTCCTACACAGGCCCAGCATTCTATATAATCAACATTTGTCAGTTTTCCAATTTCTATTTCACTAAGTACTTTAGTTACATGCTCTATTCCGTCAACAACCACATTATTAGTTGTTCCTACTGCTATTGATTCTCCTCCGGCTCTGGCCCAACCATAACCTTTGCCTGTGGCTTTTAGCTCTAAAGTTTTTTGGTTTTTCATATTAGCAAACTTTAGGATATTGCCATATATATCCACTATAGAAAGAACCTCGCTTACGCTGGATTTATTTCTAGCAACTGGATTTTTAGCAGCAGTTACTTTAGCAGGACAAGGCGATATATAGAAAATCCCTATATCTTTAGATAAAAGGCCTCTTTTTTCAGCTTGCTGTCTTGCTAATTGTCCAGCAACTTCTAAAGGGGCCTCTACAGGAACTAAGTTTTTTATAAGGTCAGGATATAAGGCTTGAATCATGCGAATAACCGCTGGACATGAGGCTGATATTAGAGGTGACTTACTTTCTTTTAACTTTTCTTTTATTTTCTCAGAAACTAAGTCACACGCTAATGCAACATCGAAAACTTCGTCAAATCCTAACGAAAGAAAACTCCCCAGCACCCTCTGCGGCTCTACCTCAGGAGCAAATTGTCCAAATATAGCGGGGTCAGGCAATGCAATTTTATATTTGTATCGATCCAAATCTTTAATGCTATCAACTTTCCCGGTTTTAGCATGGTTTGGACACGCCTTAAGACAAGCTCCACAATCAGTACATCTTGAGGCTAAAATTTCGGCTTTTTGTCCATACACTCTTACCGCTTCAGTAGGACAGGAAGTAACGCAAGCAGTACACCCAGTACATAAACCTGCCCTAAGTCTTACGGAATGATAATCAGCCATGCCTCTCCCTCCTTATTAAAAACTATTTTAAATAGACTGTAGCTACTAGATTTGTGCCTTCTTCTGTCGAGCTAATATCTAAGTTGTCTGCACTTCTTTTTATGTTAGGAAGGCCCATACCAGCTCCAAAGCCCATTTCTCTAACCTCAAATGGCGCAGTTGAAAAACCTGCCTTCATAGCTTGATTGAGGTTTTTTATACCCGGGCCATTATCTTTTGCCGTAACAACTACTTTGTCAGGAAACACTTCTCCCTGTATCGTTCCACCATAAGAGTGGATAACTAGGTTCATTTCAGACTCATAGCTGATTATGGCAACCCTACGCATAATTTCAGGGCGAATGCTAAATTGATGCAGCATTTTTTTTATCTTACTTGAGCCCTCTCCAGCTCGACTAAAATCCATCTTTTCAACTTCCCAAACAACCTTTAATGTCTCCATGGCCACTCTCCATCGCTATTTTGTAAAACCACAAGGCTTAACCCCGTGATGAAAAAGAATTCCACAGCTTTCGAACATCGTTTTATCAGTTACTATAATAGTCATATTACACTCTTTAGCTAATTTTAATGTATCACCTTCTACTTCTTTGCCTCTAACAACGACAATTCCACACAAATCTAACATTTCCGCAGTCCTAACTACCTGGCTATTTACTAGTCCAGTTAAAAGCAAGGTGCCACTTTCCGTAAAAGCTAAGACGTCACTTAAAAGATCTGCACCGTAAGCAGCTTTTATTTCTCTATTAAGGAATTCTTCACCAGCAATTACTTTTCCTCCTACAAGCTGACTAACTTTTTTTAAATTCATAAATTCTCCTCCTGTGAAACATTTCACTATAAAACTTAAAAAAAATGCAACCCTTTGCAGTTTGTTAGTTTGTTAAAATTATAACATTCAAGGTTGCATATATCAATCATTATTTTGTTAAAAAAAACATTTCGTAGATCTTGCCATGATAAAGATTTTTATAACTTAGGTCCTCGGTTTCCTTCCATTTATTAAAATTATAGATAATCTCTTTTATAGGCTCGCTAGGAGCTTCCATGGTTGAATGCCCCGAACTTATCATCTTAAAGAGATAATTTGCATCTTGTTTATTGTGTTTATTTAGTTTTTGATTTACAAGGTAGTTGTCCAGCCCTTTTTCTCTTTGCTGTTCCAAGATAGTCCTTAGTATCTTTTCTTCTGAGTGCACATTTGAAAAAACCCTGTACTCTTCGTCTTGTTCAACTATAAAAGCTGGGAAACCATGATAATTTATAGCTGTTTTTAGATTTTCCGCCCCTTGTTTTTCCTTAAAAACTCCATTTTGGATGATATAAACTTTGTCCAATGATTGCTGATTAACTTGTCCATTTTCCCCTATTTTGTTTTCTTCCCCTTTATTTTCTTCTTCAGTTATTTCGGAAACAACTCCTGCAGCCTTTGTATCGGGGTCGCCGTATTGAGAAATAAGTGCTAGCATGGAGTTAGACATTACATATGTACTTATTACAGCAGTTACCGTTAATAAAATTAACTTTTTCATCTGACTCCCCATTTTTTATCCCCCCGCTAGTTTAAATTTTGTTCACCCTGGTGATCGATGTGATAATTTTGTTTATAGATTAGCTCAGAAATCGGAACAACATCCAAACTTTTTTCCTTTGTTAAATAATCTAAAACTAATGGTAATGCTTCTGCTGTGTACTTGCCGTTGTTATGAAACAAAATAATAGATCCCTCGCTAGATTTTGCCTTTATTCTCTCTACAATGTCCATAACTCCTCTTTCTTTCCAATCTAATGAATCGACATCCCATTGTATGGTATGATAGCCAACTTCTTTTGCTGAGTTAATTAAATTGTCATTGTAGTCGCCGAACGGAGGTCGAAACACTGTTGCTTTTTGACCAGTTAACTCAAATATTTTTTCCTCTGTTATAAGTAGTTCCTCTTTAACTTGCTCTGATGTTAGTTTGCTCATTTCAGGATGAGTTGTGGAGTGGTTACCAATTTCATGTCCTCTTTTATGTATTTCTTTTACCATCTCAGGATATTCGTCAACCCAAAATCCTACTAGAAAAAAGGTGGTTTTTATCTCATACTCATCTAAAACATCTAATATCTCCTCTGTATAATCAGCGCCCCAAGCAGCATCAAAGGAGATCGCAACCTGTGGTTTATCTGTTCCTACTCTATAAATGGGAAGCTGCCTTTGTTGATTAGTTACCATTTCAGCTCCTTCTTTTGAAAAATTATATAGCAGGCTCGTAGCAATCAAAGCAAGTAGTAAAACTGAAAACATTCTTTGAATATTCATAAGTTAGCACCTCCTTTTAATTAATGTATTAAATGTTTTAGAAAATTATACTTATTAAAAAAGACTGTGGGATAAACCCACAGTCTCGATACTTTACTTTTCTTCTTGTAAAAACTTGACAATTTCCTTAGTCTTTGGCACTTTGCCGGTAGATTTAATGTTGTCATTAACTATAAGACCTGGTGTCATCATTACACCAAGATCAATTATCTCATCTAACTCTGTAACTTTAATAATTTCTCCTTCAATGCCTAATTCATTTAATGCTTCCTCTGCCCTCTCCGCTAACACTTGACAGTTTTTGCACCCAGAACCTAACACTTTAATTTTCATAGATAGTCACTCTCCTTTATATTTTTTAGCTCACTATAGTCCCGAATAACATCCCTGCTATAGTAGCCATTACTACCACTAATCCAGCATAAACTGCTGTTTTTTTTGTTCCTAAAACATTCCTTATGGATAATAGGTTGGGAAGACTTAGAGCTGGACCGGCAAGCAATAACGATAGCGCCGGGCCCTGCCCCATACCCAGTCCAGTAAAACTTTCTAAAATAGGTATCTCAGTTAAAGTTGAGAAGTACATTAGCATACCGAATATAGCTGCTAAAAAGTTAGCAGAAATAGAGTTTCCTCCTACCAGCCTTGTTATAACCTCTTCCGGTATAGCAACTTTTACAACTCCAGCTACAAAAACTCCTAGTAATAACATTGGAAAAATTAACTTGATTAAGGAAAATGTCTCACTTATCCAACCAGCTCTTTCGTCGCTAGAAAAGTGTTTTTTCACAACCACATAAACAGCTGCTATAAGTACAAGTAAGATAGAATATTTTACAATAAGCTCAGCAAAGGGCGTATTAGTAAGACCTAACTCACCGCCGCTAAAAACAGTAGCTAACGCAGTTTCAGAAACAAAACTATAATCCAATGTCCCAAATAATAAAATGGCGATTAACAAAGCAAAAAAGCCTAAAACTGCACCTTTGCTTTTTTCTTCATCTTCTCCCGCAAACATATTGTTATCCTGCTTTTGTGTTTCCGGAAAAATCAAGGACATTATAAGCCCAATTATTATGGCAAATATTATCGCCCCAATTATCCTAGCTAACCCCATTTGCCAACCTAGAACTGTTGAAGTCAATGTTATGGCAAGTAAGTTTATCGCAGGACCTGAATATAGAAAGGTTATTGCCGGCCCCAACCCAGCCCCTCTTTTATAGATTCCTGCAAAAAGAGGTATTATAGTGCAGGAGCAAACAGCTAATAAAATACCTGAAACAGATCCTATAGTGTATGAAATATATTTTTTTGTTTGCGCTCCAAAGTACTTAAGCACTGCATTTTTAGATAAAAACATAGCAATCCCGCCAGCAACGAAAAAAGCTGGCAGTAGACAAGTTAGCACATGATTTGTCATGTAGTACCAAACTTCATTAATTCCACTTAAAAACCATTCTAAAAGCATATTCATTTTATTTCCTCCCCTAATAATGATTTGTGTAAATTACTCACTTCATTTTTTGTTATATCTTCTAAAATCTTAACAATTGCTACTATCTCGAAGTGTTTGATGGCATAAATTACTTTTAATCCGTCTTTTCGACTCACTAAAACCCCAGCTTTTTTAAGTACACTTAAATGCTTTGAAAGATTGGACTGCTCAGTGTTAAGAGCGGGAGCCAATTCACAAACACATTGCTCTTTGTCTGATAAAATTTTCACTACCTTTAGTCTGGTTGGATGCCCTAAAGCTTTTAACATATCGCTTTGAAACTGATTTTTCTCCATTTATATCCCTTCCTCGCTATATGACCATTTGTTCATATAGTATTATATGTTTTAGTTTTTGTCAACATACTCATTATAAAAATTTCAATGCTTACTTTATTTTTTAAGGGTCAGTAATAAGACAAAACCCCGATTTCTCTTACTAACAAGAGAATTCGGGGTTTTGAAGAAATTTCGTTAAGATGAAATTTTGTCTCCTTTAAGTAACCGGGTATATATTCTAAAAATTTGGTTTGCACCATCCTCTACATCGCTAGGCTGTTCTAACGGGAGGTTCCATTTAATTAGCTGGCTAAAGAGCTGTTGGATTTGAGGCTGCAAGAGATTAGCAGATTGTAACTTTTCAGGTTGCGAAAACACCTCTAACGGTTTTCCTTCTGCTATTACTCCACTGTCACTAAATATATATACGTAATCACTTATTGAAAAAACAGTTTCCACATCATGGGTCGTTGTTAGCACCGTAGTATTATGTTTTTCGTTAAAGTGATTTATAATTTCAATAAGGTTTTGTTTTGACTGAGGATCTAAACCAGTAAAGGGTTCATCTAAAATTAGAAGGCTTGGGTTCATAACCAGGGCTCCTGCTAGCACTACCTTTTTCTTTTCTCCACCACTTAAGTAGTGAGGCACCTTTTGAGCAAGGTGTAACAAGTTTAGCTCTGTTAAAATCCAGTTGACTCTTTTTTCAATTTCAGACTCTTCTATCCCTGCGCCACGAGGCATCAAGGCTATATCATCATATACTGTAGGAGCTATAATTTGTTCATCAGCATTTTGAAAAACCACGCCCACCTTATACCTAATCTTTGAAAACTCCTTGCTAGGGGAAAAATCTAAAACCCTTATATCTCCACCTTTAGGTTTTATTACACCCACCAAGCTTTTTAACAAGGTTGTTTTTCCTGAACCATTTGCCCCCAAAATAGTTACTCTTTGATTTTTTTTTACTGAAATCTCACCCTCCACACTGACTTCTGTTTTATCTGGGTAAGTAAATTTTAAATCTTTAGCGTAAATTAGGTGTTCCATCTTTGTTCCTCCTATTAAACCCATAAAAAGCTTATGATAACAAGTAATGTTAAGCCACCAGGGTATAAATCCCAAACATTTGTGTTAAATTTAGCTGTTTGTTTTAAATTGCCACAACTATAACCACGTATCTTCATCACATCAGCCATATTCTGTGCAGAATCTAACGCCCTAATAAATGTTATTGCAACTAAGGAACCCATGTTTTTGGTATTTTTTAGTATCTTCCTATTATCAAACCCTCCCTTTAATTTAAGGACTGTAAATAGGTTTGTAAAAAGTTGTTGAAAGATAAATAACGACCGGTAAGTAAAAAACAATGCATCTACAAAAAACGTGGGTAAGACCTTTTGCATAACTGAAAATATTTTATAAATAGGTGTTGTGCTTACTAATAAAAGTAAACTTAGCGCAATAGTGCATGACTTAGATATAAGCCACAGACTATAGTTAAGCGGATACCCGGCCAACAAGGTAAAAAGACCGGTAAAAAATATCGGATAAAATAGTAACGGTAGTATTTTTAGAACAGGCACTTTATTCGTAAGCATAACAACAACTATTAGAGCAAAAATAAAGATAGGGTACATCGCTGCTGTTGTCGCTATTAAAAGCCCTACGGTTATCAATACAAAGCACATCTTTATTATTACGCTGCTATCGTGAAAAGGTGCTTTTGTATGTAAGGCTATGTGATCTAAGTTAAATAAATCCAACTCTTAACTTCCACCTTTCACCAAATAGTCAGGCCTAACCTTTCGAATATATCCGACGATTGCCAAAACCACCAATATCTCAAGTAGTATACCAGCGCCTACTGTTCCTAAAAAAAGATATATCCCGCCATGGCTATGACCATTTCCTTGCTCATTAGATACAGTATCTAACTGGTTACAGCAGGTGGAACAAGATTGGAACGCTTCTGAAACATCTTGGCCTGCAAAAACTAAAGTTGTTACCATAAGAGTAACTGACACTACTAAAGCCCCGGCAACGGATACTGCTATAGCTTTTCTCCAGCTAATTTTATTAAACATAAAGCTAAACAGATAGAATCCTATAAGTAGTTCGACACCCATAATTAAGCTGTTTAAACCTAAGACAGTTATTCCACCATGCCCAATTAAGGCTAGAATTAGGTTAACTATAACAATTGATATAAAGCCTAAATTGGGACCTAAAAGTAAAGCGGCAACTAGTACTAAGCTTAAATGAGCAGGAATGGGGCCTAAAGGAATTGACATTGTAATTAACATTAGAGCTGACACTACCCCTAATTTTGCCAAATTATTATAAAACTTATCGTTATCTTTGACCATTGCGAAACATGTATAACACAGCAAACCAAAAGCAACCACATTAGCGATTATTATTACCCATAAATCTAAAACACCATCGGTTACATGTAAATGACTCATTATATTCACCTCCAAGTTATTTAACTAATTTTTATTCTTATATTTTATATAGTATAACCGGAAAACTGTAATTATTTCATCAGACCACTAATATTATTTAAATTTATAAGCAGTTACCTTAAACACAGAAAATCTCCGTCGTATGTAATACAACGGAGATTTTCGAGTCACTTTATAATTTCGTTTAAATCTTGATGATCAAACCTACCAAATAATCTGGGCAATCCATTAATTATAACAATGGGTAGGTTAATCAGACCCTGGTCTACCGCTGCTATAATATCCTTACTGTTATTGAAACTATTTTCTTTTAAATCGTTATAGTCTATTATTTCATACTGAATTTGCTTTGCACTATCTTTCTTAAAATCCTCAATTATTTTTTCATATTTGCCTTTTTCACAACTTCCACCTTTAGAGCAGCAGCTTTTTGGCGTCCCATCTATGATTAGTTCAACTTTCAACATTGTGATGCTCCTTTTTATTCATTATAAACTATTATGGCGTCCTCTCCTATAGCTCTAACCCTTTCGATTGAAACAGTTTCTTTGCTGGCTAATACTTTTGATTTTGCTTGGTTAACTTCTACCTCGACGATATCACCTTCCGGAAATTTGAAAGATATATCAGAAACGGTACCTATTATAGAACCATCTTCCTCTATTACCTTTCTCCCTGATAAACTTGACCATTTGAAGTTAGTTAACCCTTTGTTAATTTCCTCAACTGTTTTTGGTTCGTCCACTGTTACTGAATCTTTACCCATTCCCTTTAGTTCCTCGATAGGTAAAATATCCGATGTTTTTTTCCAAAGGCCTGTTTTTTCGTATATCTCTATGGCCACTACTTTTTTACTTTTGTTATCAAAAATCACTTCTTTTATCTTGCCTATTTTTTTCCCATCACTTAAATTAATAACCTCTAATCCCAAAACTTTCTTAGTATATATCATTTTATTCCTCCTCATTATAAAATAAAAACTAACATAAAGTATAATTTAATAGAATTATAGCATGTTTTGGCAAAATGTTGTAGTTTAACATCTTCCCTGTCGTTAAAAATTATACGTCTTATTAAAAAACCCCACAACATAAGCGTTGTAGGGCAAATATTAAAATACCTTTAAACCTTTTTTCAATTCTTTTATCTTAGTGCTGACACCTTTAGGGTTAGCAGAAAAGTATTCTAGAACATCCTCTTTGTTTTGTTTAACGTTCTTACTAGTTTCAGCAACTACTAAGATTATCAAAGAAGCTGCCCATAGTTCAACCTTTTTAATTATTGGCCTATTTTCCTTAACATATTCTGACCAAAGAGTTTGCGCTGCGTAAACTTGCGCTAAGCTAAACTCTTTCTGTAAATAGTGTAGTGTAACCTCTAATACCTCTTGTTGTTTTGATGTGAAAACCTGAGCTTTTATTTTTTTTGGCCAATTTGCTTTGTCAGCAAAAGATATGCTGTTATCAACCATTTCACAAAAAGCATAGTTTCGATCCTCATATTTAACTTGGACATTATAAACAAAGTCAATTAAAAGTCGATGAAGGGCTGAGTTATCCATACTCAAAATTAAATCCACGACCACTTTTGTCATGCTTGCTTCTTTGGTTAAAGCCCAATTTAATCCCTCAATAAGCTTTTTATCATTCATCAACTCTCCTACATTTTCAACGGAAGAGCTTAACTTTTTAATTATATCCATGACAGATTTATAGGGAAGCTTAATTTCATAAGATATTGGTTCAAAAGAGGATTGCCCAGCAAATATATCCTCAATATAGTTTTGATAAAGCTCTGTGTAAGGATTTTGTGGTTCTAGTTCATGAAGGCGTTTAAAATGCTTTGATGCTAACTTATACTTTTTCATATTAAAGGCAGCTACAGCAGAAAAGTAAACAATCTGAAAGTTTCTCGGTTCTTCTTCTATTATAGCGCTGAACATTGCATATGCCCAGTTGTGCTTTCCTAATGATCCATAAGTCAAACCCAGTTTTAGCTCTTCATCTGTATGCATAGGATCCAACATTGAAAGTCTGTTTAAAATGTTCTTTAACCCTATTTCATTTCCATCCTCATGATAAAATGTAGCCAAATTACAAAGAGCATAAATATTCTCAGGGTCTAAATTTAGCACATCTTCAGTACTTTGTATCGCCCTATCCACATCCCCTTTGTAAAAATAGCAAAGTGCGATATTGTTTCTTGGCGCTATAAATTTGGAATTTAAAGCAATTGCTTTTTCAAAAACTTCTATAGCTTCATTAAACTTGTTTTTTTCTACAAGCTCAACACCCTCGGCACAAACTCTTTCTACTTTTTGCAATTCCTTTTGGTCTTTTGCCTCAAATTCATATTGAAAGTTTCTAATATTTGAAAGTATTTCTTCTGATTGAGAAGCATATTCACCTTCCGGTGCTAGCTTTAGATACTTATCTAAACATGATTTTACTTTTTTGTACTTATCCGTCTGGCCATAGTTATATGCTAAATAATACCAGCATTCTGGCATGTTATTTTCTTTATCTTCTTTAATTATTTTTTTTAATATTTTATTAGAATCTTCAAACTTTTCCACTTCAGAAAGCATAGAAGCTAAGTTGAATAAGTTTATTAAGTTATCCGGTTCTATTTGGGTTGCTCTCTTTAAATAAAAAATGGCTTCATCCATGTTGTTTTTTAAATAGCTGTTATTTGCGCGAGCGTAATAAAAGTCTGCTCCTCTACTAAAAGGTATAATATTTCCATTTTCCATAAGCTTCTCACCACCTATCTTTCTTTGTACAGAACTTAATTATAGCACCAAAAGACCAAGTTATGCAATAGGATTAGTTATTTAATATACTTAAAATAGTTTATAACCATAATAAAAAGCTTCAGCAAAATGCTGAAGCTTTATTTAACCTTGCACCGCAAGCTTTGCGGGGCCGACCGTGCTAAAGGAACCAGTTACACATATTATGTCGTAGTTTAATTCTAGTGCCGCCAAAACTGCTTGTTTTGGGTTTTCTATTGTTTTTATAACTTTAACGCCTTCTTTTCTAAGTAAATCAGACAAACTTTTTGCTCCTAGTGCTCTTTCATTATCAGGGGTAGTTGTCATGATTTCATACCCTGTTTTAGATAATAGCTTAGCTACCTTATCCGTATCCTTGTCGGCATACATGCCTAAAATTATTAGTATCTTCTTTGTAGGATATATTACGTTAAGGTTGTCTAGAAAGGCTGAATAACTGGCCTCGTTGTGGGCTACGTCAAACACTATTTCCTTTTCTTTTTGTTTCAAGATTTCAAATCTACCTGTTAACCTTACTTTTGATAGTGATTTAAAAATAACTTTATCCTCTATCTCGTACCCTTGTTTTTTTATAGCATCTAAAACCTTTAAGGCAGTTTTTAAATTTTCCAATTGATGATTGCCTAATAACGATAACTTCAATAAAGTGTTGTTAACGGAGACAACCTGATTTTTGCCTTCGTAATTGTGGAAGGTAATATCGGCATCACCTTCCAAAAAAACAGGAGCACCAACACTTTTTGCAATATCTAAAATCGTAAGATAGGCATCCTCCTTTAGCTTTCCAAGCACTATAGGAGAATCTTTCTTTATAATCCCAGCTTTTTCAGCAGCAATTTCTTGCAAAGTATTACCTAAGATTGCAGTATGATCTTTTGATATCGAAGTTATGACCGATGCTAGAGGTTTTTCTATTACATTAGTTGCATCAAAACGCCCACCTAATCCAACTTCTAATACCACTATATCCACTTTATTATCTACAAAATATAAAAAAGCAAGAGCGGTAACCACTTCAAACTCCGTAGGCTCTCCTAAAGGATCCCCTTTAAGTGCATTTATAGCATGAGTTATTTTGTCATAGTATTTATCTAGCTCATTATCATTTGCAAAAATTCCGTTAATTTGTATCCTTTCTCCAAAGGTTGTTAAGGCAGGAGATGTATAAGCTCCCACCTTGTAACCCTGTTCTTTAAGTACACTGCTTAAAATAGCTGTTACTGAACCCTTTCCGTTAGTTCCTGCTACATGTATAGCATTAACTTTCTGTTCTGGATTGCCTAAAAGACTACATAATTTTTTCATTCTTAGGCAACCTTGGCTATTCATACCAAATGTCTTTAAAGAGTTAATTAAATCTAAGGTTCTCATTAACTTTCGAGCTCCTGGATTCTTTGTTGAACTTTGTGTAGCTTCTGCTTATAGTCTTCCATTTTTTCTTTTTCTTTTACAACGATATGTCCAGGAGCTTTATTTACAAAACCTGGGTTTTGTAACTTTTTCTCCACTCTAGTAACTTCAGACTGCAAGTTTTTAACCTCACCGTGTAATCTTTTTATCTCTTCATCGATATCAATAAGTCCTGAAAGCGGCATATAAACTTCACCTATGTTTACCACCTTAGACATCGCTTTTTGCGGCTTTTCCCCTGATGCTTTTACAACTAAATCCTTAAGGCCAGCTAATGGTTTAATATAAAGTTCTCCTTGCTTTATCGCTTCTAGGTTTTCCTCATCACTGGCTAAAATTATCGCCTCTGCATCCTTATTGTTTGCCACATTCATTTCACTTTTTATATTTCTAATAGCTCTTATAACTTCCATAATTGAACCAAAGGAAGTTTCTACTTGCTTATCCACAAGCTTTTCTTCTTTTTGTGGCCATGGGGAGGTTACTAAGTATCCATCGCTATATGGTAGGTGACTATATATTTCCTCCGATATAAAAGGCATAAATGGGTGAAGAAGCTTCATTGTTTCTTCAAGAACATGGTTAAGCACCCACATAGCTGCTTGCTTTTGCCTATCATCTTCGCCATACAAACGTGGTTTGCTTAACTCTATATACCAGTCACAAAATTCATTCCACAAAAAGTCATAAATGGCTTTTGCACCGTTGCCTAGTTCATAGCGTTCAAGCTCTTTAGTAACATCTGCTTTTGTTGAGTTAAGCCTGCTTAGTATCCACTTGTCAGCTAAAGTAAGTTCCGAGTGTTTAACTTCTTTACCGTCAAAGTCTTCTAGGTTCATAAGCACAAACTTAGCGGCATTCCAGATTTTATTTGCAAAATTCCCGCTGCCATCTAGCTTTTCTTGGCTAAATCTTGTGTCATTTCCTGGGGCTATGCCTGTTATTAAAGCAAAGCGTAAAGTGTCTGTGCCGTGTTTTTCGATAACCTCTAAAGGATCAACGCCATTTCCTAAAGATTTACTCATCTTTCTTCCTTCGGCATCCCTTATAAGACCATGGATATAAACATCTTCAAAAGGTGTTTCATCCATAAATTCTATCGAAGTAAATATCATCCGTGCTACCCAAAAATAGATAATATCATACCCTGTTACAAGTGTGGATGTTGGGAAGTATCTATTTAAGTCGTCGGTTTGCTCTGGCCATCCCATGGTGGAAAAAGGCCACAATGCTGAAGAAAACCATGTGTCTAAAACATCTTCATCTTGTTTAAGCTGTGTTTTGTTACATTTAGAGCATTGAGTTGGCTCCTCTTTAGCTACTATTACCTCACCACATTCACAATACCAAGCAGGTATTCTATGGCCCCACCAAAGTTGTCTTGATATACACCAGTCTCTTACATTTTCTACCCAGTTGAGATATATCTTAGTAAACCTTTCTGGGACAAACTGAGTTTTTCCGTCCTTAACCTTTTCAATTGCTGGCTCAGCTAGCGGCTTCATTTTCACAAACCATTGGTCAGAAAGATAAGGCTCAACTATGGTTTCACACCTTTCGCAATGCCCTACAGAGTGATCATGGTCTTCTATTTCGATTAAGAGGCCTTTATTATCAAGTTCTGCTACTAGATTTTTACGACACTCAAACCTATCCATCCCCTTAAAATGAAGGGCTTTTTCTGTCATAACTCCATCCTCATCTATAACTACAATATTTGCTAGATCATGTCTTTTGCCCATCTCAAAATCGTTAGGATCGTGAGCTGGAGTAATTTTAACCGCTCCAGAGCCGAACTCAAGATCTACGTAGTCATCAGCAATAATAGGTATTTCTCGATTAGTTATCGGCAGCACTATTTTCTTACCTATCAAATGTGAATATCTTTCATCTTTTGGATTTACAGCTACCGCTGTATCTCCTAGCATGGTTTCAGGTCTTGTAGTTGCAACCACAAGATACTCATTAGAATCAACTATAGGATATTTTATATGCCATAGCTTTCCTTGTTTATCTATATGTTCAACCTCAATATCAGATAAAGCAGTTTTACAACGCGGACACCAATTTATGATGTAATTACCACGATAGATAAGACCTTTTTCGTAAAGCTTTACAAATACTTCCTTGACGGCCTCCGAGCAGCCTTCATCTAGCGTAAATCTTTCTCTAGACCAATCACAGGAAACGCCTAGCTTTTTAAATTGGGATGTAATTCGCTTGTGATAGTCATCCTTCCACTTCCATACTAGCTTTAAAAATTCTTCCCTGCCTAAATCGTGACGGGTTTTTCCACTTTCTTTTTTTAGGTGCTCCTCAACTTTTATTTGAGTAGCTATGCCAGCATGATCAGTGCCAGGAATCCAAAGAGTATCAAATCCTTGCATCCTTTTCCACCTTACCAGTATATCTTGCAAGGTGCCATCTAAAGCATGACCTAAGTGCAAGGCTCCAGTTACATTTGGTGGTGGAATTACTATGCTATAAGGCTTGGCATTCTTATCGCCAGAAGGAGCAAAAAGATTTTTGTCCATCCAAGTGTTATACCATTTTTGTTCGAAATTCTGTGGGGTAAATGTTTTTTCCATTTATATTCCTCCTTAAACTAAATAAATATAAAAAACCCCTGTCATCCATAGGACGAAAGGGGTTTGGCCTCCGTGGTACCACCTAAGTTCTGATATAGTTTATCAGCTCTCGGATATGATAACGGGCTAAAGTGCCCGGCTTCCCTTAGCAGTGCGTAGGGGAAACAGTTCTCAGGCGACTTTCAGAACCACTTGTTGGGGAAACTCGCAGCTTTTAATCTCCCTCTCTGAACAACAGTAAGTACCTACTCCTCCTGATCAAAACCTTTATATGTATAGTTTAACAATAATTATAAGCAAAATACATTCTAAAGTCAATATTAATTGAGTAATGAGAAGTGAGAGTTGGAAATTGGAGTTTGAGATAAAACCAATGCCACATTTGGGCTGCTAGAGATGTAAAGGCTTAAAACCCAGAAACAATTGGCCGCGAAAACGTATATATTAGCTACATGCTGGGCCAAAGGACAGGCTTTAAACTTGCTTATTCTGCTTGGTCTGCAAATAAATGGGTTTCGTTAAACTGGAGGGGATTTTGCTAATAACATACACTTAAAAAAGAACAGTGTCTATATTTTATACCTGCTGCATTTAAAACAGGGGCTTTCCTACATGGTCACATAATATGAATGGGGTTGAACCAAGCATGTAGCTTATTTCGTTATGTTTACCGTGGCCAACTAGGGTTTGTTCTTAACGTCCTTGCGGGCTAGGCCATCCGTCGTGCCTTAAGATGAAGTTAACTAATTGCCAATACTAAAAACAATTGGCCGCGAAAACGTATAAATTAGCTACATGCTGGGTCTGAAACTCACTTTAAATTTGCTTATTCTGCTTGGTCTTAGATACAGTAGTAGTTTTACCGCTTGAGCTTACTGGAGGGTTTATCATTTACTGGCAGGGCGTATTGTAGTAGTAGTGAGAAGTGGGAAGTTAGAAGTTGGAGTCATTTTTGGTAACCATATAGGGAAACCCAAATGGACAGACTACCAAGAAGTGTCTAGATTTTAGGCGCAGTTGCCAGGGCGGGAGCGTATCTTCTAATACGTGACTGATCTGGGCTAGCAATTGCAACGACGAAGATGGGTACTTCTAAGCTGTCTGCAGCAGAGGAACCCCGTAGCCCAGAGGCAAATGACAAACCCTGAGCTGACCTGAACATGGGGTTGAGCTTTGCGTGGGTCCTGCGCCCTTTGGGCTAGATCCTTCAGCAAGCTTCAGGATGACGTCAAAAAAAGACCACACTAGTCTGCTTATCCCGGGGAATGAATTCCCCTCTACGTTTAAGGAAGTTGGATAGGAGTAGATTTTTGAGTCCCCAGAGCGCTTTACCACATGAAGGGTTTGGCATTTTGCCGGCAGGGCGTATTGTAATAGTAGTGAGAAGTGGGAAGTTAGAAGTTGGAGTCATTTTTGGTAACCATATAGGGAAACCCAAATGGCCGGAATACTTAGAAGTGCCTAGATTCTAGGCGCAGTTGATGGGCCAGGGGGGGGGAGCGTATCTTCTAATACGTGACTGATCTGGGCTAGCAATTGCAACAACGAAGATGGGTACTTCTAAGCTGTCTGCAGCAGAGGAACTCCGTAGCCCAGAGGTAAATGACAAACCCTGAACTGACCTGAGCATGGGGTTGAGCTTTGCGTGGGTCCTGCGCCCTTTGGGCTAGATCCTTCAGCAAGCTTCAGGATGACGTCAAAAAAAGACCACACTAGTCTGCTTATCCCGGGGAATGAATTCCCCTCTACGTTTAAGGAAGTTGGATAGGAATAGATTTTTGAGTCCCCAGAGCGCTTTACCACATGAAGGGTTTGGCATTTTGCCGGCAGGGTGTATTGTTTGGATGCGTCTTTTCTCCCTGTGAGTAAGCCTTTGGCGTTGAGCTATCTTTCATTAATATCAGAGACATGGATATGTCGTCTCATAAGCCAAAGGTGTCGAACATGTGGAGAAACAGCAGAGAAACTCCGTAACCCAGAGGTAAATGCTAAATCCTGAATCGACCCTAACATGGTTTTGAGTAAGACCATATATCTTTACTTAAATCTCGGGGAATGAATCCCCCTCTACGGTTTAAGGAAGTTGGATAGGGATAGAGTTTTGGTCCCAGGGCCCTTTACCACATGAAGGGTTTGGCATTTTGCCGGCAGGGTGTATTGTTTGGATGCGTCTTTTCTCCCTGTGAGAAAGCCTTTGGCGTTGAGATAGCTTTTATTAACATCAGAGACATGGATATGTCGTCTCATAAGCTAAAGGTGCCGAACATGTTGAGAAACAGCAGAGAAACTCCGTAACCCAGAGGCAAATTCCAAATCCTGAATCGACCCTAGCATGTACCTTGTTTCAATATTTCCGTAGTTAATTAGCTTTGTTTTACTTTTTAACTACACAACGGACGGTTCTTTTATTAAATTACCGGCCTCAAATCTTTTTAATCTAAGCATTGAAATATCAACAGTCGGTTTTTTTCCTACTATGGTTTCTGAAATGGCCTTAGCTACTGCCGGTGCAATCATAAATCCATGCCCACTAAAGCCAACTGCCATATAAAAGTTTTCAACATCCTCTGAGTTTCCTAATATAGGCTGAGCATCTGGAGTCATATTATAAGAGCCAGCCCATTGTCTCACAACCTTTAAATTTTTAAGGGGTGGCAAAACTGGCAGCACTTTTTCTGCCATCTCCTCTAAAAAGTTCCATGTAGAAGTGGTGTCTGTACCTTTTAATTCATTAGGATCACCAAAACCCATAATAAAACTGCCGTGGGGAGTTTGTTGACAGTAAAAACCGTGCTTTAATGAAATAACCATGGGGTCTTGTATCTGTTTTATAGGTTGAGTTACAAGTATTTGATGTCGTTCGGAGTAAACTGGTATATCTACCCCTGCCATTTTAGCAATATTTTTTGAGAATGGTCCCGCTGCATTTATAACAAGTCCAGTATCTATTTCACCCTTGTTTGTTATAACTTTACTTACTTTGCCTTTTTCTAGCTTCATGTCTAAAACTTCCGTACCCTTATAAATCTCAGCACCTAACCGCTTAGCTCCGATGGCATATGTTAACGTAGTTGTAAAGGGGTTTAGGTGCCCATCTTTGCCACAGAAGGTAGCTCCAACCATTCCTTCAGTATTTAAATGAGGCACAATTGCCTTAGCCTCTAGTGGGCTAAGATAGTCAACTTCAATACCCAAAGTACGCTGTAGTTGCACATTCTTTTTATACTGATTGGCCATATTTCGATCATAGGCTAACATCATATACCCCTTTTGCTTAAACTCTAAATCATAATCGGTGGGGATCATTTCAGATAGTTTTTCAAATTCTGCGATGCTTTCTTTAGCTAAAATACAGTTCATTTTAAGACCCCATTGTTGTCTCACACCAGCACCACAACGTCCTGTAGAACCTGCAGCTAGATAATCTTTCTCTAACACCACTATGTCTTTAATTCCAAGACAAGCTAAATGATACGCTAGCGAGGTTCCTACTATCCCCCCACCTATTATAACGATATTAGCTTTAGCTTTCATCGGTGTCACCTCCTATAAGCGCCTTCATAAGCACTGGCTTTGCAGGAGGCCTTTTTTCCCAAAGTTTTATTTCATCTACTGGTTCATTCAACAAGTTGCTAAGAATTTGTTGTAATATCCCACCACAAGTCCTACCCTGACAACAACCCATAGACATTCTAGTAATTCGTTTAATCTCCTCTGGAGTATTTATTCCATCAGCTACTAGTTTTTTAATTTCACCAACAGTGACATCCTCGCACCTGCATACAATCACATTATCTTTCATTGTTCTCCTCCTTAAGCTTGATAAACCTTATCTCGTTAACTTTATCTTTAGAGGTTTCAATTGATAATAAGGTAGTGCTATTTAAAGATTTTGCTGTGCGAATATTAGTAACTGTACATATCTCAACAATTTTACCACTACGGTCTAATCCATAAACTTCTTCACCCTTTTTAGGCAATGGGCAAAATTCATAGGGTAATGTAACGTTTCCTTTATCTTTACTTAAATCAATTAAAAAAACTGCTAAACCTGGACAGACACTTACACATTTTGAGCATCCATTACACTTATCATGATCAACAAAAGGGATGTTGTTTATATCCTCTCCGATTACAACTGCATTTTTAGGACAGCTGTTTTCACAAGGGTTGCAAGGGATTGGTTGAAAACACTCAAAAATTGCTACAGGCCCTTGTTTTAAACGTTGTAAACTAGGCATAACCTCGATTAGGTCATCCTTTTGAGCAATACCAACTGTTTTTAACATTCAATCACCCCAATTTTTTCAAGTCCTTTTCTAAGGTTAAGAGCGGTTTCGCCTTCTCTTAACCACTTTAAGCTTCTAAATGCCTGCTCTATCTCCATTTCAAAGTTTTCTCCCTTTATATCCATTGCAAGAGCTAAGCCGGCAACTTTTCCCTCTACCATTGCGCTACTTGCTTCCTCTATACCACTTACATCTCCCGCAACATAAATATTGTCAACAGATGTTTTTAAGAATTTATTTCTACTGGGGACATATCCACCTAACTCCTTAACATACTGCATCTGACATCCTCGTTGCCATAAAAGGTCATTTATTGGCGCCAGCCCTACTGATAGGCAAATGGTATCAACCTCAAAGGTCTGCTCACTATTAGGTTCAACTTCCCAATTGCTGTTTAGTTTAGCTATAACAGCACCTTCTACCTCAGACTTACCCACTGCTTTTAAAATAGTATGGTTTGTCAGTATAGGAACAGATGCTCTAGCTACCTTTGCTGAATGAACCCAATACCCACCTATCCTATCTGCTCCCTCTATCACTGCTACCACCTCCACACCTGCTTGAAGTAGTTGGTAGCTTACAATCAAGCCGATATTACCAGCACCTATCATTAAAACTTTTTTCCCCGGCAATATTCCTTCTTTATTCATTAAAGTTTGTACAGCCCCAGCCCCATAAACGCCGGGTAGATCGTTGCCTTCAAAAGGTAAAAATTTTTCCTGGGCACCGGTGGCTATAACTGCTCCTTTAGGCTTGACCTTAATATAAGTTTTTTCCTCTATAATTAAAGTATAAACACCATCTTTATAACACCCTAATACAGAAGTATTAGATAGCACCTTCACTTTACAAAGGTCCACTTTCTGTGGAATATCAATACCTCTCACACCTGCATAATGTTCTTTTGAACCAAAAAATTTATGGGTTTGTTTAACTAGTTGTCCTCCTAGCTGATCATTTTCATCCACTAACCAAACTTCTAAGCCTTTCTCAGCTAGAGTTGACGCAGCACAAATTCCCGCAGGACCACCACCAACTACCAAAGCATCAATCTCAATCACAAAGCTATCCCTCCCAATTATTTACTAAATACTTTCATGCCAGGTTTTGCTTTTGTGGTACATATCGGTGTATTAGGAACATTATCTACCACCATAAGGCACGCCGAACATTTTCCAATAGCACAAAAAAGACCTCTATCCCTGCCGTATTTTTGACTTTTAGTTAGTTGCCTATGCCCTGCTGCATGTAGGGCAGCTGCTATGGTTTCACCTTGAAAGGCTGTTACGGCCTCCCCGTTATAATAAAAGCTAATTTCCTCCCCCCTCTTAAAGCTTTTGATTGGGTGTTTTTCTATCCTCACAAAAAATCCCACCTTTTTTTGTAATATTCTCTTAATATTGATTTCTTTTTCTAATCTCAATTTTCCTTTATTTTCTTAATTTTTATTTAATTTAAACTGAAAAAATGCCAAAAAAAATACCCACCTTATAAAAGTGGGTATTTCTATCCTATAACTTAACAGTTTTTACTCTATCTTCTAATTCAGAAGAATATTCCTCTAAGCTTTCAGCTATAGAATTAATTTCTTCTGTCAGTGCTGTTTGTTCCTCCATCGACGCGGCTACAGTCTCAAAGTTAGTAAGGTTACTGTGAGATATATCTTTGGCCTTTTTGGTCTGATTAAGTATTGGACTTGTTTCCTCTGACAGAGTAGAAATTTTAGTGGTAACCTGTTGTATTTGCTCTACAACCCCTTCAGTCTGCTGTAAAGTATTTTGTATAACTTGACCGGTTTTCTCCACTGTTTTTACACCGTCATCAACAGTCTGTCTGCTGTCATCCATTTGTTGTACTGTATCTTCGGTTTTAACTTGTATCTTATCCACAATGGTTCGTATCTCTTCTGTAAAACTATGCGATTCCTCAGCTAGCTTTCTTACCTCTTCAGCTACAACAGCAAACCCTTTTCCTTCTTCACCAGCCCTAGCAGCCTCGATAGCAGCATTTAACGCAAGCAAGTTTGTTTGGTTTGATATATTTGAAATAATCTCTACAATCTCGTTTATTCTTTCTATTTCAGAACCTAAACCTTTGAGCTGTTTTGCTAAACTGGTAATATCATTACTGATATTATTGATAGATGCAAAAACATCTTTTACAGACCTTTCGCCAGCACCTATATTATCTATGGCTGTAGTTGTTCTTTTTTCTACATTTTCGGACTGATCACTAATCTGCATAAGACTATCCATGCTATTTGAAACCAAATTATTTACATCGTCTAAAAAATCAGCTTGTACTTCCGCTTGAGAGGCTACCTGTTGAGTGGAGCTAGCTATCTGCTCCGAAGATTGGCTAACCTCAGATGTTCCCCTTCTCATTTTATCTGAAGCTTCTGATAGCTCCACTGCCATGCTGCGGATTCTTGTCATAAGAGCTTTATTATTGTCCATCATTTTATGCATTTCAAAAGCTAGCTCACCTAACTGATTTTTAGGATACTTTTGCTCGTCATCTCTAAGGTCACCCCTAGCAATCCTTTGTGCTAGACCTTGTATTTTTTTTACAGGTCTGATAATCAAAATATGGGTTACTACCAAAACAGATAAAACACTTAAAATAACAGTTATGCCGTTAGTTAAAAAAGTAAATAAAATTGCCATTACTCTAGCGTCAGTCGCTAACTCAACACTATCTAATCTTTCCATTAGAAAAGCACTAAAAGGTGTTGTTAAAGCTGTAACTATAATCATCGCAATGGTGATCTGAAAACCAAGTCGATTGGTAAATTTTAAGTTGAAAGTATTTTTTAGTTTATTACTTTGTTTTTTCATAGACTCCCCCTGAATTTTTAAATTAGAATTAAACTCTGGCCATCTTTATTTTTCATCACCTTTAATTAAAGCGTTTAAGTTATTTGTAAAATCTTCTGGAGTGTTGGTTCCTAACTTTTTAGCTCTATGGTTCATAGCAGCTATTTCCATAATTATAGCTAAGTTTCTCCCGGGTGCTACAGGGATTGTGTGCATTTCTATATCCACCCCTAGCACGGTAAAAAAGTGCCTATCTAGACCAAGGCGCTCATAACTCTTCTTCTCATCCCAATGTTCTAAGTTTATAACTAAGTCAACTGTTTTTTGGCTGCGGACACAACCTGTCCCAAACAAGCTAACAACGTTAATTAATCCCACACCCCTAATTTCTAGTAAGTGTTCTAAAACCTTAGGGGCAGCACCGACAATAGCTCTTTCCCTTATACCTCTAAGTTCTACTGCATCATCAGATACTAATCTATGTCCTCTTTTTATTAGCTCTAAGGCAGTTTCACTTTTACCTATGCCACTTTGTCCTTTTATCAACACTCCTACACCATAAATATCTACTAGCACTCCATGAATTGTTTTGGTAGGAGCTAAGTCTCTATCTAAAAGGTCTGTTGAAAGTGCAATAAAATCAGTTGTTGTTCTGTCAGTTCCCAATATGGGGATTTGACTTTTAGCAGCTAAATCCAACATATCGTTAGTGGGTTTAAAGCCTCTTGTCAGAATAATACAGGGTACTGATTCAAGTAAAAGATTTTTAAATCGCTCTTTTTGTACAGCCCTATCTAAACTAGCTAGGAACGTTAATTCTGTTTTTCCTAAAACCTGAATTCTTTTTTTGGGATAATATGCATCATAGCCTGCAAGTTCTAAGGCTGGTCTGCTAATGTCTTTAACAGTAATATACTTATCTTTTAAAATACTTTCTCCCCAAAAAATCCCCAGTTTAAACTTGTTTGTTAAATGCTTTACAGTAACTTTTTTCACATTTAGGCCTCCATATTATTAAATAAGCTATGGTTTTTCTATCTCAACGTCAACATTACTATTAAGAACATTTATTTCCTTCAACAGCGAGTGTTTTCCGGATTGACTGTTTACAAATATCTCAAGCTTGCGTAGTTCCACCTGTTGGTCAATATAAAAGGAAACCCCTATTATAAACTCTTCTTTACCCTCGTCGTCTTCTTTTTTCTCATCATCAATTATAAAGTTTATCTCTTTAAGATAGTCTAGAATATAATCTTCTTTTAAAGAACCAGAAATCACTAAAACCTTCTCATCCTGTATTATGGCATAATCATCCATTATTTCATAATCACCTATATCAATCAATTCTTTTAAATGAGATGGTGCAGCTATTAAGCTACTTAGACGAGGATCATCAAACTCGGAAACACTTGTCCATTCAGTAATAGATCCTCTTCTTATATGAGCTAGCTCATCTTTTTGATAAAATTCCACACGCTTTGGACCAATCTCCCCAATTAAATAAGTCTTGTTTTTATCAAAAATCTCTACGCCTTGTAATGAAACATTTACCCCAGCCCCATCATCTTGAGCGCTGGATTGGATGTGAAACTGTACATTTTCATGCTGATATAAGTTTTCCTTAACCTCGTTTAAAATTTCTTCAGGCTCATAGTCCAATAAAGCAGACATTTCACACCCAGTTATAACAAAAAGTACTAAACCTAAAACTAAGAGTAACTTGTACTCCTTTGCTTTTAACATTCTTATACCTCCTAAATGCAGCTAAAAATTTACTTCGTCTAACATTGACCTAATTGTGTTTATAGAGTGTTGAAGTTTGTCTTGTTTATCAGAAGGTAAATTAACTTTTACTACTTGCTCTATTCCGTTTTTGCCAATAATAGTAGGTTCACTATAAGTTGTATCATTACCCTTATGATAATAACACACCGGCAAAACTTCTTTTGTATCATTATGTATTGCTGAGATTACTTTGCAAATTGCTAATGCTACTGAATAAAATGTCCCTCCCTTTCTCTGAATAACTTGCGCTCCACCTTTTATGGTATTTTCCTTAATTTTTTCTATGGTCTCAGAAGATACTACCTTATATTTATCTAATGGCACACCGGAAATATAGGTGTCTTCCTCCAAAATAACCATCGAATCTCCATGCTCACCTACAACCATAGCACTAATATTAGCCGGGTGTATCCCTAAATATTCACCTAGCAAAGATTCAAACCTTAATTGATCTAACACATTACCTAATCCAAAAACTGTGTTAAAAGGCAGCTCAGATTGTTTATAAGCTATTTGCGTCATGATGTCAACAGGGTTAGAAACCATCAGAATATAAGTGGAAGTATTAACCTTCATTATTTCATCCACTATATCCGAAACTACCTGAACATTCTTTTTAGCTAGGTCTAGCCTGCTTTCACCGGGTTTTCTTGGTATTCCTGCCGTTACTACAACAACATCGGAACCTGCGGTATCTTGATATCCGCCAGCAGAAACAGATATGTTAGGTAATTGGGCTGTTCCATGTACAATATCTAAGGCCTCCCCTTGTGCTTTTTCATTATCAATATCAACCAGCACTAATTCCTTAGCAAGTCCTTGCAACGCAATTGCGTACGCTGTAGTAGTACCCACCCTGCCACAACCAATAATTGATACTTTCATTTTCCTACCTCCTATATTAAGTTTTTGGTTCATTATACCATAACTATACCTTCATTGTAACAAAAGTTCAAAAAGTAAATATAATATTTGTACAAGGAAAGGAGTGATTGAATTGAAAAAAGTGGCTTATATCTTTCTAGCTTTAATATTCTTATCCAGTTCAGTATTATTGACGGGATGTAATGGCTCTGAGGAAGATGCTCTTCCTAGGGTTAGAGTATCTGAAGTGATCCATTCAGTATTTTATGCGCCACAATACGTTGCTCTTCATAAAGGATTCTTCGAAGAAGAGGGATTGGATGTCGAACTTGCAATTGCATGGGGAGCAGACAGAGGGGCCGCTGCTCTTTTGTCTAACAGTGCAGACATAGCTTTGTTTGGGCCTGAGGCCGCAGTGTATATCGCTAGAGAGCAGACAGATACCCGATTGGTAGCGTTTGCACAACTCACAAAAAGAGATGGCTCATTTTTCTTAGCAAGAGAGCCTATGCCGGATTTTAAATGGACAGATGTAAAAGGCAAAGAAATCATCGGTGGAAGAGCTGGTGGAGTTCCTCAAATGGTACAAGAATATGTATTATACCATAACGATGTTATCCCCCACGAAGATGTAGAAATTATCCAAAATATAGACCTTGGAGCCACGGCCCAAGCTTTTGAAAACGGCGTTGGTGACTTTGTTCAGCTATTTGAGCCTGGAGCATCCATGGTTGAAAGTACAGGCAGTGGGCATGTAGTAGCTTCTTTCGGGGAAGCTGGAGGCGAAGTCCCATATACAGTTTACCACGCTACAGAAAGATATATTGATGAAAATCCTGAAATAATTCAAAAATTTACAAATGCCATTTACAGAGCACAAATATGGGTTGACAACCATACGCCTGAAGAAATTGCTGAAGTAATTCGTCCATCATTTGCAGAAACTGACTTTGATATTTTAGTGTCAGCTGTTAAAAGATATCAGCAACAAGACACCTGGTCTAAAGATCCATTACTTCGGGAAGATGCCTTAGACAAACTACAAGAGATATGTATTTTGGCTGGTGAGCTAGATGCAAAAGTCAACTATGAAGATATTGTTACAACAAAGTTTGCTAAAGAAGCTATCAAAAACATCTCCATAGACTAACTAATATATATATATTTGATAAAAAAAAGACAATTCCTTCAAACCTTAGTCAATGTGGCTAAGGTTTTTTGTTTTATTTAAACAGAACTATTTTAGGTTAACCTCATAATATAAATTAGACATATATACTCTGTTTACAAAAAGGAGGTTTAATATGCTGAAGATAAGAAACGCTTCCGTTAGCTACATGGGATTAAAAGAAATAACAGAGGCAGTTAAAGATATAAATTTACAAGTAAATGAGGGAGAATTTATTTCAATCGTGGGACCATCAGGTTGTGGAAAGTCCACCCTTCTATCACTTATTGCTGGTTTAATAAGGCCAACAGAGGGCAGTGTTAAAAACACTTTTAACAGAAACGGTTATATGTTTCAACAAGACTTTTTGCTTCCTTGGAGGAATATTTTGGATAATGCTGTTTTAGGATTAGAGATTGCTCAAAAGAAAAATAAAATAAATAAAAAATACGCAGAAGAGTTGTTAGACTCTATGGGGCTTAGTGAGTTTAAAAATTATTATCCTGCGGAGCTTTCGGGAGGAATGCGCCAAAGAGTGGCGCTTGCAAGAACTTTGGCTTTAAAACCGGATTTATTGCTGTTAGATGAGCCGTTTTCTGCTTTGGACTATCAAACTCGACTAAATATGCAGCAAGAGGTGGGCCTTATGTTACGTAGAGAAAAAAAGACCGTTATTTTAGTTACTCATGATATTTCCGAAGCAATAGCCATGAGTGATAAAGTAATAATTTTGACTAAACGACCAGGAAGGGTAATTGAATCAATTGAAATAAATCTTAACTGTGCATCTAAAGCTCCTATGTCGTGCCGTAGCGCATCAAACTTTGGCAAGTACTTTAACCAAATATGGGGGGTGTTAAATAATGCATAAGGTAAAAAACTTTCTTGTCCCCAAAGCAGCAGACGATAGACACAGAGACTATATTTTTAATAAAAAAATTTACAACCTTGGAGTTTTTCTTTCCCAAATCATTCTTCTGATATCGCTTTTAGCCGTATGGGAATGGCTTGCTACAATAGGGGCTATTAACACCTTCCTGACCAGTCAGCCAAGTAAGGTATTTAACACCGTTATTAGATTATACGAAAGTGGCACTTTATTTTACCATGTTAGAGTTACTGTGATTGAGACGGGAGTTAGTTTTGTGTTAGGAACAATCATTGGTACCCTCATTGCTATGATACTTTGGTGGTGGGATTTTTTAAACAAGGTGATGGACCCATACCTTATAGTCCTTAATAGCTTGCCAAAAGTAGCCCTAGGCCCATTATTTATCATAATTTTCGGGTTAGGGTTTAAAAGTATAATTGCTATGGCCTTGGCTATAACCGTTATTTCTACAACTATTATTGTATTAAGCGGTTTTTCAAATGTAGATAAGAACTATCTAAAACTAGTAAAAACATTTGGGGCCTCTAAATTGACCCTATTTTCAAAAATAGTTCTGCCAGCTAGTATCCCAACAGTTGCTTCAGCTTTGCGTGTAAACCTAGGTTTGTCATGGGTTGGCGTTATTGTAGGAGAATTTTTAACTGGAAGAGCAGGTTTAGGTTACTTAGCAATTTACGGAGGCCAAACATATCAAATGGACCTGGTCATAACAAGTGTAGTGTTACTTGCAATATGCTCCGCAGTATCTTACCAACTACTCATTTTGTTCGAGAAGAAAATTCAGAACAAGTACTCATAACAAAAAAATAAACACCATTTTTCGTGGTGTTTATTTTTTATTGTTATAAAATTCATAGTAACTTAGTAAACCGACTTCAAAGTTTCTCTTTTGTCTTTTCTTTAGAGCAGCACAGTCCTTAATATCTTTCAAAAGCTTTATGGTTTTATCAGATGACTTGCACACTTGGTCAAGATTAATATTAAACTTTTCCTCAATTTCCATTGCCCAGCAAACTCGGTTTATAACCCCTTTGTCACTAATGTTTTGTAGTTTTAAAAACTGTCTAAATAGCTCCCTATTCAAATACACCACTCCCCTCTAATATTAAATAGTATGCTATTGTAAACATTATTATTCAAAGAGCATTGGAGTAGTAACTGAAGTTTTGCAACAAACATAAAATGACTTCAACCAGTGGGGTATTACAGCATTTAACCTGCGAACAAAAAAAGCACCTAACCAAATAATATGGTTAGGTGCTTTTGCGTACCCAGCGACGTCCTACTCTTCCAGGGGGTAAACCCCAAGTACCATCGGCGCTGAAGAGCTTAACTGCGGTGTTCGAGATGGGAACCGGTGGATCCTCTTCGCTTTTGTCACTGGATAAATTACCATAAGGAATAAAACTAAGTCATTATCTAAACTAAGTTGGTCAAGTCCTCGACTTATTAGTACCGGTCAGCTAAAGGTATTACTACCTGTACACCTCCGGCCTATCTACCAGATAGTCTATCTGGAGTCTTACTTGGACAAGCCAATGGGAAGTCTTATCTTGAGGGTGGCTTCGCGCTTAGATGCTTTCAGCGCTTATCCGTGCCGAACTTAGCTACCCAGCACTGCCACTGGCGTGACAACTGGTACACTAGAGGTTCGTCCATCCCGGTCCTCTCGTACTAAGGACAGATCCTCTCAAACTTCCTGCGCCCGCGACAGATAGGGACCGAACTGTCTCACGACGTTCTGAACCCAGCTCGCGTACCGCTTTAATGGGCGAACAGCCCAACCCTTGGGACCTACTACAGCCCCAGGATGCGATGAGCCGACATCGAGGTGCCAAACCTCCCCGTCGATGTGAACTCTTGGGGGAGATAAGCCTGTTATCCCCGGGGTAGCTTTTATCCGTTGAGCGACGGCCCTTCCACTCGGTACCGCCGGGTCACTAAGCCCGACTTTCGTCCCTGCTCGACTTGTAGGTCTCGCAGTCAAGCCTCCTTATGCCTTTGCACTCTACGAATGATTTCCAACCATTCTGAGGAGACCTTGGGGCGCCTCCGTTACTCTTTGGGAGGCGACCGCCCCAGTCAAACTGCCCACCTGACACTGTCCTAAAACCGGATTACGGTTTCTAGTTAGAATTCCAACATTCACAGGGTGGTATCCCACTTTAGGCTCCTAGAAGACTAGCGTCCTCTATTCTCAGCCTCCCACCTATGCTGTACAGTCAATGCCAAAATCCAATATCAGGCTACAGTAAAGCTCCACGGGGTCTTTCCGTCTTGTCGCGGGTAACCTGCATCTTCACAGGTACTACAATTTCACCGGGTCCTTCGTTGAGACAGCGCCCAAGTCGTTGCGCCTTTCGTGCGGGTCGGAACTTACCCGACAAGGAATTTCGCTACCTTAGGACCGTTATAGTTACGGCCGCCGTTTACTGGGGCTTCGGTTCAGAGCTTCGCTTGCGCTAACACGTTCCCTTAACCTTCCAGCACCGGGCAGGCGTCAGCCCCTATACTTCATCTTTCGATTTAGCAGAGACCTGTGTTTTTGATAAACAGTCGCTTGGGCCTATTCACTGCGGCCTCCTCTCGCTCAGTACGGATGTACTTCACAATATCGAGGCACCCCTTCTCCCGAAGTTACGGGGTCATTTTGCCGAGTTCCTTAACGAAGGTTCTCCCGAGCGCCTTAGGATTCTCTCCTCACCTACCTGTGTCGGTTTACGGTACGGGCACCGCGCTTCTTGTTAGAGGCTTTTCTTGGCAGTGTAGGATCAGTTAGTTCCCCCAAATTGGGTCCTCTTAACCTCTCAGAATAGATAGAGGCGGATTTGCCTACCTCTAATCCCTACTGGCTTGAACGCACTAATCCATCAGTGCGATAACCTACCTTACTGCGTCACCCCATCACTTAGACAAAGCTTGGTGGCACTGGAATATCTACCAGTTGTCCATCGCCTACGCCTTTCGGCCTCGGCTTAGGTCCCGGCTTACCCTGAGCGGACAAGCCTTCCTCAGGAAACCTTAGGTTTTCGGCGGAGATGATTCTCACATCTCTTTTCGTTACTTATATCAGCATTCTCACTTCTAAGCGCTCCACTGCTCCTTACGGTACAGCTTCGCCGCACTTAGAACGCTCCCCTACCAGTATTACTACTCCATTGCTTCGGTGGTAAGCTTTAGCCCCGGACATTTTCGGCGCAGGATCACTTGACCAGTGAGCTATTACGCACTCTTTAAATGGTGGCTGCTTCTAAGCCAACATCCTGGTTGTCTAAGCAATCCCACATCCTTTTCCACTTAGCTTACACTTTGGGACCTTAACAGATGGTCTGGGCTGTTTCCCTCTCGACTATGGACCTTATCACCCATAGTCTGACTCCCAAGGTCAAAATATATGGCATTCGGAGTTTGACTGAGTTCGGTAACCTGGGTTAGGCCCCTAGCTCAATCAGTGCTCTACCTCCACTATTCATCCTTGAGGCTAGCCCTAAAGCTATTTCGGGGAGAACCAGCTATCTCCGAGTTCGTTTGGCATTTCACCGCTACCCACAGCTCATCCCCTAATTTTTCAACATTAGTGGGTTCGGGCCTCCATTTTGTGTTACCAAAACTTCACCCTGGCCATGGGTAGGTCACTCGGGTTCGGGTCTACACATACAAACTAGTCGCCCTATTAAGACTCGCTTTCGCTACGGCTCCATGGCTTTACCATTTAACCTCGCTTGCAAATGTAACTCGCTGATCCATTATACAAAAGGTACGCCATCACCCGCTTATGGGGCTCTGACTGTTTGTAGGCACACGGTTTCAGGTTCTATTTCATCCCCCGCCTGGGGTACTTTTCACCTTTCCCTCACGGTACTTGTTCACTATCGGTCGCTGGGTAGTATTTAGCCTTTGGAGGTGGTCCTCCTAGATTCTTACGGGGTTTCTCGTGTCCCGCAATACTCGGGTGGCTACTTGGATAGAGTAAAGCTTTTCGGCTACAGGACTTTCACCTTGTGTCGTTTGGGTTCCCAACCAATTCGCCTAAACTTTAATTTTGTAACTATCCCAAGTGACTGTATCCACTTGTAAAGTAACTCCCTCAACCCACTTTTAGCAACGCATACAGGCTTACACTAAAAGTGTTTAGGCTCTTCCCCTTTCGCTCGCCACTACTTAGGGAATCGAGTTTTCTTTCTCTTCCTCGGGGTACTTAGATGTTTCAGTTCCCCCGGTTGTCTCCTACCACCCTACTTATTCAGGTGGTGGTACCACAGTATTAACTGTGGTGGGTTGCCCCATTCGGAAATCCGCGACTTAAAGCTTGCTTGCAGCTAATCGCGGCTTTTCGCAGCTCGCTACGTCCTTCTTCGACTCCCAGCGCCAAGGCATCCGCCGTGCGCCCTTTGTAACTTGACCTCGTTTTTCTCGTTTAAACATAATGAAATTGTATCTACCACGCTTTTTTATATCTCGGGTTGATACTTCTTAGTTTTATCCTTATGGGTAATTTCAAAGATCGGTTGAAAGACTAGGTCTTTCAAAATTAAACAGCTATGCTACTAACCTTGAGGTTAAAGCTCCTTAGAAAGGAGGTGATCCAGCCGCACCTTCCGATACGGCTACCTTGTTACGACTTCACCCCAATCATTCGCCCCACCTTCGACGGTTGCCTCCTAAAAGGTTGGCTCACCGGCTTCGGGTGTTGCAAACTTTCGTGGTGTGACGGGCGGTGTGTACAAGGCCCGGGAACGCATTCACCGCGATATGCTGACTCGCGATTACTAGCAACTCCGACTTCATGCAGGCGAGTTGCAGCCTGCAATCCGAACTGAGACCTGATTTAAAGGATTTGCTCCAGATCGCTCCTTCGCTTCCCGTTGTTCAGGCCATTGTAGCACGTGTGTAGCCCAGGACATAAGGGGCATGATGATTTGACGTCATCCCCACCTTCCCCCGGTTTATCACCGGCAGTCTCCTTAGAGTGCCCAGCTTAACCTGCTGGCAACTAAGAATAAGGGTTGCGCTCGTTACGGGACTTAACCCAACATCTCACGACACGAGCTGACGACAACCATGCACCACCTGTCTCTCTGCCTCAAAAGAGGACGACTTTATCTCTAAAGCCTTCAGAGGATGTCAAGCCCTGGTAAGGTTCTTCGCGTTGCGTCGAATTAAACCACATGCTCCGCTGCTTGTGCGGGCCCCCGTCAATTCCTTTGAGTTTCAACCTTGCGGTCGTACTCCCCAGGCGGGGCACTTAGTGCGTTAACTGCGGCACAGAGGGTATCTAAACCCCCTACACCTAGTGCCCAGCGTTTACGGCGTGGACTACCAGGGTATCTAATCCTGTTCGCTCCCCACGCTTTCGCATCTCAGTGTCAGGTACAGTCCAGAAAGTCGCCTTCGCCACTGGTGTTCCTCCTAATATCTACGCATTTCACCGCTACACTAGGAATTCCACTTTCCTCTCCTGTCCTCAAGTTTGACAGTTTCAAATGCAATACGGGGTTAAGCCCCGCAGTTTAACATCTGACTTATCAAACCACCTACATGCTCTTTACGCCCAGTAATTCCGGACAACGCTCGCCCCCTACGTATTACCGCGGCTGCTGGCACGTAGTTAGCCGGGGCTTCCTCTTGAGGTACTGTCATTTTATTCATCCCTCATAACAGAAGTTTACGATCCGAAAACCTTCATCCTTCACGCGGCATTGCTGCGTCAGGGTTGCCCCCATTGCGCAATATCCCCCACTGCTGCCTCCCGTAGGAGTCTGGGCCGTGTCTCAGTCCCAGTGTGGCTGATCGTCCTCTCAGACCAGCTATCCATCGTTGCCTTGGTAGGCCGTTACCCTACCAACTAGCTAATGAAGCGCGGGCCCATCCTTTAGCGATAAATCTTTCTTCTTTTAATCAGGTGATTAAAAGAAGGTATCCGGTATTAACATCAGTTTCCCGATGGTATCCCGATCTAAAGGGCAGGTTGCCCACGTGTTACGCACCCGTCCGCCACTAGGTCCATTAAGAGCAAGCTCTCAATTTCCCTCGTTCGACTTGCATGTGTGAGGCATGCCGCCAGCGTTCGTCCTGAGCCAGGATCAAACTCTCCATAAAAGAATCTATGAAAAGCTAAAATTTAGCTCATCTTACTTAAATGTTTTAAAACAAATTAAAACGGAGCCCAACAAACTTTTAGTTAAAAGTTTTTGGGTAAATTCGACTATGAATTCCAAGAGCAGGAATTCTAGTCTGCATTCATGGCTTTTGCATTAGCTGTTCAATTTTCAAAGACCTAATTTGTTTGCCGCCGTGTTTCAGCGACAAGCAATACTATATCATTTATTCGTTTTTGTGTCAACAACTTTTTTATTTTTTTAGAAGCTGTTGATTTAAAACGTTGTCGCTTTGTTTGTGGCGACAATTCATAATACTACCATCATTTTTACCAAAGGTCAAGGATTTATGTATGGGAATATATGGAGCAGTGATTCACATGTGATAATGTCTCATTAAAAGACAGGGGAAAATGTCCCGTTTCTAGAAATTAACCTCGTATAAAATATTTTAGAACGAGGTGAACCTAATGAGAAAGGTTGAGTTAAATATGACTGAAGAACTAAAGTATAACGTAATCAAGAAACTGGTAGAGAATAACGGCAACAAGGATCGTAAACCGGTTAATGTCATTGATGAATCAACGGTACAAGAAATCATAACTTTATATGATAATAAGTACCATGATGCAAACTTCACCCATCTTGCGGAACTACTCGAAGAACAGGAGAACATTAAAGTCTCTAAATCCTTCCTTAGAGAGCGTTTTCTTAAAGAGGGTATTGTGAGTCCTATGGCTACTCGAAAGCTCAAAAAAAGGGTTAAGCAGCAGCTTGAGATTAAGAAAAAGCAAGCTAACTCCAAAAAAGAACAAGAATATATTCAAAAACAGATTGTTAACCTTGTCCGGTATCTTCTATGATAAGGGTGCTATCGGACTTAAGCCTTGCCTCTACTTCTTTTATTTTTTTGCTTGCACTAATTAGACCTTCGTGAGTATGCATGACCTTAAAAGCTTTGCCAACTTGGCCGCTGTTAGGGTCCTCAATATGAAAGTAACTAAAATCCTTTCCTACATCAACTCCAACTACAATTTCTTTTTTAGACATTTGAACATCCTCCTTGTTTACTTTAGAGTGATCCATCTCAAAAACTTGAGGAAACATCCTTGCCTTTGAAATGAGAATACCTCAGGGGGTCCCAACTAGCTAAATCGTTTACACTCAAGGGATGGATTGATAGTCTACATTATGGGTATAACTAGTTATCCTAGTTCCCAGGGGAGCACTAATCAATGACACTCTTGCCCTAGATTGTAATGGATAGCTAGCTGATGTAAACCCCTGAAAGATAAATAGTGGATGTTCGTGTTTTAAAACCAAGAATTTTAATAAATCCTATAGCACTATCTTACAAGGGGAGCAGTGTCTGCTCCCGAACATTATGTCCCACGTATCTCAGTGGGACGGTTCTTCCTTACATATATGGTAGCAAATACAGACCCAAATGATAAACCCAAGAGACAATGGGGGCTGGTATCAGGCAACAAAAATAGCCGCATAAAAGCGGCTATTTTTTATTAATTATCCATCTCTAAAAGTCCGTGTAATGATTCCCAAACTTCCTCTCGACCTACCTTAGTCAATGCTGAGAATATAATGGGGTAGTCTTTAGGTACTCCTAGTGTATTGCATAGTTCTTTTAAATTCTTTTGAACCTGATTGTTCGAAAGCTTATCCGATTTTGTTGCAACTAATAGTACTGGGAATTTATTTTCCAAAAGCCAGGCGAACATATCTTGATCTTCGCTTGTGGGTTTGTGTCTCAAATCTATAAGCTGAACTACCCCTTTTAATGTAGTTCTTTTTAGAAGGTAACTTTCTATCATCTTCTTCCATCCTGCTTTTTGCTGCTTAGACACTTTAGCGAATCCATAACCTGGGAGGTCAACTAACATAAGGCTGTTGTTGACCTCATAAAAGTTTATTGTCTGTGTTTTGCCTGGTTTCCCACTAGTTCGGGCGATGTTTTTCCTATTTGCTAAAGTGTTTATTATGGATGACTTCCCTACATTTGACCTGCCCACAAAAGCAACCTCACAAAATTCCTCCGGTGGATATTGATGCGGCTTTACGGCACTTAATATATACTCTGCGCTTTTTATTTTCATTTCGCATCCACCAACGCTATATCCCAAACTTCTTCTATTGTATCAACTAAATGAATTTTTATTTTTTTCCTAACATTTTCAGGTATATCATTTACATCCCTCTTATTATCTTTGGGCAATATAACTTCTTTTATTGCCGCTCTATGCGCTGCAAGAACCTTTTCTTTAACCCCTCCGATAGGCAAAACTTTACCCCTTAGGGTTATTTCACCAGTCATTGCAACATCCTTTTTCACACTTCTCCTTGATAACACTGAGATTAATGCAGTGGACATTGTTATTCCGGCAGAAGGTCCGTCTTTCGGTATGGCACCTTCAGGTACGTGAATATGTATATCTCTTGTTTTGTGGAAATCGTCTTCGATATTTAAATACTTGCCCTTTGCTCTTATCATACTTAGAGCAGCCCTCGCCGATTCCTGCATGACATCACCAAGTTTTCCTGTTAGCGTAAGCTTGCCTGAACCGGACATTGTAGTTGCTTCTACACCCAAAATATCTCCCCCTGTTTGGGTCCATGCCAGTCCGGTAGCGACACCAATTTCGTCCTTCTCTTCCTTTTCACCCCATCTAAAACGAGGAGAACCTAAGTATGTGTGAAGGTTTTGCACGGTAACTTTAACTTTTTCCTGCTCGTTAGAGACAATTTCTTTAACGCCTTTTCTGCAAAGGGTACCACATGCTCGCTCTAGATTTCTAACACCGGACTCTCTAGTATACTCCCGTATAACTTTAACTATAGCTTGTTTCGATATTGAAAACAGTTTAGAGTTTAGTCCATGTTCCTCCATTTGGCGAGGTATTAAATATTTCTTCGCAATTGATACCTTTTCATCTTCAGTATATCCTTCAATATTTATAACTTCCATCCTATCAAGAAGTGGCCTTGGGATTGGATGAAGGGCATTTGCGGTAGTTATAAATAGTACGCTACTTAAATCAAAAGGTAGCTCGATAAAATGGTCGCTAAAAGTTGGGTTTTGTTCAGGGTCTAAAACTTCTAGAAGCGCTGCCGATGGATCACCCCTAAAGTCTGTGCTCATCTTATCAATTTCATCTAATAAAAATACTGGGTTTTTCGTACCCGCCGTTTTTACTCCTTGAATTATCCTCCCAGGCAGAGCCCCAACATATGTCCTTCTATGCCCTCTAATCTCAGCTTCATCTCTTACGCCCCCTAAAGACATCCTCACAAACTGACGCTCTAAAGATCTCGCAATTGATTTTGCTAAGGAAGTCTTTCCAACTCCAGGTGGTCCGACAAGGCATATTATAGGACTTTTCATTTTATCTGCCATCTGACGCACAGCTAAGAACTCCAGTATACGTTCCTTAACCTTATCTAAGCCATAATGATCCTCGTCTAAAATTTTCTCAGACCTTGAAATGTCAAGTTTGTCTTCTGATTTGTTGTTCCAGGGAAGCTCCACTACCCAGTCTAAGTAAGTCCTCAAAACTGATCCTTCTGCAGCATTAGGCGCCATTCTTTCTAGTCTATCAATTTCTTTGTGAACTTTCTGACTGACTTCTTTAGGTAATTTTAATTTCTCAACTTTTTTGCGATACTCCTCTACTTCCTCACGTTGAGTATCTCCAAGCTCTTTTTGGATTGCCTTCATTTGTTCTCTCAAATAATATTCCTTTTGAGTTTTATCCATCTGTTTTTTTACTCTATCACTTATTTTCTTTTCTATCTCTAAAACTTGAATTTCATGGCTTAAAAATTCTAAAAGCTTAAGTAAACGTTCCTTAGGCTGTATAGCCTCTAAAATTTTCTGTTTTTGCCCAACCTTTAAAGAAAGGTGTGAAGCTACCAAGTCAGCAAAGCGGCCTGGTTCATTTATATCCTGAACAATATCTAAAGATTCACCAGCAGTTTTTTTGCCAAGTTTTATATATTGTTCAAATTGATATAAGGTATTCCTCATTAATGCCTCAATTTCATAATTCTTTTCCTCATCTTCCTCATGGATATCCACTTCCACTTCGGGATAGGCCTCATCATGATAAAAATTATTTATTCCTACCCGGTTTTCACCTTCTACAAGAACACGAATTGTACCACCCGGCAGTTTTAAAACTTGTTTAATCTCTATTAAAGTACCAATTTTATATAAATCTTTTTCTTTTGGATCATCAACATTAGCATCTTTTTGTGGCACTAAAACTATACGGCTATTTTTCTCCATAGCTGCATTTAATGCTGCTATAGACTTCTCTCTCCCTACATCTAAATGAATAATCATATTAGGAAACACTATTAAACCTCTAAGAGGCATAAGTGGATATTTGTTAGTTATTTCTTCCATATTAAGTCACCCCCAAAATATTAGTTACCCTTACTATTTTATACCAATCATTTTTAAAAAACAAGAGAACCCTAAGCATGAGTAGCTGGAACAGCAGAGATTATTTGTTTTTTATCTACTGTGTCCCCTTGTCCTATTAACTCAGTTATAACCTCATCCAACGTGTCGACAGGAATTACTGTTATTCCTTCTATCTGCTGAAGCACATCTTGCCAATTTTCCCTAGGAATAAATACTTTCTTAGCACCAGCCTGTTTTGCGGCCTCGACTTTTGGCACAATGCCACCGACAGGCTTAATATAGCCTCGTATAGATATCTCTCCTGTCATTGCAGTCAGATTATCTATAGGTTTTTCCGTGATAGCAGAGTATATTCCTATTGCAATGGCAACACCTGCAGAAGGTCCATCAACTGGTGTCCCACCAGGAAAGTTTATGTGTATATCATAGTTCTCCAAAGGAACTTTCAAGTATTTTTTTATGGCGGTTAATACATTGTCTAAAGAACCTTTAGCCATACTTTTCCTTTTAATGGTTTTGCCACCGCCGTTGCCTAGCTGTTCTTCTTCTACTACGCCAGTCATCATAACTTTTCCTTCTTTAGATACCTTGTTAGCTGTTACCTCCAACTCTAATATGGCACCCATATTAGGTCCGTAAACAGCCAAGCCATTAACACAACCTATTTGTGGTGTTTTATTAACTTTGCGTTCTGGACGTGGCGTAATCTGGCTGCTGTTAACTACCCACTCAATATCAGCAGGGATTAAATTAATCCTTCCTTCATTTGTGGCGATTCCAGCGGCAATTTGAATTACATTTACTGCTTCACGACCATTTGTAGCATACCTCGTTAGCACATCGAGAGCTTTGTCTTCGATGGGAAAGTTGATCTTCTTACTAGCATTTCTAGCAATTTCCGATATCTCTTTAGGTTGAAGGGAACGAAAAAAGACCTCCACGCACCTTGAACGAATGGCCGGTGGTATGTCTTGAGGTTGCCTTGTAGTAGCTCCTACCAGCCTAAAATCTGCCGGAAGACCTTTTTGGAAAATTTCATGAATATGCGTCGGAATATTGCTATCCTCCGAGCTGTAGTATGCACTTTCTAAAAACACTTTTCTATCTTCTAGCACCTTTAACAGCTTATTCATCTGTATGTTGTGTAACTCTCCTATCTCATCTATAAACAACATACCACCGTGAGCTTTAGTTACTGCACCTGGTTTGGGCTGAGGAATTCCCGCCATCCCCATAGCACCTGCACCTTGATATATTGGATCATGCACTGAACCTATAAGTGGGTCTGCTATGCCTCTTTCGTCAAATCTAGCCGTTGTTGCATCTAACTCAAAAAATTTAGCATCATTTTTAAATGGCGAAATAGGATTTCGTTTTGCCTCCTCTAGCACTAGTCGGGCTGCCGCTGTTTTTCCCACCCCAGGAGGACCATATATAATAACGTGTTGTGGGTTGCTACCACATAACGAAGCTCTCAACGCTTTAAGGCCCTGGTCTTGACCAATAATTTCAGAAAATTGACTAGGCCGAGTTTTCTCAGCTAACGGCTCTGTTAGACTTATACTTTTCATGGTACGGAGTTTATCTAGCTCTTTTCTAGATTCTTTTTCAACTGCGCTTTTGTTTGATTGTTGTGAGCGCAATAAGTTCCAAAAGTATAAGCCTATCACGATAGCAAAAAAGATTTGTATAAAAGTCAATAAACCAATTATTTCAGACATAAATATCCCCCTTAATTCCTAAGCTTTTTAAAAGATATTATTCTCCAAAAGATAGTGGTTTATCCCTAAAACATAAAATAGTTTTGCCTATTACGCCAACACAGACAGTTAACCTGTGATAAAAAAGCAGTCGCTATTAATTGTAAGGTTACAATTAATAGCGACTGTAAACAAAGCTTTAAGCAGTTTCATCTTCCTTATTACTTTTGGAAGTAACAAGAACTGGTTCTTTACCTTTAGTTAAAACTTCTTTTGTTATAATACACTTTGTAATATTCTTTTTAGAAGGTATATCATACATAATATCTTGCATTAGTTTTTCCATTATAGCTCTAAGACCCCTTGCTCCAGTCTTTCTTTTTATGGCCTCTTTAGCAATAGCTTCTAAACAATCTTCTTCAAATTCTATTTCTATATTATCGATGCCGAACAGTTTCTTGTACTGTTTTACCAAAGAGTTTTTAGGCTCAGTCAATATCCTAACTAATGCTTCTTCATCTAAAGCCTCTAATGTAGCAACAACAGGTACTCTACCAACAAACTCAGGGATTAGGCCAAACTTCAATAAGTCTTCTGGCAGAACATCTTTTAAGATATCACCCACGTTTTGTTCTTCTTTTGTTTGGATATCAGCACCAAAGCCCATAACTTTTTTGCCTGTTCTATTTTGGATGATTTTTTCTAGTCCGTCAAATGCTCCACCTACTATAAATAGTACGTTAGTTGTATCAATTTGAATAAATTCCTGATGTGGATGCTTTCTACCACCTTGTGGAGGAACACTAGCTGTAGTACCCTCTAAAATCTTAAGTAGCGCTTGCTGAACACCTTCACCACTAACATCCCTAGTTATTGACGGATTGTCTGACTTACGGGCTATCTTATCAATTTCATCAACGTATATTATACCTTTTTCTGCTTTCTCTACATCATAGTCTGCAGCCTGTATTAGTTTTAGAAGAATATTCTCTACATCTTCTCCCACATAACCAGCTTCTGTCAGCGATGTAGCGTCAGCTATAGCAAAAGGCACCTTCAACATTCTTGCTAGGGTTTGTGCTAGCAATGTCTTACCAACACCTGTTGGTCCTATAAACAGGATGTTACTCTTTTGTAGCTCTACATCATCACTTTCAATCTCAGCCTGTACCCTCTTATAATGGTTATAAACAGCTACAGCTAAGGCTTTTTTTGCATGGTCTTGACCTATAACATACTGGTCAAGGGCTTCTTTTATTTCGTATGGCTTTGGAACATCAGTTAGTGTAGACTCATCGTTTAACACCTGCTCGCTAAACTCTTCTTCGATGATCTCAGTACACAACTCGATGCACTCATCACATATATATACTCCTGGACCTGCAACTAGTTTTTTAACCTCATCCTGCTGTTTGCCGCAAAATGAGCACTTTAACTTATGCTTATCTTCATTAAATTTCATAACATCACCTACCCATTAACAGTGTTACGTTCCATTACCTCATCTACAATACCATACTCTTTAGCTTCTTGCGCGGACATAAATTTGTCACGATCTGTATCTTTTTCAATCACTTCTAAAGGCTGCACTGTTCTCTTTGCTAGTATTTCATTTAACTTTTGTTTTGTTTTTATTATATGCTCAGCATGGATTTTTATATCAGTTGCCTGCCCTCTTGCACCGCCTAAAGGCTGGTGGATCATAACTTCACTATTAGGTAAGGCAAACCTTTTATTTTCCTTGCCAGCTGCTAATAAAAATGCACCCATACTAGCTGCTAAACCTACACAAATTGTAGAAACGTCAGGTTTGATATACTGGATTGTGTCAAAGATAGCCATACCTGCAGTAATAGAACCTCCAGGACTATTTATATACAAGTATATATCTTTTTTAGGGTCTTCTGCTTCTAAAAACAACAGTTGAGCAATTACTGTATTTGCAACATTGTCATCTATAGCACTCCCTATAAAAACAATGCGATCTTTTAACAACCTAGAGTAAATATCGTAAGACCTTTCTCCTCTATTACTTTGCTCTACAACCATTGGCACTAGATTCATAGCACATACCCCTTTCTTTACTCTTTAAATTTTATGTTTTTGCTAAAGTTATATTACTATCCTTTAGCTATTTTCCAATAATAATTCAACAGCTTTTCTCCTTTTTATGCCATCTTCAATACTTTCTTTTTGACCTGGCATTGAGAAAATTTCTTTAATTTTATCTACTTCTTGCTTATACATTTCAGCTAGTTTCTTGATTTCATCTTCAAAATCTTCTTCAGTTACTTCGATACCTTCATTTTCTACAACAGTTTCTATAACAAGATTTGTTTTCACGTCTTTTTCTGCCTGAGGTTTAAGTTCTGCTTTCATAGTCTCTAAATCTCCACCAGTGAACTGTAGATAGGTCTCTAGATTCATACCTTGAGAAGATAACCTTTGTTCCATCTCTTTTACCATATCTTCTAATCGATTATCAACCATTACTTCTGGTATATCCACTTTTGCATTTTCAGTAACCTTGTCAATTACCGCTTGCTCAAACTCTCTTTTACCCTGCTCTTCTGCTTGTTGCTCTAGCTTCTCTTTAACATCTTTTTTAAGCTCATCTAAAGAGTCAAAGTTATTGTCTTTAGCAAACTCGTCATTTAGCTCAGGTAGCTTCTTTGTTTTAACTTCGTTAATTTTCACTTTAAAAGTCGCTTCTTTTCCAGCTAAGCTTTCTGCATGATACTCTTTGGGGAAAGTTACTTTTACATCTAGTTCATCACCTAGCTTTTTACCCACAAGTTGCTCTTCAAAACCAGGGATAAATGACTTAGATCCAATCACAAGTGGGTGGTTTTCACCTTTTCCACCTTCAAAAGCTTCTTCACCTATGTACCCTTCAAAGTCGATAACAGCTGTGTCGCCTTCAGCAATTTCTGTATTTTCATCCGCTACAATAAGTTCAGCATTTTTCTCTTGCATGCTTTTTACTTCAGCATCAACATCTTCATCTGAAACTTCTTTTACTGTTTTAGTGATGCCAAGGTCCTTATATTCCCCTAGTTCAACCTCAGGCTTAACAGTTACAGTAGCTTTGAAGATAAACGGTTTACCCGCTTCTAATTCCTCAACATCTATTTCAGGTTGAGCAACTGGCTCAATTCCACTTTCCTCAATAGCTTTAGGATAAAATTCCTGTAGCATAAAGTTAGCTGCTTCCTCATAGAATACTTCTACGCCAAACCTGTTTTCAATAATTTTCCTTGGAACTCTTCCTTTTCTAAAACCTGGAATCTCAATATCTTTTCTCATCTTTTTGTAAGCTTTCTCTATAGAGCTTTCCACGTTCTCTGCAGGAACTTCAACGGTTAATACTCCTTGGTTGTTCTCCTTCTTTTCCCAATTTACTTTCATTAAAAGTAACCTCCTTGAATTGCTTGTATAATTTAAATTTTATTCTCGTTTAACCATCTAATTATAACATATAAAAATCCGGTTAGCCAACATATCTAGGAATATTATCTTCCTTGATACTTTAACCACCATTTTAACAAATATAAGCAAAGTGGTCAAAAAATCTACGACCCTAACTGGGTTGAATATTTTGCTCCATCGCTAGTGATTAATATATTGCCATGAATATCGTTTCTATAAATATCTATATCTTTTAACATTAGCTTTTCTAAAGTCTCTTCGTGAGGGTGACCATACCTATTTTTCTCACCTACTTGTATAACTGCAACGGACGGATTGACCTTTTTTAGAAACTCTTTTGTTGTAGAGGTACGGCTTCCATGATGTCCTACCTTTAAAATATCTGAATTAAGACATCTTTCGCTTTGTAAAAGTGCATTTTCCCCCTCTTTTTCAACGTCCCCCGTTAAAAGAGCTGTTATTTCACCATGTTTTAACTTAGCTACAATAGAATTATTGTTTAACCCTTCTAAGTCCTCATCTTGATTGGGGCCTAAAACTTTTAAACTGTAATTGCCTAACTCTTTTTTATGTCCGGCATCAACTATTAAAAAATCTATATTATTTTCTTCTATGGATTGTAGATAGCTTTGATAAGTAGCACTTGTATGACTTTGACCGCTATCCCAAACCTTCTTAACTTGAAAGTTATTAAAGACATGGCCTAAACCACCTATATGATCGGCATGTGGATGTGTAGCTACTACAAGGTGAATTTTTCCCACCCCTAAATTTTGTATATAGTCAACTACCTCATTGCCAGCATTTTGTGTGCCAGCATCTACCAAAACCTTTTTATTTCCATCAGTTATAAAGATAGAATCTCCTTGACCTACATCGATAAAGTGTATATCAACTTCAGATTCGCCACTTTGCTTTATTTCCTCTATAGCAGCATCAGAATTACCGTTATCATTATACACAAAACCTCTTGATGAGTTAATTATACTCAGTGGAATAATTTTAACATCGTTATACAAATGAGGTTGTACAGAATAAAAGCAATTTCCTAAAAACACGATGACAGATAAAAACAAAAGCAGCACAGCCTTATACTGCTTCTTAGGCAGCGGTGAAAAAAGTACTTTTTGGTTCTTGGTAGCTTTGCTTCTCTTTTTATTTGCTAGAAAAATGAAAATATAAAGAGCTATGCTTACGGGCGGAAAAATGATTCCCATAAAGAATAATATTTTTGATACGGATAGCGAGTGGTGTTTTTGTGTATGTAAGAATATTAGATAGGTTAAAAGCACTCCGATTAAGTAAAAAGTAAGCATTTATTCGCCTCTTTCAGTTTAAGCTAAAAAAAGATAAAAAAAAAGGCATTAGCCTCTCTTGTAAGTATTAATATGGAGCGGAAGACGGGATTTGAACCCGCGACCCTCGCCTTGGCAAGGCGATGCTCTACCACTGAGCCACTTCCGCAAATGTGGTGCGAGAGGGGGGAGTCGAACCCCCACGCCGAAGGCACTAGATCCTAAGTCTAGCGTGTCTGCCAGTTCCACCACTCTCGCGCTTGGTGAGCCATCCGCGATTCGAACACGGGACACCCTGATTAAAAGTCAGGTGCTCTACCGACTGAGCTAATGGCTCGTTTTGGCTGGGCCGGCAGGACTCGAACCTACGCATGCGGGAGTCAAAGTCCCGTGCCTTACCGACTTGGCGACGGCCCAGCAATGTTAAAATATTTTGTTGGGGTGAGTGAAGGGATTTGAACCCTCGGCCCCCAGAGCCACAATCTGGTGCTCTAACCAACTGAGCTACACCCACCATGTTAGTGGCACGCCCGGGAGGATTCGAACCTCCGACTCACGGATTAGAAGTCCGTTGCTCTATCCCCTGAGCTACGGGCGTACGTTTTTGTCGAACAGTAATTATCTTAACATTTCTTTTTGTCGTTGTCAACACTTTTTTTGCTTTTTTGTGTTTTTGCAATTTGTGTTTACTGTCTCTCAACGACAAGATTTATTATACAAAATTTATTAACGCTTGTAAAGGGTTTTTTGATATTTTTTTCATTTTTTTATTTCACAACTAAAATCTCTTCCATCTACAGTAATAATTCCGTAGCTAGAAGTTCCTCCTCGAGGCAAGACGGGACTTCCTGGATTTAGTAAGGTTACTTCCTGACTAACCTCCTTATGATTTACATGAGTATGCCCAAATAAAACTATATCGGCATCCTTTTCTAAGCCACAATATAGAAGGTTTAAAAGCCCTGACTTAACCCCATAGTTATGACCATGTGTTAGCATAATTTTAATTCCTTCTATCTGGATAACCTCTACTTCATTTGCGTTAGAATAGGGGTCACAGTTACCTTTTACAGCATAGCCTTTTATATTAGTTTGATTTACAAGCCATAGAAAATCATCGTAATTATCCCCTAAATGTATAAGCAAATCCTTCCCCTTTAAAAGATGTACAGCCTCTTTTAGAAACCTCTTGTCTCCATGTGTGTCGCTAAGGACAATAATTTTAGTAGACAATTTTATTCCCCCTTAAGTTGAGTCTGTAGGTTTTCTAGAGCCTTTCTTCTATGACTAATAGCATTTTTTTCTATAGGATCAAGCTCTGCCAATGTTTTTTTAAATTCTGGCAGATAAAAAACGGGGTCATATCCGAACCCATTATTTCCTTTAGGGGAACTTGTTATATACCCCTCTAGCTTACCATGAGCAATTACTGTTCTACCACTTGGGTAAACCAAAGCTATAGAGGTATGAAAATAAGCATATCTCTTTTCGTTAGAAACACCTTTTAGGTTTTCTAGCAATTTTTTATAGTTTGAGATATCATCGCCGGTCTCAGAATACCTAGCAGAGTGTATCCCAGGTTCTCCATCAAGAAATTTTACACATAAACCAGAATCATCAGCTAGAGTAGGTAGCCCAGTTTTCTGGCTACCATATCTAGCTTTGATTAGTGCATTACCTGCAAAAGTATCTGCATCTTCCGAAGGTGAAACCAAGCCATAGTCGGCAAAAGATAGAAATTCCTGAAACTTCTCCCCTAAAATGTTCGAAATTTCTTCTATTTTTTTGTAATTACCTGTGGCTAGTAGTAGTTTTGTCATTGATTATTCCCCTTCAGTCATTATTTCGCCTAGCGCCTCTTTTTGGATGGTAATAAGCTTGGCTATCCCCTCTTTTGCAAGGGCGTATAGCTGTAAAAACTGTTGTTCAGAAAACGGGTTTTCTTCACCTGTTCCTTGAACCTCAACTATATTACCTTTGCCGGTGATAACGATATTCATGTCAACAGTTGCGTTGCTATCTTCAGTAAAAGCTAAGTCTAGTAAAAGGTCATCTTCAACTAATCCCACACTGGTAGCTGCTAAGTAGTCGGTTATAGGTAAAGACTTTATTTTCTTCTGTTCTACGAGCCCCTGCATAGCCTCTACCAAAGCAACAAACGCACCGGTAATGCTAGCTGTCCTAGTGCCTCCATCAGCCTGTATTACATCACAATCTAACCATACGGTTCTTTCACCTAGGGCTTTAAGATCAACCACAGATCTTAGGGCTCTTCCTATTAGTCTCTGTATTTCCAAAGTTCTCCCACTTTGCTTGCCTTTAGCAGCTTCCCTGATGTTTCGGTTTCCAGTAGCTCGAGGTAGCATAGAATACTCCGCAGTTACCCAGCCTTTACCTTCTCCCTTCAAAAATGGTGGAACTTTTTCGTCAACCGTTGCTGTACAGATGACTTTCGTGTCTCCCACCTCTATTAGTACAGATCCCTCAGCATGTTTTATAAAGTTTCTTGTAATTTTGACCGGTCTTAATTGGTTATTCTTTCTGTTATCAATGCGCATAATATTCCTCCTATTTTAAAAGTCCCAATCCTGACTCCTCAAACCCTACCACGCCAGCTAAAAGATATTGCTGGTTTAAAGAATCCCATTTAAAATCCTTTATTAAATAAAACCCTGAAATATCTCCAGTTTTTTTAACATGAATACGCGGTCCAGTGCAAGGAAACACAATATCTTCACCAATATTAATATGTTCATCATCGTGATGAGAAATACTCAAATTTGATTCAATTAATTCATTAACCTTTTGCTCAAGATCTATTAGATCTATATTAGGTTTTGTTTGAAACTCCAAAACAAATCCGTGCTTGATATCACTATGGTATGTTGGCCGGTCAAAGCCCATGTCCATAAGCACAAGTGAAGTTAAGTCTTCAGCTGTGTGGGCCATTTTTCTGTACTTAATAGAGTCAAATACGATATCACCAATTTCTTTTGATTCAGGTCCAAAAACACCAGGTCTTGTTATTATTACCTCTTCTCCTACTCCTATAAGCACTTCAGCATTATAACCTAAATGAGGATATAGTAAATCGAAATGCTCCACCACCACTCTTTTCCCTTGAGAAACAGCCTCTTTAACAGCTTCTGCTAATTCCCAAGTCTGTGTAAAAGCAGATTCAAACCTTATATCTAGGTGATAAGTGTGGGAGCGGAAATGTCCTTTTTGATATTGATGTAATAAAGGTAAGGGCCGTACGTTAATACCTTCATCATCATTAGTCAACTCCAATCCCGGAAAAATACCTCTAATTAAAATTGATTTTCCCGCTCCAGAATCTCCTATAAACCCAATTACATTGTCGTTGGGAGTAATATATCTCTGACTTAGATAGTTCCCTAATGCTTGCAGTCTATGTTTCCCCCTTGGCGCAAAATATGTAGCATGCATCAAGTATTGATGGGCAGATGAATTCATCATAGCTTTACACCTCCTTTTGCAATTATACATTATTTATCTACCTTTTTCCACATATGGTTAGATATGAAAAACACTTTTATTTTATGCAGTTAAAAAGGGTTACGCCCTGTGGCATAACCCTTTTTGTTTACTTTGATAAGTATTTTTCTTTACCTTGCTTATAAAAGTCATTACCGCAGCTATCAACAGCCACAATAAGTGGGAAGTTTTCTACCTCCATCTTTCTTACACCCTCTGCACCTAGATCTTCATATGCTATTATCTCGCTTTTTTTAATTCGTTTTGCTATTAAAGCTGCAGCACCACCTATAGCGCTAAAATAAACACTTTTATTAACCACTATACTCTTCTTTACTTCTTCGCTTCTTTGCCCTTTTCCGATCATACCCTTTAGTCCACAGTCCAATAGCTGTGGCGTATACTTATCCATTCGGCCACTTGTAGTTGGCCCTGCCGAGCCTATTATTTGACCTGGCTTTGCTGGACAAGGACCAACATAATATATAACCTGCCCTTTTACATCAAATGGCAGCTCTTCACCTTTTTTTAGCGTTTCGATAAACCTTTTATGGGCAGCATCTCTAGCTGAATATATCGTGCCCGATATTTCCACCAAATCCCCTGCTTTAAGTTTTCTAATATCATCTTCTTTTAAAGGGGTAGTTAATTTTATCGTTTCCATATTTATTCCCCCTCTATATTGTTTTAGTGGCATGCCTTGTAGCATGGCAGTTTATGTTTACTGCCACAGGCAATCCTGCTATATGGGTAGGGTAATATTCTACATTTACCCCTATTGCAGTTGTTTTGCCTCCAAATCCTTGTGGCCCTATCCCCAGCTGATTTATTTTCTGCAATAGATGTTCTTCAAACTTTTGATAAAATGGGTTGGAGTTTTCGGAGTCGATTGATCTAACAGCAGCTTTCTTTGCTAAAAGAGCTGCTTTTTCCATCGTCCCACCAATACCAACTCCCACAACAATAGGAGGGCAAGGATTTCCTCCTGCGTTTGAAACAGAGCTTAACACAAAATCTATAACCCCTTCTTGTCCATCCGCTGGCTTTAACATCTTTAATGAGCTCATGTTTTCGCTACCAAAACCTTTAGGAGCTACTGTAAGTTTAATTTGATCTCCTTCAACTATCTCAGTATGAACAACGGCTGGTGTGTTATCTTTAGTGTTTTCGCGATTTAATGGATCTTTAACAACAGATTTTCTTAAATAACCTTCCTCATACCCCTGTCTTACCCCTTCGTTTATTGCTTCATCAAGGCTGCCTCCAGTAAGACATACCCCTCTTCCCACTTCAACAAATATAACCGCCATACCAGTATCTTGACAAATGGGCATTTGTTCATTTGCAGCAATTTCGCTATTTTCAATAATTTGCTCTAGCAAACTTTTCGCCAGTTCATTATCTTCAGTTTCATACCCTCTTGTTAATCCTTCTTTAATATCAGGAGCTATAACGTAATTACAAGAAATAACCATTTCTTTTACTGCTTCTGTCACACTAAAAACTTGGATTTCTCTCAAGAAATTTCCCTACCTTTCCCACGGAATCTCAATATTTAAGAGGGGGCCATGCTGTTGAGCTCCGTAAACATCTGTCTCACCTACATCACCTGCAGCAATAGGACGTACGATAGTAGCTTTTATCGCTTTAGAAGGTGAGTAAGGAACTACAGAAATTACTTTCTCTACATCAATTCCGTATAGTTTAGCTATAAGCTCTTCTGTGATAAATTTATTTTCCACTACGTAATTGAATATCTCTTCTGTTTTAAAAATTAAATCAAAAGTTAATTCGTAAGGACCAGCATTTTTACTACGAATAACAGTAGTTAGTTCTGTAATGTTAATTTTACTCATTTTTATCCCCCTTTACATAGTCCTTTAACCAACATGTCTCAAAAAGACCTTGAGGGTCTATATTCTTTAGTAAGTGATGAATAGTAAATTGATAAACATCACCTGCATGGATATCAGAAGGAGAATAGGGGAACGCAAGGTTTCCTGCTGTAGCCTTCCTGTTTTCATAGCCATAGTGCAGCATAGTCGACCTTGTAAAACTACAAATGGTATCAGCAACTTCTTTTGTCTTTGCAACAACGTCAATAACCAGTCCAAGCTCGTGACTATTAGGGTTTTGAGTAGGCTCTAGTTGTCCCATTACTCCGTTTTTTCCGTATATATGGAAGTTTAGGGTGTACTGATAACCTCCATCCTGGAAATTATCTTTTACTTGATCCTTTACTTCCTCGATAATTTCATCTATTTGATTTATCATAATTGGATCTCTTGTTCCTGCAATAGAGATGGTTCTCTTGCCAACCGATGCAGCACCTTCTAACTTAATTGTATACTCTTTGGAAAGCTCAAACTTGCTTCCTAAAACCTTTACTCGCCTATCGTCTAATTGTTCATAAGTAGTTTCCTTTAAGTTTAGCGTTCCACCAGGGCCGGGTAGGATAAAGGGATTGGTTTTTTCGTATAAGCTATGAGCTGCCACTGAATCAGTAGTACAGCTTCTTTGTTCATTCATAGGCTCTAAAATGAAATAATCCTCTCCTAAAGTTCCTAGCATCGCATCTCTACCACTTCCAGGCGATGCAGCTATAGAGGCACATTCTAGAATTTTACCCATATGCATTGCAAGACCAGGGTCATATCCCAGCTTGATTGGGTGAGCTGCAAAGACAGCAGGGTCATACGCACGTCCTGCAATAATTACATCCGCCCCCATTTCGATAGCTTTGTCAAAGGGTTCTATTCCCATTTGTCCTACAATGTTAGTGCTTTTTAGTATATCCTCTTTACTAATTTCCTTTGCAGGTAATAATGGGTCTATGTCACCTTGTGCCAACTTATCAACTAAGAATTCCTTATCAAGTTGAGAATTTATCACTACAACTTTTAGTTGTAAATCTTCTTCTTTTAAGATTTCTTCTATTATATCAACATTCCAATCTAAGTGCTGCTTTCCTCCTGCTCCTCCAGCACTACCTATAGAAACAGGGACTTTATGTTTTTTTGCAGCCTTTAGCATAAACTTAAGGTCTCTTTTAACTGCTGCACGGTCTGTAAAGGATTTGCCAGCACCTAAATAATAGGGGCCTGGATCCACAGAGCCTGCATCAACAGCAATTAAATCTGGTTTTTTCTCCATACCTCTTTCAAAAGAATCTACTGGAAAACCATACCCAAGTATGGCGGTAGGTGCAAGTATTTTAAATTCCTTCATTTTGTAGCCTCCTTAAAGCTTGTCCTTTAAGCCAATGAGGTTACATTACCTCATTGGCTTTTGTTAATTAATCTTAGCAAAAGCAGGTCTATCCATGATATTGTTTAAGTCAGTCCCTGCTGGTAAGACTTTTGGGTGTCCTTCTATCAAAAGCTGTACTTTTTCTATCCTATCTAGTTCTGTTATTGTTAAAATAAGCGACTTGACTATGCCTTCTTCCATTTGCTTAGGATATGATGTAAATTCCTTAGAAAGGCTTACAACCGCAACATTCTCTTTAACCTGCGTTTTCATAACTTCACTTTCTTCTTCAAATGGTTGAGAAAAGTCAGCCCCATTTAAATATAATCCCACAGCGGTTTTAAGATGATTTTGATTGCTGTTAATTACCCTAGTTACCGGGATATATAGATTAGTTTCATTTCGCAAGACAGGATGATAGACGGTGATTTTGTCTGAGTTTTTTAAATCAACCCCATCTTCAACCTCTACATTGATCCCAAGGGTTTCCCGAGATATGGGTAAATTTACCTTAGTGCCATGTGTAAGCTCTTCTACTATACTACCAGCTATCCTAATTTGTACCTTTTCAATGGTAGAGTACTGGGTCAACGTATATACCAAAGAGGTTACAGCAAGTTTTTCTTGATTTTGATCCTCAAAGTTAAGTAACTGATTATTAAAATCCACCACTGCCGCTTTTTCATCAATATTAATGCCAAGGACCTCGGTCCCTTCCAGTAATGGTAAACTTAAATCGTAACCCTCAATTTTTTGATGTATATCGCTTCCGGAAACGAGCTCCATTACTGTAGCATAGGCTATACCTTCTTTTCTAGGATAATTTATGCTGACAGGCAAAAGTTTGTTAGTAGTATCATCAACAACATAAAAATCTATGTCTAAATAGTTTTCATTTGTTGCGTCTACCTCGGTAGCCTTATCTTTTTCTTTATTTTTTTCTGTTTCAGTTTCTTCGATGGGACCAAAAACTTTGTCAAGGCAACCTACACACATAAAAACTAAAAGAAAAATTACTAACCCTAACAGTAAAAGCCTGATTTTCATTATAACCCCTCCATAGATAATATATTTTTCAATATATATTCCATAAAGGGGTTAAAAATGCAAGTTTGTCCTATATTGTACTTACGCTAATTCTACTTTAGTAAAGCCAAAGTTCTGGCCATTTCATTTTTTACTATCATAAGTCCTTCGTCAACACCCATACCCGGCTTAGCAAGTATTTGATCAGGGTTTGTAGCCAAGGCAATATGAACTGCTATCTGTGCTGCACGATCTGTTTCGTTACATGTGCCTCCCAAATACGCCCCTACATTATTTTCTTTACAATAAAGCACAGCTTCAATGATATTGTTGATGCCACCTAAATCAGGAGCCTTAATCTGAGCCATATGACAACATTTATGATCGGCAAAGTCTTTTATATCTTCAAATGTATTACACCATTCATCAGCAACTATTTCCACATTACTTCCCTTTTGCTGAAGCTTATCGTAAAGCTCTTTAAGCTTTTTAATTTGAAGCTGCTTCTCTTCCATATCCATAGGCCCTTCTATTCTTAGAGTATGAGGAGCAGCAATTTCTCCCAAACTATCTAAATAATCAGCCATTTTATCTATATCATAATCAAATGCTATGCCGATAGTGCCATAGACATCTATATGGAAAATCGGTAGATAGTCCTCTCCTCTATCAAGATCTTGAACACGTTTCTTTAGCCAAGCGACATACTCTTTCAGTTTTTCTCCATTATTTCCCAGCTTGTGTTTCACATTATTAATCAGGCCGTGGGGCATTACATCTACCCCTTTAATAATCATTTTATCGACATTCATATACCTTTCATCTCCAGTTTGTGAAAACACCGGAATAGGTTCAGTACAAAGCTCTGTGTTATACTCTTTAGCAATAACTTCAGCCATTGTCATTTTTTTACTTTTTGCAACGGCATCCAAAATGGCCTGAGTGATTCCATATCTCAATGCTGTGTGAATTGGTTTGCCATTTTCTTTTTTTAAACTGTCTATTTCTTCTGCTAGATCTTTGAAGCTATTTAGCTCTTTACCTTTTAGAATTGGAGTGATTTTTTGCTCAACAATTGGCTGAAAATCTTTAGCTAAGAAAAGTGGATCCCTTCCACCAGCTCCAGAGTACTGAACTGCTGCACAGTCACCGTACGCTACCTGGCCATCTTCAAGCTTTAACATAATTGAAAGGCTTTCTCCCTGCTGTCTTATAGCAGTAAACCCATCAGTTACAGAATCTCCTTTATAGGTAAAACCATCTTGAACAGCATCCCCTTTTATAGCTCTTTGGTCATCAAAATAAAATCCTGTTAACCCACATGAAGTAACAACATCTACTATTTTCAATATAATTCCCTCCCAAAATTTGTTAGCTAGGTCTACCTACCAAAAATCCTTTTCCAATAGCATAAATATCATCAATTACCATTTGGAAACTTGGCTCTCTGTCTTCTGCTTTGCCTCTTATCTCTATCTTTTCTTTATGGAATTCTTCAATCTCTTTGGTAAATGGCAAGTCACCACTATCTAGCAAGCGTATCGCTCCTTCATTATCTCTTGCTGGTAAAATTCTTCCTGCATTATATCTACTTGGAGCAAACGGTATATCGATTATTCCACTTTCAAAAGCTCGGATAGCTCCTTTTGCCCAGTCCCCTTCACCTAACTTTAAAGTTGCATCTAGTATAGCTCTTGTTTCCTTTTTAATCATTTCTTTTTCAAGTTGTAATTTTTTGCTTTCAGGTAGAGATTGATCTTTTAACATGTTTATAAGTTGTTTAGTAGTTCTAAGTCCTTGGGCATTTGCTTCTTTGGTCGGAATTCCCATAGCCTCGTGAGGAGTTTTAACAATAACCTTGGTTGCTTTTGCTAAAGCTGCTGCCGATGCTCCCCAGCTGATAACACCAAAAGCTTTGGCTTCATCTTGCGGGAATCCTCCCATCCATTGGTGGAATACAGTGGTTAGTTGCCTTCCTTCGTAGCCATTATCTTTAAGATATTCATCAGCTAATTCCTCTAAAGTCTGAATTGCAGCTACATCTTGTGTTAGGTTACCACACTGACCATATCCTAAAGTCATATTCATTACACCTTGCTCTGCAGCCAAGATTGCCTCTAAAATAGCTACGGCATGACTTATAGAAGGAGGCACTAAAGTTCCTGTAAGCGGACCAAACGGCTCTCTATTTATTTCAACACCATTTTCTTGATAATAACCAACCAATCTATCAACATACTGCCAGTAATAAATAGTTTTCTCTAACGAAACATCTTTAGCATATGGAATATTATAAGAGATTCCGCCGCCTTCATAATCTGTAAAACCAGCTGCTAAAGTTATTTCTGCTAATAATCTAGCATCTGGAGTGCCGTGTCTAACTTGTACTGGAGATTTAAGGCTTTCCACTACTTTTCGGCAATTTTCCAATCCATGGTTAACAGCAGGAAAACCATTAAGCAGCGACCTGCCACTAGATACACTTTCCTCTATCCCTTTTTGCGCTTCCATATACCTGTTTTGTCTTGTATAGCTATCAATTGTGGAAGGAAGTAAATCCGCTCCCCCTTCATCTTGTAGATATTGTAAAAGGGCGATATGCTCATTAACTAAAGCTACGCCTGCTCTAGGTTGAACTAAAGTTACACCATTTTCCTTAGCCTCTTTTAATTTTGCTGCAAAGTTTTTTGCCTTAGGTATCGTCTTTTGATATTCAATCCCCTTGTTTATATCCTGCACTTCTTTACCAGTTTCCCACTTTTTCAAAATTTCTGCTCTTTCAGCAAACAACTTCTCGATTGGCCATTTTTTATTAACTACTTCCACCTTAATTTCCTCCCTCAATAAAGTCAAAATTGTCTTTAACTAATTCCTCAGCAATATCAGGATAATCATCCACAAGCAAACCTATAGACGACAAAAGATACTGTTTATCAATACAATACTTGCTGTTTTGAGGCATAAGAGCCATTGGTTCGGCCGGGTTATAAAGAGCCCCTTTTAGTATATATCCAGCTTTATCGCTGTTTACTAAAGGCCCACCTGTGCCAATTACTACATCTACACCGGATAAATCCTTCCCATATTGAATGTAACTAGCTCCTTGCGGTGTATAAACTGTTTCTACAGTTCCACCATGCCTTTTAACGGCAATATTGACACCCTGTCTTGCTAAGTAGTTCTCAAATTCCCAAGTAATGTTGGCACTCCAGTAGTTTTCACCTATATCCTCTAAAATTTTATTTAAATCCAAAGAGGGTAGGTCTTTTCTTATTCTCGATTCTCCAATTTCTTCTATTAAAGAAGAAAGGCTATAACGCATTCCCAAGTCTCCCTCAACGGTCCTTTTGGAAAATGGCTGCGGAAGTCCTCGGTAGACAACTCCAGCTGTGTTTGGCATGCCATCAGTAAATGAATGTACATCCGTAGTAGCTCCACCCATATCAACTATAACGATTTCTTCTGCACCTAACAGTTGTTGTTTTGACATAAATTTACCAGCTTGCAATACAGCTTCAGGAGTAGGCATTACAATACCATCGATATCTTGTCTTATAACATCAAAACCCTTTGCTGAAATAATGTTATTGATAAAAACCTTTCGTATTTCTTCTCTAGCTGGTTCAATGTTAATCTTATCTAAGCTTGGCAAAACGTTTTCGGTTATGAAAAACTTCTTTTTAGCAGCTGTAAATATTTCGTTAATCTCGTCTTGCACATCTTTATTTCCAGCAACTATTATCGGACAGTTAATTTCAGATTCAGCTATTTTTTTTGCATTCTCCAAGATTACTTCTCCGTTGCCACCATCAGTACCACCGGCTAGCAAAATTATGTCGGCGCTCATTTTCGACAGTTTATCAATCTCTGAATTATTTAGGCGGTAACTGAAAACATCCATCAGTTTAGCTCCTGCGCCTAGTGCTGCAGTTTTTGCCGCTTCAGCAGTTAAATCCGGTACAAGGCCTATTGCCACCATCTTTAATCCTCCGGCTGCACTACTACAAGCCAACTTTCTTTTATACTCTATCTCACTCTCTACCTTTTTCTCTAGGTTACCAATAGCTTCTTCAAGACCATTACCTATGCCAGTGGCCACAGTAGTAGGAGCCTTAGCAGTCGCTAACAGCTTTTTTGTTTTGACATCCACCGCTGTTACCTTTGTAAAAGTACTGCCAAAGTCGATTAAGAGTATTGCTTCTAACATGCTTAACCCTCCTGCGCTAAATCTTTTTTTAAGTCCTCTATAGCAACTTCAGGGGCAGTACCCGGTGGATAAGCCCTATCAAAACCCATATTCATAAATGTCTCTTTTACAGGTTCCCACTCTTTCTTCCCTACTACTAAATTTCCACCTACATATAGTAGAATATTTCCTATACCTGCTTCTTCGCACTTTTCTCTAAGTCCTCTACAGTCAATTTCCCCATGACCATATAAGGAAGATACTAAAATTGCATTTGCACCTGTCTCCACAGCGGCTTTTACAAATTCCTCTTGCGACGCTAAAACCCCAATGTTAACCACTTCATAGCCAGCTTGCGTAAAGGCGTAATCTAATATTTTATTTCCCACAGCATGCACATCCGCACCGATAACTCCAATTATGATTGTCTTTGAGCTCATTTGTTTTTTCCTCCCAGTTTAGTTCTCTAAATCCACTCTAAAAGCTTTTGTGTTATCCCCTAACCAGTTGTCAGCTATCCTCTCAAACCCAGCAGTAGCTCCACTAACAAAATATCTATGAACAGGTCTTCGCCTTTCATCATATAACAGCTTGTTTTGCGTCAGGATATCTTTAGTTAATTGAGCTGTTGCTTTTGCAGAGTTTACTAATTTTACGTCCGGCCCCATCACCTCCTGAATTAGTTCTTCCATGATTGGATAATGAGTACATCCTAAAATTAAAGTATCAACCCCTTGATTTTTAAGTGGTTGTAAATAGCTTTGTGCCACTTCTTTTGCTTCTTTAGTGTCCATAAGGTTGTTCTCTACCAACAAAACAAACAGTGGGCATGCTTTTGAAAAAACCTCAACATCAGGGTCGATATCTTTTAGCGCTTGTTCATAAGAACCACTGTTAATAGTCCCTTCGGTTCCAATAACACCTATCTTTCTATTTACAGTAGCTTTTATTGCAGCCTGAGCCCCTGGGGCTATAACTCCAATTATGGGGATATCAAACTTTTGTTGATAGTAATCAAGTCCCACGGCTGTAGCTGTGTTACAAGCAACCACCATCATTTTTACATCCTGAGTATTTAAAAAATTAATTATGTCCATTGCAAAACCTCGAACTTGCTTTGGTTCTCTTGGTCCATAGGGCATCTTAGCAGTGTCTCCAAAATAAATCATCCTCTCATTAGGAAGAATCTTGTTAATTTCTTTAACAACCGTTAATCCCCCTACGCCAGAGTCCAATAAACCAATAGAATTTATATTAAATATCATTTTTTCACCTCAACTTTATCTCGCTAATACGGTAATCTGGTGTCCAATTAAAAATTGGACTAATGGATTATTCCATTAGCTATTTTATTCTATACATTATTTAAAATACCTTTATTTTTCATAAGTTATTAATATTTTTTTAATATATTTCAAAAGCTTTAAAAATAAATATATATACAAAAAACAGCCCTAAATATAAGGCCGTCTCTTTTGCATATATATAATTATCTTCTTTTAAATATTATTATATCTTTTAAAGGAATTAGAGCAATTAAGGGCTGGGATTGTATGCTGGCAAAGAAAATGTTGCATGCTAACTTCATTCCAGCAGCAAACCCCAAAGCATAAGTAAAGGAGTGATTACAAGGGAGCTAACTGCCCGTCGGAATATAAAAATCTTACATAGAAAACATTGAAATTATAGTTTTGATCAACTATGCTTTATACTCCTCTTTCATTAGATCATAAATTTTATTAAGTGAATTAACTAGTTGCTTTTTGTCTTCGTTTTCGACTTTAACAAGTATCTTTTCTAAATATCTTTTTCGGCTTTCAAGTACTTCCATAATCATTTGATCGCCTTTTTCAGTCATTTTCAAGCGAACTACCCTTCTATCCTTACCATCTCTAGTTCTTTCCACTAATTGATTTCTTTCCATGCGATCAATTAGGTCGGTAGCGGTACTGCTTGCAAGATACATACGACTTCCTAAGTCTCCAATTGTCATTTCGCCGTATTCACGAAGCAAAAGCAAGGCATTAAATTGAGGTGGAGTTATATCAAAGTCCTCTAATATGTCTCTTCCCCTGCATTTAATAACAAAGCTTACCTTTCTTATTAAGTGCTCTATTTCCTCAACATGTTCACAGTATTTTTTTTCCACAAAACACACCTCCACGCTTGGTTAACTCTAGGATACCAACAATTAGTGGCTCGGTCAACTATTTTGGCAATCTAAATAGTAAAATTTCTATTATTTTGCCGATATTACTAGTATTTACAGTAAAGATAACTAAAGCTTTGTCAAAATAGTTAAATGTTTCACTAATTTTTTCAAACTTTTTGCAGGATTTCTAAATTATTTGGCGAATTTAAACCTAAATGGGTTTGGGCAAAAAGCAGTCTTGGAAGTGGGTGTTTTAATGGAACTAATTGATAACCAAATCAAGGTTTCCTTTAAAGTTAATTCTGTCAAAAACCTTTCTAAGGAAAAGAAACAGGACCTTATTTGCTATCACTCAAAATTGATTGCTGTTTCTAAAATTTTATTTGACAATTTAGACTCTATCGTCCAAAAGCAGGTTGCTTGTCTCGTTTTTAATCAATCAGGTCATTTGCTGTCAAAACATCGTTGTTCTTCCTTTCCAATTGCTGATTCAACCTTAGCAATTGGAGAAGACTGGAGCAAACCTAGCAGCACAAGTCCCATTAAAAAACTTATTAAAGATAGACAGTGTTTTGTTTTTGAAGAGCTAGAGTTTAAAGAACAAAAGGTTTTTAATTGGACGTTCGTCGCTGTACCTATAATAGGAAAAACTAGCAAGGTTTTTTATGGAGCCATTTTAATTGCGGTGCCTAAAGAACTAAATTTCCCCAATCTAGAGCAAATCCTGTGTCTAGCAAGCGATATAATGAGCGAAACATTAGCTAACAGTCATGATGTGAAAGAAGTTCAAGAGCGGTTTAGTCAAATGTTCGCCAGCTTTGCTCATGAGATTAAAAATATACTAACCTCTATTAGAGGCTTTACACAGCTTTTGCAAACAAAGATAGTGGACAAAAATAACACCGTTTATGTAAATTTTATTTTAGAAGAGCTAGATAGAGCACATAGTATATTGAAAAACTCTATATACTTTTCAAAAGCGCAAAAAGATAAAGCAAACGAATGTAAGCTTTCTGATATTTTACAGGATGTCTTATCGGCTTTAACGTCAGTTATTGAAAGGAATAACATATCTATAGCCGTAAATATTGATAAAACAATCCCACATATTACAGGAGATGCCGTTCAGTTTAGGCAAGTGTTTCTTAATATAATCCAAAACTCTATAGAAGCTATGGAAGATGGAGGCACCCTAAAAGTTACCTGCAAGCTGAAAAACCTTCAAATAATTGTAAACGTGTCAGATACCGGTCCCGGCATTCCGGAAAAAATTGCTGAACAAATTTTTGCCCCGTTTTATTCCACTAAACATGGGGGCACTGGATTAGGATTATCGGTTAGTAAACAAGTTGTCGAACAGTACAAAGGCCAAATCTATTGTAAAAGTAGTGATAAAGGAACTACTTTTACAATCATTTTACCAGCTAGAACCTAAGTTTTATTTTTGCATTTATATATCTATACTCAAAAAACGAGCCTTTAAGGGCTCGTTTTTTTATGGCGTCTTTTTCAATGCATAATACCCAGACTTATATCTTTCAAAACGTGGATCTTGAGTTAAGGCATTATATATTGTCTGTTCCTTTGTAAAGTGTGTTTGAGCAACAATCCTGGCTATTTTTTTATAGTACATAGGATCTTTGTGCTTTTTTAAGATATCATAAATGTAATCGGAAATATGAGGGTACTCTTTAATCCCCCATTCAACTAGCCCATATATTCCTCTTCCAACTCTAGCAAAAACATCTTTATGATTAGCTAAAATAGCTCTAGCATATTGGACTGTGATCTCTTCCTTTTGCTGATTTGCCTTTTTAATTATCTCCTTATAATGTAAAGCCCTTCCTTCACTACGCAAAATGTTTATTATTGTATGAACTTTAGTACCTTCACGTTCTTCAAAGTTTACCTTGCCATTTTCATTAATTTCAAAGCAGTTAGCGGAAGCTAAGCAAGCTGGTATGAAGTTTTCTAACATCCCTCTAATTGGAGTTTGTTTTTCGTTTAAAGTCAGGTAAATTTCTCTATCTTTTAGCTCTTCTAACAACTCTTGCTCCTTATAGCTCCCTTTTTGTAGAATATCTACTCCTGTTTGCACAAGATCGCTGTAGTGTTCAACAGGTAACACAACCATTCCCCACACATCATAGTTCAATTGTTGGTACATAGGGTCTATATCTAAAAGCATGGACGTAAAATTTCCTACATTAATATATGGGAGTTTTAAGTACGTACTTAATTCGTTCGCAAAATGGTCGTGGGTAAGCACTCCGCCTTGAACTAAGGAGTAAACATGGAGCCACGAGATAAAATAGATATTTTCAAAGTAAAGGTTAGACATTATTTTATGTTTAAGTTTCTTTATGATCTGTTGAATTCTAGCCCTGGTCAGTCCGTATTCATTCCCTATATCTTGAAGGGTAAATACGTCACCATTTAATCCATAATAACGGCTAATCATCCTATATTCTCTATCATCAATCCCTTTAAACATCTGCTTTAACCACCAGTCGGGATCTTGAGCAACTAGCTTTTCCCTAAGATCATGTAAAAGTTTTTCAACTTCTCGGTAATTTAAAGTCATTTTATCAATTGACCCGCTTAAAAAGCTAAGCTGACCTAATAGATTACTGTTAGTTTCAAATAGTTTGTTGAATAGTCTTCCTTTATATGAGTTATAAAGATCAAACTCATCTAAATCTACTAACTGTGACACATTTTGTATATCTTCTTTTTTGCAAATGTCTAACAACTCATTGTCAATAGGCAATAACTTAACAGAATATTGGCCAATTAGTTTTGACAAGGTCAGTTCAATGCTGCTCCCTTCCCCCACTGGCTGCCCCCAATACTTTTCTTTGCATGCTGCAGCTTTCTCGTTCTCGTCTAGTATAAACTTAATTTTGTACATTATTTCTTCTGCAGATTTTGCGCCAAGATTTTTTATGGATAAAAGGTCCATTACAGAAATGTTTAATAAGTCCCTCACATTTCTTACTCCAAAGTTTTTTAAGCAATTTTTAGATCTAGGAGAAAGCCCCAGTTCTTGAATTTCAGTATCGCAGTTTAAGTGTAATCCTTGCCCTAACTGCCTTTTTAGAATCTGCTTAATCTCCCTTATAGTATGCTCTCCGCAGTTAGTCGTTTGTCGTAGTTCCTTTTCATCGATCAATGAAAGTTGCCCTAAGGTTTTTATGTCCCTTTCGTGAAGAACACGCTGGGCTCTAGCAGAAAGCCCCAAATTCGAGATAGGTTTAAACAATAAGTTTGATTCAAAAAACTCACTCACTAATCTTCCCCCCTCAATTTACACCTTCGTTACATTATTATTTCTCTTTTATAACAGAATCTTTTGTTATGTACACTTCTATATCACATGTCAATATACCTTTTAAATTTTAAATTTTTATTAAAAATTTAAAATTTATGTGCTTTTCTAGTAACTTTAAACTTTTATATAAATAAATAAAGCGCCTCATAGCAATGAGCACGCTTTATTTATCAGTTTGTCTAACGATATTTTCTGCATTTCTTTTTAGTACTTTTTTCCCCCTCCATCCATAAGCCTTTTTACCGTAACGATTTTTAAACTCTTTGTTACTAATGTTCATAAGAGTTTTCAAGTCAAGCCATTCAGGCTCTGTTAAAAAAGTTTTTCCACCTTTTCCATTTAGAACAGGAACATTTTTCGGACATACAATCTGGCAAGTATCACAGCCATAAATTCTATTCTCAGAACGATTTAAAATTGTTAGAGGAGTTTCTTTTTGAATAAGTTGGTTTGCTAAACATTTGCTGTAGTCTAATCCTTCACCCTCTTTTATTGCCCCCACTGGACAACTTTCTATACACTTTCTACAGCTTCCGCAATCAAAGTTTACAGGCGTATCCTCATTAACTTCTAAATTACATATGATATGCCCCAGCCAAACAAAAGATCCCGCACTTGGCGTAATAAGGTTAGTGTTTTTTCCACAAAACCCAATACCAGCAAGGGTTGCTATATGTCTATCTGATAAATGGCCTGTATCTACAAAGGGGAGAAACCTATAGTGCCCTTTTGTAAGAGAGTTTATATAAGCCACTAATTTATTCATCATATTTTTAAGCCTAAGATGATAGTCTTCACCCCATGCCGATGGTGTAATATACCCTTGCTTTTTGTCAGGCGGATGTTGCAACGATAGGCTAACCAAATCATTATATGCCACAGCTAAAGAAATTATCGATTTACATTCTTCCATTAACAAAAAAGGATTGGTTCTTTTTTCAATCTCTTCTGTGACAAAGGGAGGATAGTTATTTTTATCTGCTAGCTGGTGTAAAGTATCTGCATATTCGTTAAACTTTCTCGCCTTGACAAACCCTATTTCCGCAAAACCAATTTCGTATGCCTTACTTTTAATCTTCTCTTTTAAGTTATCCATTTTTATCACCTAAAAATAGGTTACCACAAATAAGCTTCTTATTCCACGTAAACTACTTATTAAGTTCTTTTCTTTCCCCAGTTACTAAATAAATAAGCCATTCACAGATATTAGTGGAATGATCCCCAATTCTTTCTAGATAACTACTAACAAACATAAGTTGAGTGGCTTGATCTATATTTTTTGGATCTTCCATCATATAAGTCAAAAGTTCCCTTAATATTTGTTTATGATGCTCATCTATATGATCGTCATCGTTGCAAACTTCGTGTGCTAATTTAACATCTTCTTTAATAAAGCTCTCTAACGCCTTATTAACCATTTTCTGTGTAAGCAGCGCCATATGAGGAATGTCTACTAGTGGTTTAATTAGTGGTTTTTGATCTATCTTGACACAAATCTTTGCTATATCAACAGCGTGATCTGCAATCCTTTCTAAGTCCGTTATTATTTTTAAAACCGTAGCTATTTTCCTTAAATCTTTTGCCATAGGTTGTTGCCGGGCTATAAGTGCTAAACAGGTTGATTCTATTTCTAGCTCAAGGTTATCTATTTTTTCGTCCCCTTCAATCACTTGTCTTGCCAACTCTAGATTTTGATTTTTAAGTGCAATAACTGCTTTTGATATACTCTCTTCAACTAAATTTCCCATAAATAAAAGTTCTTCTATCAAATCTTTCAATTCTTTATGAAAACCATGCCTTGCCACCATTTTTGATTCCCCCTTTTTTAGCCGAAACGGCCGGTTATATAATCTTCTGTCCTTTTATCCTCTGGGTTTGTAAACATCCTTTCTGTATCTGAATACTCAATTATCTCGCCATTTAGAAAGAAAGCAGCTTTATTGGAAATTCTAGCAGCTTGTTGCATGTTGTGAGTAACAATAATAATTGTATAATCTTTGCTAAGCTTTTTAATTAACTCTTCTACTTTGGTAGTGGCTATGGGGTCAAGTGCGGAACATGGTTCATCCATTAATAACACCTCAGGCTTTACAGCTAAGGCTCTAGCAATACATAAACGCTGTTGTTGACCGCCAGAAAGAGAAAAAGCTGATTTTTTCACCTTATCTTTAACCTCATCCCACAAAGCAGCACCTTTTAAGCTTTCTTCAACTATCTCATCTAATGTGGCTTTATCCCTCACTCCATGAAGTCTGGGCCCAAAAGCTACATTATCATATATGGATTTTGGAAAAGGGTTGGGTTTTTGAAACACCATACCAACTTGTTTTCGTAAATTTACTACTTCTAAATTGTCGGAGTTAATATCATTGCCCCTATATTTAATGCTTCCCTCTACTTTAGCTGATGGGATAGTATCAATCATTCTATTTAAGCTTTTTAAGAAAGTGGACTTGCCACAACCTGATGGGCCTATAATAGCTATTACTCCTTTTCGATCTATATCTATGTCCACTCCTTTAATTACTTTTTCGCTTCCATAACTGATATGCAGATCCTTTATTGAAAAAACTTTTTCGTTCTTCATTTTATTGGCCCCCTAAACTTTACCATTGTTTTGATTTACTATAATAGAATCTTAATCCAATAGCCACAGTATTCAAAATTAAAACGATTGCTAACAATACAAGTGCAGTTCCATAGGCTAGGTGTCTAACTTCAGAAATACTCGAATGTTGAGTAGATAAAATATACAGATGATAAGGTAGTGCCATAAATTGGTCTGTTACACTACTAGGCAGTATAGGTAAAAAGTATGCAGCACCTGTTAATATGATAGGCGCCGTTTCCCCTGCAGCTCTACCTAGCCCTAAAATTGTCCCAGTGGCCATACCAGGTATGGCCGCTGGAAGAACGTTTAGTTTAACTGCCTGCCACCTTGTTGCACCTAAAGCCATAGCACCTTCTCTAAAGCCTAACGGCACTGATCTAAGCGCCTCTTCTGCAGTGGTAACAACAACCGGGTAAGTCATTAATGATAAGGTTAAAGCAGAAGCCATAAGTGAATTCCCTAATTTCATTCCAGCTACAAATATCCCTAATCCAAATAATCCATAGACTATAGAAGGAATTCCTGCCATGTTTCTGATACTTAACCTTATCAATCTATTAAGTTTCCCTTGAGTTGAAAACTCATTTAAATATATGGCTGCCCCTACACCTAAAGGCACCGATATCAAAAGGGTGAGCAGCGATACATATACTGTTCCAACAATTGCTGGCATAATGCCGCCAGCAGTCATCCCTTGTCGCGGTATCTCTGTTAAAAACGTCCAGCTGATAGCACTAGAGCCTTTATGAAAAATAGATCCTACAAAATAAACCATAGCTATAACCGCAAGTAAAGCATTAAGTCTTAAAAAGTTTATACCTAATAAGCTTATAAGTTTTGTTTTAATATTGTGTTTATGCATTTTAATTGCCTCCCTTTATCCCTTTATTTAATACAATATCGGCAATTAAATTAATTATGAAGGTCAAGATAAATAGCAGCGCTCCTAAAACAAATAGCGAATGGTAATGGAGGCTTCCCCAAGGCACATCTGAACCTTCAATAGCTATAGTAGCAGTTAAAGTTCTAACAGAACTTAAATAATCAGGAAGTGTTACTCCAAAATATTCTTTAAGAGGCATTCTAATTGCATTTCCAGTTGCCATTAGCACAGTCATGGTTTCACCTACAGCTCTGCCAAACCCTAGCATTATAGATGCAACAATCCCAGATTTAGCTGCTGGCAAAGTTACTTTTGTCATAGTTTGCCAATCATCTGCTCCTAAAGCTAAAGCTGCATCTCTATAATCGTTTGGTACAGCCTTTAGGGCGTCCTCAGAGATACTGGTTATTGTGGGGAGAGCCATGACCCCTAGCATTATTGCCCCAGTTAGAGCGGTAAGCCCGTTACTTAAGCCAAAAACACTTGCCACTGCTGGAGCCACTACAACTAAAGCAATAAATCCAAATACAACAGACGGTATGCTAGCTAACACTTCTAGCATTGGCTTTAGCAAGTTACGAACTCTACTATTAGCTATTTCTGATAAATAAAGTGCTGTAGAAACTCCCCATGGCAATGCTATAACCAAAGCACCAACCGCTACAACTATAGTGCCTAGTACCTGTGGCAAAGCACCGTATCCTGGCTGTGGAGAGGTAGGCATCCATCTTTTTCCTAGCAAAAATTCTGTAAGACCAATCTCTGAAATTGCTGGCATACCCATTTTTATTAAAAATCCTAAAATAAAGGTTATTATTGCTATTGCAAAAAGGCCGCTGAGGGTAAGGCCCCTCAGCACAAACCATTCTCGCCAATACTGCCTATTTCTACATTTCCCAAGTTCTAAACTCCTTTTAGACAAGCTGATTTTTGCCATTACCCTCAACTCCAATTTTTAAATTATTTTATACCTAGCTGACTAAATGTTTGATTGTTTATGTCGATATACTCCTCAGTTAAAGCATAGAAGCCAGTTTCTCCTAACACTTTCTCTCCTTCAGCTGATAAAACCCACTCAAGGTAATCTAACAGCTCCCCTTCTGGTGTTCCGTTAACGTAAAAGTATAGGGGTCTAGCTATGGGATAAGATCCATCGTCTATATTGCTGCTTTCTAAGGGGGTTACAAAAGGGCCACCACTTGACAGACCAACATTGACTGCATTTACTCCTGAATCTACGTACCCTACGCCAAAGTAGCCAATACCAGCTTTGTCGCTTGAGATTCCTTCATAGATTGCAGAAGAGCCTGACATATATTTAGTACCATCTGCCCAATCTTCTTCATTTAAAATATTCTCCCAAAAATATACATAGGTTCCTGAATTACTTTGACGGGAGTAAACACTTATTTCTCCGCCATCTTCCCAACCTAATTCTTTCCAATCAGTCACTTTTCCTGTAAAAATATCTTTTAATTCTTTAACTGTTAGTTCTTGAACAGGGTTTTCTGGATGTACTACTACCGCCAAGCCATCTTGCCCTACAACAAACTCATTTATCTCCACGTTATTTGAAGCTGCATTTTCCAACTCGCTATCAGTAATATTTCTAGAAGCTTGTGCAATATCCACATTGTCATCTTGAATTGCTGCAATACCTGTCCCAGAACCGCCACCTGTTACTGAAATTGCAGTTTCAGGGTTTTTATCCATGTACGCTTCTGCCCAGTGTTGACCTAAGTTAACCATAGTATCAGATCCTCTAACCTCGATATATCCACCTTGTGAACCTCCACAACCTACTGTCACTAGAGCAAAAAAACTAAGTGCTACACCAAGTACTAAAGTTTTCTTTAACATTTAAACTCCTCCTTTGAATTTGATTTTGCTTTTCTTTATCTAACTTCAGTTCAATTATAACTCCCCTTTGTTATGTCAAAATAATGGCTATGTTAATTTAATGTAAACAAAAAGAAGTTTGCTAAATTTAGCAAACTTCTTTTTGTTTAGGTAAAGTAGCCCAAAAACTTGTACCGTCTTTATTAGAAATTAACCCAACTTCTCCACCAAAACCTTCAACTATGTGCTTAACTATTGATAGCCCTAGTCCTGTTCCTCCTAATTGACTCTCTCTTGATCTGTCGACTCTAAAAAACCTTTCAAAAACCCTCTTTTGATCTTTTAGAGGTATACCTGACCCATTATCTCTAACAATTAAGCGAATAAAATTGTTGTCCTCTTTTAAAGCGGATATCTTAATATCTGTCCCATCAGGAGTATATTTTACTGAATTTTCCACGTAGTTTAACAGTACCTGTTCGATGTAGTCGCAATAGACCCCAACATTTAAATCCTCATCAATCTCAATATTTACGTTATGTTTTTTTTGGATTATTTTTTGATTTAGTAGATCTACCACTTTTAGAGCAGCACCTTTAACATTACAGCAACCTGTTTTTCTTTCCTCGGCCCCTTCTAGCTTTGATAAGGTAAGTAAATCCTCTAGCAGGCTTGATAGTCTTATGGACTCGTTTTTGATGATTTTTATAAAATGGGCCTGGGTTTCTTCATCTAACTTTTCTTCTAACAAAGTTTCTGCAAACCCCTGTACCGCCGTTAAAGGAGTTCTAAGTTCATGGGATACATTGGCAACTAAATCTTTTCTCATCAACTCTAGTTCTTTTAAATTACTAACATCATGGAGAACTATAACAACCTCTTCATTTTCGCCATATTCATTTTTATATACCACAGCCCCCATCACTTGAAGGTATCTTTGCTCATCTCTACCTTCTCCTAAGATTATTTCTGTATTCTGTTGTTTTCCACTATTTATTATTTCGTTTACAAATTTGTTGATATTATAATTGTCAGTTAAGGTATTTAAGTAAGGTTTCTCTTCACCCTGTTGATACCCTAATATATGTCTTGCTGTATGATTTGAGGTCAGAAGTCTACATTCATGATTTATAACCAGCACTCCTACGGGCAAGTTATCTAAAATTCTAGTCAATCGGATCCTTTCTTTATCTAAGTCTTCCACCATCAAACCTAGGTTTTGGCCCATCTCATTAAATACATCCTCTAACTGACCAATTTCATCCCTTGAATAAATCTCTTTTATGTTGGAAAAATTTCCACGTCCAGCTCTTTTGGCTTTATTCATTAAAACTCCTAGAGGTTTTGTTATGGCCTTAGCTAAAAAACCACCTATAATCCACACTAAAATAATACCTACTGAAAAGCCGACATATACCACAAACCTAATTTGAGAAATAGCGCTTCTGATTTCATCTAAGGGTTTAGCTAATCTAAAAAAACCAATTACCTGACCATCGTTATCCAGAATTGGTGCAGCGCTGTATAACATATCAGTTGCCATTGTCCGGCTATATCTTTGTTCTGTAGTTACTCGCCCTTTTATTGCTCCTTGTATTTCCGGCCTATCGATATGATTTTCCAAGTAATGAGGAGGTTTTGCTGTTTCAGATATGGGATTTCCATCTATATCTATAATAGTTACTCTAGCTCCAAGCTTATCAGAGGTTTCTTCAGAAAAACTTTGCAAACCACCTTCGTCCATTGATTCTATAAAGCTAGATAGTAGATTAGCATTGTTGCTAATATTTTCCTCTAATGAGCCTTTATATTGCTTTCCTAAAAAATAAGATAAGTAACTTCCAAGAATTAAAACTATCAACAAAAATAAAATTCCATAGGTTACTGATATTTTTCCCCTTATAGAAAATCTCATCTTATTCATTACCTCTATAACTATAGCCTACACCTCTTAATGTTTTTATAGGTACTTCGTCAACTTTGCTAGTTTCTGCTAGAATCTGTCTTATTTGTCGCACATGGACGTCAACAGTTCGGCTATCACCTAAATAATCATACCCCCATACCTGACTTAATAGCTCCTCTCGAGTACAAACTTTCTCCTCATTTTCTACTAAGTAGGCCAACAAGGTAAATTGCTTTGGAGTTAAGTTTAGTAAAGTTCCTTTATATGTACAGCTATACTGCTCCTTGTTAATTACAAATTCACCCTTACAAATATTTTTCTCCTCAACTGTTTTAAAGTCTAACCGTCTAAAAGCTGCCTTTATTCTCACATTTAGCTCTCTAGGGCTAAATGGTTTGGTCATATAATCATCGGCTCCCACCTCAAGACCAATTATTTTATCAATTTCTTCCCCTTTTGCTGTTAGCATAATGATATACACTGAAAACCCCAAAGACTCCCTAATACGCTTACATACCTCAATACCATCTAGTTTAGGCAGCATGATATCAAGTACAATCAAGTTTGGTTTATACTCTTTAGCCTTAAAAACTGCTTGCTCGCCATCTGTAGCTGTAATTACTGAGTGTCCTTCTTTTTCTAAGTTAAATTTAATAAGCTCTAATATAGAATTTTCATCTTCAACAACTAATATCTTTTTATCCATTTGCTCACCCCTTTAAGGTTATTGCAGTTTTTCTAACTCACTAGCTATTTTATTTATAGGGGCTATTTCAGTCTGAAGATTGTGTTCCACAACTTGCTTTGGCATGCCGTAAATTGTACATGTTTCTTCACTTTCCGCAATTATTTTACCCCCATTTTTTTTCACGGTTTTGCTTCCTTCTAATCCATCTTTACCCATTCCTGTAAGCACAGCCGCCACTAGATTTTTTTTGTAAATTTTTGCAGCTGATTGAAATAAGTAATCTACTGCCGGTCTGCAGCCATGTATAGCAGGCTTTTGATCCAATTTTAAAACAACGTTATTACTACCATTTTTTACTACGGTTAAATGATAGTCTCCAGGAGCTAGATAAATCATTTTATCTTTAACAATTTCACCATCTTCTGCTTCCTTGACAGGGTAATGAGCCAGATCGTTTAGGCGGCGGGCCAAAGTTTTTGTAAAAAACGCGGGCATATGTTGTACGATTAACATAGCACCTTTTAAATTTCTTAAGTCTGTCAATAACTGCGTCAAAGCTTTAGGACCACCTGTAGAACAACCGACAACTATAGCTTTATTTGCTTCTGTTAAGTTTTTTATGCTAGTCTTTTGCTTATTAGAATCTTGCTTCGTTTTTATTTTTTGCTCTTCTTTTTTGTTATCTTTAAGTTTAGCTTGATTGGCAGTTTTTATCTTTTGTAGAATCTGATCTTTTAATTTAAAAACTTCAAAACTGCTTTTAGGTTTTTGCAAAAAGTCAACTGCCCCCAGTTTTAAAGCTTCTATCGTGGTATCTGCTCCTTGCTTTGTTAATGAGCTGAACATTATTACAGGAGTTGGACATTTTTTCATTATTAGCTCTAAAGTGTCTAAGCCACTTAATATCGGCATTTCAACATCCAATAATACTACATCTGGATTATGTTTTTGGATTTCGCCCAGACCAATAAAACCGTTTTCCGCTTCACTAACTACTTGAATATTACTATCCTTTAGTATATCCTTTAATACTTTTCTCATAAAATTAGAATCATCTATTATTATAGCTTTAATCATAATACCACCCTTATCTTAATCTTCTTCTTGTTTAAACTGCAATAGCTAAAAAATACTTCTTATCATAAATTTTACACTAATATGTGACAAAGTCAAAGCCCAATAAACAAAGGACTATAAATATAAAAAAACCCCACTTAATGTGGAGTTTACTAGTATCTATCGAGCTTCTTCTAAGCTGTCTTCTACAGCATCTTTAATTCCTTCACTAGTAGCTGTTGCTCCAGATACATTATCTACATCAGTGCTTTGTTCTTCTACAATGGCTGATGGTATCTGGTCTAGTGCAGGATCTGCTATCTCCTCTGACTCAGAGTGTTCCTCTATATTCACGGACTGTATCTGCCCGTTTGCTATTTCTACTAGAACCCTGATTTCACCACCGTATCCTTGCCCCGTCCCTGTGTACGTTCCATCTATATATTCACCATCACCTGTTGTATCACCGCCTATGGAGCAACCAAACAAACCTGCGCTAAACATTAAAAATACTATCACAACTGAAACCCTAGTCAAAAGTAAATCACCTCCTACGATTAATATTTCTATAATTTGGCCATATTATACAAGAGATGATTTTATAATTTTCTTTACAAAACTTTGGTATAACTTAAATAAATTTGTCAAACAATAACAGTAGCTACCCTTTTAAAAATTCTATAATGGGAGGCGAAAAAAAATGGGTGGAAAATCCACTAGCTACGTAGTTGTTGGATTAGGGGTAATAGTATCCCTACTAGGTTGGTTCATGCGAGGTGAGCTGGGAGCAGGAATTTTAGGTTTTGGCCTTGCTCATATCGTATTAGGTCTTTTAGATACTGCCAGACCGACCGTTAACGATTAAAATATTGTAAAAAAGATTTAAAAAAAGCGGTGATTAGACCGCTTTTTTTATTTGTAAAATAACTTTACTTTTTCAAACTATAATCAATCCTAATAAAAACCCAGCTAAAAGCCCTAAATTGGCTGTATGGCTATGTTGTTTATGTGATTGTGGTATTAGCTCGTCGCCTACAATGTAAATCATAGCTCCTGCTGCTAAACTTAATGACACTGCCACGAAATCTTGTGATATATTAAAAATCAAAAAGCCTAGCGCTGTTCCTACAGGAGTCATTAGTCCTGCAAAAAGTGTTAATATAAATACTTTGCCTTTGCTAACTCCTCCCTTTATAAGAGGAACTGCTGTAGCCATACCTTCAGGTATGTTGTGAATTGCCAAGGCTAAAGCTATAGTAAATCCTAACGTACCTTGAGCTTCAAAGCCAGCACCAATAGCTAACCCCTCTGGTAAGTTATGAAGGGCTATACCAAAAAATATGAAATACCCCATCTTTTTCATTTCGCTTTCCTTTGATTCCTTTTCGCCAGATCCCATATGAGCATGAGGTATTAAGCCATCTAATACTAACATTAAAAAGGTTCCAAGCACAAAACCTAAGGCAGCAATAAATGTTCCTCCTAATTCAACTGCCTCCGGTATTAGCTCTAAAGTAGATATAGCTATCATTATTCCAGCAGCAAATCCTAACATTGTTGATACCATTTTGTCCGGTGGTTTCCCCATCACAATGATTAAAACAGCACCTATGGCGGTAGATAACCCCGCCAAGGTGCTTATTATTATATCGTTAAACATATACTATCCCGAGACAGCTATGCCTTTAATTTTTAAAGACGGGGAACCGATATATCCGTTTGATGGTAGACCAAACTCTAAATCATTTCCTATTTCTTCGATATCCTTTAGTACTTCGAAGAAGTTACCTGCTATAGTTATCTGATCTACCGGTCTTTTAATTTCGCCATTTTCAATTAAATAACCTGCTGCTGCTAAAGAAAAGTCACCGGAAACTGTGTTAGCACCAGAGTGCAGGCCTTGTAGGCTAGTAATAATTACGCCCTCTTCAATGCTTTGTACCATCTCATCATAGCCTTTAGATTGAGGCTTTATAAACATATTTGTTGGAGCAATTCCAACAGCCCCTTTATACGAAGCCTTAGATGCATTTCCAGTAGATTTAACTCCATCTTTTCTGGCAGTTTTTAGGTTGTGTAAAAATGTATTAAGCTTACCATTTTCCACAACGTTCTTTGTATAGGTTGCAACACCTTCTGCGTCAAAAGGTGTTGACATTAACCCTTTTTGGTAGAGTGGGTCATCTACTATGGTCACCTGGCTAGTTGCTACTTCATCGCCTATACGACCTTTAAGTAAAGACATTCCTTTTTGTACAGCTTCTGCTGTAAAGGTTGAACTAAAGGTTGCCAAAAGATTCGCCGCAGTTGTGTTTTTAATGATGGTAGGGTATGTTTTGGATTTTATACTAGAAGCTCCAAGGGCAGATGTTGCTTTGTCCACCGCCTCTTTTGCAACTTTCTTTGCGTCAAAATCTTTTAATTCCTTAGTACCTAAAAACTGCATATCACTTTTTACGCTTTCTCCTTCTTTTACAACTACAGAAACAACGCAATAAGCTAGATTATCTTTGGCAGCCTTTTCTAAACCTTTACTATTAGCTATAAGCTTTTCCCCTTCGGACTTAGCAACTTGACACATATTAACAGACACTACTCGGTCATCTAGCTTATAAGCTTCTTGCTCTAGTTCTTTAGCAAATTGAATTATTTTTTCCGCAGTAAGCTGTTCTAATTCTTTGGAATAACCCTCAAATTCACTATATGAAGGTGATCCTGCAAAAATTTCCACAACATCTTTGTCTTCAATTACTTGAGCATTTTCTTTTGCTTCGTTTACCAGCATTTCTATAGAACTATCATCAATTTTTTCGGTATAGGAGTATCCCATCTTATCATTTAAGGTTCCTCTAAAAGACAATCCTGAGGAATCTGAAACTGAGTAATTATCTACCTCTCCTTTAAAAACTTTAACGTTAAGGCTATCTGTTCTTTGGTAATATAACTCCATGTCCTTAAAACCTTGCTTTTCTCCGGCTTCAAATAGCTTTTGTTTAAATTCGTTTAAGTTCATCAGATTACTCCCCCTTTCTTCCACCGACAGTTATTTCAGAAACTCTTATCATCGGCTGCCCAACATTCGTTGGAACAGCACCACTTACTGATCCACACATTCCTGGAGCTTGTTTAAGGTTGTTCCCAACCATATCAATCTTTTTAAGAACATCAATTCCTCTGCCAATAAGAGTAGCACTTCTAACAGGGCGATCTATTTTACCATTTTTCACTATGTAGCCTTCGTTTACAGCAAAATTAAACTCGCCTGTTGCAGGGTTTACTGAGCCGCCACCCATGTTTTTAGCATACAGTGCGTATTCTGTATTAGCGATAATTTCCTCTGGGGTAGAGCTGCCATTGTCAATATAGGTGTTTGTCATTCTAGATGTAGGGGCAAACCTATAGTTTTGTCTTCTACAAGAGCCAGTGGCCTCCATCCCCATTCTCTTGCCGTTTAAACTATCAATCATATAACCTTTTAAGACTCCATTTTCTATTAATACATTTCTCTTAGTAGGGTTTCCTTCATCATCAATATTAAGCGAACCCCATTCATTAGGCATAGTACCATCATCTACAGCCGTAACTAGCTCTGATGCCACTTGCTCACCAATTTTGTCAGAAAACACAGAGGTTTTCTTTGCCACTGAGGTAGCCTCTAGACCATGTCCGCATGCCTCATGGAAGATTACCCCTCCAAAAGCGTTGTCTATGATAACTGGCATCTTACCGCTAGGGCAAGCCTCAGCGTTAATCATAGTTGTAGCTATCTGCGCTGCATCTTTTGCATAATCTTCGATGTTGATTTCATCGTAAAGCTCGAACCCTTTTAAGGCTCCTGGGCCATGGAATCCAGATTGTTTTTCCGTCCCTTTAGAAGCTATTGCTTGAATAGGAAGACGAGTTCTTATTCTTGTGTCTTCGACTATCTTGCCATCAGAGTTGGCTATTAAAACTTTTTGCTCGTTATCTAAATAGTTTACAACAACCTGGCTTATTTCCTCGCTATAGTTGTTAGCCACCTCATGTGCCCTTTTCATGATTGCAACCTTTTCTTTTTGAGAAATGTCTTTGGGAATCTTTACAATAGGATGAGCGTTTGTAATCTCTTGCTTTTGAAAGTTTAACACTAAATCCATTTTAGTACCCTTTATTGCCATAGCAGCCTTCTTGGCTACGGATAAAAGGTTTTCTCTGCTTGTATCATTGGTATAAGCATAAACAGAGTTAAGCCCATTAAAAATTCTTAATCCCAATCCATACTCTCTACCAGAAATAGTTCGTTCTACAATACCACCAATCATGGTTATAGAATTGTTTCTTGTATCCTCAAGAAAAATTTCTGCAAAATCACCACCAGTTGATAGCGCCTGATCTAAAACATCTCCAATTACTTTGTTATCTAGCAATCTGCAAACCTCCTTAAATAAATATTTCGTTACCCTACAGATAAATATTCTAGACTGGAAGTAATATTCCTGCAATTATTAAAAATATTTCCTCTATATTATCAGTTTGTGTAAAAGGTTTGTATTTTATATAATTATTCCCTATGTTATAATAAAAATATTAGACTTTTACTTCTTTAAACGGGAGGGATTTTATGGCAAGAATATCCCATACAAAACACAAACCTGCTGGTGGCACAAAATTAACTTCTTTAATAAAAACAAATCACAAGACAACTACCACACAAAATGTAAGTGATTTTGATCTTCAATTTAAGATAAGTAGCGTAAAGGAGCAGTTAGATCAAATACTAGACGATATAGATCAGCAAGGGCAAACTCTATCAAAGTCAATGACACTAGATCATCTTAAAAAATATCATAACCTAGTAGCTTCATACATAAAAAAAGCGACAAATGAAATGTACGAACTAAAAATTCGTAGCGGCGAATATTATAACCCTCATAAGCTTTATATAACAGTGGATAACATCGACAAAGAGTTAGAGAATATAACAAATGAAATGCTTAATTCAGAAAAGGATAGAATGTATATTCTTGATAAGATTAATTACATAAAAGGGTTGTTAATTAACATCTCTGTTTAACTTAAAAAGGCTGAGACAAAACCTTTTATTTGCCCAGATTACGATATTAGCTACATGAGTAGTGGTAATAAGTAATATGATGTCGGAAGTTGGTAATAAAGCCACGACCCTAAGACCTTAATTGGCCACGGTAAACATCACGATATTAGCTACATGCTTGGTCCAAACCCTTTTATATTAGGTATTTATATTGGAAAAACCCTGTTTTTTAATTATTGTAAGAGAAAAGCTCCTGCGGTTTAACGAGTCTGGACCCAGCAGATATAGCACCGGCCCTTTATCAAAACCGTGCGTTTTACAGTGGCCAATGCTCTTGCTCTTGGATGTCAGTAAGAGTCCAACACTATTATCAAGATTATTTAGTAAAAGACGGTTCTAATCATCAAAAATCGATGATCGGAACCGTCTTTTTGTATGTTTTGGCTAGATACAGCCTCTTTTTTATTGCTGTATTTTTCTTAGCCTAAACTCTTTTCCCTGCTCTTTAAACCCTAATTTTTTTATCATATTAACGGCTGCTTCATTATCAATCCCGACATTAAAAACAACGATGTCTTCCGTTTTTAATAAGCTTTCAATGGCTGCCGACAGCACCTGTTTACCATACCCTCGCCTTCTTTTTAAAGGGTGGACTTCCACCTTATAAACTTCCGCAATGCTTTTAGTAATGGTATCGACATAAGCCCATGCAATCAAGTCTTTATCTTCTGTTATCCCATAAATTTTTTGCTTTTGAATAAGAAAGTCCAAAAGTTCTTTTGAATACCAGTCCTGATCAAGTTTGATGTCATCTAATTTTAGCAAGGAAGAATCATTTTTCTTACTGGAGTTAAAGTTTTCTTGTGTAACATAGTAATAGCTTCGACTTTTACAAATTACATTATAAACTTTTTCTATAAAGTAATTTTTAACCCAACCTTGGTAGCAATGAATAAAGAAATCTTCTTGTTGACGGATTTTTTTATAAAATCTTTCTATGTCGGCACCTTTTTCACAGCAAAGCCAAAAATAATTATCCTTCTTGATTAAACAGCTTAAGTTTTCATCATCTGTAGAAAAAACTTCCCATCTTGCAGTTCTTTTACTTTGCTCTAATATCCAAACTATGTCGTAATTATTCAAAAGTCCATGGTCCTTAAAACTTTTTATAAGGCTATTTATCTCTTTACTTTTTAGCTTTTTTACACTGGTCATATAAATAAACATTCCTTTCAAAATTTACATTTATATCTATTTTTGAATTAAAGTACCATCATAATAATAGTCTAATAATCACAAACTATTTTTGAAGATATTTAAAAAGGAGGTTTTCAGATGGTGCGACAAAATCAACAACAGGGGCAACAAGGACAGCAACAAGGGCAGCAGCAAGGTCAGCAAGGACAGCTGAGCCAAAAAGAGCTTGCTTATATTGAAGACCAATTAGGTGCTGAAGAACTTGCTATCCAAAAGTGCAGAAATTATGCCCAGCAAACTACAGACCCTGAAGTTAGAGAACAGTGTCAGAACATGGCTGATAAGCATCAACAACACTATAACACTTTATTAAAGCACTTGCGCTCAAACTAAAAAAAGGGAGAGTGAAAAATATGTCTCATAAACAACAACAGCAACAACAACAAAAACAGCAAGGGCAGCAAAATCAACAACAGCAAAATCAGCAATCGCAACAATCACAGCAACAATTATCAGCTCAGGAAATCCTAAATGATGCACTAACAAACGAAAAACACCTGACAAACCTTTATAATACGGCCGCTAACGAGGCTACAAACGACTCTTTAAGACAGGATATGCTCAACATTTTAATGGATGAGCACAATATGGAAGCCTCCATCTTCAACACAATGCAACAACGTGGCATGTACAATACTAAACAAGCAAGCTCACAAGAAATAACTCAAGCTCAGCAAAAATATGCCACAAAACAACAGCAGCAACAACAAAGCCAAAATCAGATGTTTTAAAACCTTTAAGCCAGTCTCTATAAGAGGCTGGCCTTTTTTATATTATCGCATTAAGCTCGCTAAATGCATCATAACAAAGTTTATTAGCTTCTACATCTTTTTTTATGATTTTTACAGCTTCCTGTGGGGTTAACCCCTCCCTATAAGGCCTGAATTCTGTTAGCGCTTGAAAAATATCGCCTACAGCCATTACCCTGCTATAATGTGATAGTGAGTTATAATTAAGTTTTTCAGGATAGCCAGTTCCATCTAATTTTTCGTGATGTTCTCCTGCAATGCTAGCTATCTCCTCCATACCTTGTACACTACGAATTATATGTTTTGTATAGTAAGGATGTCTTTTAATACTTTGAAACTCCTCAAATGTTAACCTGCCATTTTTCTCTAGTATATCATTACTAACCGATAATTTGCCTAGATCATGTAACAAAGCAGCAAGCTCTAATTTTTTTGTGTTTTCATCACTATAGTTATTTTTTCTAGCTATTTGTATCATAAGCTCTGCGAGACCTTGAGAGTGGCGTTTAGTGAACTTACTCTTATTGTCGATAATGCTGCTAAAAACACCTCCAACCTTTAAAAGGTTGGCCATATCCATGTCTATACTCTTGGTATTGTAGGCTTTATAAATACCGGGTAAAGCATTTTCTATATCTGGTTGCCTTAGGTCGAGCCAAAAAGCCTCAGTTTCCATAAGAAATTTTACCGTTTCAACTACCCTTGGACTAAACTCTTTACCACTTCTTTCACTTAAGTAATCCCTAAACACAGTTTTATTTTTCTCCATGGAAGCAGAAGGCAAATATCGAATCTCCAGTTGATCAGCCACAAAAATTATTTGCGAATATATAGGAATGTTATCACCACCGATAAAATAAGGCCCGCTACCATCCCAGTTTTCGTGATGGTAAAGTATGACGCTTTCTAAATAATCGTAAACAGGCAGCTGAGCAACTAACTTACTACCCAAAAGGCAATGATTTTTGACTCTTTCTTTTAAATAATGCTCCTTTGAAATAGTTGTTGTTACACCGATATCGTGAAGTAGGCTAGCTACATATAAATCTTTTATATCTTTACCTTTAATACCTAGCCTCTCCCCTACCTTGACGGCTATATAGCCTGTCCTTTTGGCGTGGGAAAGATGTCTGTTTTCAGCTAAGTCCAAAGCCATGGAAAAAGAAGAAACTAGTGCTAAAATATCAACGTTCATATTATTTCCCCTCCTATGTAATTAACTCCCTTAAATTTCATTTATAAAGCAGTCTCTTTAAAAAGAGGCTGCTTTATAAATGAATGAATTAAAACCTTCTCTTTTTCGTTTGTGATAAAATCATTACTAAAACAGCTCCACAAACAAACGGGAGAGCTAACCTAGCAAAGCGCCTAACGCGAGCTATAGTTACACCTTCTGCAACAATATCATAGTTAACTTCTAAGTTTACAAACTCCTCATGATCTACACGGTCATAAAAAATATAGTTATATGGCAATTGCACGCTAAATGTATATCTTCCTGAACTTACATTTGATGGTGGTATTGGGTTTTCAATTGAAACATAGGTAGTATCTAATGAATTAGCTATACCAGCTACCTTAACCGACGGAGAAAGTTTTTCTATAGTTTTATTTTGGGAGTCTAGTATCTTGACAGTAGGTGTTGGTACTACTATTAGGCCATCGGTTCTTAGATTTTCTACAATTATAACAATATCTGAGGTTGAGTTGTTTATCTTACCAATAAACCCATTACCGTTTTCAATTACATGTGTTGATGCTTCATATCCTAAGCTAACCCTAACATGGTTATCTTGATGCACTTCGTAAAATTGTGGCTTTTCTGTTTGTTCCGATTGGACATCCTCTTCCGTAAAAAGATAGATTCCTATGACACAAAGAATAGCTAATACTATTGCGGAATATATAAGATTATTATTATTTTTAGTCACTTAAGCCCCTCCTTTGCGAGGCAATTTTTGGTCTTATTTAAAATATATTTCTAACTAGCATATATATTTCTAGTTAACTTATTTAAATTCCTTTTTGATACAACAAAGTTAGAAAAGAAGAAACTTCAGAACAAAAAATCATGGGCTTTTGCCCATGATTTTTTATCTGCGGAAGATTTCCGTTTCTATCCCCTCTACTGCCTCTTTTACCAATCCTTCTACATCTAAATTCTTCTCCGCCTCTATACATTGTTCTAAAGTTGGCTTGGTTTTGGGGTTTTGGGGGGTAAATACTGTACAGCAGTCTTCGTAAGGTCTGATTGATGTTTCATAGGTGCCAATTTCGTGGGATTTGTCGATTATCTCGGTTTTATCCATGGTAACTAAAGGACGTAACACAGGAATATCTACAACCTCGTTAATAACGCTCATACTTTCTAGAGTTTGACTAGCCACCTGGGCTACGTTTTCTCCTGTAACTAAAGCTAGAGCCTTTCTTCTTTTGGCTACTTCCTCACCTATCTTAAACATAAACCTTCTCATAATAGTTATAATCATATCTTCGTCACAGTTTAGTTTTATTGCCTTTTGTATGGGGGTAAAGTGTACTGTATGAAGTCTTACTCTACCACAGTACTTACTTAAATCTTTGCACAGGTCATCCACCTTCTCTTTTGCCTTCTGGCTAGTAAATGGATAAGAATGGAAGTGTAACCCTTCAACGTCAATACCTCTTTTTGCGGCCAGCCAAAAAGCCACTGGGCTGTCAATTCCTCCAGATAGCAGGCAAATCCCCCTGCCTGTTACACCGATAGGAAGGCCGGTAGGTCCTGGAATTTTTTCAGCATAAACAAAGGAGTCCTCATCTCTTACTTCCACTCCAATTGTATGTTGAGGGGCCGTTAAGTTCACTCTTAAATGCTCATATTCCCTTAACACAGCCGCCCCTAAATCTCTACCTATTTCCATAGAGCTCATAGGAAAAGTCTTATCAGATCGTCTACAGTCAACTTTAAATGTTACTCCCTCAGTATCTTTGATGCTTTTTTTAGCCAAAGTAACGCAAGCTTTCCCCATCTTTTCCATATCTTTTTCTACCCGCACCGCAGGACTAATAGACACTATGCCAAATACCTTTTTCAAAGCTTCTATTAACTGAGGGCCATCATTCTTTACCGGAACATATAACCTGCCAGCATGTGACTCTATCTTCCTCTTTTCTAAATGGGATATACTGTCTTTCATCCTTTTTATAAGGGTGTTTATGAAAAAACTTCTATTTCTGCCCTTAAGACTTATTTCTCCATACCTAACTAATATAACATCATACATTTTATGATTCCCTCCTACATAAATAGCTGCAGTTCTTCAATAATATCAGCAGTCTTTTCAATTGTATAATCTATTTCTTGCTCATTAGTATAATTGCTTAGGCTAAACCTAATAGCACCTTCGTTAAATTCTTTAGGTAGATTAATAGCTTTTAGAACATGGCTATCACTTACCCTTGAAGAACAGGCAGACCCAGTCGATACATAAATACCCACTTCCTCAAACGCCCTAACTAAAACTTCACCCTTAAAGTTTTTAAAGGCTATATTCAGTATATGAGGCGCACTATTTTCCGGTGATATAACCCTAGAATTCTTTACCTTCTTAAGAATCCCATCCCTTAACTTTTCTTTAAGGTGCGCTATCTGCTTGTTATTTTGGACTCTACTTTTCATCATTTTTTCTGCGGCTATAGACATAGCATAGCATCCAGGAACATTTTCAGTACCCGGTCTTAACCCTCTTTGTTGTCCCCCACCAAAAATCAAGGGTTTTAAACCAACCTTCTCTTTTATAAACAAAGCCCCTACCCCTTTAGGACCATGGAACTTATGGCTGCTAATAGAAAGCAAGTCTATGTTAAATCTTTCAAGACTAATATCTATTTTTCCATAACCTTGAACACCATCTACATGGAATATACACTGTGGATTTTTGCTTTTAACTATTTGCCCTATTTCTTCTAAGGGTTGGATAGTGCCAATTTCATTATTAACTGCCATTATTGAGGTAAGTACAGTGTCGCTATCCATTTTCTCTTTCAGATCATTTACATCCACAAATCCATCTTTATCAACGTCAGCAAACTCTACTATGTACCCTTGCTGAACAAGGCAATCAAAAACTTCACTTACAGATGCATGTTCTATAGGTGTTGTAACTACCTTTTTCCCACGCTTGTTATAAAATCCAACTGTTCCTAATATAGCTAGATTATTGCTTTCAGTTCCACCCGAGGAAGAGAGTACATCGTACTGGTTTTCTATGTCCAAACTATGTAAAAGCTTTTTTTTAGCTTCTTTTATTAATTTTTCCGATTTACTTCCTAGGCTATGTACAGAAGCAGGGTTTGCATAGTTATTTCTTTGACAATCTATATAGACCTGCAAAACTTCTTCATCAATTTGTGTAGTTGCACTGTTATCTAAATACACTGATTTCATTGTTTAATCACCTTCACTTTTTTATCCCTACTTAAATCTATCATATTTTTCCTAAAAAAACAAAGGAAAGGCCTAAACTTACCCTTCCTTTTGTATTCCCTCTATTAACTTTTCTATTCCTCCACTACTTTGCCAATATTCATCTAAAATGGGTTGAACCTTTTCTAAAACCTTTGCTTCTTCCTCTATATCTTTAAAAAACCTGCTGCGTATTGGTAATCCATTTTCAACTGTTTTGATAGCTGTAGTATAGCTAACATCATCTAATACTGTGTTTTCCTTCCAGTGAGCATGTAACCTTTTATCAACTGGAACTAAGCATGATTGCATCGCATAATAATCTACAAAATACCCAGACATAAACTGAACAAAGTCTACAACTAGCTTACTGTGATCATCACCTTTATAATCCTTTTGAACAAATGGTATAGCTGAAACTACTTTCATACCATATCTAGGCTGTTCAGGTTCAATCTGTGGATAGGGAAGCAGCACAGGATTAATTTTATGCGTGCTACCCGGAGCTTTTATTTCATTGTTATCAAGCTTTTCATTTCTCTGTATAGTCTCTAGATAAACCCAGCTATCTGCTCCAGCAATGGCTGGCGCCTCTTTATGCCAAAAGTTTTTAAGCCAATTGGGGTTATAACCAATAACCTTATTCTCTTTAAGATTATCAATCTCGTTATACATTTTAACAAATCCTTGGCTATACCAGTTAAGCTTTTCGTCCGCCTCAACCGCAGTTATATTAACCTGAGTAAGCATGCTGGCAGTAAAATACCCTTGGTAATCGATGACATACATTTCTTGTGAAGCTGATTTAAAACTTTCCGTAAACTCAGTAAATCCCCAGCCTTCTTCGGCAACTTTATCCACATCTTCTAACAAGTCTCTGTTTGCCACAATATATTCACCATTTGCCAAAATGGGATATGCTAAAACTCCTTCTTGCCCGGTAACATATCGAGTTGCTCCTGCTAAAAAATCCTCCTCAAAATTTAGATATTTCTCCAAAGGAAACTGATTAGCTTTATCAACAAAAGGAGTGCCGTGCCAATCTATAATGATATCTGCCATTTTGTTTTGCTTAGCGCCACGCTTCACCCTTCTACTAAAGGTCTCCTCTTCCATCAAAGTATATGTAACCGTAACATTCTCATATTGTTTTTCAAAGTCATTGATTACCTGCTCCCATACTTTATGCTGCATTTCTTCGCTCACGTACATATTAGGGTTAACCATATCCCATACCTTTATTTCATATTGACGCTTTAGGTCTAACTCTGCATTTGGACGATGCTTTCGCACCTTTTGGTCAGCGGTAACCCAAAACACCACCGAAACACCTATACCTATAATTAATAGGCATAAAATCAGATAAACTACCTTTTTATTCATTCCCCCCACCTACCTTAAACCTAATAAATAAATTAAATTAGCATCAGTTTTTCCTGTTCTTGGCAACCTATAATCTGCCTGTAGCCTCTTTACTGCCTCTTCTTCTTCCTCTTTAAAAAAGGAGTCTGCCGGCTCTTCATAAAACCCCTTTTCCCTCAATGCTCTTTGTAAGTAAACCACTGCCTGCCCTCCTGCCCCTTTTTGGTAAACATCTCTAAACTTTGGCGGAGTGCGTTGGGAGTTTAATATTACCGGTGTGCCAATGTCAACCCATTCATAAAGCTTTTCTACATCCCGATTAAACAGTCTAATGCATCCTGCACTTCCGTGACCTCCTATAGCTCCTGGGTTGTTTGTTCCATGTATTCCGTACCCTCCCCATGGCACAGTTAACCCCATCCATCTAGTGCCAAATCCACTTCCTTTGGGGTATCCTTTATTTTTAACATAAAAATCACCTACAGGAGATGGACTTTGGGGCAAGCCTATGGTTACTGGAAACTTCGCGTATTCCTCCCCATCTTCTAACACTGTGAGCTGTCTTTTATCTAGGTCCACTACCAATACCAAATCCCCGGCAGGAGCTTCTGTGATTGCTAGTTTAGTTTCTGCCTTTCCGTCAAACATGGCTTCCCAAACATCGTCACACACTACCCCGTTAGGCTCAAGATTATTATCTCTTTGAAGTTTTTTTACTGCTTCTATTAATGATGCTGAGTAAATCCCATCATGTTCCCCTGTATAGTAGCCAGCCCTTTCTAAGCTAATCTGTAATTCAACTACATCTACCCCTTCTAATGCAGGACTTTGCGGTTTAAGTTGTCTTTTATCTCTACAAAGTGCTTCTGATTCTAAATAAACATCCTTGTTAGAAGAAACAGCTATACTTCCCTCATTAGGAATAATATATAAAGTCATAACGGTTGCAGCCACAAAAGCCAAAAAAGCCAGTACTATATGTTTTTTCTTTATTACAATAACCATTTATATCACCTCTTTCCTTATAAATAAGCTATTCTACATTTTTATTTTTTATAACCCGAAAACTAATATAAACCAAAAAAACTGCCAGCGACCTATATCAAAAAATAGGATAGATGCTGACAGTTTTTCTTTTTATATGTGTTTTGTTAATCGTAAAATGAAAGAAATGGAGCGCGAATGTGCAAGGTGCCATTGTCATAATCTACAAAAGCTAAAGAATCATCGATGGGTTCTGTAAGTGGTATTCTACGATAGAAGCTTCCCTGCATTCTCTCCATAACTCTAAATCGTCTTCCCTCTCGATTGTAACCGCTTTTAGTTTCACCTTCGATAATTATCTCCTCTTTGTTTATTGAAACTAAAGCTTCATCTGGGTCTATACCAGGGATATCAATAAAAACCTCTACCTCATCATTATACTCATAAATGTCGATACTTGGTTTAAAAGGAGGAGGTGGATATATTCCCCTATTCTTTTTCCTCCTCACGATAGCTTTTTGCATTTTTTCACCGCCTTAAACAATATATAATATCTTTGCCTTAGGAAAAAGTTTTGTGATGTTTTCTTTGAAAAATTCTTCTAGCTCACCATATTGTTCTTTTTGATATACATATTTAGTATAACCAAACTGTCCATATTTTAGTTTCCTTTCCTCTTCATCTAAAGGTAACGTAGTATTAGGAAAAACATCTAAAATATTTTGTTTTGCTCTTTTTGTAAACCTATGTGCAATAAGTTCAAAGGTTAATGTAGGAACATCATACAGATTTTCTGCTAAACTTTCTAATAGGTTAATATAATCTTTTTTCCAGTTGGGATATAAGAAAATAGGAGCAATCAAAAACCCCATTGGGTAGCCACTTTTCGAAACTTTTTTAGCTGCCTCTACTCGCCTTTTAGCGCTGGCAGTTCTATGTTCATATTCACTTATGATTTTTTCGGTATTAATGCTAAATCTAAACTCAGTATGGTTGTTGTGTTTCAAGTTTAATAACTCATCTACATTATCAAACTTTGTGACAAAACGAAACCTCCCTCGCTTTTGTCTTCCAAAAAATTCGATAGTTTCTGCTAAGTTGTTAGTATAATGCTCTAAAGGAAGAGGATCAGAAGTAGCTGCACCTTCAAAAATTATCGTCTCCTCTTTTTTCTCATTTATATAGTCTTCAGCCTTAGCTAAAATTTCGTCCGTGTTTACATATACACTGATATAAGGTTTTTTCCCTAAAGTTGTTTGTAAGTAACAATATTGGCAAAGACCTGGACAGCTAGTCACAAGGGGCAACTGATAATGAGCCGATGGTTTACAACTTTGAAACTTCAAGGTTTTTCTAACTGCTATCACCAATGTCTTTTTAGCTTCATTATATGCTTGCTCAGCAGTTTTTCCTGGGATTTGAGTCACCCTATTACTTTTTAAAATTTCTATATTAATACCGTCTTTTCTTAACATATCATAAATAAGTTTTCCTTTTGGATAATCCAAGCTTTCTTTGTGAAAAAGAGCTCTCTTAGGTTTATACATACATACACCTCCTTAATATAGGATGCCACTAAAAGAAAACAATATAAGAAAATAGTGGCTGGGACATATCCTGGCCAAAACAAATAAAAAATGGTTCCAATCACCTACTTTTAATGATTGGAACCGTTTTTTATTGAGTAACTTGATACTAGCATTGGACTTTACTGACATTCAAGAGCATTGGCTAATGTGATAATCATATGGGATGGTTGACACAGAGGTCAACCACTACCTCTTCGAGGGTTAGGGGGCGTTGTCAAGTAGAACATTTTTAGTCGTTTGACTGTAAGTAGTTAAGCATTTCCTCTCTTTTTAGAGGCTGCATAATGCTGTAGTGCCCTGCTAAAGTTTCCACTCTCTCACCCTCTATAAGAATTTGGACAGAGTCGACATGGTCTAAAACTGTCAAACTTAAGACTAAAGAACTTAAGGTTACCATTTCTCCACTTGTTCCTCCCCAATGTAAGTTCAATATTGACTCCTTAAAATTTACAAACGCCACCCCTTCAATAACCTCTACCCCATAAACTTCGGTACCTTTAGGAAAAGTGGGAAACAACTCTTCAGAATCAGGGCCTTTAATAAGCTCTTCTACTATCCTTTTTTCTATCTCCTCACCCACTTTAGCATGGCGCTTTTCCAAAATAATTTTGTCAGACTCTCTATTTGTAAAGTAAAGTGATATCATTTCTGACTTATTACTCTGAGGGTTTGGCACCACCCCCAAATGTCCCTCTTCGCTTACATTCATAAAGTGGGCAAAGACAGTTCCACCTATTAAAAAAACCAAAATAAGTATTACTGGGACTAGAACTCCTTTTTTCAAATGACAGCCCTCCTTAAAAACAAGTTAATATTATTTTAACTTGTTTTTTTTACAAAACTATTAACTATATCCACATAACATCTTTTTTCACAACTTTTGCAGGATTTCCTGCAACTAGAACATTTGAAGGAACATCTTTTGTTATTGTTGCCCCAGCAGCAATCACAGAATTATCTTCTATAGTCGTCCCCTTTAAAATTGTTGAATTACACCCTATCCAAACATGGTCGCCAATTTTAATTTTTTCAGGAAAATCTTTTTTCCCTTTATAAAAAAGCTTATGAAAATCACTATCAATGATAGATGTTCCCCAGGAAATAGCGGTATTTCGCCCTATAATAATTTCACTAGAGCAAAATATTTTTGCATCTGCAGTTATATAGGTACAGTCATTAATAACTAACTTTCCTCCTTTTGCAACCACAATCTGCACTCCAGGACCAAGTTTAACTCTGCCATTTATTTCGAGCTGCCCTCCGGGAAAAACGACTACATTAGCAGAGGAACTAGATAGATTAGTTATATATCTGCCTCCCACAAAAAGTTGTCCATTTATATTAACTTTAGCATTACCTTTACGTTTAACCCTACTTCTCCAATCTACCACCAGTTGAAGAGGTTTAAATGGATTTAATCCTAAAAATACCCTTAGTATCATACTATAAAATAAGTTTACAAGTATAACAGGATGATTAATTAACATTCTAAATACTTTTCGTCTGTTTATATATTTATTTCTTTTAGTTTCTCTGTCACCTGTTTTTAAACGTGACATCAAAAACTCCCCCTATACTATTTTGTAATAATATAGGATGTGACATTTTTTTAAATATATCCATTTTGTTTATAAGAATTAGAACAAAGTAGCTTGCTTAGGCAGCTTTATTGTAAATATAGTGCCTGTTTCCAACCTACTTTCTACATCTACTCTGCCACCATGCAGCTGCGCTACATCTTTTACTATTGCTAAACCAATACCATTTCCACCGGTATCTTTATGCCTAGCTTTATCCACTCGATAAAAACGGTCAAACAGGTGTGGCAACGCTTCAGGTGGGATCCCCTTTCCACAATCCTTAATTGCTAAAATTATCTCTTTTCTGTTGGCTTTAAGTTTTACCTCTACTATACCATTTTCTCCGCTATACTTTATGGCGTTATCTAGCAAGTTTAGTATCATCTGTCGTAATTTCTCTCTATCTCCGAAAATCTTTTCCTTTAACTCTTTATTGTCAAATTTTATTTTTATACCTTTTTGATCAGCAATAGGCTGTATAGAGTTAACCGCTTCATCCACCAAATAGGAAAAGATGAAGTTCTTTTTATTAACCTTGGTACTTATGTTAGAAACCTTATTAAACTCTAGCAAGCTGCTGACAGTGACATTCATCCTGTCTATTTCCGTAACTATATCTTTTAAAAACTCTTGATATGTTTCTTTGCTTTCTTCCTCTCCCAACGATTCAGCTAAGGCTTTTATAGAAGCTAAAGGTGTCTTTAAATCATGGGATAAGTCAGCCAAAAAAGTTAACCGGTTTTCATCATTTTTTTCTAATTGTTCAGCCATACTGTTAAAGTTTTGAGCAAGTGTTCCTATCTCATCATTTGAACGCACAGGCACTCTTGTATTTAAAAGCCCCATGCTCATTTTTTTAGAACCTTCTGTCAAGTTGTTTATAGGCTCTAAAAGAGAATTAGATATCACAATAGATAACACAATTACTACAATCACTGAAATTATTGATATAGTAAAAATCATAATACGAACATCGATAACAGCACTTTTTATATCATCGACATAAGAGGAAGTAAAAATGGAACCTATTACTTCACCATCTTTTAAAACTGGGACTGCAACATACTTCACCCACCCAGCATCAGACAAATAATAAGTTCCAGTTTTGCTATCACCTTTTAATGCATTACTAACCTCCGAATTAGTGAGAGTGGTCCCTAGAATGTGACTGCCATCAAAGGAGTCCATCAACACAACTCCTTTGGTATCTGTATAAAGAAGTCTCATCTCCATTCTAGGGAAATTAGCATCTATAATATCCTTAAGTTCATAAATATTTTTGTCTAAATTATTAGCTACTGTAGTGGCTATTATATTTGCTTTTTCTAACTGTTTTGCCTGTCTAGTTTGAAAAAAGTGTTTTTCTGTTGATGTTGTAGCTAAGTAATTAGTAACCAACATCACTGCGGTAAACACCAAGGCAAAAATAATAGTAATCTTCCACTTAACACTCAGACCCATCTAGTTGTTACCTCCAAAGAAGTACCCAACCCCCCATTTAGTTAAAATATATTTAGGGCTAGCAGGATCACATTCAATTTTTTCTCTAATTCTTCTTACATGTACATCAACTGTTCTAATATCTCCGAAAAATTGATATCCCCAAATCATCTCTAATAAATTTTCCCTTGTATACACTCTGCCGGGGTGCGCCGCTAATAATGTTATAAGATCAAACTCCTTAGCAGTCATTTCAACTACTTCGCCCTTATTTAAAACCTGTCTATTAGATGGTACAATCTTAATATCACCAAAGTTCATTTCTGTGGGACTATACGATTTGGGTGCTCTTCGTAGGATAGCCTTTATACGTGCCATAAGTTCTCTTGTGTTAAAAGGTTTAGTCATGTAATCATCTGCTCCAAATTCTAAACCTAATATCTTATCTATGTCATCACCCTTCGCTGTAAGCATTATGATTGGCACCTCAGAAGCCTTCCGATATTCTTGACATAAAGTTAATCCATCGACCTTTGGCAACATAAGGTCTAATATAACTAAATCATATCTATCCCTTTCAAACCTTTCCCTAGCTTCAGCACCATCAAAGGCACACTCAACTTCAAATCCTTCCTTCTCTAAACTATGAGCTAACCCTTTGACCAAAAGCTTCTCATCATCAACAACTAAAATTTTCATTTTTTCACCACCTAATATTAATCCAAAAAGCAATCCTAAATGTTACATATTTATTACTATTCGAGATTTATATATTATTTCCTTTTAATTTGCATCTCAATTGTAAAAAAATTAAAAATTTGGAGTTGATATCATGCTTTTAATTTTGTTAACAGTATTGTTAGGCTTCTTCTTAGCTTTTTTGTTAAAGAAAGAGTGCAAAAAAATTATTAATTTAGGTATTACTTTGGCACTTATAGGACTTCTTTTTTCTATGGGAGTGGCACTTGGAAATGATGAAAATATTTTAGCTAACTTTTCTCAAATCGGAGTTAAAGCCTTTATCATTGCGTTGGCCACTATTTCAGGTAGCATTTTAGCTTTATGGTTAGTTAATCTAAAAGTTAGATTTAACCTAAGTAAACCCTCAACTGAGCCTAAGTCAGCCAAACCATCATACCAAGGTTTGAAACTTATAGTTTATATTTTTATTGCATTGGCACTTGGTATAGCAGTGGGCGCTTTTGATCCTGCTGGAATTGCTGGTTTTATAGAACGAACTGGAATGGTTTTTTTGTATATTTTGCTGCTGCTAATTGGATATGACCTTTATAATAATAAAGAGACATTGCAAAGCATAAAAAAAGAAGGCCTAAAACCACTTTTAATACCAATATCAATCGCTTTTGGCTCGATAGCGTCGATGCTGCCGTTAATTATAATTCTCCCATTAAACTTCTTTGAACTAGGAGCTGTAGCTTCAGGGTTTGGGTGGTATAGCTTATCATCTGTTATTATTTCACAATCTTATAGCAGCTACTTAGGTATGGTTGCGCTATTATCAAATATAATAAGAGAGGTATTAGCATTAATAATAACTCCCTTAGTCCCTAAGTTTTTTCCTAAAATAGTTGCTATCGCACCTGCGGGCGCAACTGCAATGGACACCTTGCTGCCTATCGTTATAAAAAGCACTCATGTTGGGATAACACCGATGTCAATACTAACAGGAACTATATTATCCACCCTTGTTTATATCCTCGTCCCCTTTTTCTTAATGTTTTTATAATATTAGTAAAACTACATTCAGTGGGGCAACAGCAAAGCCGGACGCTTAAGTTTATAGCGTCCGGCTTTGTTTATAGCTTTTCATTTACTGAATTAATTTTTTTATCCATCGACGATTCTTTATCTCTACGATCATCAATTCTTATTTGGGTGCTAACCCTAGCGGTATCTGCCTCAAAAGGAACTTCATGCATTTTTCTAATTAAACTTAAACACTCATCTAAGTCTCCTTCTAAAATAGTCCCCATGGGGGTAAGTTGATAGTTTACTTTATCTTGGCTTTTTAGAAGCTTATGAGTACCTGCTACATACATACTTAAGCTTGGAGTTTGGGTTCCTAAAGGAACTACAGTCACTTCAACAATAGCCATGTTTTTACCTCCCTTTAGTTTTGTTTTAGATAACTAGGGTCTACGTCTACTTTTTTAAGTCGCAACGAGTTGTATGCTACATTTAATGAGCTCACAGACATAGCCGCAGCTCCAATCATTGGGTGTAATAGGCCTAGCATAGCCACTGGGATGGCAATCGCATTATAAAACCACGCCCAGAAATAATTTTCCTTAATTTTTTTAAAAGTTGCAGTTGATAGATTGATTGCTGAAATAATACCGCTTAACTCACCTTTCACCAATGTAACATCAGCTGCTTCTATGGCTATATCTGTACCAGTTCCTATCGCTATTCCAACATTAGATTGCTTTAAAGCTGGAGCATCATTTATTCCATCTCCCACCATAGCAACAACTTCATATTTTTCCTGTAAGTTTTTAACCTCATTAACTTTCCCATCAGGCAGCACTTCTGAAATAACAGAGCTAATCCCTACTTTTTTACCTATAGCATTAGCTGTTCTATTATTGTCTCCAGTGATCATAGCTGTTTTAATACCCATTTTCTCAATTTCAGCTATTGTTTTTTTAGAGTCTTCTTTAATAGGATCTGCTACAGCTACAACCCCGATTAACTTATTACCCTTAGCTACCATCATCGCTGTCTTTGCTTCGTTTTCTAGCTGAACAAGCCTGTCTTGCTGGTGTTTAAAGTCCACATCATTTTCCTTCATAAGTTTTCTGTTCCCCACTAGCACTCTTTCACCATCAACGAATCCTGCTACTCCTTTACCAACAATAGCACTAAAATCCGTAACTTCCCCTAGCTTAATCTCTTGCGATTTTGCGCTTTCAACAATGGCATGGGCCAAAGGATGCTCTGAAGTATTTTCTAAGCTAGCAGCGGCATATAGCACATCACTTTCACTTAAGCCTTCTGCAGGTAGAAGGTCTGTAGTTTCTGGCTTACCTTTAGTTATGGTGCCAGTTTTATCAAAGGCTATAACCTTAATATCTTTAAATGTTTGTACAGCTTCACCATTTCTGATTAAAATCCCTTTTTCAGCACCCATTCCACTTCCCACCATCAGAGCAGTTGGAGTTCCTAACCCTAAGGCACATGGACAGGAGATTACTAACACAGCAGTAGCCGTTATAAAGGCCAAGGTGAGAGGAGTAAGATCGGGGTTTACCCATGGTAAAAACTGTGCACCCCAATTAATTATACTCATGTGAAAATCGGGAAATAAGTTAAATGATATGAACACTAGTACTGTAAGCCCTATAATAACGGGAACAAAGTAGCCAGTAATTTTATCTGCAAACTCCTGTATAGGAACTTTAGAACCTTGGCACTCTTCCACCATTTTTATAACCTGAGATAAAAATGTATCCTTGCCTACCTTGGTAACCTTAACCTTCATAGTTCCTTGTTTGTTAATGGTTGCACCAATTACCTCGTCTTCTACTTTTCTTTTAACAGGAACAGGCTCTCCCGTTGCCATTGACTCATCAACTAAAGAGCTCCCCTCAACTACAACACCGTCGGTGGGTATTTTGTCTCCTGGACGTATCACCATAACATCCCCCACCTGTAGCTCTTTGGCAGGAACTTCTATTTCTTTACCATCTTTTATAATTTTAGCTGTTTTTGCTCCCATTTGTATTAGCTTTTTAATAGCCTGAGAGGCTCTTCCTTTAGCCCTGATCTCTAAGTATTTTCCAATTAAGTGAAAAGTCATTATCGTAGTAGCCATTTCAATAAAGGTCTGTATGTCAGCGATAAACAAACCGGTAAGTCCGATGACATATGGAGGAACTGACCCTAACGAAACTAGAACGTCCATGTTGGGCGTTTTGTTTTTTAAGGCGTTATAACTTCCTTTGTGTACATTTTTTCCCAACCAGAATATATTAGGAAAAGCCAAAACAGCAGTAATCGGCAGATATCCTGGTATTGGGGTTATAAACATATGAACCATCATAAGAAGCATAACTGCCCCACTGAAAAGCGCAGAAAGTTTCATTGTCTTCTCAGCTTTTGCCACTTTGATCTCATCTTCGTCAACTTCTAAAGCTTTTGTATCCTCTTCTAGGATAAGCTCAAACCCTAAGTCTCTAGACTTTTGCTGAATTTCTGCAAGTTTAATATCGGAGGGATTATATTCTATGCTAAGCTTTTCCGAAGCAAAGTTAACGCTAGCGGACTTAATCCCTTCCGTGTTTGACATAACTTTTTCTAACCTATTAGAGCAAGATGTACATGTCATTCCACTAACATCTAGCACTACTTTTTGATGCTCCTCTTCTCTATCCTCATACTTTACATCATATCCTAACCCTTTAATCAAATCTGTAATATCTTTTTGACTTACTTTACTACTATCCAGCTTAACAAATCCCTTTTCCGTTGCAAAGTTTACCGAAGCCTCTAACACTCCTTCAGTGCCTTCTAAGGCCTTTTTAACATTGGCTGCGCAACTAGAACATGACAAACCGCTTAAACCAAAATACAACTTTATATCTTCTTGTCCTTCCATGTCATAGCCCCTTTCATTTATATAACTAGCGAGTTTATTTTAAAGGCTCTAATATCAGTATACCCCCCGCAGGTATGCTAAGTCAACCGTAAAAAAATTACCTAAAAAGCAACTTTATAACTGTACAGTTCTGTCATTTGTTTATATACTTTAGTTAAAGTATTTTTAAGGGAGTGTTTTACTTTGGGTTTTAGATTTAGAAAAAGTGTTAAATTAGGTAAGGGCGTTCGATTAAACTTAAGTAAAAGAGGAGTAGGAGTTAGCACAGGGGTGAAAGGAGCTAGAGTAGGTATAGGCCCTAGAGGTGTAAGACAGACTGTCTCTGTTCCTGGAACAGGGGTGTCCTTTGTAAAAGAGAGGCGCTTAGGGCCAAGTAAAGCTAGCTTAACACCTTCATCTAATAACAACCACCAAACTACACCTACAGCAGAAGTAAAATTGCCACGAAAAAACATCAAATACCCTACTCATGCATGGATTTTAATAATAGTCGGTCTTATGACAATACCTCTTTTAATAGGGATACCCATTTTTATATTTGGGATATACAACATATATTCATACCAGAAAAAAGACGAAGCTAAAGCAATAGATTCTTTCAATAAGGCAATGAAAAAGCTAAAAATTGGCGAATATTCATCTGCTTTGGATTTGCTTCAAAAAGCTAATAAGCTCAAACCAAATGATGAAGAAACTATGTACTACTTAATGATGTGCTACCATGATTTTGAAAATGATTTAAAAAATTCCTTAATGCTAGGGCAAAAACTGCTAGAAAACGATTCTGAAAATATTATATACAAGTATTGTGTAGCCAGTTTCTATTATAAGCTAAAGGAGTATGATCAAGCTATATCACTACTCCAAGAGTTACGCCACGTCAAAGATATCCAAGAAGAAGCAACTATTTTGCTGGGCAAATGCTTTTTCAAACTTGAACAATTTACCGCCGCCCTTGAAGTGTTAAACCAAGGTCCAATTAGAAGAAGAAACCCGGACCCTAACATGATGGATGCTAGGTATTACTTAGGCTTAACCTGCCTTAAACTAGGGAAAAATAGCAGGGCCAAAACACACCTATCCGCAGTTTTCGCAAATGATATAAATTATAAAGATATTCAGAGCTACAAACACTTACTAGATTAAAGCTAGTGCCCTACGTTTTAAAACGTAAGGCACTAGCTTTATTTTATATCAAAAACACTATTAAATTATAGATTACCGTAACTGCAAAAAGCAGCCAAACAAAAAGTTTAGCAATTACTGTTGTAACATAACCGAGCAAAGCACCTAAAGCGATGCTAGCAGCTTTTTTCCAATGATATCCATATATTAGTTCACCAACAAAAGCCCCCACAAAACAGCCTATTAGCATCCCAGGTATGTTAAAAACCAAAAAGCCAATAACCATACCTAAAATATTCCCCACAAGGCCAGGTCTCGACCCGCCTCTGAGCTTTACACCTACAGTAGAAGCAAGATAATCAAAAACAAATACAAACGCTGTTAGCGCTGTTAACACAATAAAAACAGCTGTGGAAACATCGAAAACCTCCCACCACCAAAAATCCAATGCCAATAACAACCATAAAAGCTGGATTGAAGGTATCCCTGGTATAAAAATTCCAACCATGGCTATTATCAACGCTGTGATAACGCCAACTATAATTAGTACAGTTCCCACTTAAAGACCTCCCCCACTACACCTCTAACTTAACACCTTCTGAAGCTTTTGGGCCCATTTAGCGATAGTCTTTTTGTTAACTTCGCTATCTTTAGTAGCAGGCTCGAAAAAGTCCATTTCGGATACGATAGTATTATTTTGTAGATAGTTTCTCATGTCGTTAATTGTTTTGCCTAGTTGCCCCCCATGACAGCTGTAAAGGGCGATTTTTTTGTCTGTTAGAGGGTATAAATTTAAAAATGATCTAATTGGTGGCGAAAATGTCCAAGCCCAAACCGGTGTCCCTATTATGATATTAGCGTAATCATCTAGATCTAGGTTTATAGGCTTTATCTCTGGTTCTTTTTTCATAAATACCTGGGCCCCACCCCAAAAGTATCTTTTAAACTTTCCACCTGTGATATCTTTTTTAGGCTCAATCCTAAGAGTATCTACCTCTCCCTCAAGATTGTTTGCTAACTCATCAGCAACAAACTTACAGTTACCATCTAAAGAATAATAAAGTATTAAGGTTTTTCTATTCACTTTTCCTCTCCTTCCTTTTTTATATTCAAAGTAATTTGGACAATCTCTGATTTATGACCTGTCCGAATAGGAGGCCCCCAGGTCCCTGCGCCTGCAGTTACAATACTGGTAAACTCTCCCTTACTATACTGTCCCCAATGATTCTCAAAAGCTATTTTAGTTAAAAAGTTGTTAGGAAACAGCTGCCCTCTATGGGTATGCCCAGAAAGCTGTAAGTCAACGCCAATCTGGATAGCTTCATCAAATTTTGTCGGCTGATGAGTTAAAAGTGCAACTGGATTACTAAAGTCAACATCTTTCATCCAGGTATTAAGAGGAATTTGATCTTTACCACAATATTTCGCTCCAGCCGGGTCCATTCTACCTGCGATAACAAAGTTATCTAAAACAGTGACGTGCTCATCGACCAAAACCTTAATGTTAGCACGCTCAAGGCTTTCTGCTATCTGCTTATGTCCTCCACCAAAATAATCATGGTTGCCTAAAACTGCAAATGAACCGATTTTAGGCGATATCTTGGCTAATGTGTCTTCCATTTTTAATTGAATAAAAGGGCGAACATCTTCATCCACTATATCTCCTAAGATGACAACTATATCCGGTTCTAATCTATTTACTTCATCTACAAACTTCTGTAATAACCTGTTATCTACAATTGTCCCTAAATGCAAATCCGAAATAGCAACTATATTTAGTTTGTCATAATCTATATTTTTTTTTGGAATGGCAATAGAATAATTTATAACCTCTATCTCGCTGGCATTTTTATACCCCTTTATTATTATCACAGTTATAAAAACTAAAAAAATTGCTCCAAACCAAAATAAAAAAAGCTCATTATCCCACACAGAAAAGCCAGGACGAAAAAAGTTAACTAAGAAAACTGTTAAGTCAATAACAGCGAAACTAATCATAAAATAAAAGAGTAAAGCCAGCCAATAAGCTCCTACCTTTTTGGCTCTTCTAACAGTTATTGAAGGAAAAATTTTATTAAAAACCCTGGAAATTACATATGTATATGCTATAATCCAAAAAATCATCCAATAAAGAACTGATTCAAAAAAAGGAATTATTGCACTTACAAATAACCATAATCTTATTCCAACATAAAAGTTAATTATCGTATAAATAGCAATAAAAACAGTAACAATTGCAGCTATTAAAATCTGACTCATTATACACCTCTCCCTATGACCAAAATAAGAACTCCCACCTACTGGTTCAGTAAAGAAGGAGTGAAAGCTTTTATTGTGTTATCTTCCAACAATAATATTCTATACAATAATTAACTTTTTATCTATCATCTTTTATATAAATAAATTTGTCAATCTTATTATAGGCGCTGGGACCTTTAATTTCAAGTTTGAGTCAAGTTGAAAGTTTTTCATAACAGAAAAGCCTACTGCTTAAAATTAGCAGTAGGCTTTTCTGTTAATGTTCTTTTAGATTTCTATCAGTTTTTCTTATAGCCTTATACTTTTTGAACTCTTTCCCCTCTTTAGAGGAAATATTATAAATGACAGAGCTTTGTGCTACTGCATAACCCATAACACTTCCGATGGTTGCAGGAACTCCTAGCTGAAGCCCCACCATTTCTACTAGCATGATAGCCGCGCTAATTGGCACATTTGCTATTCCAGCTAACGCTGCCGCCATCCCCGCTATAACCAATGAAGCTGAAAGCGCAAACCAGATTATCTAAACCACCACCGATAACTAACATCGGTCCTTCAACACCACCACTTCCTTGAAACCCTAAAGTTGCAGCTGTGGCAATTAACTTACTAAACAAGGTTCTAGTTTTGAACTGGATTTTTTTCTTTTATTTATCGCTAGCAGATATTTATCTGTCCCAAACCCTGCTGCATCAGGATCCCATAGGTAAACCAAAGAAACTAAAGCTCCTCCTATAATTGGGGCAAGCCAGAGAGGTAAAATAATTCCTAATACATCAACAAAATCTATACTGTTTCTCAGTACATAGGCAGCTAACCCTCCTCCCACACCCATAAAGGTGGCAATAGTTAGCCATTTAACCATATATACGCTGATAAACTGAATCTTTTTTGGCATGTCATCACTTCCCTTTGACAAAAAATGAGCCTTAATATTAACATGCCTTAAAAAGCCGGTCAATAACCCTAACTATATTCGCAAAAGTAAGTAATAAAAAACTATTTGCACATTGAGATTCGAGTAAAAAAATCCCCTCACAATTTATAATGAGGGGATTTTAAGCTAGACTTTAAATCTATCTACCGCTTCCTTTAACTCATCGGCAAGGTTCGCTAGCTGTTTGCTATATTCTTTAATTTCTTCCATAGACGCCGTTTGTTGTTGTGTAGCAGCTGCAATGCTTTCCATTTCGCCAGCCACCTTCTGGCTAGAGCTTTCTACGTCATTAACAGAGTTTGACACCTCATTTGTGCCACTATCTAACTGATTTGTCATACCGGCAGTTTTTTCAATTTCTTTGCTTACATCATCAATAATTGAAGTTATTTGCGAAAAAGACTGATTAGCCACTTTTATAGTTTGCATCCCGACATCTACATTTGATTTATTTTCATTTATTGTTTCAACAGTGCTGCTTACGTTATTTTTATTATCTTCCACTATGTTGGTTATCTTCTCAATCGCATCTTTTGATTCTTCAGCTAACACCCGCACTTCCTCCGCCACGACTCCAAAACCTTTTCCAGCCTCACCGGCTCGTGCTGCTTCAATAGAAGCATTTAATGCAAGAAGGTTTATCTGGTTAGAAATCTGTTGAATAACGTCAACAACCTCTGTTATTTGGTCAGAGCTGGACTCTACTCGGCTAAGAGATTGAACCATTTTATCAACGGAGTTACCGATGTTATTCATTTGTTCGTTAACCTTAGCTATATTATCCGCTCCTTGTACGGAGCTGTCTTTCATTTCTGTGTTTAAGGTAGATATTTGATTGGAGGCTTTATTTAAGTCATGGATAGCTGAAATCATATCATTCATGACACTTATAGAAGACTGAACAGATTTAATTTGATAATCAGCACTACTGTTAGCTTCATCTGCGGAAACAGAAACCTGGTTATTTGCTTCGCTTAATTGGTTTGCCCCGTTATACAATTCTTTAGAACTTTTATTTAGCTCATCAGACTTTTGTAAAACCTTAAGAAGCATCTTAGACATCGAAGAGGCAACGCTGTTAAAGCTTCTGGCAACGTCTCCAACCTCGTCTTTGCGCTTTAAAATTTTGTCATCTAAGCTTTGTGTAAAGTCGCCTTCTGCTAATCTTTGGCTACTTGACACCATAACCCTTAAGGGGCGGGTTATAGTCTTTGATAAAATCAAAGCGGCAACAATACCCACTATAATTATTACAGCAAAGTACCTGATTATAAGCCCTCTCAGTCCAGAGACGATACGATTAAAGTCATTCTCTAGATCTTGGTACATCCCACCAATTACCTCAAAGTCATTTTCATTTATAAAATCAGCACTAAGTCCAACCTCTTGAATTTCGTATAATAACTCTGAAATACTTAATTCACTAATATCCCCTAATAACTCATAACCATTTATCTCACCGATTAGAGCTCCAACAACTTCGCCACCCTCTGTTATAGGTGCTGACATCAAAACCTGCGCTCCTCCTGTATCAAAGTTAGGCTGAGCAATTACATTCTCACCAGATAAGGTTCTAACAAGAATATCTTCGCCTGAAAGTTCTTCCTCTCTACCATCTATAAAGGACGCCTTTCCATTATCATCTACAATAGCAAAGCTAGTAAACCCACTTACATATCTATGTTCATGTAGAACTTCTTTTTGCTCTTCACTATCGATATCAACACTTTCAAGCTCACCAGAAATAACATTTAGCAAGTCAAACTGCTCATCAACTTTATCTTCTAGCAAGACCCCAACATCTTCGCTAGTTTTTAAAGCGACATTTGATAGCTCAGAAGTTATAAAGCTTGCTGCAACACTAATGGCGACATACCCTAAAACAACAGTCACTAAAAGAATCACTGCTATAAAAGAAATCGCCATCTTAACACCCAAAGTCATTCGAAACTTTTTCATCTCCCCAACTCCCTTAACTTTATATATAGTCATCTTCATTATTCGACAAAATTATCTTTATTTCCTTTTATTTGTAATAAATGTTTATACTTTTACTTTTTTTAGTTAATATCTTTTTGGAAATTTGAGCACAATAATGCTAAGTATGGAATTTTTTATAAAAAAGGAGAGTTGAGATTGAATAATAAAAAGTTTAAAACTATGGATGGAAACGAAGCAGCTGCATATGTTTCATATGCCTTTACAGATGTTGCTGCAATTTACCCAATCACTCCATCTTCACCGATGGCAGAGGGCGTCGATGAATGGTCTGCCCACGGCAGAAAGAACATTTTTGGTCAACAAGTGAAGGTAGCTCAGCTTCAATCTGAAGCAGGAGCAGCTGGAGCTGTACATGGCTCTTTACAGGCTGGAGCTCTAACTACTACATATACTGCATCTCAAGGCCTATTACTTATGATTCCCAACATGTACAAAATTGCCGGCGAGCTACTTCCATGTGTTTTTCACGTAAGCGCTCGTGCTTTAGCTACCCATGCTCTTTCAATTTTTGGCGACCACCAAGATGTCATGGCTACTCGCCAAACAGGATTTGCACTCCTTGCTTCTAGCAGCGTTCAGGAAAGTATGGACTTAGCTGCAATTGCCCACCTTGCTACAATCAGATCTAGAATTCCTTTTCTACATTTTTTTGATGGTTTTAGGACATCTCACGAGTATCAAAAAATTGAAATTATCGACTATAATGTTTTTGATGAGTTGGTCGATTATGAGGCCATAAAAGACTTTAGAAAAAGGGCCCTTAATCCTAATGCTCCAGTTACTAGGGGTACTGCACAAAACCCAGATATTTATTTCCAAGGTAGAGAGGTTTCAAACCCGTTTTATGAAAAAGCACCTGATACTGTAGCCCATTATATGGAGGTTTTAGGTAAACGCACCGGTCGAATGTACAAACCATTTGACTATTATGGCGCTGACGATGCCGAGAGGATAATAATTGCCATGGGCTCTGTATGCGAAACGATAGAGGAGACTGTGGATTACCTAATAGAGCAGGGTGAAAAAGTAGGTGTGATCAAAGTTAGGTTATATCGTCCTTTCTCTGCTAAACACTTTTTTGAGGTTCTGCCTCAAACAGTTAAAAAGATTGCAGTATTAGATAGAACCAAAGAACCAGGTGCTGTTGGCGAGCCGTTATACGAAGATATCAAAAGCTTGTTTTATAACCGAGAAGCGCTAACTATAGTTGGCGGGCGTTATGGACTAGGCTCTAAAGATACCACACCATCCCATATCAAAGTTGTTTATGATAATCTTGATGGAAAAGAGCCTAAAGATGGATTTACAATCGGTATAGAAGATGATGTAACATACACTTCTTTAAACATTGAAAAAGAAATTAACACAACCCCTAAAGGAACTGTTAGTTGTAAGTTCTGGGGGTTAGGGTCAGATGGCACAGTAGGAGCTAATAAAACAGCGATCAAGATTATTGGTGACAACACCGATATGTATGCTCAAGGTTATTTTTCCTACGATAGTAAAAAATCAGGTGGAACTACCATATCCCACCTTCGCTTTGGGGATAAACCAATAAAATCTCCATATCTAATAAGGCAGCCTGATTTTGTGGCCTGTCATAACCCCGCATACGTAAACCAATACGAAATCTTAGAAGGTTTAAAGCCTAAGGGCACCTTCGTCTTAAACTGCTCCTGGTCAGATGAGGAATTAGATGGTTTTCTACCTGCCTCAATAAAAAAATATCTTGCAGATAACGAAATAAACTTTTACACCATTGATGCTGTTGAAATTGCTGATGAAATTGGCCTAGGCGGTCGTATCAACATGATTATGCAAGCTGCCTTTTTCAAGCTTGCAGAAGTTATACCCTTAGAAGATGCAGTAAAATATTTAAAAGACGCCATAAGTGACGTATACGGCAAAAAAGGCGAAAAAATTGTAAGCATGAACCACAAAGCAGTTGATGCAGGAATTGAAAAGTTAAGACGAGTTTTGGTTCCTTCTCAATGGTCAGAAGCATCGGAAGAAGAAATCAAAAAAGATTATCCAGGCTTCATCGGGGAAGTAATGCGGCCCATGGCCAAACATAAAGGGGACAATTTGCCTGTAAGTGCCTTTTTAAGCCGAGAAGACGGAACCTTTCCTCATGGAACTACAGCCTTTGAAAAACGTGGTATAGCTGTTACAATTCCTAGGTGGATAAAGGAAAATTGTATTCAGTGCAATCAATGCTCCTACATCTGTCCACACTCCGTCATAAGGCCAATGCTGCCGACAAACCAAGAGCTTGAAAACGCACCTGAAGATTTCCCGATGGTAGAAGCTAAGGGCAAAGGTTTTGACGACGTAAAGTACAGTCTTCAAATCTCTCCAATGGATTGCACAGGCTGTGCAAACTGCGCAGATATCTGCCCAGCCCCAAATAAAGCACTAGAAATGGTAGAAGCAGGACAACAAATGGAGTCTACAAACCACATTTGGGAATATGCCATCGAAAACATCACCCCAAAACAAGATAAATTAAATAAATTCACTTTAAGGGGCAGCCAATTTAATAGGCCTCTTCTAGAGTTTTCTGGGGCTTGCGCTGGCTGTGGCGAAACCGCTTATGTAAAGCTTCTAACCCAGCTATACGGAGAGAGAATGATGATAGCAAATGCCACCGGTTGTTCCTCAATTTGGGGTGCAAGTGCTCCCGCTACAGCTTACTGTAGAAATAGCGATGGCAAAGGACCAGCTTGGGCAAACTCTTTATTCGAAGATAACGCAGAATTTGGGTACGGCATGATGTTAGCAGAGCGCCAATGCAGGGATAGGCTAGAAGACCTTATGAGAGATGGTTTAAAAGCAGATCTTCCTGCTGATTATAAACTAGCTATGGAAAAATGGCTTGAACATAAAGATGATGGTGAGATGTCAAAAGAACCATCTGAAAAGTTAATACAACTAATCGAATCTAACACTTTAGGAAACTACATCCTAGAGGAAATTAAAGATAAAAAGCAATTTCTCGTCAAACGCTCCCACTGGGCGATAGGCGGAGATGGTTGGGCCTACGATATAGGTTATGGGGGGCTTGACCATGTTCTCGCCTCCGGAGAAGATCTCAACATCTTGGTAATGGACACAGAAATTTACTCAAATACCGGCGGTCAGTCCTCAAAAGCAACACCAACTGCTGCTGTTGCAAAATTCTCAGCCTCTGGGAAAAAAATCAGAAAGAAAGATTTAGGCATGATGGCTATGAGTTATGGTTATGTTTATGTAGCACAAGTTTCGATGGGAGCTAACATGAACCACGTAGCTAAAGTCATGAAAGAAGCTGAAAGTTATAAAGGTCCTTCACTAGTTATCTGCTATGCTCCTTGCGTCAGCCATGGGATTAAAACAGGTATGGGAACTACTATAGCACAAGAGAAGAAGGCTGTTGAGTCTGGGTATTGGCATCTGTACCGATATGACCCACGACTTAAAGAGGAGGGCAAAAATCCTTTTATGCTAGACAGCAAAGAACCTTCAACTTCATTTAAGGATTTCTTGCACAGCGAAATCCGTTACTCTCAAATAATGAACACATTCCCAGATATAGCAGAAGAATTATTCGAAGCAGCAGAGCAAAATGCCAAAGAAAGGTATCAGACCTACAAAAGGCTAGCAGAAATGTCCTATGAGGAGTAAAAAAAGTGGCGGGGTAGCCCCGCCACTTTTTACTTCCTAGCTGTTCTTTCAACAATCATCAATTGCAATCACCTTTAAACTTATAAGGGAGGAAACACCATGCAGATTTCTATCTCTAATTGTTACGATTCTTTGCGGTTTGCTTTAATGGCTTTCCCTAGTGACATCGCTGTTACCGTTGAGAGTCAAGAAAAATACCAGTTTAACAAAACTCTTGCCTGTAATCAGTATAACTTATTGGTTAATACTTTGCTGGATTTCGGTGTTGAAGTTCGTTTTTTAGATCAGACTAACAGCCCCACCCAAATTTACACCCGAGATGTTGGCTTTATTTTAAATGATACTATATTCATCTCCAAAATGTCGGAGGACAATAGACAACAGGAAACTGAAAGCTTAATTGACTTTGTAAATCAACACAACCTAAAATCTTATAAGATGCAGGAATTTGTGGAAGGTGGAGATGTTTTTGTTCACGAGGACAAGGTAATAATCGGTATCGGCGAAAGAACTACTGAAAACGCCGCTCAAGAAATCAGTCAGCAGCTAAACTATACAGGCTCAAACTATCGGGTAATCAAAGCTTATTTTGACTTATCGTTAATTCATCTAGACTGCGCCTTTAATATTTTAGATAAAGATACTTGTTTAATCACCGACGGGTTATTTAACGCCGATGAAATATCAAAGTTTTTCCCCAAAGTCATTAAAACCCCTTTTGACAAAACCACCCTAGGACCAAATATAATAAACCTAGGAAACAAAACACTCCTTTGTAGCAATCAGCAACTAGCCAACACCTTAAATCAAAATGGATTTAAGGTCATTCATATAAACTACGAAGAAGTAGCAAAAGTAAGCGGCGGACTAGGGTGTAGCATTCTGCCTATTCTAAGATCCAAATGACCCCTTATTGCCTCTTTTTTTTCATATTCCTAACCGCCGCAATAGCTTGCGGCTTGTTTTTGATTGTTCCTTCCACCTGCTGAAGTTTTATTTTTTGCAGCACCTCTCCAACTAGCTCTGATTGAGGGATCCCCATTATCTCCATTACCTCAGCCCCTGAAAGCAGCTTAGGTAGTTTTTTAAGCTCTTTTTCTAATTGAACAGCTTTACGTAACAGTTCATATATAAATTTTTGGTTTTCAAAACTGTTTTTTCCCTTAGCTGCATTAGTTGCATTGCCATCAGCAAGCGCCAATAACAAAACACCTAAAGCATCGCCACCTGTCTTATAGACAAACCTTCGCATTGCTTTTGCACTGACTTTACCATTGTTATAAAAATTTAACGGATACATATGATAGTTTATCATTGTTTTTAGCAAGTACTTTTCGTCATTGCTGATTGTGAGATTTTTTAGATAATCTCCTACTAACTCTGCACCGACCTTGTGATGGTTGTGAAATGTTATTCTACCATCTTCATTTACTTTCATACACTTAGGCTTTCCTATATCATGTAAAAACGCCGCAAGCTTTAAGGTGGTATAGCGCGGGTATCCTCGCTTAAAATCTTCATATAAATAACCTAAAACCTCTGTTTGTATTTCGTCAGGAAACTGGTGATTATGTACAATGTCGTTTAAATGTTTTAACACTCTTAAACTATGCTTAAAAACATTTTCTACATGGTAAAAGTTTTGATTTGTTGCTTTTAGCTCTTTCATTTTTGGAAATAAAGTACCCAAAACTTTTAAATCATCTAGCAAGACAAAGCTTTTCTCGGCACTGACACAGCTTAAAATCTGCCAAAGCTCGTCAGCTATTCTTTCTTTGCTACAGTTTATAAGTAGATGATTATCTTTTTTAATCTTTATTTGAACATTGCTGCTTAAAGAAAACTCTTTAGTCATTGCAATTCTTATTGCTCTAAGCATTCTTAGGGGGTCAGCATCAATGTTTTCTTCGCTTATCGGCACAATTAGTCTTTTATGTAAATCTTGCATGCCCCCTGCTACATCGATAACCGTCGATTCGGTGATACCATACGCCAAGTAGTCTTCTAAGCTAACAGCCATGGCGTTTACGGTAAAATCTCTTTTTAGTAAATCGGATTTAATATCATCTGTAAAACATCCTACATCTAGCATAAACTTATTGTCTTTAAGAGCCACTCTATAAATTCCGTTTTTTCTATCTAGTGGAATAAAACTGCCACCTAATCGCTGCGCTATTTTTTCAGCTAAGCTTTTGCTATTTCTACATACAATATCAATGTCTTTAGTTGATTTTCCCAAAAGATTATCTCTTACAAAACCACCCACTACATATATTTCTCTACCATCTTCTTTATAACTTTGGATAACCTTTAAAATTTCATTTATACTCATCGACATTTTTATCCCCTCATTATCTATAATTATCATCCATTGTATAGTAATTTAATTTATTACTCAACCTCGCTATTTAAGTTTGCACCTATTTGAATTTGTATTAAATAATGTTATAATAACACAATCAAATAATAGTAAGAGGTAGTCAGATATGGATAATAAAAAAGCCCCCAAAAAAGCTATAGTAATAGCGTTATATGCTGGAGAAATCATGCTGAAAAATGGTGGAGAAACCTATCGAGTTGAAGAAACCATGTGCTACATATTACGGTCACTAGGTGTTAAGCACGCGGAAAGTTTTGTAACTCCTACAGGTATCTTTCTATCCTCAGATAGCCCTCAGGACCAAAACCCGTACTCAATAGTTAAACGGATACGAAACCGGAAGATTAACCTTACTGCTGTTTCAGAGGTTAATAGCTTTTCTCGGGAAATGGTAGCTGGCAAAATATCTATGGATGAGGCCATGGGCAGGCTAAAAGCAATAGATAGAAAAGCTGGCTATAGCCGTTTTCTCAAAGCTTTTGCCGCCGGGCTATTAGCTGCATCATTTACTATGCTTTTAGGAGGATCAATAAAAGATTTTATGCCAGCATTTATCACCTCTTTGGCAGTGCAGGCTACTGTACAACCTCTAGGGAAAAATGGGTTTTCATTTTTCCTGACAAATATCGCTGGAGGTTTTGTAGCAGCTTTTATGGCTGTTGCACTAGCTTGGCTTGGTATGGGCAATAGCATCGATAAAACAATTATCGGTTCTATTATGACCTTAGTTCCAGGCGTTGCAATTACCAACGCTATCCGAGATTCTATCTCCGGAGATCTTATGAGTGGCACAGCTCGAGCTGCTGAAGCCCTCTTAATTGCGGTTGCTATAGCAACTGGAGTGGGTGTAGGCCTGCAAATTCTAACTCCAATTCTTTAAGAGGTGATTAAAAATGATTTTGGAAAACTTTTTCTTTGCTTTGTTGGCAACATTAGGGTACTGCATAGTTTTTAATGTGCCGAAAAAATATCTTCTTCTATCTTCTTTTGGTGGAGCTATCGGATGGATTACTTATGTTTCATTTAATAGCTATCTTGATTCACCGGTTACTGCAGTCTTTATAGCTTCATCTATAGTAGGATTATGGGGAGAAATTCTATCAGTAAAGATTAAGGATTTGGTAACTATATTTATCATTCCGGGAATTATCCCCCTAGTACCAGGCTCAGGAATGTATTATACCGCACTAGCTATAGCAGACCAAGACTTTGAACAAGCTGCAGCTACTGGTAGCGAGACGTTATTTATAGCTATAACCATTGCAAGTGGCATCATTTTAGTTTCTTCACTATCTAGACTAATCCGTGGCAGAAAAATTATGAGCATAAAGCATTAAAAAAGGTTTTCTCGATATCTGAGAAAACCTTTTTTTATCCTTCTAAGTCCTTATAACTGCAGTCAATCTTTATCTTATCCCCTCTAATTAAAAATTCACCGTCAAAAAGCATCGGCACTGGTTCTTTATACCATACGTCTTCTTTTGTCGCTTGAATATGCAAATGGGGAACTGTGGACATACCTGATTTGCCAACCTTAGCTATCGGCTGACCCTGTTTAATTTGTTGCCCTTCATTTACCTGAATGCTTCCTTCTTTTAAGTGGAGCATTGTTACCATCACACCTTTAGCTTCAATTACTAAGTAATTACCCATATGGTTTTCATCATCCCGTTGACCAGGTGGCATGTCTTGATTGCCATCCTCAACATAAGCTACTACTCCATCAACAGGGCTATATATTGTAACACCAAACATTGTAAAATCTTCTAGCGTACTTGGATTACTCACATCCCTATCTATACCAGCTTCGCCGATCATATGAATATCAACAGCATAGCGCATAGAAGAGTAAATACCCAAATCTCTATACCTTTCATTCCAGTAGTGGTAGTTTTGCGACTGATGATGTCCTCCTTGGCTGATATAGTACGTACCACCTGCTTTAAAGGGAAATTGTACATATAATGGATCTCCAACATAGTATCGACTAAAATCTTCATCAAACCCTTGTTCATTTGAAGCACAGCCAAAATTAATAAATATAGATAATGCAAGCACCAAAGCTAGACATACGTTTCTCCCCAGTCTTTTTATAATCATTTGCTAATCAATTCCTTTTTATTTTAATTATAAATTATTTAATTTATTTTTTTGTTAACAAATATTAAATTTCCTATAACAAAAAAGGTTGTCATTTTGACAACCTTTTTTGCTATTTGTTTCGACACCTTTTGCAAACCTTTACCGGCTCTTTGTTTAATTCATTATCATAAAGCAACTTAATCCCTGTGGTCTCACACACAGGGCAGGTACCCCTTCCTCTATTAGGCTTATCTATGATGCCTCTACCACGATTTGATTTACCCATCTTTTTCACACTCCAGACTTTATTTTCGTAAAACTCTTATCATATACTTTTCACATTTTTAGCACAAATATTCTAAATTCATACATTTCTAAGAGATAATTGGAAACAAACTATTAAAGGCTCATTGCTCAAATAAAAAGAAGCTGTCTCATAGTAGGAATATTTTCCTACAGAGACAGCCTTTTTTACACATTTATACCCATTTTTTTCATTAAGTACTTTGCATTAAATGTCTGAGATACACCACTTCTAAGTTTATAGTCAAATCTAATATCTTCATTGACATAGTGCTCCGTAAAGTGATAATTTTTTAAAGCAATTTCATTTTCTAGCTCAGCTAGCTCCAGATCATGAGTGGATACTAGCCCCATGGCCTCATAAGTGTAAAGCTCTTTAATCAAAGCTTTTGCTCCTGCATGACGATCCTTTGAGTTTGTGCCTTTAAATATTTCATCTAACAAAAACAACACCTTATTCCCCTCTTTAGCTTGTTGAAGGATAGTTCTTACCCTTTTAAGCTCGGCATAGAAGGAGGATACATTACTATTTATATCATCTTGCACTCTCATAGATGTTGAAATTTTCATCGGTGAAATCCTAAAATCTTTAGCGCATACATTGGCACCGCAATAAGCTAACAAAGAGTTAAAGCCTACAGTTCTAAGGTATGTACTCTTTCCTGACATATTAGAACCTGTTATCATAAGTATCGGAGATTTAGGCCCTATAAAAATATCATTGCCCACTCTTTCGTTTCTGTCTATTAGTGGGTGCCCGACATTTTGCCCTTTAACTTGTGGTTTTTTTGTCAGCTGGGGAGTTACCCAATCACTATTTTCAAAGTTCAGTACAGCAAAGGAGCTTAGCTCATCAAAGCTTGCAATAACCTCTAAATAAACGTCCACTTTAACGCCGTGTTTATCTTTCCAATTATTAAGCCCCAATATACAATGAGTATCCCATAAAGTTAGTATGTTAAAAAGAAAATACCACTGTTGAAATCTAACTGAAAGCAGCGACATTACTTTTTCTAACCGTCTAAGTTTGTCGCTGGCTTTTCCTTGACGAGCCATCCTGTTTTGAAGATTAGATAAAAGGGGAGACTTAAACTCATAGCTTTCTATCATCTCTAACAAATATGCATTAGCAGCTATTTGATCTTTATATCTTCCTAATCTCTGAAGTTGACTTCCCGCATTTGAAAAGATAAGAATAGCTATCAAAGTTTGAAGTATAGCAGCTATAGCAAATGGCGCAAGAACATTGGTGGAATAGGAGATATAAGCGGCCGCCAAAGTCAATATCGGGAAAAACTGTAACAACGAGTATATAAAAGTGCTCGCTGTCTTTTCTTTTGTCCATTCTATCAAACCTTTTGGATCTATTAAGGTTTCTTTAGAAAGCAATCCATAACCTTGCAGGTTTTGCCTAAAATCTATGTTCTCAGCTAACTCTTTTATTGCATCCTGCCTCATTTTTATCAATTCTATATCCTGAGGTGGATTTTTTAAGACCTTGGCAAACTTTTCTCTTCCAAGGAATGTTGTGGTTGTATTTATCCACTGATACAATGAGTTCTTACCAAATATATCTAAATCATATGTAAAAAAATGATGTTCATCAACATAATCATCCCCTTGGTCTTCAAAGCTTCTCCAGTTGCCTTTAAGCCTTTCTAGTCCTTGGTTGTTCAGATTAGCTATAACTTCTAAATACTTTTCTTTCTCCTTAACCCGCCCGTGAATTACAATAAAAACTATAAATAAAATAACAAATGCAAGTCCTATAAAGTTTTCAAGTCCAGCAATCTGGGGGAAAAAAAGCGGTGAAATAAACCCAAACACAGCTAGCAAAGCTGATAACAACCTCAAGTTGCTAAAAAAAGAACTTTTTTTCTTCTGATTTTTATAAAGCTTAAAATACTTTTTGTGCCGATTTTTATAAACCTTTTCCGCGCTTTCCAAAGTTACCCTCACTCCTTTTAAAAACGTTATCTAACACTAACTTCTAAAGTTTATTACTAACGCCAAAATAAATTACCTATAAAAGGTATTATACACGCTTTTAAAGCTAGTTGGCAAATAAAAACTTTTTTACAGATAAGAATATATCAACAAATGGCATCCCAAAAAAGGATGCCATTTGGCTATTTCTCGTTACTATCCACCCATTCTTTCGCATTTTTTACTTCTGTTTCGTTTGGTAGATGAACTCTAGAATGGGCTTTTATTCTTTCCCTGTTATTTAATGGAGCATTCTGTTGGTTTTCGATAGGTCTACGCAGTCTATCTCCTTTTTTCCCTTTCACCTTAAATTACCTCCTTAAATAAACCAGGATATTATTATATTTTGCTATTGAAAACATTTATATTCTTAATCATTTTTTTTGCACCTTAATAAGCAATCAAACCTCTAATGTTTTTAGCATCATAGTCTGGCAATATCCGCTTTAAATCACTTTCACCGTTTATCTCATGTTTGTTTATAAAAATTTTTGTAGCCCTAGTTTTGCCAATGCCAGGCAGGGACTGTAACTGGTCGATAGAGGCATCTGTGATTTTAAGTCCTGTAAGTACACCTGTCAGCGAACGATGACCGTAGTCCACAATTTTTACATCTACTTTATCACCTATTGCAAAATCTCCGTATACACCTACTAAAATAGGGTATGTTCCTAACTGTCGTCCAAACCCTAGCTTTCCTTGTACCTTTTCAATAATAACGTCTTTCATTAAAGTGCCTGTTGGAAAAACTCGCTTAAGCATTGGTTTATTTATCGTTTCGTTTATCTTCTCTTTATACTGCTTAAACTTGTACGCATTAACCTTGCTACTTTTATATACTCTCAAGGGGTTAACCTGGCGAATATTTATTCTTCTAACCATCAAATTTTCTTCATAAATTCGACTTAAAAAATCATAGTTTTTGGCCATAGTCTGCTTAGACTCACCTGAAAGTCCATGAAGAAGATTAATACCTGGAAGTAGCTTTGGTATTCCCCCTTCTCTAAAAGCACACACCTCATTCATTATTTTTATAGCTTTAAAAGTTTTTTCCACATCGGTTCCAATGTTGTTAGCTTTAAGAACTTTTTCATCAGCAGATTCTAGACCAAAGGCCGCTGTATCTCCCGGCGTATTATACTTTGCTATGGCCTCTAAAGCTTGTTTGGAATGAGTGGGGTAGTCAGCTATAGTAGCAGGGTTTATATTGTCCATGTGTAACACCTTTAAATCAGGTGCTACCTCTCTTATTCCTTTATAAAGTTCTTCGATAATCTCAGGGTTTGGAATTAAGCTGTTTTTTTCCTGCTTAGCACCAAAAAGCAAAAGATCTGTTTGAGCTCCTAGCCTAAAGTTTCTGTTCCCCTGACTATAAAGCCTTTTAACCTCCTCAATTATCCCTTTAACACTTCGTTGATATGTAACCTTTTTTAGTCGTTCGCTACAAAAAGAACAGTGACTCTGCCTGGGGCAACCTCGGAACGTTTCTATTTCGCAAACAAGCTCCGGAAAGTTAGGATGCAGCCTTGTCACCTCTGCACCGACTTTTGCCCAAGTATCTATAATTTCTTGGGGTGTTTCTTTTTCTGTTATATCTATATCAGTTAATAATTTATATTCTAAAGCACCTGGTATTTCCCAGGCAACGTGGTCAACCTGCTCAAAATTAATATCGACATTTACTATAGGCCCACTTAGAACTACTTTTCCTTTAACAACGCCGGCGTAATAGTCAATCTCCTTTAAAGCTATAGGTTTTCCACCTAGATATTTACCAGGTACAGTTGTACCAGAGATAATGGTGACCATATCCATAGTCTTAAGCTTTTGGACGATGTCATCATCCTCCCGAAGCTGATCGATGGTAAAATAGTGTATTTTATCTTTTTTAATTCCCGCTTGCATGTATCCACCATATGTATATCGAACATGAGGAGCTATATATGGAGGAACCCCCAAACAAGATGGTTCATCGAGGTATCCATCTACGATTGCAACGTTCGTCATATTAAATTACATCCTTTCTAGCTTTCTTTTGTCCCGGTGTATGTAAAGGCTTGGTTTGACATTTTTATAAATTCTCCTTCATCTGTTCCCACAGCATTCCCACAGCTACACTTGTATTGACGGTCTTCCTTTTTCAGGTTATAAATCTTTTTGATTCTAGTTTTGTGGCTTTTAAGTAATTTCCCCTTGCCAATCTTATGATATTTATAAAGTTTTGTTTTGCATTTGGCACACTTAATAGTTAGCATATCCACACCTCACAAACTTTCCAACCTCGTATAAATTTCCTTTCGACAAAGCGCTCTCTATATCCTTTATAAATAAGGTTAAACTTCAGTAAGTAGTGGGCCTTAATGCTCCTAAACGTGCCACTTCGACACAGTAAGACAAAAACGCTTAATTTTTTTAAGGTAATATGTTACAATGATACCTAAAGTAGTATTATAAGAAACTCTTGCGCCAGTAAATCAGGGGGTAATAACTAATGGTTAAAAACGAAAACTCAGTACGAAAAGTAATTTGTGCCGCATCACAAGCTCTAACAATGATAGAAGAAGGCATCTGCATTGAAATCGCAGTAAAAGAAGTAAGCGAGTTATATCAAGTTAACCCCAAAGAAGTATTAGAATTTATTCAGCCTGAGTAGATAAATACCATTAAAGGAGCATCGTAAACCACGGTGCTCCTTTTTTTAGTATTAACAAAAACAAATATAACAACTCTAATCGATTAACATAAGTTTTTAGCTATGTAAATAAAGTAATTATTAAGTACCTAAATGGGTTATCTCCACTTTGAGATAACCCATTTAGTATTTTTATAAGTTAGTTGCTTTGTTGTTCTTGTTTGACGCCTTTTTAGCCATCCATATTTTAAAATCGTCTAAAATGCTGTACATCACCGGAATTAAAACTAGTGTTAATACAGTCGATACCGCTAACCCACCGATAACAACTGTAGCTAGTGGAGCTCGCACCTCTGCTCCCTCTCCTACAGAAAACGCCATCGGAAGCATACCTAATATGGTGGTTAAGCTGGTCATTAAAATAGGTCGTAATCTTGACTGCCCTGCTTCTAACAGAGCTTTTTTACGCTCCATCTTCTTTCCATGATATAACTGGTTTGTATAATCAACCATAACAATGCCGTTATTAACAACTATACCAGCTAGCATAATAATACCAATAAATGCTATTATACTAAGGCTCCTATTTGTAATAAGCAGCGCCGCTATGATACCTACGAACGTTTGAGGCAAGGTAAACATGATAATAAGTGGGTAAATCAATGACTCAAACTGTGCTGCCATAACCATAAATACAAGCACTATCCCCAGTATTAAAGCCAGTATCAAACCATCAAAGGCATCGACCATTTCTTCATATGCTCCGCCATATTCAAGGATATAACCATCGGGTATGTCAAGCTTATCAACTTCCTCTTGTATCTCCTCCATGGCAGACGATAAATCTCTATCTAAAAGCTGAGCGGTTACATAACCAGCTCTTATCTCGTTTTCCCTCTGTATCGCTCTTGGGGCGGTGGTTACTTCAAAGTTTGCCAATTCCCTAAGTGGAACAGAGTAGCCTAATGGGCTAGGAATGCTTAGATTTTGGACGTTAGGGATATCTACATCGTGATGATAATCCATCACCATCCCCACTTGATATTCATAACCGTCTTCTCTAAAAATTGTTACAGTTTCACCTGTCATGGCGAAATTTATAAATTCCCCAACCTGATAACTTGTCAGACCATGACTTTGCGCCCTCTTATGATCGATCTCTATGCTAAGTTGAGGTAACTCTTCATCAAAGGAGGTTTCCACCTCTCTTATTCCATCTACTCCCTCAATTGCTCTACCAATCAACTCAGTTTGTTCCTCTAAAATCTCCAGCTGATCTCCTCGTAGTATAATTTCTACATCATCACCGACACCGCCGGACATGTCCATAACAGATACTGTCATATCTACCCCCGGTCTAGGAGGAACAGTTTCCCTTACTTCTTCTGCCACCTCAAAAACCGATTGATTTCTGTCCCTTAAATCTACTAAACTAACATCTATTCTTCCTCCTGCGCCACCAAACAAATCAAAAGCTCCACCAGATCCAACCTCTGTAGAGATTAGGTCAATTTCTTCTATTTCCTCTAAATAACTTTCCACTCGATAAACTTCATCTTCCATTTCATCAAAGGTTGTTCCCGCGGGAAACTCAAAAGTTATAGATAAGATACCAGCATCCATCGCTGGTAAAAACTCAAATCCTACAAAGGAATATAAAAACACACTAAATACCATAAAAAGTACAAACAGCGCCACAACAGCTTTTCTTTTTGATAAAGATGTTTTAAGCAAGTTTTTATACGTCAATTTAAGCCTTTCCAGCGCTTTATCTACTTTCTGAGAGAACTTATTTTTTTCATTAACATTCATACCCTCTGGTATAACTTTAACAGTTAACACCGGCATAATAGATATAGCTACTAAAAGGGAAACAAATAAAGAAAAAGTAACTGTCCACGCTAAAGGTGCGAAAATAATACCTGCAATTCCATCCACAAATATTACTGGTAAAAAGGCAACAGCACTTGTAATGGTTGATGCTGTTATCGCCCCTGCTACTTCTTTACTTCCTTTTTGGGCCGCTAACGTAGGCTCTATGCCTTTTTCTCTTTTACTGAATATATTTTCTAAAATTACAACAGCGTTATCCACCATCATACCGATACCCAACGCAAGGCCACCTAGTGTGATAAAGTTTAGAGAATCACCTCGCAAATATATAAGAGCAAAGGTACCAATTACCGATACAGGTATAGCAACGCCTACTATAACAGTCGCCCTAAAGTTGCCAAGAAAAATCCATAAAACTATCATAGCCAGTATAGCTCCAACAACACCGGCTTCTATCAAGCTATCAATAGCTTCTTCAATGAACATACTTTGATCAATTACAACTTCAAAGTTAACGTCACCAGCAAGCTCTCCTTCTAACTTTGCAATTTCCTCATGTATTAAGCTTGCAACTTCAACCGTGTTCGCATCGTTTTGCTTCCTTATACCTAAAGATATAGTTTCTTCACCATTAATAGTAGTTATAGGCTTTTGCACTACCGTTTTATCTTCGATATAACCGACATCTCCCAAAGCAATTGGCGTCCCTGATTTATCAGAGCCAATAAAGACTGACTCGATGTCTTTTAATTCATTAAATTGTCCTAAAACCTGCAGGACATATTCCCTTTCTCCATCGACTATAGTTCCACCTGAGACGTCAATATTTGAAGCTTGAACAGACATCGCCACTTCTTCTACAGATAGCCCGTATTTATCAAGCTTGTAAGGATCAACCACTATGCTTATTTCTCTTTCTTCTCCGCCAGCTACATCAACCATTGCTACCCCTTCGATTCTCTCAAGACGGGTTTTGACTTCACCGTTTGCCATCTCTGTTAGCTCTTGATAATCTAAATCACCAACCATACCCAGTTGTATGATTGGCATCATGTCAGGGTCTAGCTGCATAACCATCGGTGAAGATATGTCGCCAGGAAGATGCCCTAAAACCATATCTACAGTTTCACGGGCTTCTAAGGAGGCAAATTTCATATCTGTCCCCCAGTTAAAATCTAGAATTATTATACTTCTTCCTTGCTGTGAGATGGAGTTTATCTCATCTAAACCGTCAAGGGTAGATAAAGCTTCCTCCATCGGCCGAGTAAGCATCGTTTCCACTTCTTCGGGACCTGCCCCGTCATAATCCATCATTACAAGTAAAACAGGAAGATCCATCTCTGGATACAAATCAACAGGTATCATCGTAAAAGATATAACACCTAAAAGCAAGATAATGGACACTACCATTAGCATTGCAATGGGTCTTTTTATCCCTAAGGAAGACAAATTCATTTTATTTATCCTCCTTCACAACTTCTACTTCTGTGCCATCTTCTAGCCGAGAGATTCCTGCAACCACTACCTTATCTCCTTCATTTAATCCTTCTACATGCACAAGACCATTTTCAGAAATCCCTGTAGTTACAGGCTTTAAATGAACTAAGTTATCTTCATCTAATACATAAACCATATCTTCATCATCGTCTGTAACTATTGCATGCCTAGGCACGGCCAGTACATCGGATTCGCTAGCTATAGTTAGCTGGATTTGAGCATTCATGCCTACCTTTAAATTATCTATGCTTTCATCTAGGATTATGTTGACAGGATAAAATCTCCCACCATCCTCGGGCATGACACCAACTTCTGTAATAGTCCCACTGACTTGTTTATCAGAAATAGCAGGAACTGTAACCTTTGCCGAATCACCCTCTGCTAGCTTCACTACATACTGTTCTGAAACAGATGTGCTTACATGTACTTTACCCTGGCTGACAATTACTATAGCTGGTGTTATTGGGTTTGCTGTGTCGCCTTTTTGAATGCGCACACTTAAGATTTCCCCTCCAGAAGGCGCTTTTACATAAGTTTTCTCGTATTCCTTTTCCGCTCTTTCTAAAAGACGCTCTGCCCACTTAACCTGTTCCTCATAAAACGCTTCCTGTATATCTTTGTTATCATCTTCTTCTATAGAATCAACTAACTCCTGTGCTCTTTCTGTCCTTCGTTTCGCCAGGTCGTAGCGATCCTCAGCCCTTTCTAACTCCCTTTTGTCTATTTCACCTTCTTTGTAATCTTCTTTGGCTTCTTCTAACTTTTGCTTTTGCTCCTCCTCGTACTCTTTAGCTTCATCTAAACTTTCCCTTGCCGATTGTAACGACCAGTTTTCCTCTGTTTTAGCCTCTTGAAGATTGTTTCTAGCATCTCTTAATTCCTGCTTAGCTTCTTCCACCCTTTCTTTTTGACTAGAGTTTTCTAGCTGGAACAAAAGCTCATCTTTTTCTACCATATCTCCTTCTGTAACCAAAACTTTTTCAACAGTTCCAACAGTATCTGGTGTTACCCTCCAGTCGTTTTCTGGCACAAAAAAGCCTATGGTATTAAAAACCTCCTTCAAATCCATCGGCTCTAACTCTTTAACCTCAACTAACGGCATATTAGATACTTCGCCTGCGTTAACGACCTTGTCATCGTCTTTATTCCCCAAACTAATAAGTAATAAGATAGAAATAAGGACAAAACTAGCTAAAGCTACAATTACGCTCTTTCTTTTTAAAAAAACCATTATGATAGACCCCCTAATGTTGGTAAAAACCTCTCCTTACTATAAATAAAGAAAATAAGCTTGATTTATGAAAAAATATGAAAAACACTTACGAAAGTGTTTTTCATATTTTATTTTAAAGCTATTTAAATAACTTTTAATCCGTCGCTGCTATCCATAAGACAACACGCGTTCCTAAGTCATACCCTTTTACCCATACAATTACCCCTGATTTGTCTATGCTTTAAAATTTACCCTTAATTTTAAAGCTTTACCCGCACCTCAATTTTATCATTACTTTTATGAACATTTCAATCATATCTTCTCAAACCTTCTATTAATTCGTCTTTTACCCAGTAAATCTAACGGTGTCTTCTATTTCTAAGTGCAATAAGCCTAATTAGCTGTGCTACTGCTGTGGCCATTGCAGCTACATAGGTTAAGGCGGCAGCATTTAACATTTGTTTAACTCCCGGACGTTCCTCGGAAGCTATTATGCCTGAAGAACCTAAAAGCTTTACAGCCCTGCTACTAGCATTAAACTCCACCGGCAGAGTAACCACCTTAAACAAAACAGCAGCTGAAAATAAAATAATTCCTATATTCATCATGGTATAGCCAGTTTCTGCAAAAAATAATCCAGCAACTATAAAAATCCATGCCATAGATGACCCAAACATGGCTATAGGAAAGATTGCATTTCTCAGCTTAAGTTGCGAATATCCTTGGGCATGCTGAATTGCATGGCCAACCTCGTGCGCCGCGATACTGACTGATGCTATGGATGCTCCATTATACACCTCCCTTGATAGCCTCACCTTTTTTTTAAGTGGGTCATAATGATCTGACAAATGCCCTGAAGTCAATTCAACGTCAACATCGTAAATCCCCTGCTCTTTTAAAAGTTGGTCAGCTACCTGGTAACCGGTGTATCGATTTTTGGTCAATATTTTGGAGTATTTTGCATACGCAGACTTTACCTTCCCTTGTGCAATAATGGTTAGTAAAATCGCTGGAATTAAATAAATAATGGTGGTATCAATTGGAAAAAACATCGTTTATTCCTCCTTTTTATACTCTAGCAAATCTCCAGGTTGGCAATCTAACTCTCTACAAATTGCCGCTAAGGTTGAGAACCTGATAGCCTTTGCCCTGTTATTTTTTAAAATTGATAAATTGGCATTAGTTATATCAACCTTCTCCGCTAATTTAGTTAAAGACACCTTGTTTTTTGCCATTACTACATCGAGATTAACAATAATCGGCATGGACTCCCCCCTAAACTGTGAGATCGTTCTCTTCTTTTATGCTTTTAGCTACGGAAAAAATCTCAGATAACACAAAAGCCATACATCCCAAAATTAGAAACATGAATATGCCCATCCTACTTTGGTACCCTTCCCCTAAATATGCTAAAAGGTTGATTTTAGGATAGTCAACAAAAATGTTGAAGATATCCCTTAGCAGTGTCAAAAATGCCATAAATATTGCAAAGATACCTATATTCTTAAACCCTGTTATGTTTTGATCGGTAAACGGCTCTTTTTTTAACACCGTCTTTATGATTTTCCTTAGCTCCCATATTATTTTTAGAATTATTAAATGGGCTATCACAAAAAATAATACGCCTACTATACCTTTGAGAGATATTGTTAAACTAAGGGTGGCTATTCCAAACCCCACTGACGTCACAAAACTAGCAATGACAATAAACCATAAGATATTTAATAAGAAGTTTAAGGTTTTAGCAGCTAGTTTATGTTCCAAAATTATACCCCCTTCTTACGTACCTTCTACGTCAAATTATACACTTTTTCTTATCGAATTACAATATGTTTTTATGTTTTTTCGATATATTTTTATGCAGTATCGATAAGTTTTTATTCATAAATGTGCACTATTTTTTTCGTTGTAGTCTTCCATTTTCTAAAAGATATGCTATATCAGCTTCTTTAGCCACTTTGTCATCATGGGTAACAACAATTACACACTTTCCTTTATCTTTAGCCAGTGTTTTAAAAACTTCCAATACCTCTTGAGCTATTTTATTATCTAAATTACCTGTGGGTTCATCTGCTAAAACTAAATCTTTTTCCCCAACTAAGGCTCTTGCAATAGCTACCCGTTGTTGTTGACCTCCAGAAAGCTTTAAAACCCTTCGATTAGCTTGACTTTCATTTAGGCCAACCTCTTTTAATAGATCTAGGGCAAGCTTTTCATTCTTTGGTAGCCCCATTATCCCCATTGCGGTATAAATATTTTCAATGGCAGTCATATAGTGAATCAGGTTAAAGTTTTGGAACACCATAGCCATGTTATTTTTACGATAACTTTGTGTGCCAATTTTCTTTATATCTGTTCCCCTATAAACTACTTCTCCTCTATCAGGATCTTCTAAGCCACCACCTAAAGACAATATAGTAGTCTTACCCGCCCCGGATGGTCCCAAAATTGCGTAAAATGTTCCGGGATAAAATTCCATGTTAAAGTCTTTTAACACTAACACTTTTTCACCCTTGTCTTCATATCCAAAACTTACATTTCTAAACGACAACACGCTTTCCTCTGCTATACCCTTGTTTGTCAACATATACTAATCACCCCTACTTAATATTGACTTTGGACTATATCTCATTAAATTACTCATAGGAACTAAAACAGCTAACGTCATTAGGCCTAAACTTAATACCATGATTTTTAGTTTTTCAAAAAAAGTCGTTCCTATCTGCAACTGATCTATCGGCTTTATATCATCGGCGCTAGATCCTGGCGCCCTATTTACTCTGGTAATCACTCGCTCTTCTAACATTTGGCCAATAGTCTCTACTTCATCGTCTGGGTCAAACTGCCTATCCATCAGCCGATTACCTAAATGTTGCGAAGCAAAACCACCTACTATAAACGCCATGAATATAGCAACAACTGCTACAACTAACATTTCAAATAAATATTGATAAATGATTTTTTTCTTACTCTCACCTAGAGATAGTAAAACACCAGTTTCATAATTACGTTCTTTAACCCAAAGCATAAGTACTAACGATAAAATACATATACCCGCTAAAACTGTTATCAATATTACCCTTTTCGCCAACGAAGCTACCCTCTCGGCTGGCTCCACCATATACCTATATGCTCTTTCATTTGCATCTAGCTTAAAGTTCTGCCAATCAAATGGATATTGTTTTGAGTCCTCGATAAATACATCGACATTTTGCGGTTCGTCGATATAATATACAACCCTGTCTGTTCCCAAAGATGGCAAAGTAAAGCTCATGCCAGCAGCTGTTACCTCATTTTGCCGCAAATTAACCGCTACATCATAAGGTACATATATCCGATTGCTAGGACTAATAAGTGAAAACTGTATACCATACTGATTTAGCCTACTAGACAGCCTATTTTGTTGGGCCTGGTAGATCCCCACTATCTCTAAGTCGTAAACTAGCTGATTATCAGCACTTTTTACCTCAATAGTGTCGCCCACAGTTAAGTTATTCTTATTTGCTAGCTCTTGTTCAATAACAGCCACTTGACTGTATTTGTCTTCAAAAGTTAGATGACGCCCTTGGCTCATATGAAAATAACTGTCATCAAAAAAGTTTAGTAACTCAGTGTTATCGACACCAACCATCGCTAAATTAGGGGGTGCTAACTGACTGGATCTAAAGTCTAGCTCGTTATTAAAAATTGATGAATCACCCACTACCTCTATTCCCTCACCAACTCCATAAGCATATCCAATGGAGTTATGATAAAGAACATTTTCATGCTCTGCAAGTAGCGCTGCCTCCTCTCCATCGACAATTTGAGGAGCAAAATCTTTTTTTTCATCTAACACAGCACCTTCAAAATCATAGCTCAAAGTAGCATAACTTCCTAAAGTCTCCCTGGCTAATACACTGGCATTTTCAGTGGCATAAATTATATTCATGCCTACAACAACCAAGCTTAAAATAATAGTCATGATAACTAGCATAGTTAAGTTTTTACTTTTTCTCCTACCTACCGAAAGCATAGCTCTGTTAAAAAAGCTCATCAACCCAAACCCCTTTCCTTTATTCTTTACTTTGTTAAAAAACACTGTGGCCAAACAGTAAAAAACAAAAACCACTAGAAAATCTTTCTATAAATATATTATACATATATTTTATTGATTATCAATATATTTTTATGTATATTCAATGTTTTTTTATGTATAAACAGTAAATGTATATTGATAAGTGGAAAGGTGATTAGTAATATGAGGTCGGAGGTTAGTAATTAAACCTGCGAACCTAAGACATTATTTGGCCACGGTAAAGATTACGATACTAGCTACATGCTGGGTCCAAGCCCGTTCAACTAGTGCTGTTACTTATGGAAAGGCCCTGTTTAATTCGCTTTGTACATTCCACTTTACTAGCGAGTCTACTTCTAGTAGTAATTTTATTTTTAACTATAATGACTTCTGCTGTAGCACTGCGATGCTCCCTTGCAAAACTTTTATTTCCATTGTCTACTTGACAGGGGGCGGGTCAGAAGAAGCGGATTTAAAGCATGCCCTTTGATCCGGCAGAATAAGCAAATTTATACATTTTCGCGGCCAATTGTCTTTAGTAGTGATAATTAGTAATATGAGGTCGGGGGTTAATAATTAAACCCGCGAACCTAAGACATTATTTAGCCACGGTAAAGATTACGATACTAGCTACATGCTGGGTCCAAGCCCGTACATAAAAGTATCCATATTGGAAAAACCCTGTAAGATACAAGCCATAATAACCAAAAAGAGCCTCCCATCCATCGATAACATCACTTTCAGCTTCTCACTTTCCACCTTCTACCTTCCACTTTCAACTTTATTGTAAGCAAAAAACTCCTGCGGTTCTATTTAGTAAAAAATGGTTCCAATCATCAAAATTGATGATTGGAACCATTTTTATTGCCCAAAATCCCTCAATGCTTTTAATGGCCTCTATCCCCATTAAAAACCTGCGCAGCTATTTTTTTCTCTCATCGGCTATAGATCTTAGCCAGTAGAGATTGTTAGAGTGTCTCACGTTATACATTAAATTTATTGTTTCTAAGCTATAATTATTTTCTAATAGATAAATAATCCGACTTCTTCTAATCTCTTCTACAGTTAAACTGCCCACATTAATACCCTCACAAATTATCGCATTCTGTCTGAAGACCGTCATAAGTGCATGACTTGGATTAATTAGATATTCTTCTATCTTGCCCCGGCCTACATTTAAAGGTTTAATAAGATATTCACTTTCCTTATATTTCATCCTTCTTATTCTACCATTCTTTAATGTTAAATAGTAGTCTGTCTCTTTTAAACATCTCTTTATGTCTTCAACAACTTCTTCATCTTCTATTCTATGCACTCGGTTTTTTAAATTTAATAATACAATAACCTTCTCTTCGGCAGTCAAGGTAAACTCAATATCCGACTCTTTTATTAATTTAATTTCCTCATTACTCAATCCTTCCCATGCAAGCTCAAATATTAATTTATCTCTAACATTCCCTTCAATTCCATCTTTAGTCACTGTCAACTGATTTTTAATATACCTATTCTGTTCCAAACTCAGTATAGATTCATTTAGTTTTCTCCTATCTATTAAACTGAATAGCTCCTCTTGAGATATATAATAAGTTTTAGCTATTTTAATGTTCTCTTCACCTGCTATATAATTATATAAATTCCTTAAAAACTGTACATATTTATGCAAACTATTTGGAGAAGTGGCCTCAAAACTTTGCAAATAATATCTTAAGGCATCATCATTCCACTTAGTAAAACAGCCATGTGTGTTTTCAACTTCCTGAATATGCGAATAGATATATTTTCTGTCGGTGATATCATTGTTCCTACTTAGAAACTGGGCCTTATATTTAGCACTTAACATAACTTAGCCTCCTTTTTTATTTAATAAACATAGCTAGTAGTTCTTTAAGCTCTGATATTTCTTTTTTAAGATTGAAAATTTCTGTATTATTCTCTTTTGTTAGTGCCGTTAGTTTTTTCATCTCGTCAGAAGTGGCATTATCTTTTGCTTGTCTCTGTTTATCTAATTCTTTTCGGAATACATTTATGACATTTTCCACTTCTTTTGTCCCCAGTTCACTATAATCTTTTTCTTTTAACATACTATTTATTAAACCTTTAATACCTGATATACTCCTAGTTCTAATCAATCCTTGAAATATTTTTTGTTTGTAATCATCCCCCTCATATTCTCTCATAAATTTTTCTAACTCTTTTACTTTAACTTCTTTCATGGTTCCCCCTCCTTTTGTTACTTTTAATTATTTATTAATAATTTATATTTAATTGCCTGGCCGTAAACTATATCTTTAGCTCAAATATTACAAAGCTTTGATAGACTTTGTTAGCAATTTGTATTTCAATCCACGCACCCACATGGGGTGCGACCTAAATCAACCTGTGTAACTTTTCTGATAGTGTTTTTGGCAATAGGAAAATACAAAAAATGGCCAAGAAAAATGCAAGTACAATCCGGTTGTTAATTTTAACCTTGCTTCATTAACGCATGCTTCTTTCTGTGGCTTTCTCTATCGAAAAATAATAAGTGTGAATGATGAACTAATCGGTCAATTATTGCTACTGTTAACTTCTCGTCAAACAAGAAATTTTTCCAGTACTTAAACTCCATATTAGTAGTAATTATGATGCTTTTTCGTTCATAGCAAAAACTGATAACTTCAAATAAAAGCCTAGATCCCTCTTGATGTAGAGGCAAATATCCCCATTCGTCTAATATTAATAAATCAGCTTTTTCTATCTTCTTCATTAACTTTTCATGAGAATGTTCTTCTTTAGCCTTCACTAATTCATTAATCAGGGAGTGTACTGTGTAAAACAGAACAGACTTCTGATTATTGATTGCCATGGTTCCAAGAGCAATACCTAAATGCGTTTTACCAGCGCCAGGTCCACCATAAAAGATTAGATTCTCCTTGTTTTCAATAAAGTTCCACGCACCCACATGGGGTGCGACCCTGAATCATTTTGGAATGGAGACCCTGAACAATGATTTCAATCCACGCACCCACATGGGGTGCGACCAGTTTGCAATTGACATAGCAAAATGGAAGTTATATTTCAATCCACGCACCCACATGGGGTGCGACATAGGTTTCACCTCGTTTTGACTTAAATTCATTATTTCAATCCACGCACCCACATGGGGTGCGACTCAATTTGGTACAGATTATTTTGGCGACTTAATATTTCAATCCACGCACCCACATGGGGTGCGACTTTAAAGAGCGACTTAAAAACGATATAAAAAAGCATTTCAATCCACGCACCCACATGGGGTGCGACACTTATAGATGATGATAACAATTTAGTAAGACCAATTTCAATCCACGCACCCACATGGGGTGCGACTTATGTGGCAAAGGCTCGCCAATTAGATCTAGTATTTCAATCCACGCACCCACATGGGGTGCGACACCGAAATCTAGCAGAAAAGGATATAGGCATAATTATTTCAATCCACGCACCCACATGGGGTGCGACTTTTTGGTATCTTTCTATATAAAGACTTAAGAAAATTTCAATCCACGCACCCACATGGGGTGCGACACAACTGCAGAGGACACAAGACTAAAAGATATGTTATTTCAATCCACGCACCCACATGGGGTGCGACGAGGATGTGGAGCTTAATATCCCTAAGCTTCGAATTTCAATCCACGCACCCACATGGGGTGCGACTTTAACATTGGGGACGAGATTCTGAATAAAATTAAATTTCAATCCACGCACCCACATGGGGTGCGACTAGTTTTTCGTAAAGCATATCATATGTCTCCTTAATTTCAATCCACGCACCCACATGGGGTGCGACTAACTGTTTAAATGTGTTAGATGTTGACACAAGTATTTCAATCCACGCACCCACATGGGGTGCGACCCAGGAATTTGAAAAGTGGGCTTTACCTAGCAAATTTCAATCCACGCACCCACATGGGGTGCGACTGTGGAGATGGTTTTTAAGTGGTATTCCACCGGAATTTCAATCCACGCACCCACATGGGGTGCGACCTTCACCGCTCCAAATGGTTAGTTCGCCTAATTATTTCAATCCACGCACCCACATGGGGTGCGACCCTTCTGCATCGAACCGCTCAACACGTTTAATCTATTTCAATCCACGCACCCACATGGGGTGCGACTTAGAGTTTAAAGGTGATAAGGTTGAAAGATACAAAATTTCAATCCACGCACCCACATGGGGTGCGACGATGTACATGGGTTAGCTGATAAAGTTATAGAAATTTCAATCCACGCACCCACATGGGGTGCGACATTGTGTAGTCTGAAAAATCGAACCTTGCAATGGTATTTCAATCCACGCACCCACATGGGGTGCGACCTTCCATAAATACGCTGGCGATAATTTAAATATATTTCAATCCACGCACCCACATGGGGTGCGACTTTAGAAATGTAAAAGAATCTTATGTGTTAGGGTATTTCAATCCACGCACCCACATGGGGTGCGACGTAGAAGGTCATACGGCTAAGTTCATGTCTGAAAAATTTCAATCCACGCACCCACATGGGGTGCGACGCGATAATCCCTTCTATATAGAGGTACAGCTAACGATTTCAATCCACGCACCCACATGGGGTGCGACGAGGTGCTAGTGCCACTAAACCCAGCATACCGAAATTTCAATCCACGCACCCACATGGGGTGCGACATACTACAGGCTGGCCATAGTAAGTGCTTTTAGATTTCAATCCACGCACCCACATGGGGTGCGACGCAAAGACTATGACACCAGTAAACTTTATATTAGAATTTCAATCCACGCACCCACATGGGGTGCGACATGAGGTAGAAGATTTCTTAGACTACTGCATGAATATTTCAATCCACGCACCCACATGGGGTGCGACGCTGCTGGACCTAAAGTGCGATATAACAGCAAGATTTCAATCCACGCACCCACATGGGGTGCGACAACCTACGCTACTTCAAGGTGATTAAGACAGATATTTCAATCCACGCACCCACATGGGGTGCGACTATACTACAGGCTGGCCATAGTAAGTGCTTTTAGATTTCAATCCACGCACCCACATGGGGTGCGACCAAGGGGACAGAGAAATAGGCCGGCACACAGTATATTTCAATCCACGCACCCACATGGGGTGCGACTGCGTTTTTGCCTTAAAACAGCCTCTTTTTAAGGCAAAAAGTAATTTTTCAATATTTATTTCTCTTTACATACTTCTTTTTTTATTAATGAAAGTTAAATAGTTATATTTTTTTCTACTATTAGGTGTGCGAATCTTACACTGATTTTATGTGCGCTTTACTCTCGCACTATATAATTATCACTTCTTCCATATTAACTACTTCTTTAGTGCCAATATGCTCAACTTTACCTTTATAGTTATCTCCTAATCTATAAACCCTAAGGCTATCCTCTTTTTCGTTAATAACAGCATTCAATTCATATTTCAATTGCTTAAGTTTTGTTGAATCCACGATGCATTCGAATACTGAATTCTGTACTCTAATCCCATATTTTTGACAAGTTTTTGCCACTTTCCTTAAGCGTTTTTTTCCCCCTTCACTGGTGGTGCTAACATCATAAGTTATAACAACTAAAATGGTCTCACCTACTTCCACAAAAATGGCGGATATTCATCTAAATCTCCCCTTAAGTACCTAGCTAATAACATAGCTTGAGCATGCGGCACAAGTCCCCAAGAAATTTTTTCTCCTAGGTAAGGATGATTAATTTTATCTTGTTTCCTTTCTTGCCAGTATTTTAGAAACTTTTTTTTACACATATCTGTCATTATAATAGCTCCGCTTTCTTTGGTTATAAAATCTTCTTCATTTACAATCTTTTTGTTAATCAAAGATATTACAAAACGATCTGCAAAAATCCCTCTCATTTCTTCCATAACATCCAAGGCTAGTGAAGCTCTCCCTGGTCTATCCCGATGTAAAAATCCTACATATGAATCTAAACCGACACTTTCTAAAGAAGCTGCTACATCGTTTGAAAGTAAAGTATAGGCAAATGAAAGCATAGCATTTACATTATCTAGAGGAGGTCTTCTGCTTCTTTGGTGGTAAAAGAAACTTTCCTTTTGCTGTAATATCAGTTCATCTAATAACTCATAATAGATAAGAGCAGCTTGCCCTTCATACCCTCGAAGCAATTCTAAGTCAGTCACATTTCTAACCTTTATTAAGAGTTGTGAAAGATTCTGCGAAGCCTGTTTAAATTTGTTCACATCCACCCTTAAAGGGTAGTCCCTTGTTGCCCGCTCGATACTCCACTTATTATTATATATTTTACCGATAATAAAGTTTGCTGCCAATTTTGCACTTTTAGTTTCATGATCAGATATACGGTATTGAGCCTTTCTTAACAACACATTACCCCTACTTTTACCAACTACTTTGGCCAAAAATCTGCCACTTCTGTTTAAAAAAACAATGGAAATCCCCTGTTCAGCACAAAACCCCATTAGTGCTGGGCTTGCACCACTGTGCCCAAATGTATAAATTGTCTCTAAATTGTGAAGAGGTAGCTGGGCTAATCTCTCTTGTTCCTTTAATACCACAACATTCTCTCCGTTTAAAGCCAAGTACACATCTGGGCTGGTCACAAACAGAGTGTTCAATAACTTTTTCATCCTTTAATTTTCCTTTCAATGTAGCTACTGGCTGTTTGTTTATTTAATAATTTTGGTAAGCAAATGTTTTGTAGCGAACAACTATTGCAGTGCTTTCCAACTTTTGCTTTAGGTGTATAACCTTTGTTAAAATACTGATGCATCTCTGAAACAAGGTCCTTTATTTTAGTTTTGTAATTTCCACTAAGGGGTACTTCTACCCTTCTTTTTATTTCATTGTAAAAGATATACCCCTTATCTATTTGACATACTAACATTTCCTCTAAGCACATTGCTTGAGCTGCCAATTGTAAAGTGTCAGCTTTGTCAGTTTTAGGTTTCCCCTTCTTGTATTCAATAGGTATGGGGACGTATTTTTTCTTCGACCCTAAAACCGAAATACCATACTCATCTTCTATAAACTCAACAACATCACAAACTCCGGTTATTCCTAGTTCTTTAGATTGTACAGGTAGTGATCTAATAATAAGCTTGTTCTTCCGTGTTTCTTTAATTAGAGGTTGATCAACTTTTCGATGTATATGGTTGCCCTCCACAGTTCTTATATTTTCCTCCCACTGCTGTTCAACGTGTATTAAAGCCCATTGCCTTTTACAGAATTGAAAATGTTGAATTCCTGATAACATGAGAAAGTTTTCTTCATTATTTTCCTTCATAAACTTTTACGTCTAGTCCTTCTAGCTTATTTAATTTAATAATTATATCATCATAGGATTTTGGCTCATCATTTTTTAACTTCAATGATAGTGAACGGTGTACTTTGCCTGATGAGTATTGTCCTAGTTTAGAATTATGTTCCCACCAGTATACATTATGAATTTCCATACTCCCGTCAGGCCGAGCAGATGAAGCATCATTTTCAAATAATGTGCAGAGAGCATCTTTGATTTTATCAGCATCATCTTTAGTAAATTTGGTTTTTTCTGCTAGCTGAGTATTGATGCTTCCATAAAAGACATAAACGCCGAAGTCAACACGGTGCTTAGTGCCCATAGTATCCGAAGACTTTTTATTTGAAGTGGTAGAGTTTACACTTTTGGTTATTTGAATACTTGATATGTCAACTGGATGCAAGCTAACAGCTGGATGAATTGAGACAGGCCCCCTCACTCCTACCGAAGTGGAGCTATCACCTTTAAAAGCAAAAACCTGCCCAAAAGTTCTCACATCAGTCCAGGTTTTGCATGCTATATCATGATATTCATCTTTATCTTTTGTTTTTTTCAACTCAGTAACTGAATCTGCACGCTCCTTTAAGCTTTTAAAATCATCATTCTTCCTTTCATCTGATTGCACAAAAATTGGCTCACCTTTATCTTGAAGTCGATTTCTTATCTTTCTTTTTAAGCATACGTCGGATACCTCTCCATAACCCTCAAAGTTTTGACGAGGCCTATTCCCATTTAAAGGATCTCCATTGGGGTTAGCATTTTTTACTGAAAATACCACAGCAAAGTCAATTTTGTAATCTAAAATAGACATTTTAATTTCCTCCCATTTTTTGTTATTTTAATTCTAAACATCATTTTTGCCATTATAAAGTTCATGTCTTTGACTATAAAACCCTAACAAATAAACTCCTCCAAGTGCTCTATTGTTAAAATCTTCTAGACTTATATTGGATGCTATTTCATCAATTAAGCGATTATAATAAATCCCTTTATTACCAAGCTTTGCTTGATAAGGTTGCAAGTTTGTCTGGATAGTTTTCCAAGTCCTAGCCGGATGTCTCGCAAAGGCATTCATATACCTTAAAGCACTAGTAGGTCTCCCCTCCTCTTTTGAAAGTGCTCTTCTTTCTAATACGTCAGCCACAGCAAGTAATCTACCAAATAAATAATCCCTGCTTTTATTTTTTTCGTCTAAGGCCACTTCGTACCCCTCCTTTTCATAATGTTTTTTTAGTAAAGCACAAGTGATGCTTAGAGTTTTCTCCCATTGCCATTTTTCCATTGAGACTGGATTGGATGCTCGATAAATTGCACTTCGTATGATATCTATTGGTATTTTCCGTCCTTCTATAACACAAGGAAGCATCCTCTCCATTGTTTCTTTAATCAATTTGTCACTAGATTTAAAACCAAAAGCTGCATTTGCTATATCCCGTGTGGCTGGTGCCCCACAAAACTTAATATGCTTACCTTCATTGCTTTTTCTATATCGGTGTAACCAAGAACAAGTGTTGTGCCACTTTTGTATCCTTTTAATATATTCACTTTCTTTTAAATTCTGATAGTATTTAATAGATAATCGTCCAGGTGTAGCAGCGTCGAAAATCATGATTATGATATTTGAATTATAGGATAATTCTCTTTTATAACCATCTATTGCTTTATTAACGTCATCTGCAAATATTTCATGGGTATTAACCTGGAGAGAATTGCTAACGGTCAAGTTTGGATCTAGTTGACTCAACAATGTTAGTGCATCATCTTGTGGTGAAGGGGCATCGGTATTTTCGTTCCCCCATACAAGAAACACTCTCCCATCAATACTTTTTCCTTGTTTTAATATTAACCATTTTAAAGCGTTATGCGCTTTTTGCGAAACATCATAACTTATGCTTACTGCTTCACCTCCTTTGTTAAAACGCCCTCTAAATGTGAAGCCACTGGTATCGTTAGCAGATATTAGTTTCGCCTTATCCCCTGATCTTCTTAATCCACTTAAGTGTGTTTCCGTTTTAGGTGTTACTTCACCAGTTATATAGCATGTATCTTCTTTTTCTAATCTGTTTTTGTAAAAACTTATAAATGAATCATAGACTTTTTTATCTTTCCACACCTTTTTATTTATTGTATTAGGTTGATGCACATCAAAGCGAACAAAGGCCTTATCTTGAGTTTCACTTAAAACTTCAAAAATAGCTGGTTTGTAACCAAGATTTTTTTCTAACTCTTTAGACCACTTAGTGATAAGTACATTGTTTTTATCCCCTACTAGTACAGAGGCTGAGATAAGATCTCTAATCAGTGTCCCTTTTTGAATATACTGGTATATAGCTTTAACCTTATAGTTTGCGTAGTCCGAATCACACCATTTTTTTAACTGGTCGATATAATTATTATGGGGTGAGCTTTTCTTCAACTTACCCACATATTTTTCAAAATCACCTGCTACATATATTAGCTTATCATGAAGTGGATGTGGAGCTGGTGCACTGGTTCTACTCGAAGAGCTTTCAGTACAAGGAATAACGGTATTAGCATTGTCTTTATCCACCACTTTTGCCTGCAAAAAATCACCGTTCACATCTACTGTAACTTCTATTTGAGCGTATTGTGTTGTATGGGCGATTGGTATTAGCGTAAATTCTTTGTCGCCTTTTTGTTCAAACTTACCTACTTGATTAACATTGTTTTCATACGTTTCTAACAAGTCATTCATCCATCCCATCTAATCCCTCCTTCTCTTGATAATTCCTTGTCTAATTCTTCTGCTGGCTCTAAATTGTCTTTTGAAAATCCTTTTGGTCTTAATTTCTTAATTGGTCGGACTATTTCACAGTCAGCTGGCTTTATAAAGGAAATATAACCATCTCGCATAATAGGGTTCCAAAGTCTAGTTTCTAACATATCTAATCCGGTCTCATCAGGATAATTAAGCCCATGAATCATTGTCCCCAGATGTATGTCTCCATAGCCATCGTAGAACCCTTCACTTTCCCCAAATTTACAAGGTTCTACATAAGCTACGCATTCTCTAGTTCCTAAAAATACATCCCTTCTACCACCAGCTTTTATAGACCTTTTAGCAATTTTATGATGCTTATGCTCATTTCTATCATAATCTAGATCAGGCCGGTGACGATTAAAAACAAAGTGGGCTCGCACTTGATACCTAACATCTTTTAAATAAGTATAACTTGCTAATGTATTGCCTCCTTTATACTCAATAGGCCTGACTCCTTTGGCTTCCATTTTTATTGCATTCATTATCCGCACTTCATCTATTATCCAAATAATAGTTGGTTTCCAATAAATCGATTCCATTATACCTTTTAATGCTTGGTATGTTGGAACTTGATAAGATAATTTCTCTCCTCCCACTTTCGTTGCAGGGTCTGTAAACAAGGCATACTTTCCATAGACTTCAAATTCAACTTGATTTCTCATACTTAACCTCCTTTTTATATAGTAAGGGTTGACATTTTTCCTTCTTCGTCAGTTGAAACTCCAAAATCTAAGTCATAAGCATTCTCTTTTAATGCTATAACTTTATCATCTAACAAATATACTAAACCTCCTGACTTGCTAAGTTTTTGGAGTTCAAAATCGTATACATTCACAACATAATGCTGAGCTCTCCTTAAAACTAAAGATAGCTCAGTAATAGCTAGTTCTCCGTTTAGCTCTGAAATTATATCAGCACCTTCACCATAAGGGACTAAAACAGAGGTAGTCTTTTGGTCAATAACTTGAAAATAATCGCCTACTGTTTTAACACTTGAATACAGCGCTAATGGGAAGTCCCTGCCGGACTTGCTTCGATAATGTTCTTTATACTTATTACTACCTTTAGTCAGTTCGTATAGATTATCTTGTAAAGAGGGAATCGGGTATTCTAATTTGTTTTGTAGTTCGGTATAGTAATTAGTAAAGTATAGACTCATAATTTTAGGTGAAAGTAAATCTTCTTTGACATGGCCATATTTTTTATCAAGGAGTATTTTATTTGTTATTTCTGCTCCAGTCTTTATGTTTTTTAAGTGATTTAAGCTCTCTTCTCTATGATTGATGACATAAACGTTCTTTGTAGACACCTCCCCATGTCTATTACATCGCCCTGCTGCTTGGGCAATTGAGTCCACACCGGATAAAGATCTTACTACACACTCAAAGCTAATATTAACCCCAGCCTCGATTAACTGCGTACTGACACAAACTACCCTCTCTTTATTGAGCAACGCACTTTTTATTTTATTTAAAACTGTAGAACGGTGAGCAGCACACATGGAAGTGCTTAAGTGGTAAACTTTTGCATCTTTTGTTTGTCGTAATCTCTTGTACAAATTTTTTACCACCGTTTTCGTGTTTAAAACTATCAGAATGCTTCTCGTTTCTTCGTTAAGATTCTCATTTATAAAAGTAACCAACTCACCTGTACTCCACCCATCATGCTTAGTCTTGTCGATTATCTCTACCCTCTTAAAACTTTTTGTAACTTCACTAAGGTTTGAAACTACTTCTCCATCAATCTTATCAAGTTTTTTATCTACAAAATCTAAAGCTGGCTGGGTTGCAGTACATAAAAGTATGCTTGTATTACAAACATTCGTTAAGAAATTTAAACTTTCATTAAATAATGCTATGCATTTAACCGGTACTGACTGAACCTCATCAAAAATAATTATTGAGTTGGCGAGTTGATGAAACCTTCGTATATCTCTTGTTTTGTTAGAATATATGGTGTTTAAAAATTGAACCATAGTTGTAAAAATAATGGGTGAGTGCCAGTTATCTCTTGCCAATTGATATGTTTTATTGTTTTCATAAGGACCATCATCTTCATTTTCTATTATGTTTGAATGGTGTTCTAAAATGTTTTTATTGTCCTTAAGTATTTCTCTAACTTCTTTAGCATTCTGCTCAATTATTGAAGTATAGGGTACTACATAAATTATCCTATCTTTGTTAAACTTAATAGCGTGTTTTATAGCATATCGTAAGCTAGATAATGTCTTGCCACCACCTGTAGGAATCGACAAAGTGTAGATACCTGAAGGCCTATCTGCAAATACTTCGCACTGTTCAGACATATTTTCCCTTAGTTTATCCACCCTGCTTTTACTTGTGTTTGCCTTATTTAGTAAGTCTAGATGTCTAATTAATCTTGAATAGTAAAGGTTAAAATCATTTCCGTTATTAGCCTGTTCTAAAGAATTTATATTTTCATCAAAACATCTAGCATCTGTTCTATCTGCATCTATTAGGCAACTAAAAACATATTTCATTAGAAGAGTTATTGTTATATTTGGATCTTTAGATTTTGAATGCTGGTGGTTGCGATATAAGGCACTCTTTAACTCAACTTCGGCATGCTGTAATTTTTCTTCTAACAATTCTAATGAAGAAATTTCATTAAAGAAGTCACCTATAATTTCATCAAAATTGTCAATTTCTTTGTCCTTTAAACGTCTTAAGTATGTAGATGTTCCTGTAGGAGAAAGAAAATCAGTAAGACCATTATGATGAGATATTATTGTGTTACACAATAGTTCTACAATAATCCTTAAAGAGACATTTGAATTGTGTTTATGAAATTTTTCAAATAATATTTTTCCGCCAGCGGTAGAGTGATCCACACTACCTCTTTTTGGGGTATAGGTAGCATCATTGACACTTTGTAATATATAGTCTTTAAATTTCGTACTTAATTTACCTGAATCATGTAATAGACCAGCAACGTACGTCATATGTCCAACTTCAATTTTTTCCCCATTAGAAGCAGCGATCTGGCTGACATTTGTTAAATGTTCTTTTACAGTCTGAATACGTGAATCTTCGCTTATTCGAGCTATCTTAGTTTTTTTATAGTTTTTTAAAATTACTAGCCCCCCTAACTATTTTTAAAAATTGAGTGTTTCGAATTTGAGATAGTTAAAGTCTTTTGTACTACTTCTCCATATACCAATTTTACCCTGCTTAATTTTAAGAAAATTATATACTTTTCTTTTGACAACATTATGTCAAAAGAAAAAAACTTTTTTAACTTTTATCTTTTATAAAAATGCACTAAAAAAGAAAGCAAAAAGGTGCGCCTTTATCTCGCATCTTTTTGCTTTCTTTTTTTAATTTATTTTATTCTCCTATCTCCTGCTATCCTCCTGCTATCCTAAAACTCCATCTTATCCCAGGCTTTTTTGCCTAAGTTATAGGTGTATGTTAGTTGACAGAGTATTGTTAGTGTTGCTATTGCTACCAGGGTTGGTATGTTTAGGATTGGGTTTAGCCATAGGTTTGGAAATAGTGGTTTTAATTGATATAGGATGAAAAGGCCTATGGTTAATAGTTGGTAAACTATTGGTGCTAGCAGTGATATTAGTCCTCCTATAAACTTTTGGTTTTCAAAAAAGCGTTGGTAGTACATAACCTCGTATGCTTGACTAAGTGTTACATATCCTATTAGGATAAAAAGCTGCAAAAGGTTAGCTATAAGGATTACTGTTAGTGTCTGATCTAAGGAAATTGCTAGGGTTGTCAAACCTATGGTCAGCACTACTAACGTAGGAATAAATATCATTAAAATTCTTGCTGATAGGATATCTTTTGATTTTAAAGGTAAAAACTTCATTGTTGAGTATTGGAATTTGGCTGTTTGTGGGTTTTTGGTTATTTCGCTACTTACAAATGGCACGGCAGTTCCAGTGGATATAAAAAACATCCCTGCTGCCATGGCGATGGCTGCTGCTAATTTAAATTCCATGTCAGATGTATTTAAGTAAAACATCATACCTATATACAGTGCGTAAAAAAGTAGCGCCCCTGCCATAATGTCATAGTTTTTAGATGCTCTTATGAACTCATACTTTGTCAGGCTTAAAATTGGGTGCGAATTTTTTGTGGCAGTTTTCTTGTGTTTTTTCTGCATGGGTGTTGTTTTCTTTTCTGCAACGTGTGTACTGTTCATCCACCCAGCGTAGAAGTTATGCTTTGCTGTGTAGTAGGTTAATACTATAAGGACTGCAGCTACTCCAAGTAGGTATGCCAATGGTTTTAGCGCTGTTAACTCAAGTCCTAGGGCAGTATTTGATAATAGCTCAGCTCCTGATATAAAGGGAATAATAAGGGCTATATTTTCTCTTGTTAAAATAAATTCTGCAATTTTCCCTAGGGGTTCAGGTATTGTTATAAAGTTAAGAGCAAGCAACCAAACCGCAGCGATAACTATAAAATTTCCTATGTTTACTAAATACCTATAAATTCTAATTGAAAACTTACGTAAAAATATCATGCCGAATATGATTCCTAAACTTGACGCTATCGCTGCCACTATAATATAGGTTATTGGCAGTATTATATAAAATAATGCTGTTGCATTTATAGATATAGCTATGGCTATATATAGCGGGAAGAAAAATACTGCTTCTTTACCTATACTTTTAAATGTATGGTTTATGAGCTTATACATTAACACAAGCCCTGATGGCAGTGGAGTAGATACCAAATAGTTAATGTCTGGGGACTTATAAAAGTTAGACACTAAGTTTATAAGGCTTGCAAAAAACTGAAAAGCAAACATAATCATAAGAGTGATAGAAAAAACGATAGCCAAGGCTAGTTGTATTTCCTTATAGCTGCCCTGTCCTAAATCATAAAAGAACCGTCCTCGAAAAAACCAAATCACAGCAGCTACCACCGCTAAAATGGCAAGTGCAGCTAAGCCTGATATGGCCGTTTGTTTTTTGTCTCTAAAAAAGCGGTTTACAAACATCTTCCATTGGATTTTATAAAGCAGAGTTAGGTTATTCATCGCTAGTCACCTACCCTAAATCCGACGTTTGTTGTTTGGTTATATTAACAAAGACTTCTTCTAGTGTTGTGCCATCTTTTGCTTTTTGCTGTAGCTCTTCTAGAGTGCCCACTGCTACTAGCTTGCCTTTGTTTATTACCGCTATGCGATCGCATATTTGCTCTGCTATTTCCATTACATGGGTTGTCAGCAGCACCGCTGTATTTTTTTTGTATGCCATTTCTTTAATTATATCCTTAGCTTTTTTGGCGCTAACTGCATCTAAGCCTAAAGTCGGTTCATCTAGTAGCAGAACTTTAGGTGAGTGTATAATCCCTGCCATTAGCGCGATTTTCCTTTTCATGCCGCGAGAGTAGCTTCCTATAAGTTCATCTGCTTTATCTGTAAGCTCTAATTGTTCCATCATATCCTCAATCTTCTGGTGCCTATTTTGAGGGTTAATATCGTAGATTTCCCCAACAAATTCTAAGAATTGGCGCCCTGTTAGTTTTTCATACAAAAATGGATCGTCTGGAACATAACCTAGTTGTTTTTTTGCCTGTGTTGGTTCCTTTACAATGTCATAGTCACAGAGGGTTACTTCCCCTTCTGTGGGCAGCAAAAGCCCGCTACATATTTTGATAGTGGTAGTTTTGCCGGCTCCATTAGGGCCTAAAAAACCTAGTATCTCCCCCGGCCTTACTTCAAAGTCTATTCCTTGCACAGCTTTTAGATCTCCGTAATTTTTGTGCATATTTGTTACTTTTAACATTTTTTCACCTTCTTTTAACGTATTAAAGTTATTGTATCACTATAAATGTTGGTTGTTAATAATTATGTGATTGTTTTAACATCTATTTAAAAATATGAGGCTGGGCAAATATAGGTAAACAGTAAAAAACGGTTCTAATCATCTACTTTTGATGATTAGAACCGTTATTTGCTGGATAAAAGCAGGAGCTTAAATGAAGTGTAAGGTGGAAAGTGGGAAGCGGAAACGGAAGGTGGGGTTCGTTGTGTGGGGCTTGCGCCCTTGCGGGCTAGATCCTTCGGCGTAGCTCAGGATGACATCAGGAAACTAGTAAGATAGTTGGTTAGTTGGATAGGAGTAGACCGCTTGAGCTTACTGAAGGGTTTGTCATTTAGTGGCAGGGCGTATTGTAGTAGTAGTGAGAAGTGGGAAGTTGGAAGTAGGAACCATTTGGGCTTCGATGTCCGCAGGTATTGAATTACCTGCTAAGCTGTAAAAAGTGAATAACCACTTAGCCTACTGAAGGGTTTGTCATTTACTGGCAGGGCGTATTAGTCATCTGCGTCTTTTTTCCCTGTGAGTAAGCCTTTGGCGTTAAGCTATCTTTCATTGACGTCAGAGACATGGACATGTCGACTTATAAGCCAAAGGTGTCAAGCATGTGGAAAAACAGCAGGGGACTACCTTAGCCCAGAAGTAAATGACAAACCCTGAACTGACCTACGTGGGTTTGACATTTGTGTGGGGCTTGCGCCCTTGTGGGCTAGATCCTTCGGCGTGGCTCAGGATGACATCAGGAAACCAGGAAGATAGAAGATAGTTGGATAGTTTGATAGGGGTAGACCGCTTAGCCTACTGAAGGGTTTGTCATTTGCTGGCAGGGCGTATTAGTCATCTGCGTCTTTTTTCCCTGTGAGTAAGCCTTTGGCGTTAAGCTATCTTTCATTGACGTCAGAGACATGGACATGTCGACTTATAAGCCAAAGGTGTCGAGCATGTGGAAAAACAGCAGGGGACTACCTTAGCCCAGAAGTAAATTACAAACCCTGAACTGACCTACGTGAGTTTGTCATTTGTGTGGGGCTTCCGCCCTTGCGGGCTAGATCCTTCGGCGTAGCTCAGGATGACCTCAGGAAACCAGTAAGATAGAAGATGGATGAGAGCCCCCTATTTGGTTATGGTATGGTTCAGATTGACAGTGTTATCTTAGCAGGGGCTTACCATCATGAATACCTTTTATGAACGGGCTTGGACCAAGCATGTAGCTTGTATCGTAATCTTTACCGTGACCAATTAGGGTTTATAATTAGCGCCCTTGCGGGCTGGATCCTTCGGCAAGCTCAGGATGACATCAGGAAACTAGTGAGATAGAAGAAGGATGACTTTTAGAAATGCCTCTGGCGATAGATGGTTTTAAAACGCTCGCCCATCTTTACCTTAAGAGTTTACCAGCCTTTTCATCTACTAAAAGAATTACATCTTGATGAGTTTGTAGCAGCGATGCCGGCACCTTTGTTGTTACGTATCCAGATGTCATTTGAGCTATGGCCTCTGCTTTGTTTTCTCCTGAAGCCAAAAGCAGTATTTTTTTTGCTTTCATTATTGTTGCTATTCCTATGGATATAGCTTGTTTGGGAACTTCCTCAAAGGAGTCGAAAAATCTGCTATTTGCCTGGATAGTTTGTGGAGTTAAATCCACTAGATTAGTCTGGACGTTTAAACTCTCATCCGGCTCATTAAACCCTATATGGCCATTTTCTCCAATTCCTAGCACCTGAAAATCAATTCCTCCAGCCTGTGCAATCTTTTCCTCATATTTATAGCACTCACTTGTGACGTTTTCGGTATCTCCCTTAGGAAGATAAAACTGACTGGGAGGAATATTTATATGGTCAAAGAAATTTTCGCGCATGTATGTATTGTAGCTTTGCGGGTGATTGGCAGAGAGACCATAATATTCATCTAGGTTAAAGGTTGTGACTTTTGAAAAGTCCACCTCTTTTCTCTTATACATTTCTATCAAGTTATTATACATTCCTAGTGGCGTACTACCAGTAGCTAAGCCTAGTACTGAGTCTGGCTTTAGCACAGTTTGACTAGCCACTAAAAGCGACGCTGTTTTTGATAATGAGTTATAATCTTTTTCTATGATTATTCGCAAATTTATAGCCCTCCTATTTACATTTATAACTTGCCTTAAATTTAACAGGCTTGTTTTTTTAAGTGCTTTTCTGTTTTTAATTTTATAGTATCCTTTTTATTCTGTCTTCTAACTCTCTTAATGTAAATGGTTTTATTATGTAATCATCCATGCCCATCTTTAAGGCTTCGAGAATTAGTTGTTTGTCATTTGTTTCCCCTAATATTAGCGATTTAGTGGTTTTATGTGAAATTTTATCAAATAGGTTAGAATGGTCAATAGATGGTAGGTTTATGTCAACAATGGTTATGTCTGGGGTTACCTCAGTAAGTAAGCTGCTCGTTTGATGGCCATCTGTCGCATAGCTAACTGTTAGGTCCAATTTTTTTAGACGATTGGATAAAAGTTTGGCCATTATAGGGTCATTGATTGCTAAAATGGCATTTTTTTCTTGGATGTTTGTATTTTCATTATTATAAATTACTATACCGTTTTTGGATTTATTTTTAACTGCATATAATCCTTTGTCCGCTCTATCTAAGATGTCTTCTAGCCTTTCATTTTTGTGTTGTTTTTCAGATATTCCACAGCTGAAATTTACCTCAATTACTTGTTTGTCGTCATGTTTTATTTTATTTGAGGCGATGACTTTTTTTAGCTTTTTTAAGATATTTAAAGCATCTTTTTGACTGGTGTTGGGAAACACCAGCACAAATTCATCTCCCCCAAATCTAAACAGCATATCATCATAACGGATATTTTTTTTGATAAGCTGACAAAACTCAGCTAGGACTTTATCCCCCGTTAAATGGCCATAGGTGTCGTTTACTTTTTTAAAATTATCAAGATCTAAAAATGCTAAAGAAAACTTGTCTATATCTTTTGATATCGAACTAAAATACCTTTTTGTATAGGCTCCAGTTAAGCTGTCTGTATTTAAATCCATTTGCTGATGTTCTTTCTTTTTGAGTATTTGCTCTGCCCGAGCTCTAAGCTCTAAATCCTGAATCGGCTTTACCAAAAAGTCTTCCACTCCCTTTTGTAAAGCTGTCACTTTAAGCTGTAAATTTTCCGACTTGGATAGTAATATTATAGCTGTATAAGGTGATGATTTTTTTATTAGATCAATCAGCTCCAAGCCACCAGGGGCTTGTACACCTGCGTCAGCTACAACTATGTCTATAACCTGATGTTCCACAACTTCTAATGCTTTTTCTGCTGTGGAAGCTATGTTAACTTTGTATCCCTCTTGGTTAAATACGGTGTCTAATGTATCTAAGGTTACTACATCTTCGTCTACTATAAGTATATTCCCAGTATATTTAAATTTGGTATATTCATGGTTAATATGGTCATTTTCTTTTTTAAGCAACTCATCTAGCTTTCTGTAAAGTTTGGCCACCCCTAATAAAAGCAAAGAATATGAGTAATGCTTTTCACTCCATGATTTTTTGTCAACTTTTAACCACTTTTGGCAGTTATCTGCTAAAAGGTGAAGTTCCTCTAGCTCTAATTGACAGCTCTGCTCAGACAGATCTGCAAAAAAGTTTGTAAGTTTCTCCCTAGAATCTGCCGTTTGTTTTTCCCTATATTCTAGCAACGTTAAAAGCATGTCATTGATTTGCTCTCTTTGAGTTACATAAAAGTTATTCAGGTTCATTTAGGTTTCTCTCCTCAGTAAATCTTTCTTACATCCATTTTATATGAATTTTACAAATAATAAAATAGGCTTTTTCACTTTTTATAAATAAAACTCAAACCCTCTTAGTTTTTACAGAGGATTTGAGTTTTTACATTTTCCCAGATCTTATTATAAATATCAACAGCACTAACCCCATAAATCCAGCGGTTAGATAACCAACTAAACCTATGGCTGAAACACCATATAGGTTGGGGCCTGCATCGGCTACAATCACAATGGATGAGGCCATTAAAAGCGATGATGTAATTAGGCCAAAAACTATTCGGTTTCCTGTTTTTGCTATTTCTCTAATTCCCCGCTCTAAGTTTGTGTGCTCCATTTGCACTTTAATATCATTTCTGGACAGCTTTTTTAAGACATCGAGCATAGTTTGAGGTATCTTTAGACCTGCTGAGGCGGTTTTATACAGGCCTTTTATTTGATTTAATGTCTCTTTTTTTATGTTCTCTGGTTTTAACATTTGCTTTCGAGCATATGGCGCTATTAACTCTATGGCATTAAATTCTGGTGTAATCTCTGATATTACACCCTCTAAGGTTAGCATAGCTTTTGCTAGCAAAGCGACGTTTTTAGGGACAGCTATGTTATTATCTAGACAAACATCAAAATTATCTTGGATAGCTGTTACTACATCTATTTCGTTGATAGGTTGATTGGCATAGCTGTTATAAATAACCTCTAGGTCATTAGATAGTCGAGTTTTATCAATAGGACCTTTGACAACTCCTATTCGCAGTATGCTTTCTAGCATCTTGTCTATATCGTTAGTCACTATTGAATTAAGAAGCATATTGAAATCATTTCGTTGTCCCCGAGAAATTGTGCCCATGGCACCGAAGTCAATAAATGCTATTTTATTATTTGATATTATAATGTTACCGGGGTGCGGGTCTCCGTGAAAGAAGCCATCCTCTAGCACTTGATGAGCAAAGCTATAGGCGAGTTTTTCGATTATATCGTCTAGATAGTACCCCTTTTCTTCTAGCAGCTTAGTATCACTAAGCTTAATACCGTCTATATATTCTAAAACTAATAAGTTTCTTGTAGTATATTGCTCAATTACTTTTGGGGTTTTTATAAATTTAAATTCTTTGTTGTTTTCATGAAACTTTTTTATGTTCTTTGCCTCGTTTATAAAGTCTAACTCCTGTAATAAGTGCTCCCATAGCTCTTCTATCATTTCATCAGCTTTAATAACTTCGGTTCTTATTAGATTAGGGAGGATTTGCAAAAATAAAGTTAACCTTTTTAAAATATGAAGATCTTGGGCCATAGCTTTTTCTATTTTAGGCCTTTTTATTTTAAGTACTACTTTTTCACCGCTTTTTAGTTCTGCTGTATGCACCTGCGCTATCGAAGCTGTAGCTAGCGGTTCTAATTCAAAGTGATTAAACTCTGTGTATACATCGATATTTATCTCTTTTTCTAGTATTTGTTTTACTTGGTCTTCATCTAACTTTTGAACTTTGTCTTGTAATTTTTGAAATTCATTTATGTATTCAGGAGATAAAATATCCGGTCTTGTTGAAAGTATTTGACCTACTTTTATAAAGGTTGGTCCTAGTTCTTCAAAAGCTTTTCTTATCTGGCGAGGATTTGCCACTCCATCTTTCACGCCGTGTTTAACAAATACCGAAACAATCTGTTGAAACCTTTGTCTATTTGTTTTAGTCTCCATAGCTTAGAAGATACCTTTATGACAAGGTATCTTCTTCCCCCTCTAGCTTTTCAATTCTAGCCTCTAGTCGTTCGATGTCTTCTTTTTTGGCCAGGTTTAGTTTATCTATAAGCGCTTTAACGGTGTTTAGTTCTACAAATTCCTCAGATGTTTGGTTTGCTTTTTGACTAAATTTGTTTTTTAGCTCTTGATTTAATTCTTTGCCTTGTTGAACCGTTAGCTCACCTTTATCCACCATTTCATCTACCATTTCATTAGCTTTTTCATAGGTATAAGTGGCAGTTCCTAAACCGGCTAACAATATTTTCTTAAGTGTTCCCATATGTTTAAACCCCCTTTGTATATTTGGTTTTGGCATGATTATATAGTCTATACCTTTAATTGTCAAATAGAGGCAGGTTACACCACTACAGTAGGATTCCCAGCTTTGACTATTATTATACTTATTCTAATTTATGAGGCATTATACTTATAGCAAAACCCATTGCCGATGGCAATGGGTTTTTAGTTAGTTATCTATTTTTGGTTAGCTAGGTTTAGATAACGCTGATATCTTTCTTTTGCATCTTCCTCGGATTTTGCAAATAGATCTTCAGCAGTTTCAGGATTGGTTTTTAGAAGGGCGTTATATCTTACTTCACTTAGTAAGAAGTCTCTAAATGGTTTTGTTGGTTCTTTAGAGTCCATAACAAATGGGTTTTTACCTTCTTTTTTAAGTTCTGGGTTGAATCTATACATGTGCCAGTATCCCGCTTCAACTGCTTCTTTTTGTTGATTTTGAGTACGTCCCATTCCATCCTTAATACCGTGTGCAATACATGGAGCATATGCTATGACGATAGAAGGACCTTTGTAGCTTTCCGCTTCTTTTATAGCTTTTAGGAATTGGTTTTTGTCCGCTCCCATAGCTACCTGTGCAACATAAACATAACCGTAATTCATAGCCATTGCACCAAGATCTTTTTTGCTGGTTTTCTTACCTGATGCAGCAAATTTTGCAATCGCTGCTGTTGGGGATGCTTTAGATGACTGACCACCAGTGTTAGAGTAAACTTCAGTATCAACAACTAAAACGTTTACATCCTCTCCAGAAGCTAGCACATGGTCTAAACCGCCATAGCCGATGTCATAAGCCCAGCCGTCTCCACCAAAGATCCACTGAGATTGCTTAATTAGGAAGTCTTTTTTGTCGATGATTTCTTTTACAAGCTTATTGTCAGCTTCTTTTTCAAGAAGTGGCAGAAGGTTCATGGTGGCTTCTTTGGAGCCTTTACCGTCTTCTTTGTTCTCAATCCAAGTAGTAAATGCATCTTTAAGTTCAGTAGAAATTCCTGATTCCATCGCTTGTTCCATTAAGTCTTTAATTTTGCTTCTTGTTTGAAGCGAAGCTAAGGCCATACCATAACCATACTCTGCATTGTCCTCAAATAGAGAGTTTGCCCAAGCTGGACCTTTGCCCTCAGAGTTTGTGCAATAAGGTGTAGATGGCGCACTTCCCCCCCAGATAGAGGTACATCCAGTAGCATTAGCAATCATCATTCTATCGCCAAATAGCTGAGTAATAGTCTTGATATATGGGGTTTCTCCACAGCCTGCACATGCTCCTGAAAATTCCACTAGAGGTTGTGCAAACTGGCTGCCTTTTAATGTCTCAATGTTTGTACGGTCTGATTTGTCTGTTAAGGTAACAGCAAATTCCCAGTTATCTTTTTCTGAAATTTGGGTTTCTAGTGGCTGCATAGTGATAGCCTTTTTCTTAGCAGGGCAGGTATCTACACAATTGCCACAACCAGTACAGTCAAGAGGACTTACTTGAAGACGGTATTTTAGACCTTTAAAGTCTTTGCCCATAGCCGGCTTCATTTCAAATGAAGCTGGAGCTTTCTTTTCCTCATCTTCGTCAACTAAGAACGGACGAATTGCTGAGTGTGGACATACATATGAACATTGGTTACATTGGATACAGTTATCCATATGCCAGCAAGGTACATCTACTGCTATACCACGTTTTTCATATTTAGAGGATCCTTGCATTAGCGTACCATCTTCTGCTCCTACAAAGGTACTAACTGGTAAGCTATCGCCTTCTTGAGCGTTAACTGGGATAAGGATGTTTTTAATAAAGTCTGGAACATCTTGCTCTTTACTTTCTTCACCCTTAGCATCCTTCCAGCTAGCTGGAACATCTATAGAAACAAGGGCGCCGATACCTTCATCTACAGCCTTGTTGTTCATCTCAACGATTTTTTCACCTTTAGAACCGTAGCTAGTTAAAATCGCGTCTTTAAGGTATTTCATGGCATCATCAACAGGAATTATATCTGCTAGTTTAAAGAATGCAGACTGCATAACCATGTTAATTCTGTTTCCTAGTCCTATCTTCCCAGCGATATCGTAAGCATTTAGGATATAGAATTTGATGTCATTTTCTGCGATGTAGCGCTTCATATGAGCTGGTAGTTTCTCCTCAAGCTCTTCAGGGCTCCACAGACAGTTTAATAAGAAGGTTCCACCTGGCTTAAGGCCTTTAAGCACGTCGTATTTATCAACGTAAGCCTGGTTGTGACATGCGATAAAGTCAGCTTGATCGATAAGGTAGGTGGATTTGATAGGCTCTTTTCCAAAACGAAGGTGTGATATTGTCACCCCACCCGACTTTTTAGAATCATAGGAGAAGTATCCTTGTGCATACATGTCGGTATGGTCTCCGATGATTTTAATGGCGGATTTATTCGCACCTACTGTACCATCTGAGCCAAGACCCCAGAACTTACATCTAACGGTTCCTTTAGGAACTGTGTTAATTTTATCTTTTACTTCTAAAGAAGTGTTAGTTACATCATCTACGATACCAACTGTAAATCTATTTTTATGCTCTTCTTTAAGGTTATCGAATACAGCTTTGATTTGAGATGGCGTAGTGTCTTTAGAGCCTAATCCATAGCGGCCTCCAATTACTACAGGCGCTTCTTTGCTTTCAAAGAAAAGTGTGCGAATGTCTTGGTAAAGTGGCTCGCCAATTGCTCCTGGCTCTTTTGTTCTATCAAGAACACAGATTTTCTTAACTGTCTTTGGAAGAACGTTGAAGAAGTATTTTGGTGAAAACGGTCTATATAAGTGAACTTTGATTAGACCAACTTTTTCGCCTTTAGAGTTTAAGTAGTCAACAGTTTCCTCTGCAGTTTGAGTGACAGAGCCCATTGCTACGATAACTCTTTCTGCATCTTCAGCACCATAGTATGAAAATGGCTTATACTCTCTACCTGTGAGCTTAGATATTTCTTGCATATATTCGTTAACTGTGTCATCAACTTCATCATAGAACCTATTAGAAGCTTCTTTTGCCTGGAAGAATATATCAGGATTTTGCGCACTACCTCTAAGAACTGGCCTTTCAGGGTTTAGCGCTCTATCTCTGAAAGCTTTTAATGCATCGTAATCCACTAATTTTGAAAAATCTTCATAGTCGATTACTTCAATCTTTTGCATTTCGTGTGATGTTCTAAATCCATCAAAGAAGTGTACAAAAGGAATTCTTGATTTAATTGAAGATAGATGTGCAACACCAGCTAAGTCCATAACCTCCTGAACGCTACCGGAAGCTAGCATAGCAAAACCTGTTTGTCTTGTAGCCATAACATCGGAGTGATCACCGAATATAGATAGTGCATGCCCAGCAACAGCTCTAGCACTTACGTGAAAAACTGTAGGTAAAAGCTCTCCTGCGATTTTATACATGTTAGGAATCATTAGAAGTAAGCCTTGTGAAGCAGTAAAGGTAGTTGTCAGAGCACCACCCTGAAGCGATCCATGTACTGCACCAGCAGCACCTGCCTCAGATTGTAACTCACTTACTCTTACTGTTTGACCGAAAATGTTTTTTCGACCTTCCGCACTCCAAGCATCAACTTTTTCTGCCATGTCTGAAGACGGAGTTATTGGATAGATTGCAGCTACATCAGTGAATGCGTAAGATACGTAAGATGCAGCAGTATTGCCATCCATGGTCTGCATTTTTTTAGACATTTTCAAAAACCCCCTTTGGTATTTTTTTGATTATATAACAGGCTGACTATACTAAACAATGTAAAGGTAGTAAATTTTTAGAAAAAACATATTTTTCTGTACTGTTATAGCATAGCACAAAGCCTTTATATCAGAGTGTAGACCACGTGAAGTATGTAACACATTTAATATTTTTTGAAACAGTTATTTGTTGTATAATAGAATCTGTTCCTCCAAATATGAACAATTTGTTATAACACAGTGATTTTATTGCTTTTTGAGCACCTTGTATATATAATATCATAACTTTATAGTTTATGGTACAGTTTTTTTAAAATAATGAAACACCCTGAGAAAAGTTCATACTTTTATAATCATTATTAGAATATCTACTACTTGGTAGAGGGTTCGGCACCGCTTGTGCCAAAGCCTCTACTTTCTTATCATTTTTTTACCCAGAGCATGGGAGAGGCATATAGGTTGCATCCTTCTAGCTTTTTAAGGTCCTCTAAAGCAAGGTTTAGCATAGACGCAGTAGTAGGTAGAGGTTCTTTAAATTGCTCCTTTTTAAACGGTATTTCTTTTACAGGTGTGGTACTATCGAGTGATGTCAGGTTGTATATTTTTCTTAAAGCTGTTTCTAAGCCACCTAAGTCATCGACAAGACCTTTTTCGTAAGCTTGTTTTCCTGTCCAAACTCTTCCACCTGCTATTTTCTCAACTTCTTCTTTGAGCATACTACGGCCGTCAACTACTCTGTCTAAAAATACATCATAAATTCTAAATAAGGACTCTTTAACTTTTTCTTCTTGTACTTTACTAAATCTATTTGCGCCTTCTGACATTTCTACATTCTCTCCACGGGTTATACTTTCATAGTTTAGCAAAAGTTTTTCTAGCATTTTTTTATTAACCACTTTGCCGGTAATTACTCCTATTGAGCCTGTTACAGTACTAGGTTGAGCTATAATCCAGTCTGCGGCTGTGGCTACATAGTAGCCTCCAGAAGCAGCAACTGAGGACATCACCGCTACAACTGGTTTTTTCTTTGACAACTCTCTTATAGCCGACGCCATTGCTTCTGAAGATGTGGCAGAGCCACCTCCTGAATCAATATAGATAACTGCTGCTTTTGCCCTTTTATCGCTTTGAGCTTTTCGGACTTGATCCACTACAGTTATATCTCCAACTTTTTGACCACCTAAAATAGGTATAGGGAAGTTAAAAAGAGGGTTTGAGCTTTTGCCGTCTATTATGTTTCCCTCCACTTTTATTAACGCTATATAATCTTTGGCTCTTTTAGGAGCTGGCCTTAAAAGAGATTTTTGCGCTTCTTTAAAGTTTTTGATGGTTATTTTCTTGCCTTCAGTTTCGTTAAGGTAACTATAAATTTGTTCTTCATTTAGCACTTTATCAATGATTTTAGCTTTTTTAGCTTTTACATCTGTATATGGAGAGTTATCTATGGCGTATTTAGCTTCATCTAAGCTGATTTTTCTACCTTTTGAGATTGCAGTCAAAATTTCATCGTATATAGAGTCTAAGAGCCAATTATTCATCTTCTTTACTTCTTCTGTCATTGTTGTTTTTGTCATTGCATCTGCTGCTGACTTATATGGGGTAACGTTGTACATTTGCATTTCTATGCCAAGCCTATCTAGTGCTGCCTTAAAAAACATAGACCCTGTTTTTAAACCTAGCGGTGTTACCTCTCCACCCGGTTGGAGCAGAATCCTGTCAGCTAAGGAAGCTAGGTAGTAAGTGTTGGTGTTATATCGGTAGGAATATGAAATTATTTTTTTGCCTTTTAGCCTGCTATTATGCAAGGTGTCTCTAAGCTGCTGTATCTGAGCTATTGACAGCTGAAGGTCTGGCCTTATAACCAGTATCATCCCTTTTACCCTATGGTCATTTGCAACCTGTTCTATTTGTTCACATAGCTCTTGTAGGTTTTGTTTAGGCTTTTTGATCTTTCTTCTAATAAAATTTTGCTTAGACTCCCTTAAATCTGTGTATTCACCTTCTAAAAAAAACCTAACATAGTCTGGGGAGCTCTTCATTTTTCTTATGCTGTTAGAGACGCTGTGAGAAGCCTTCTTTATCCCATAAGTAATATAACCCAAAATTAACACCCTCCTTTTTTAACTACTCCTAATATTTATATTTGTCACTCAAATTGTAATTCCTTCTTTTTTGACAAAATATCTTATTAATTAGTCGAATGTAAAAGCAGGAAATTTAATGGTGTAACTAGAATTTGTAATTATCAAAACAAAGAAACGAGGGATAACATGAATAATGAATTATGGGATGAGTGCGTTAAGTTTCATGGACATATTTGTCCTGGGTTAACCATCGGGTATAAGGCCGCTATGCTTGCTCGAAAGTTGTTTGATGGCAAAAGCGCTAACGATGAGGAGATAGTGTGCATTACTGAAAATGACGCCTGTGGAGTAGATGGAATCCAAGTTGTTTTAGGATGCACTTTTGGAAAAGGCAATTTAATATATAAAGACCACGGAAAAGTTGCATACAGCTTTTACAGTCGCGACTCAAAAAAAGAGTTTAGGTTGGTATTTCGCAGGGACATTGGCGGACCTACCAAAAGAGATGAGAAACAGAAGTTTTTATTAAATAGTGCTGAAGAGGATTTGTTTGAAATAAAGGAAGTTAAACAACCTCTACCTCAAAAAGCGAAGTTATTTAACACTGTGATTTGTGAGTTATGTAAAGAAGGTGCAGCAGAACACCGCATTCGGCTATTTGACGGTAAAAAAGCTTGCGTTGATTGTTTTGAAGAATACACTCGCGTCTACTAAAAAACAAAGAAGCTGGGACAAGTATTTTGTCTCAGCTTCTATTCCCCATACTTCTCGTCATTTAAGAGCGACCAAAAAATAGCAGCAAAAAAATCACCCTCACTGCAAAAAGGTATTTAGACTCAAAATGTAGAATGTTTCTACAAACGAAATATTGAGGTGATTATATGAGTGAAAACCGTTTAGGCTTTTTAGATGATAGCAAGGTTTTAGAGCAGTCAATTATGGAGCTTCAAGCCGCTATGGAGTCAGGTAAAACTACGGCAAAAGAAATTGTTATGATTTATTTAAAAAGGATTTTCCTCTATGATCAGTCCGGCCCTAATATCAACTCAATTGGAGAGCTTAATCCTAATGCTATTTTTGAAGCGGAATCCTTAGATAAGGAGAGGCAAAAGAAGGGCCCCCGTAGCTTGATGCATGGAATCCCGGTGGTTATCAAAGATAACATCGATACTGCAGGCAAAATGCGCACAAGTGCTGGGACTTTAGCTTTAAAAGATAACTATCCTGCAGAAGATGCTTTTTTAGTAAAAAAACTAAAACAAGCAGGAGCTATAATTTTAGGAAAAGCAAACCTTACTGAATTTGCTAATTTTATGTCTAGCGAGATGCCCAACGGATATAGCTCCTTAGGAGGACAGGTTCTAAATCCATATGGGTTAGGCACAATAGATGTTGGTGGGTCAAGCTCAGGTTCTGGGGCGGCTGTGGCTGCAAACCTCGCCTGTGCTGCTATAGGCACAGAAACCTCGGGTTCTATTTTAAGCCCCTCTAGTCAAAATTCTCTTGTAGGTATTAAACCAACTGTTGGTATGGTTAGTCGTAGCGGTATTATACCGATATCGCACACTCAGGACACTGCTGGACCTATGGCTAAAAGTGTAGCTGACGCTGTTACGATTTTAAGTGTTATTATGGGAACTGATGAAATGGACGCAGCAACACAGACTATACCACCAGGTGTAGGTGTAGATTTTTTATCCTTTTTTAAAAAGGATGGTTTAAAGAATGCAAAAATTGGAGTTTGTCGGGAGTTTTATCAGCATTTAAACGAAGAAAAACTTAAAATTTTGGAAACTGCTATAAAAGACATCCAAGGTTGCAAAGCTGTGATTATTGATAATCTTAAAATGCCTTCTCCCCAAAAACCTTTGGGGTATGATACTTTATTTTATGAATTTAAACATGGAATTAACGCTTATTTAAGCGGGACAAAACCTACTCAAGTGCCGGTAAGGACTTTAAAAGATGTTATAAAGTTTAACGAAGAAAATAAAGAAATCGCCTTAAAGTACGGTCAAAATCATTTAGAAATGAGCGAAAACACAAATGGGACTTTAAATCAAAGTAAATACTTGATCGAACTTATCAGAGATCAACATTATTCACAAAAAGGCGGTATAGATGCTGTCATCGAGGAGCATAAGTTAGACGCTTTGCTGTTTCCTTCTAACTATGGAGCACAGCTGCCGGCTAAGGCAGGTTATCCATCCATTACTGTACCAGGAGGATATACGAAGGACGGAGAGCCCATGGGTGTTACTTTTACGGGAAAGGCTTTTACAGAGCACAGGTTAGTTGAGCTAGCATATAGCTTTGAACAAGCTACAAAGCATAGGGTTTTACCTAAATTAGTTTGATAAAGTGAAGTTTCATTAAGCAGCGTGCTTTCTGCCGCTGATTGTTGTTGAACCAGAGGGCTTTGTTTAAAATTTCATTCTAATGCCCAGTTATAATAGCTTAAACATAAACGCCCCCTACATTACCAGGTAGGGGGGCGTTTATGTTTACTCATAATCCATTATCCATATATAAGTGTTGTCAGGCCTTATTTCTATGTGGGTTATTGTTGTGTATGGTTCAAAATCATCATCATAGTACTCCTCTACAATTATCCTTGTATCGGTTTTTTCTAAAATAGTTATTTGGGGAATGTAATCATGGATAGTAGCCCATCGTCCACTAGGGGAGATATAGTATACATCATTTTGTTGATCATATTGAACTAAATAGTCAACCCAGGCAACTGCCACATCGTAGGACATTGTTGTTTGAAAGAATTCTAACAGCTTTTTTCGTGTATTATATTTTTTAGGTAACCCCACTCCGTATGATGACTTAGTACAATCATTGTCTAAGTTGTTGTAAAAATAGTCTAGTGGTGCATAAACCTCTTTTAAAACTTCTACTATATCAAATTGATTATTATCCTGTGCTACTACTTCTTCAGCTTCTTTGTCTTGGTCTACTACTTCTTCAACTTCTTCCTCTTGTTTTATTATTTCTTCGTTGTCTTCTTGTTGCTCCTTCTCAGTGCCTTCTTTTAACTCTAGAGCCTCTTCTTCAAAAGTTTCCACATTATTTTGGGAGCATCCTGCAGCAAACACAGAAAACCCCATAATAATCATTAAAAAAACAGTTAATACTTTCAACTGATAACCTCCTCCATTTTTCACAGTTAATTATCCTATGAATAAAGGAGAGGTTGTGTGATTCTCTTATAATGAGGCATATAAAAAAACCCTTCTCAAATTAAATGAGAAGGGTTTGTGTTTTATTTTGGTGGAGATGAGGGGGATCGAACCCCTGACCTCATGTCTGCCAGACATGCGCTCTCCCGGCTGAGCTACATCCCCGAAATAATTACAAAATATATTATACCATTTTTGCATCTAATGTCAAGAGATATTGCCTTTTTTATTTTTGACAAAATTTGAAGCTTATTTTTTATGGGTTTATTTCAAATAATAAACACAGGAGGTAATTAATTATGTCCAAAAATAAGAAAAAAGTAGCGATAATGGGAGCGGGAATTGCGGGACTTTCCTGTACCTATGAGCTTGAAAAATTCGGAATAACCCCAGATGTTTTTGAAATTATGGATGAAGTTAGTGGCCAGGGCATCAATCATACAGTTGGTTGGATGAAGGTGATGTATAGGCCTATTAAGGATCCGCTAGTTTATCTTAAAAAGCAATATGGCTTTAATTTACGGCCTATTGAAGAAATACGTCGAGTTAACTTTTATTCAAATAACAATTCCGCAACCTTAGAAGGTAATTTGGGGTATATTCATCTTTCCGGTCCGGATAAACGCTCCCTATATTATCAATTATTGCCTAAAATAAAAACTCCTATTAAGTTTAGTGAAGTGGTAAATTTTAGGGATTTAGCTGAGGATTATGAGCATGTTGTTATCGCTAACGGAAATTCTGATATTGCTGAGCTTTGCGGCTTATGGAAAACCGATGTTGCTGGTTATGTTAGGGGAGCCACTGTTTATGGAGATTTTGATCCCCAAACAATAGTAATGTGGTTTAACACCGAGTATGCACAACATGCCTATGCATATTTTGTGCCATGGAGTGATAGAAAAGGTTCACTTATATTAAATATGTTAGAGGTCACAGTTCAGGGTGCCGACACCTGTTGGCAAAGGTTTTTAGATGATATAAATTGGAATATAGAGATTGCAGAGATTTGGGAAAAAACTCATCACCTTGGGCACCTAGAAAGGCACATATACGATAACCTTATCTTTACAGGTGCTGCTGGCGGATTTTTAGATCCTCTTTTTGCTTTTGGTAACATCGCTACAATTGAAAGTGGAGGGGCTGCAGCAAAGCATATTGCAAAGCGGGCAGATTTTAACAAAGAAGTTAAGTTGTGGCTTCAAAGAAATCACAGTTCATTACGACTTAGAAGATATGTAGATAAATTTTCAAATGAGGATTTTGATAAGATGCTAGATTATCTAAAAACACCCGGTTTTAGGACGTTGGCAACTAGAGCTAACGTTAACTTAATTAGCTTACTTTCTAACGTGGCTAATACTTTAGTATCTAAAAAGATTGACACAGTTCTTCACCCAAAGGAAGGTGAAAAGTAATGAAAAAAACACCTAGAATAGCTATCATGGGAGCAGGTGTTGCAGGATTAGCATGTGCATACGAACTTGAGAAGATGGGGGTTTCTCCTGACATTTTTGAGATGGCCAAACAAACCGGTTCTCGTGGATTTAATCATACACTAGGCTGGATTAATCTCATGTATAGACCGGTACAAGACCCTGTTATACACCTAAAAGAGAAGTATGGGCTTAATTTAAGGGCTATGGAAGAAATCAGACGGGTTAATTTTTATACAGCTAATAACTCAGCTACCTTAGAAGGAAAACTGGGATATATCTTCCTTTCAGGACCCGATGAGAGAGCGATAACTTCTCAGCTTAAGGCTCACATAGAAACAGAGATACAATATGAATCCATCACAAACTTTAGAGAGCTAGCTAGAGATTATGACCATGTTGTAGTCGCCACCGGAACGCCGGAGATTCCAAAGCTTTGCGGCATTTGGAATACGGATATATCCGGTTATGTAAGGGGAGCAACGGTAAAGGGCAACTTTGACCCCAAAACCGTAGGTATGTGGATGGAAAAAGCCTATTCACAAAGTGGTTATGGTTATTTTGTGCCGTGGAATGACAGAAAAGGCTCGCTAATTCTAAATATGCTAGAAGTCGGAGAATATGGAGCAAAGTTGTGTTGGGATAAGTTTATCGATTCATTGGGCTGGGATGTGGAGTATGAAGAATTTTATGAAACGCCCCATAACATCGGACATATTAGTAAACATCAATTAGGAAACTTATATTTTGTGGGACTGGCAGGTGGCTTTATAGATCCGTTATTTGCTTTTGGTTCTATTGAATGTTTAGCAAGCGGGGCTGCTGCAGCCCAAAGCATCATCAAGGGAAAGGATTTTACAGAACTTACTCATATGTGGCTTAGGCGAAATCAGCAACTATTAATGATGAGAAGATATGTAGATAAGTTTAGAGATGAGGACTTTGATCGTGCCTTTGAGGTTGTTAAAACCCCGGGATTTAGGTCGCTTGTTACTAGAACAAATATTAATATTATCTACCTGTTATCAAAAATGACCAACACATTTGCCTCAAAAAAAGTGGACAGAGTTCTTTATTAGAAGTCTTGTCCACTTTTTATTGTTTAGTTTTACTCAGCAGTTGCAGATTGCTCGCTAGTTTCGGTTTTTTGTTCATCTTCTGGTTGTCCACTTTTTTTAGCAGCTGCAAGTAGTAGAAGAATTAAAGGTACAGCTGCCCCTAAAGCAATCATGGTTATAGGGAAGTAGCTATCTAGCACAAATATTAAATGACTTACATCCCTAATTATAAACCCAGGTAACACCAGTAAAGCTGCAGTTGTAGGTAGCACTATCTTTTTATAGTCTCCTATCCCGATTATCTGAGTTATTGTGATTATTGCCATAAACCCAAACAGTGTAGTTGCTATATAAGCTGCAGCTATCCAAACACCGACAAAAATAACCTCTATATGCTCTAAAAAACCTCCTATTGATATGATTCGAGCCATATTAAATGAAGGATAATACATTGTGGAAGTTTGCTGGGGGCCAAAAATCGCCATGGTGGATAGGGCTCCTAAAAGAAGAGCTACTCCAACAGCGACTACAGTTAAAGCCCCCTTGTACTTTAGCATCGGCTTTAACTTGTCCTTATTTAGATATTTAAAAAATACTAGTAGAACAAGGGGGATTTGACATAGCCAGGCGAACCCCAAAAATGCTGCTTCTAGCACCGGCATCATTCCCCCTTCTAGAACTGGGGTTATGTTTTCAACTGTCATGCTAGGAGTTGCTAACAGTATCACTAAACAAATTACTATAAACCCGACCGGCATCACATAGACATTAGTTCTTACAATTGGCAAGGCCCCTTCGTATATCCCCATATAAACTACTATCATAAACAACACTCGTATGGCAATAGCCGGTGTCTCAGGCATTAAGGATATAACCATAAATTCCTCCAGCTGCCTAGTTATAAGCGCCGACGATAGCAAAAATGTTACGGCATATACTACACCAACTATTCTACCAGCTATACTTCCTAATAGCTCATCTAGAATCTCTATTATTGATTTTTCGGGAAACTTTAGCAGAAGAGATATGCTAATCATAACAAATGGTACAGCTACCGCAGTGCCAACAAGAACTGATATCCACGCATCTTGCAAGGCGGTTTTTGCCATTAGAAACGGCAAAAACAACACTGCAGACGCTAGCACCACACTTATGGATGCAAAAAATATCTCGCCTGCCACCAAATTTCCTTTTTCCATGCTATCGCCTCCTTAAGCTGTAATTTGACCTGTGCTTTCGATATTTGTCTCTACATCTATTATCACTTCAATTTGCGGGAATTGCTCTTGCCACTTTTGCGCAGACCATTGTTGCCGGTTTGTCCTTCTATATAGCGTTCCAAACCCTAAAAAGTCAGTTTCTGCTTTCTTAGCAATGTTTATTGTGTCCAGAACCGTCAGTTGGATAAATCTACTAGCTAAATCCTCTAACTCATCTATATCCATTTCGGTATGACTTTCGGTAATCGATAAAGTCTGGTCGATTTCGATTTGAAAGGTTAACTGACCTTCTACTTCTACTGGCGTGATTTCGACGTCTGTACCAAGGATAGTAAGTGAAACAAATTCTTCTTCGTCAACTTCTAAGGTTAGCGTTCCGTGACGTACTTGTTGTCGCAGGTACATAAGGCCTAAATTTTGCTTGTTATTTAACACCTCAACCATTTCATAGCCTCTGAAGACTGCGGTATCTGATATTATTAGCTGCTCCTCCTCTGAAACATCAACCATAGGTAGAAACAGTTCTCTATCTTCCTCTAAAATGTCAGTGACCACCTCAAAAAAGTCCTTTTTATATGCTCTAGAACGTTCCCAGTTGTACCTAAAGGTTTCTTCTAAAAGCAAAGCAGGTTGAGTTCCTAACTCAGGTTCAAATTCTAACACTTCTTCTAAGCTATCTTCTTTGGCTATCATAACTGTTGTATTGCCCCGAACCCTAATGTCTCTTCTAAAAAAGTCCATTATAGGTTCTATACCTTCTCTAGCTAGTTCTTCACTTAGCACAATCACCTTCAAGTGATTTAGATAGGGGCGTTTATTAGTTTTAGAAAACAGGTTATCAAAGGCATCAGAGATTGTTTTTCCTTCTCCCTCTATAACGAGGGCACCCTCACCTTCTTCGTCCTCCATATCCCCTCCCCCTTCTTGGCCGATATGAGCTAGTATTTTAATGCCGTTATCATTTTCTTCAACTCCCATAGCCAAAACAAAAGCAAGGTCTTCTAACTCTCTTCTTGACCAGCAACCCGAGGAGGGAATCGTTATCGCTATAATTAACAGAAAGGCTGCAATCCTTCTTAGTTTTTTTGTTAAACTATTTGTCAGCATCTTCGTCATTTTCTTCACCACCATATTGTTCGTTGTCCTCTTCATTTGAATCCTTAACTTCAGATTGCTGATCATCGTCAGAAGACGGGCCTTTCTTACCCATAGCAAACCATGGCGCCCTAACAAAGATATCCTTCATATCTCTTAGTTTAAATGGAGTCACAGGCGACATAAATGGAACATTAAAGCTCTGAAGAGCATTTAAGTGCAGCATTATGCCTATAAGGCCCATAACTAATCCAAAAATACCAAAGATGCTAGCTAATAAAATAAGCAAAAACTTTAATAACCTAAGAGAAATAACAAAAGAAAAATCAGGAATTAAAAATGAAGATACCCCTGCTGCGGCAACTATAATTACCATCTGGGGTGAGACTAACCCAGCTTCAACAGCTGCTTGCCCCATAACTAGAGCCCCAACTATACCCACAGCCTGCCCGGCAGCTGAAGGCAGTCTAAGCCCTGCCTCTCGCAAGGCCTCAAGTATTCCTTCTAGTAATAGTGCTTCCACCACAGTTGGAAAGGGTACCGGTTCTCTTATTGATGACATCGTAATTGCCAGCTGTGTTGGAATCATTTCCTGATGATATGTTGCAATAGCAACGTAAAAGGCGGTCAATGCCAACACCAAAACAAAGGAAAACATGCGCATTACCCTATTAAATGTTGCTATAGGAAACCTTTCATAATAATCTTCGCTAGATTGAAAAAACTGCCAAAAGACAGAGGGCACAATCATAGCCAATGGGGTGTTTTCTGTAATGATACCCACTCTGCCCTCTAACAGACTGGCTGCCACTTTATCTGGTCTTTCAGTGGTTGCAATTGTTTTAAAGGGGGTCATGGGGGTATCTTCGATCATTTCGTTTATTACATTACCGGAAATTACCCCTTCTATCGATACTTTTTGGATTCGCTTTTCAACCTCTTCAACTAGTTTTTCGTCAGCCACCCCTTTTAGATAGCAAATTACTATGTTTGTATTAGCTGTGGTTCCGACGGTTATTGGTTTTGTCATCAGATCTTGAGTTCTTAATCTTCGTCTTATCAAGCTTACGTTTGTCTGCAGGCCCTCAACAAACCCTTCTCGAGGCCCTTGAACTACAGCCTCCACCTGTGGCTCTGCCACAGCCCTCTCCTGCCACATTCGAGCTTCCACAATCCACGCCTTGTTATATCCCTCTAGGAAAAAGGCTGCTTTTCCTTCTACAATTCCTTCTAGTACATCATCCCACTTATCACTTTCCTCTATATCTAAAGCCGCAGGGATAGATTCGAGTATCTTTCCTAGGTCTTTAAACTTTTCTTCTGCTTTTTCTGGAACATTATAGTTGTATGTAGATAATTTTTCTAAGAAATAATTGCTGATTGATATATTGTCTGTCATGGTTTCAAGGTAACCTACGGCCATCTTAAGTTCTCCCCTAGCTCCCATAGCCATAGGCCGTAAAATAAAGTCCATAGTATCTTCAAATATAGTTTCTAAATGTTTAGTATTAACCTCTAAGGTTGTGGACACAAGTCCTTTTTCCTCAATTGAATCTTCTACTTCTTTTTCGATGGGTTTTCCTTTTTTTGGTTTTTTAAAGTCCATTGTTAGCACCTCTTTTGCAATAAATAACTTAAAAAACTCTAAGTTTATTATGCACAACATCATGATTTTTCATTAGCAAATATTTTTATACTTTCATAGATTTTCACCAATTTATAAAATGAGCTGTCCCTAAATAGGAATTTTTTATCCTATAAGGGACAGCTCTTTTTGTCTGTTCAAAAGAAAAGTAAAGATTAGCTTATTTTTCTCTTTCTTATTGTTTGAATAATTTTTGCGCAAACAAAAATTAGTGAAATAACTATAACTGACATTATTAACGGCCTAAATGGACTAAACCACCAGTTTACCTTAAACCATGTTACAGGATACCAAAGCAGCTCTGAAGCAGACATATCTTCTTCTTCTCCAATAGCTAATACATACTTCCCAGTTTGACCGTGAGGGTTGAACACAGCTATGTAGTAAGTACCATCCTGCTCTAAGTCCATTGAAAACTGTTGTTTTTTATAATATGAAGTTTGAGTAAATGGTTCAAAAAACTCCTCTCTGCTATTTCCTGGGGCTATAGGTATGCCTCCATACTGATCAGGCAAAATCTCATCATAGCCTTTGTTTAGTGCCGGAAATCCTTCTCCTATTAAAATCTTGTTGACCATAAAGTTGTGGTTTCCCTCGATTTGCGGTATTAGAATCTGCGAGTAGTATTTATCTCCTTTTTGACCTTCAAATTTAAAAAATTGCACTTCATACTCTTCTGTTAGCTCACTGTATATAGCTTTAGAATGTTGTATGTCTTCTACCTGCCAGCTTTTATCTATTGTACTTATATCCCTATCTATAAAAATACCCTCATGGGCGTGTATATGTGTACTGCAAAAAATAAGAAAAATAGTTAGAATTAAAACCTTTATTTTCATGTCTATCTCCTCGAAAAAAAGTATTAAAATATAGATTGTCCTTTTTAGGAAGATTTATACTATAAAAGTTGATGGTGGAGAGCAGAAAGTGCCCCTCTCGTTAATGTTTAATTCTTTATGAAAGAGTTGGTTGAAAATAAAGCTACTTGTCAGGGTTAACAGGGACTTGTGTGGAATTATCAATTTACCCTTAAAAAAAGTGACATATTTGGCTCCACTAGAATATATAGATAATGAAAGGAGGGATAGAAGACATGGGTATGCCAAATATTCCTGATATTAAACCTGATATTGATATAACTAGAGAAGAGGTAATTAACCTACTATTAGCTTCAATAGCATTAGAAGAGTTAGGTCTAGCTCATATAATTAATGCTGAAGGTGAGAAGCTACAAAAAGGAATGGAGTGCGCTAGTTTCGAGGAGCTACTTGAACTAAATAAAAGTGTTAAAAAGAATTTAGAAGCAGTTATTAAAAAGGAAATGTTACTTCAATTCAAGCTTGAAAATGTAATGGAACTAACCGATAAAGAAAAGAAGAAAAAACATTGTTAAATTAAAAGGGAGTCTAACATATTAGACTCCCTATACATAAGAGGTGAGGCGGCATGGAAAAATCGAAATACAAAGATGAGTTTTTCCCTATTGGTGCTAGTGTCATAGAAGCTGGCATAAAGCTTGAAGAGCAGCTAACAGACCTGCTAAAAGTACAAATCAAGGCATTAAGAAGCAAAACCACTGGTAAAGATTTTGATATCGATTTTATTGAAAAGACCAATGCCTATACCAAAACTATCATCATGGCGTTAATGATGGCCGATGAACAGATAAGAAGGGGTTTAGAGCTTTGTGAAAAAAGCAAACAACAAAAAGAATCCTAATCAACTTAATTAGGGTTCTTTTTGTTGTATATAGAAAAAATATTTATTGCGTGGCCCGCTACCCGGTAGGGGGATTCTTATTGAGAGCTAGTGCTCTCAACATTTTTTATTTAGCTTATACCTTGATCTAAATCTTCTATAATATCTTCTACATCCTCTATACCCACTGACAATCTAACTAGTCCAGGGGTGATTTTTGCTTCTAATCTTTCTTCTTCTGGTACTACAGAGTGAGTCATCGACGCTGGGTGCTGAATTAGAGAATCAACATCACCTAAGCTAACTGCTAGCTGGCATAGCTTAACAGAGTTCATAAGCTTAACTCCTGCATCATATCCACCTTTTAGTTCAAAAGAAATAAGCCCGCTAAAGCCTTTCATTTGCTTTTTAGCAAGTTCATGCTGTGGGAAGCTTGGAAGTCCTGGGTAGTGTACTTTTTCAACTGCAGGGTGCTGCTCTAAATACTCAGCTACCTTTTGAGCGTTTTCACAAGTTCTATCCATTCTTACAGCTAAAGTCTTTAGACCTCTAATTAGAAGCCATGCGTCAAATGGTGCAATTATACCACCAATATCTTTTAACGTTGTCATTCTAATGCCGTCCATAATCTCTTTACTACCAACTAAAATTCCAGCGACAACATCACCATGTCCACCTATATATTTTGTTGCACTGTGAAGAACCACGTCAGCACCTAACTCTAGTGGACTTTGCAGGTATGGAGACATAAAGGTATTATCAACGATAACAACAGCTCCCGCTTCTTTAGCAATTTTACTGATTGCTTCGATATCACAAAGCTTCATAGTCGGGTTTGCTGGAGTTTCTAGGTAAATAGCCTTAGTATTTGGTTTAATTGCTTCTTTAACTTTTTGAACATCGGATGTATCTACAGATGTGGCAGAAACATTATAGTCGCAAATTATTTCATGTAAAAATGAATGAGTACAGCCATAAATAGCATCAGAGTGTACTACATGGTCGCCACCTTTTAAGAAGTACATAAGCACTGCAGAAACTGCTGCCATGCCAGATCCAAAAGCTAAAGCAGCTTCCCCACCTTCAAGTGCTGCCATCTTCTCTTCTAACACCGCTTGTGTTGGGTTACCTAAACGAGTATAAATGTAACCCGATTCTTCACCGGCAAAGCGATTTGCACCTTGTTGAACGTTATCAAATACAAATGTAGATGTTTGATACAAAGGAGTTGCTAACGCACCATGAAGCTTGTCTGGCTTTTGACCAGCGTGCACTGCTAAAGTTTTAAAATCATGTTTTTTAGTCATAATGATACCTCCTAAATTCTTTTGCTATTAACTGTTGCAATATTCATACCAACATTTCTACCCTATGCCTTTAGGTTTCACAAGATTTAACAGGGGCCATGCGGAAATAAAGGTTTCCACATAACCCCTTTAAATTTACTAAAATCCTTTGTTGTTGCTACAATAGGTGTAAACTTTAGTTTCCGTTTTTGTAAACTATTGTTTCCACCCTGTGCTTTTTTAGCTTCTTTCTAACAGCTGTGTGGGATATTCCCAAAGCGTTTCCAATTTTCCTAGTCGTTTGATGTTTTTTTGCAGCTTCTAGCAAAAGCTTCTTTTCGAATGCATCTGTTTTTTCTTTTAACGTTTTGCCATCGTCGGTTTCTTCGCTTAGTTTTTGCTCTAAATTTAAAGCATATACATCAATATCTTCATTTATGGGAGTTAGTATAACTGCACGTTCTATTACATTTTCTAACTCTCTTACATTTCCCGGCCAATAGTAACTAAAGAGTGACTGCCTTGCTTTTTCGCTAAATGTTCCGACGTGCTTATCCATAACAGTTTGATATTTGTCCAAAAAATACTCTGCGAGGATTGTAATATCCTCTGCCCTTTCTCTAAGTGGTGGTATATTTATAGGAATTACATTAATTCTATAATATAAGTCTTCTCTAAATTTATTATTGTTTACCAGCTCCTGAAGTGGCTTGTTGGTTGCTGTAATGACTCTAACATCTATAGGTATCTCATGATTTGACCCGATACGCCTGATTGTTTTTTCTTGAAGAACTCGCAAGATTTTGACCTGGATATGCATAGGCATATCGCCGATTTCGTCTAAAAAAACAGTTCCTCCTTTTGCAAACTCAAATAGTCCCTGCTTTCCTTCTTTTCTTGCTCCTGTAAAAGCTCCCCCTTGATATCCAAAAAGCTCACTTTCTAAAAGTGCATGGGGTAAAGCTGCACAGTTTATTGGAACAAAGGGTTGTTTATTTCTCTCGCTATAGTTATGTATAGCTCTAGCGAACAACTCTTTTCCTGTGCCACTTTCCCCTTGTATAAGAACAGTGGCCTCACTTCTTGCAGATAGTTTTGCTAGTTCAACTCTTTGGGTCATTTTCTCGCTGTTAAAGACAATCTGGTCAAAGGTGATATCGTTAGGTTTAGTTAGAGAATACACAAGCTGTCTCACCTGTCTCATGTCTTGCATTGTTGCCACAACACCCATTGTGTTTCCATAATCATCTTTTATAGGTTTTCCTGTAGTTATGTAGTGGACCTGACTGTTGTTAATGTTTAAAATCATTTCTTTGTTTTCGTAGCCTTTTCCAGTTCTTAGAGTCCTTAACATAGGCACATCTTTATTTAGTACCTTACTGACATGTTTCCCCAAACTATTTTCCCCTGATAGATTTAAAATGTTTTGGGCCGCTTGATTTAATCCATTTACTCTCCCCTGCTGGTCGATGGACATGATTCCCTCGGAAACAGCTTCTATAGTTTCCGATAACTGCCTTTCTTTTTTTTCTATAGGAAGTACAGTAATTTCTTCGATAAATTCAATATCCCGATCAGCTTCTAACTCTTTTTTTAACTTGTCTTGCCTAGGTTGTGTATCAAACTTAATAAAAATTTCTTTAGGAAGAACTTCCATAGCTTGAATGTTTACTTCATGGATGTTGAAGATGTTCAATACGTCTAGTACCATTCCCACTCTGTCTTTTGTATGTATCTTCCACCGCATTTTAATCCCCCCCAAGATCAAAGATATAGAACTTTTTTAATAGATAGCCTCTAGCGAAGTGTCATTTTTCTAAAGCTGAATTAAATGAATGGCTGGTTGCTCAAATAATCCTGTTTTTTCAGTGTAATCGAACAAAATATAGACAGTTTCCTTTTTGCAATGAACTGGGTTATAGTCAAACTTTTCCACCATAATTTTTTTATAAATTTCTGTCGGTCTTTTACCTACAAGGTTTGGAAGATGCGCTGCTATGTGTTTTTCTTCTTTTAAGAATTCGAAGACCTTCTCTTTTAGCTTATTTTGTTGGCGAAAAAAGCTAGGCAAACTATGGGTTCTTTTATGTTGTAGATAGTCAAAAATAAGTAGCTCTTCTAAAACTACACTATCGAATTTTTGCTGCCCAAATTCTAATAAAATCGCAAACTTATTGTCATGTGATAAGTTTTTATTTAAAAGCCCCTTTTCTGCAACAAAACTATGTAACTCTTCAAAAAATTTGAACTTGCTACTGTATTTTCCTAGGATATAAGCTAAGGTATAATCAAATTTATGACTGTTGTAGTAAGTTTCTACAACTTCTTCTATATCCTTTAAGTAGCTTATGTCACTATAGCTCATATAGTTGTTTTCTAATATCTCATAGGGTGGGAATTTGTTATATTTATAGCCATGCTTTTCCGCCTCTTTTTTAACTTTAGAACCTTTAAGCATTTTTAGAAAACCTAACTGTAGCTTATGTGGTTTTAGGTTTATTACGTCATCAAAGGATTTTTGAAAGCTATTAAGATCCTCATAAGGTAGTCCAGCTATAAGATCTAAATGCTGATGGATGTTTTGCATATCGTTAATGGATTTTACCTTTTCGCTAAGAATATTAAAATCTGTAGTCCTGTTTATTTCTTTTATTGTCTTAGGGTTGGTGGATTGTACGCCTATCTCAAGTTGAACCCTGTTTTTAGGCATAGTGGATAAAATTTTTAAAACCTCTTTTGAAAGTAGGTGGGCTGTTACTTCTAGGTGAAATGTTGAGTTGGTATTAAGCTCTTTTATAAACTCAAGTATTTCTATGGTGCGTGAATTTTTGCAATTAAAAGTTCTGTCAACAAATTTAATAGTCCCATCTGTTTGAGCTAGTTGTTTAAGCTCCTTTTTTATCCTATCTATAGGAAGAAGCTTAACCTGTTTATGTGTGGATGATAGGCAGTAAGAGCAGTTAAACGGGCAACCCCTGCTTGCCTCGTAATATAGAAGCTTGTTTTTATAAGAACGCATATCTTCTCCGTCATAGGGGAAAGGCAAATCAGTTACATTAGCGCCAGCGTAATATCCTCCATCATGTTCTTGTGTTAAAATTCCATCGATCTTGAAAGCTTTAAAGCCAGCTTCTAATTGTCCTACTATTTTGGGAAAGTTCTCCTCTCCTTCACCTTTAATTATATAGTCGATATATGGATGTTGGTTAAAAAACTCTTTTCCTTCATAGCTTACTTCCGGCCCTCCGAGAATTATAGCAGTGTTAGGTAAAATCTGCTTTAAACTTTGACATATCTTTAAAACCATTGATATATTCCATATGTAACAAGAAAACCCAACTACTTCAGGTTTTTTTCTGTAAACTTCTGTTATGATTTCATCTAGATGGTTGTTTATGGAAGGTTCGTAGATTTCGCTTTTTACATCTGTCATATCTTTAATTTTTTGGTGTAAATATCGTATGGCGATGTTGGTATGTACATACTTTGCATTTATTCCTACAAGCAGTATATTCAATTATTTTCATCCTTTCATTTCTCTTATCATTAGTTTAAATTATTACTATTAAAAAAGCAATTATCCAAGTTCTTTCTTTGGATAACTGCTTTTTATGCTACTTATTTCTTTTAAACTCTTCTTTTATTTTTGCTAAAAGGTCTTTGTCCTCTATCACATCAAGACCGGTGTAAGCCATAGCTAGAGCTCCTTGTATCAGCCTCTCTTTTGCGATCTCGGTTACAGTTAAATCAGCCATTTCTTTTGAGTGGCTATTGACGTTGGGATGGTCAAGGCCTATATAAGGGTGAATCGCAGGGCAAACTAGGCTAACGTCCCCCATATCGATAGAGCCTGCTCCTTCTTGTGCTTTTTCTATATGCTCAATGCCAACTTGTTTTAGATTTTTACTAAAGGCATAAGATAATTCTTTATTGGTCTTTAGGTTGTCGTAGGAAGCTTCATAGTTGGTAATGTTGACAGTGGCCCCTGTCATCATTTCTGCGCCTTTGGCGATATTTTTTACCTTTTCCACCACTTCGTCAAGGTATTTCCTTTCCTTTGCACGTATGTAAAATTGCGCTACTGCTTTTTCCGGAACTATGTTAGCTGCCTCTCCACCTTCTTTTATAATTCCATGCATTCTAACATCACTAGTTACGTGTTCTCTTAATGCGTTAATGCCATTAAACAACATAATTACAGCATCTAGCGCGTTTATCCCCTTCTGTGGTGCTGCTGCGGCATGGCTAGGTTTTCCTATGTATTCAAATTGTATAGCATCCATAGCCTGTGAAGAACCACTTTCAGTTGATGTTCCCGCTGAAGGGTGTAAAATCATAGCCAGATCTATGTCTTCAAAAACCCCTTTTTTTACCATGTCCACTTTTGCACCGTTTGTTTCTTCAGCTGGTGTGCCTAATACCACTATTTTACCTCCGATAGATTCTACTATTTTACTTAAACCTATCCCTGCCGCTGCTCCCATAGTACCAATCATATTATGACCGCATCCATGTCCTACACCTGGAAGCGCGTCATACTCGCAAAGAAAAGCTATGCTAGGCCCTTCTTTTTTACTATCAAAAGTGGCTCTAAAAGCTGTTTTGCGACCTGCTACACCTTTGTCTATAACGAAGTTGTGGTCGGCTAGTAAGGAGGCTAGTTTCTCCACAGCTTTAAACTCCTTATCACCTAACTCGGGATTTTCGTATATGTACTGGTTAATGTCATAAAGTTCTTCTTGGATTTTTTCAATTTCCTTTTTTATTAGCTCTTTCATCGCTTATTCCCCCTCAATTCTTTTTTATAATTAATTATACCATAAAGTGAAACTTCAATCAGTGAGATGACTCTTCCTCACTGATTGTTAGTTGAACTAATCGGGCTTTTACTTATCTGTTGTTCTCACTTACAATTTATGGGTATCTTAACATAAAGTTAGGGCTTACAGCCAGTTAACCTGCGGTAAAGTGAAACTTCAATCATTGAGGTGACTCTTCCTCACTGATTGTTAGTTGAACCAATCGGGCTTTTACTGGCTGTTGTCCTCACTTACAATTTATGGGTATCTTAACATAAAGTTAGGGCTTACAGCCAGTTAACCTGCGGTAAAGTGAAACTTCAATCATTGAGGTGACTCTTCCTCACTGATTGTTAGTTGAACCAATCGGGCTTTTACTGGCTGTTGTCCTCACTTACAATTTATGGGTATCTTAACATAAAGTTAGGGCTTACAGCCAGTTAACCTGCGGCAAAATTAATCAACCCAGCTTTACGCTGGATTGATTTACTATGACAGTCTTTCGGGATAACGGATAGCCGCATCTATCACTACATCACCTTCACTTTTATTATATCTAACCATACCTATTATACCTTGATCATCTGTTGAGTTTAGGTAGTCAGCGGTAAAGCTTTGCAAAGCTTCTTGGCTATACGGATCTGAAAACTTGTTCACCTTTTGCAAATACTCTTGAGCAGGGACTTGAAGTATTTTATGTTGCACATTTACAGTTTTTTGTTTTATTTCTTTTATAGACATTATAAACCACCTCGTATTTAGTTTGAGGTGGTTTAGGTTATTGTATACCTATTTTAACTGGTTAAATTCAAATAATAGTGCATTTGGCTCTTTGCCAATTGCTTTTTGGTCTCGTTCATGAAAGCCCGACCTTACAAAGGTTTCTATGTGCTTTGAGTTCGGTATAAGCATAGTTTTCAGTTCTAGACCTTGCTGCTCCTTAATAACTTCAGTTAAGAGGTCTTGTACTCCTTGTATTGTACCTCCATAAAATACAATGCGTACGTCATCGCCTTCCTTTTTATAGGCCATTATGCTTTTGCCGTCTTCAGTCATTAGCACTCTTTCTTTTTGGCAAAGCTGTTTTATCGTTTCAGCAGCGATAGGGATAAACTTCCAGTGCATGTCAAAATAAAGTCCATAAGTAAGCTTATATTCTTCAACGCTTTGCATAAGATTTAACGCTCTGTTATAGTCTGTGCAGCGCACTACCTTGTGTTTTTGTTGTTGGGATTTTGGATCTTCGCTTAATACAGAGTAGTATCTGTCCTTTACATCAAAGCCATATTTTAAACCTGATTTTATACTACCTATTGCTGTCTTGTGGGTTGCAAAGCGTAGCGAATCTAACTGCATTTCTTTTGCTTTTTCCACATAAAATTTAGTTAGTAGGTAGGCATACCCTTTACCTCTATGCTCTTCCTTGACCCGTAAGCCCTCTAACCAACCATGCTTTTTGTATAAAAAAGCTAACTTAGAAAAAGCTCTTATTTCGCCATCGTTTTCCACAACTGCCACTAGCCCATCTTCTGCCCCTAACCAATTGTCTATGCTTCGCAAAAGATAGTCCCTGCCATTCCAAACATTGCGACAAATCTCTAGCATCTGATCTTTATCACTTTTTTTTGCAAACCTAATAGTATCTCCCATGTTTTCTCCTCCCCAGTTGTTTATTGAAATTATTTGTGTATTATACTCGGTACATCGACATTATTCTGCCTTTATACCATGTTTATCAATATGTCCAATTGGCCATTTGCCCGGTTTTATTGTCTTTTTACCATTTTCATAATAAATAAACTCTCCTATATACCATATAATCTTTTCTGTATTTATGCTTAAGACCTTAAATTGCACGTAAAACCGAGAGTCATCTGTGCTAAATAAATCTATTAGGTCACCTGGTTTAAACTTTGGTCTTGTAAACGGATAGCTTTTTTCTCTGCTGACTATTTTTATACATCCCTCTGAAGCTAGGAGTTGCTTATGCTGGCGACACTTTGTTTTTAATCTAATATACTTTTCTTCTAAGCTTAAAATGAAAGGTAAATGATTTTGATTCATTCCTAAATCGGCATAAACAAGGGTGCCATCGTTTGAGATTTCTAGCCCAACTTTAGGTGTGTGGCCGACGATTTGTCTGTTAATATTGTAGCGTAAACATTGATCTTTTAAGGATTTTTCAGTGAAGTTTCTGGCCCAAAAAGGACCCGTTTTGTTAAATAAGTCCTTTTGGTAGGCTTCTTTATTTTGCGATGTAATTGTTTGTTGTACCTTTTTATTTATTTCATCAATAGACCGCTTTTCATTTACAATTCCGCCATGTACAAAGAGGTTTTTTTTATATTTTACTGCTGCTTTATATTGACTTATCACTTTTCCAAAGTTACCGTTTAGGGAAAATTGATCGTAAAACTTTTGTGGAAGCTTAGCTAAAGGTTTACTTTCTAATGGATCTGGACCTTGATTCCATTCGCTGTAGACAGCATCTCCGCCATTAAAATACCAATGAAATTTTGCATAATTATTGCCCATGCCTGCAAAAAGAGCCATTAATTCGTGATTCCCGAGCAGTATTTCTATATCTGAATTAAAGTATTTTGCCTGTTTTTTTAATTTTTGAAAGTAAAGTACAACTTGCAGAGATTGCGGCCCTCTGTCTATGACGTCTCCTAGTTGGATAAGTAAAATATTCTCTCTTTGCCAGTTTGAATTTTTGTCGATGATTCTAGCCAGTTTTAGGGACTGTTTTAAAAGGTCCAGTCTTCCATGTATATCTCCTATAACATACACTTGCTTTGTCAAATAAATTCCCCCTTACTCCTTGCTAATTATAGTATATCTTAAATATTTAGACTAGCAAACTAATTTTTATAATTCAATTCACTTTATATCGAAATATTACATTTTAGTAAAATTCCCTGATATAAAAAGGGTTTGTAATTCTTTCCTAGAAATGTTAAACTTAAGACCATTGGAGGTGTTACTTTGATTAAAGAAAAAGCGCAAGAACTAGCAAACCTTATTAAAGGTTCTGAGCAATTTGAGGCTCTTAAGTCAGCTGAATCTAGACTTAAGTTAGACCCAACTGCTCAAGACTTGGTACAGAACTTTCAAGAGCTACAACAGAAGGTAATGGAAGCTCAATACAGCGGACAACAACCTGATTCTGCAGACATGGAGAAGCTTCAAAACATGCAAAATGAAATGAAGCTTAACCTTACCATTAAAAATATGGCTGAAGCTCAAGAAAACTTCGAGAACCTTATGAAAGAGGTCAACGAGACTGTATCTCAAGAGTTAAGCAAAGAATAAAAGAATCCCTCTGGGGATTCTTTTATTCTTTAAATGTATATTAACCTTTTTATTTTAATCCTATTTGCCTAAAGTAGTGTTAAATATTATAATAATTCTAAGAAGTGATAGGTGACTTTTTAGCAAGCGCCTACCATAAAGTAATATTAAGGAGGGTGTTTTAATTGAATAAATTCGGCAGCACTGATTTAAATATTAACCCCTTAGGATTCGGTGGTATCCCTATTCAAAGAATTAGCCCAAAGCAGACAGTAGAAGTTATTGCAAAAGCAAAGGATTTAGGCGTTAATTTCATTGACAGCGCTCAGGGGTACACTGATAGTGAAGAAAAAATTGGACAAGCAATTAAAAATCATAAAGACTACTGGGTGTTAGCTTCTAAAGCACCAGCTAAAGATGAAAAGTCTATGGAGGAAGCTATATATCAAAGTCTTAAAAATTTCGGCAGAGATTATATCGACCTTTATCAGATGCATTTAGTTTCGTCAGAAGATGATTTAAAAGAACGGCTTAATCCCGAAAGTGGTGCTATTAAGGCTTTACTTAAAGCACAAAAAAATGGGTACATAGGGCATATAGGTATTACCGGACATAGACCTGAAATTTTGGCAAAGGCGATAGATATTTATCCTTTTGTTTCAGTTCAGGCCCCTTATAATTTCTTAGAAACTCAAAGTGAAGACTTGTTAGTAAAGGCTGCTAATAAAGGGGTCGCAACAATCATAATGAAGCCGATGGCTGGTGGGGCTCTTGCTAGTCCAACGGCGAGCATCAAATATATTTTGCAAAAAGATTTTGTTACTGTTGCTATACCTGGTATGGAAAGCGTAGAGCAGGTTGTTGAAAATGTCACAGCTGCTAATAATTTAGAAATGACAAATGAGGAAAAGGATGGTATGGAAAAGGATATTCATGAGCTTCAACATAACTTTTGCCGCCGTTGTGAGTATTGTCAACCTTGTCCTCAGGGAATAAAAATACATTCATGCTTTATCTTCCACGGTTATCATAAAAGATATGGTCTAAAGGATTGGGCGCTACCACGATATAAAACATTACCAACACCAGCTTCTGCTTGTACTGAATGTGGTTTATGCGAAACTAAGTGTCCTTATGAATTGCCTATAAGGGAAATGCTTAAAGAGGTTGCCTGTGATTTTGAAAATTAAACATTAAAATGCACACAATTAACTATTGTGTGCATTTTTTTACAGTTGACTGCTTCGATTACCCATGTTAAACTAGCATAGTCAATTAAATAGTGTACCTCACTAAACAGTGAGGTAGAGGTGCGGAAATTATCAGTACTTTTGAGGAGTTATGGAAACTTTGATTCAAAAGGAAAGGAATGACCGCCGAAGGAGGGCTTTGTCCATAGAAGTTTTCTCCTGGGCTTACAGTTAATAGCTGTGAGACTGTCACAGTAGATAACCCGTATCTACTGTGGAGTGCTATCTCTTTTTGGGATTTAGTTGGGGTATCCAATACTTTGTTTTTAACAGTCTGGATATTTCTAGGCTGTTTTTTTATTTTTAATTTTTTATTAAGGAGAGTGTTTTAATATGGAAAACTCAATTTTGGTTTTACTGCCTCCGGTAATAGCTATTGTTATGGCTATTATAACTAAACAAGTTATTTTTTCATTGGGGTCAGGAATTATTATAGGAGGTCTAATGCTCAATGGTTTTAACCCATTATCAACTTTGGAGTATCTAAGCACCACTTTAATGGAAAGTGTAGCAGACCCTAAGTGGAATACTCCTATAATAGTGTTTTGTTTGCTGCTTGGAGGTATAATCGGGATGGTTAGTCGTAGTAAGGCTACTATATCGTTTAGCCACTGGGCTGCTAAAAGGGTAAAAACCCGTCGTGGTGCTATGTTAACAACCTGGATTTTAGGAATGCTTATGTTTATTGATGATTACTTTAATTCATTAAGTGTGGGTGCTGTAATGAGGCCGATCACTGACAAAATGAACGTTTCAAGAGAAAAGCTAGCTTACATTCTAGACTCAACTGCAGCTCCTGTTTGTATTATTGCACCTGTGTCAACCTGGATTGCTTTTGTTATGTCTATCATGGCCGAGGAATTTACTCGTTATGGAATTGATAAAAATCCATTTTCAGCTTTTATATCTATTATTCCTTTCAATTTTTATGCTATTTTAGCTCTAGTAATGGTAGTTTTCATAGCAATTGTCGGTAAGGATTTTGGTCCGATGAAAAGGGCTGAAGAGATGCAAAGTCGAGCTACTTCTGTTAAACAAGAAGAAATCTCTTCGAACAGCACTGTATGGGATTTAGTGATTCCAATCGGAAGTTTGGTGTTCATGACTTTACTTGCTATGATATGGACAGGTGGATACTTTACCGCAGATATCAGTCTATGGGTTGCCTTTACGGAAAGTGACCCAGCCTTTTCGCTAATTTACGGTGGCTTAATAGCAGTTGTTATAACATTTGCGATGTATGCCATTAAAAGAACACTGCCATTTGGCGAAATTTTTGAGAGTTTTGTTGATGGAATGAAAACTATGATGGGTGTTATTGTTGTTTTAGCACTTGCATGGACTATCGGAGCAGTTATCGGAGATTTAAATGTAAGAACATATATAGCTGATATAGTTGCAGATGGTTCAATTCCGATGTTTTTAATTCCCGTTACTATGTTTTTAATCTCTGCGCTAGTTGCTTTTTCTACGGGCAGCTCGTGGGGTACGTTTAGTATAATGGTTCCTATTGCTATTGCTACAGCAGTAGCGGGTCCTACGTCGTTTATTTATGCTGCCTTAGGTGCTGTACTTGGTGGAGCTGTTCTTGGCGATCATTGCTCCCCAATCTCTGATAGCACTATTTTATCCTCTGCTGGTGCTGACTGTTCGCATATAGATCATGTTAATACTCAGTTACCATATGCTTTAGTGCCTGGAGGTTTTGCTTTAATTGGCTCGATTATGGTAGGGGTAGGTATAAACCACTATATTGTGCTAACACTGTGTATAGCAGCCATGCTAGGTTTCCTGCATGTTATATTAAATAAGAACTAGAAAAGAAGATAGGGACAAAACCCATGATCAGGTCAGTTCAGGGTTTGTCATTTATCTCTGGGCTAAGGTAGTCCTCTGCTGTTTTTCCACATGCTCGACACCTTTGTCTTATAAGTCGACATGTCCATGTCTCTGACGTCAATGAAAGATAGCTTAACGCCAAAGGCTTACTCACAGGGAAAAAAGACGCAGATGACTAATACGCCCTGCCAGCAAATGACAAACCCTTCAGTATGCACAAGGGGTCTAACTCTATCCAACAATCCAACTAACCAACCATCTTCTATCTTACTGGTTTCCTGAAGTCATCCTGAGCTACGCCGAAGGATCTAGCCCGCAAGGGCGCAAGACCCACGCTAATGTCAAACCCAAGTAGGTCAGTTCAGGGTTTGTCATTTACTTATGGGCTAAGGTAGTCCTCTGCTGTTTTTCCACATGCTCGACACCTTTAACTTATAAGTCGACATGTCCATGTCTCTGACATCAATGAAAGATAGCTTAACGCCAAAGGCTTACTCACAGGGAAAAAAGACGCAGATGACTAATACGCCCTGCCAGCAAATGACAAACCCTTCAGTATGTACAAACGGTCTAACCCTATCCAACTATCCAACTATCTAACAATCCAACTATCCAACTATCTCACTAGTTTCCTGAAGTCATCCTGAGGCACGCCGAAGGATCCAGCCCGCAAGGGCGCAAGTCCCACACACGAGCCCCACCTTTCACTTTTCAACTTTCAACTTTCAACTTTATTACATTCAACTTTATTACATTCAGCAAAAAATGGTTCCAATCATCATTTTGATGATTGAAACCATTTTTTATTTTTTGGGCTAGATACATCCCAGCTTTTTTTAGTTTACTCTTGCTCAGTTTCTTTTTCATTGCTTTCTACGCTATTTACGTTTTCATCTTCTCCGTTTTCATCATCTTCTGGATCCTCGTCATCATTTGGATCTTCATCATCATTTGGTTCTTCTTCATCATTTGGATCCTCATCATCTTTTGGATCTTCTTCATCATTTGGATCTTCGTCGTCTTTTGGATCTTCTTCATCTTTTGAGTCTTCATCACCGTCTGAGTCTTCATCACCTTCACCTGTATCTTGCTCATCTTCAAAGTCATCGTCATCTCCAGGTTCTTGGCCATCTTCGATACCTAGGTCCTCTTCACCTTCTTCGTCTATTTCTTCTTCCTCTACCCAAGGGTTTTTCATTTCGATATTTCTCCATGTAGGCTTAAATCCAAAAACTTCTTTTATAACTGATATGCGCTGATGCTCATTTAGCATTACGTAGCTTACGCCGTTAGCATCCTTAGCAAACCCACCTTGCAGGGTATGAAACTTAATATCATCCATGTCCACCTGATTTGCAACTAGAGCTAAGGCTGTGATTTGAGCAAAGGTTAAGTCTGTTTCCACCATATCATTTACCTGTCTATATAACTGTGGCACCTTAGGTATCATTTTGGCTTGCATCATTTGCTCGAAAGCAGCTTTCATAAGCTGATTTTGCATTTCAATTCGTCCAAAATCATTTACCTGTAATGATGTCCTATCTCTAGCAAGGTACATAAAATTTTCACCATCTAAAACTTGTTTTCCCTGCTCAATTCTTAACCTAGTCCGTCTACGGTTATAAACATCACCTGGTACGTAAAATTCCACACCGCCAATTAAGTCTACGATTTCCTCAGCACCATCCATATCTATAGAAACATAGTTATGAATCGGGATATCGCTTAGCACCCAGCTCATAGTTTCTAAAGTATAGCGAAAACCTTCTTCCTTTTTTGATTCATAGTCAGTTCCCTGTCCATACCTTTGGCCGTAATAAAAGGCATGGTTTATTTTATCTTTACCCCCACCTCGATTAGCAATTTTCACATATGTGTCTCTAGGTATATTTATTACATCCACTGTGTTTTTTTCTATATCAATTGAAGCTACAAAAATAGTATCCGGACGATAGAAAGAATCCTCTCTGTCATCGGCATCATCAAATCCCAAAAAAGCGATATTCACAAAGGAGCCTAAAATATTCTCAGGATCCAACTCCTCCCCTTCAACCTCACCTACACCTGTTGGTGTATATGCCTCAAAAGCGGAGCCAGCATTATAGGCTTGCTGAGTAAAGTCCCCAGCTTGTGCTACTGCTGAAAGGATGAATAACGAAGCTATAAATATCATTATTCTCTGTTTGTTTTTAGCGATAAACTGCCATGTTCTTTTCAACGTACTTTTCAAAAATTGTCCCCTCCTTAAACTGTTAACAATGGGAATCGGTTATTAAAATTTAATGCCCCATTATATGATATATATGTAGCTAGCCATCTTATTAACAATAATGACTAAAACCATACATAAACTTTATAGTAATATAATACATTATTCTAGTTCAATTTTCTAGGACAAATATCCTATTAGTTTGCCCTATTTATTTTTTTATATTCAAAAACCAGCTACCTTTTTGATAGCTGGTTTTTGCGCGTAGCAGCTCAACAAGCGGCTTTCGCTTTCCGATCTATTTTTTTATCCCTTTACCCGTTCACATATATAGACGATTTAAACGGGAAAAAGTTTCACTTTTTGGTAAAAAAATTATTTTTTTCTATTATTTTTTTCAATCCTTGACTACTTAAAGTCTCTTTTGCATAGTTATATTGTTTTTTTTCCATAGATGGTATGCTTTTAAAATGACCTTTCACACCGTGGTTTCGATAGGGAATCAAAACCAAAGGAGGGTGATCACCCAACGATAAAACGAAGTTAGCCAGCTTTTTAAGATCATCAACACTATCATTTATCCCCGGAATCAAAACATATCTAAGCTCATATAACTTGTTCTGTTTATGCACAGCTCTTACGGTTTCGAGTATGACTTCGTTTGAAGTTTTAGTTATTTGATGATGTACATCATCATCAATAGCTTTTATGTCTAGCATGAAAGCATCTGTTAGAGGCAAAAGATATGATAGCCCTTCACTGTCTATATTGCCGTTACTATCAATAAATATAGTTAGTGCGGTCTCTCTCTTAAGCAGGGAAAATAACTCTATTAGAGCCTGCCACTGCAACGTACACTCTCCACCAGATACTGTGATTCCTGTAATAAAATCTTTTCTTTTTGCAATATAGTCATATAACTGTTGTACTGTATAAGAATTTACTTTGGCATCTGGTATTGTCTCTGGGTTATGACAATATCCACAATTTAAGTTACATCCTTGCAAAAAAATCGCTAATCTGTTTCCTGGCCCATCTACAAAAGAAAAATCAATTATTTTATTGACATACAAACTATTCATGTAGCTTTCTTACCTTGCGATTTAAAATCCGCTGATTAACTACAGCTTCCGCTCCTAGATTTCCAGATAGCTGAAGATTTTTCTTGTTATTGCTAAAGTTTTCTAGGTCAGACCTCTTTATAAGGTAGCCTGTAATTCTTATAAGCTCGCTATCCTCTTGGTTTGCTGTAAAGGTTCTGATTCCTTGCTTCATAGCCCCTTTAATTATGTCACACATGGCCTTTGGGTTATCCTTGACAGTTTGATCAAATATAAATATATCACTTATCCCAGAGTTAAAATATTTGTGCATTGGGATTACTGTACATAAGTGCTGATACAGCTCTGGCTCGTCGCCTATTGGGATTCTTGTTCCCGGTGTCTCATCAATGTCATCAGAAATGCCAGATTGGGCGTGTAGAGTCAGTTTATCTTCTGTGCCTTGGCAATAAACAGCATCTACACTCATTAAATGGTCATAAATTTTTTCTACTATTTTTAGGCCTATGCTATTGGCCTCTTCGTCCTTGCCATACGTACCTTTGCTAAACTTATTAACTACTTCTGCTAAACCAAAAATACCTACCATAGATGTGAATTTATCTAAATCAATCAAACCCTCTTGGGCGAGAAAATCAGATTCAAAAAACTTAGCGTCTTCCACCAAAAATTTGTTTCTCGAGTTAGCTAGCTCTGAAGCAGCGTCTACAGCTGCCGGTATCAAGTCATGCAAATATTCTTCTAAGCTTTCACTTTTATTAGCAAGCTTTAAAAGGTTAATTCTTATCAGGGTATGGCTGCCCCCTCCTATTAAAAGGTTGTTATAACAGCTAACTACACCATAGTCACCTAACTGTTCTTTAATAAGAGGATGATTGTGGAAATGAGGTTTACCCGTAACCAGCGCAGTTTTAGCTGCTTCTTCTAAAAGTTCATCATCGGTGATTTTAGGTGAATACTTTAATGAGATGTTAGGCACTGGTTGTTTCAATTCTCTCTCTGCTTTTAAGATAAGTCTTCCTACTAGCGTGTTTTCTGGTCCTATATTCATGTGACAAAATCCGTCTGCTAATACCCTATCTATAGCGATTAAAAACCACTTGATAATCTTATAAACTTCTTCTTGGGACATACCCTTTGTAAAAGGTTGTAAAAGTTTATCTACATCACCTAAATAAACAGGTTTGCCGGTTATAGATGGAACATGGTTGTACGCAATTAAGAGGGTTTGAGTAGCCTCAAAAAGATCTTGCGGAGGGTTTAACCCTAAAAATTCACTGCCGTTTTCAAATAGCTTTTGATAGTTAGGCAAAACATACCTAGGCCGATAAGGAGCATTCCCTTCATGAAGGTCACAAAGAACTCCTTCATCATAAAGCTTTTTAGTGGAGGTAGAAACATTAATTCTTGGAAGAATATTTTCACCTTCTACTGATAAAAAGTGTTTTTTCTGAGCGGTTGTCAAAGCTGTATCTGATATAATAGATAATACTTTTTCTTCTTTTTTCTGCATTATTAAACTCCTCCTTTAAATCTATTATATCAAAAAAACAGAAATAAAAAACACAAGTGTTCAGTTTAGACTGATCCTAACTTGTGTTTTTATTTTTTTGCATTTTTAACATAAAATAAGTTAGATAATATGTAAAAAACTCCTTAGTAAGATTATTCCTTATGTAATCTGGTCGGCTAGTTAACTTGTCTTTTGGCAAAATAGGAGGTTCAAAGTACCGCTCATTATAGCAGCTCATAGCCCAATTTTCAGCCCACTTCAGCTCACTTTTAGATAGAATTTCAACAGCAATTGTGATAAAAATATGGAGCTCTAGTTTGTTTAATATTAGGTAATTTAGCTCGTGATGGCTTTTCTCCTTTAGGTAATTATTTAAAAACAAAACTCCTTGTTTTAGTTTTGCTTCGTATTGCGGAAAGCGCACCAAATGTAAAGCTTGAATTACTTGCAGGGTTTTATAAGGGCAACTTTGATTGGGCTCAAACTTTTTACACCCCTTTCCCCATCCCCCATCTTTACTTTGCTGTTTTACCACTTTAGCAAAGCTTTTCCTTATCCTTATGTCTAATGGTGGAAAACCTGCCAAAAGTAATGTCTTTAACAAAAAACTATCCACCCCATAGCAGTGAGTAATTTCCTCTGATGATTGCCCCAATATGGCAACCCATCTATAGTTTTTGTCCTGATATTGCAAAACATGCCTACAAACTTTATGTATTTTAGGATCCGAGATATCAAAACCTCGTTGAACAAGAAGCAACAATGTAGAAGGAGTGCCGTCCCAAACATTACCATGGCCAACGCTTCCATCTTCTTTTTGTTTTTGGGTTACCTCTTTGTATATTGAATCACTTTTCAGTTTGATCTTTAAAGTTCTTAAAGAACACTGGGGCATGTTCAATATATTTTTAGCAGTAAGATAACGCACATTGTCATTTGTGTCTTCGATGAGCCATTCTAAGGTTTGCATTTGGTTAAACATGGTGTCGCCTCCCGCCCTATATTTCCCATAAGGTACTTTTCGACTTAAAATGACCTTTTTCCTGCTAAAAACTTGTTATTTTCCAATATATGAAAAGAAGACTGGGCATATCTAGCCAAAAGTAATAAAATACGGTTCAGATTATCAACTTTTGATGATCAGAACCGTTTTTTTACTGAATATAATAAAGTGGAAAGTGGGTTCGTTGCGTGGGTCTTGATTACCACTGCTAAAACAATTGGCCGCGAAAACGTATAAATTAGCTACATGCTGGGTCTGAAACTCACTCCAAATTTGCTTATTCTGCTTGGTCTGCAAATAAATGGGTTTCATTAAACTGGAGGAGATTTTGCTAATAATATACACTTTATAAGAACAGTGTCTATATTTTATACCTGCTGCATTTAAAACAGGGGTTTTCCTACATGCCACCTAATATGAATGGGTTTGGACCAAGCATGTAGCTTGTTTCGTTATGTTTACCGTGGCCAATTAGGGTTTGAAATTAGCGCCCTTGTGGGCTGGATCCTTCGGCTGCGCTCTCAGAATGACGTGCGGGATGACTCTGCGGAGATTCTCCCCCCCTATTTTGTTATGGTGGTTTTTACTAACATCTAACCTCATACTACTGATTACCATTACTAAAACAATTGGCCGCGAAAACGTATAAATTTGCTACATGCTGGGTCTGCAAATAAATGGGTTTCATTAAACTGGAGGAGATTTTGCTAATAATATACACTTTATAAGAACAGTGTCTATATTTTATACCTGCTGCATTTAAAACAGGGGTTTTCCTACATGGTCACCTAATATGAATGGGTTTGGACTAAGCATGTAGCTTGTTTCGTTATGTTTACCGTGGCCAATTAGGGTTTGAAATTAGCGCCCTTGTGGGCTGGACCCTTCGGCTGCGCTCTCAGGATGACGTGCGGGATGACTCTGCGGAGATTCTCCCCCCCTATTTTGTTATGGTGGTTTTTACTAACATCTAACCTCATACTACTGATTACCATTACTAAAACAATTGGCCGCGAAAACGTATAAATTAGCTACATGCTGGGTCTGAAACTCACTCCAAATTTGCTTTCTGCTTGGTCATAGATACAGTAGTTGGTTAGATAGGTTTACCGCTTGAGCTTACTGAAGGGTTTGTCATTTACTGGCAGGGCGTATTGTTTCGATACGTTTTTTCTCCCTGTGAGTAAGCCTTTGGCATTAAGCTATCTTTCATTGACATCAAAGACATGGATATGTCGTCTTATAAGCAAAAGGTGTCGAACATGTGGAGAAACAGCAGAGAAACTCCGTAGCCCAGAGGTAAATGACAAACCCTGAAATGACCCAGGCCTAGGTTTGAGTTTTGGGTGGGTCCTGCGCCCTTTGGGCTAGATCCTTCGGCTACGCTCAGGATGACGTCAAGAAAAAATGCTGGCTGCTTATTTTGGGGAATCCCCCCTATAGATTTTACCGCTTGTGCATACTGAAGGGTTTGTCATTTACTGGCAGGGCGTATTGTAATAGTAGTGAGAAGTGGGAAGTTAGAAGTTGGAATCAACTGTGGTAACCTAAATGGCCAGACTAGTTAGAAATGCCTAGATTCTAGGCGCAGTTGATGGACCAGGGCGGGAGCGTATCTTCTAATACGTGGGAGAATGGTAGTCAGAGGTGAGAAGTTAGAGGTTGGTAAAATGCTTGGTTCGTTTTTGGCCATTTTGTGTGGTTTGCGCCCTTGCGGGCTAGATCCTTCGGCGTGCCTCAGGATGACATCAGGAAACTAGTAAGATAGTTGGTTAGTTGGATAGTTGGATAGGGTTAAACCACTTAGCCTACTGAAGGGTTTGTCTTTTACTGGCAGGGCGTATTGTAATAGTAGTGAGAAGTGGGTAGTTAGAAGTTGGAATCAACTGTGGTAACCATATAAGGAGACCCAAATGGCCAGACTACTTAGAAGTGCCTAGATTCTAGGCGCAGTTGATGGACCAGGGCGGGAGCGTATCTTCTAATACGTGACTGGTCTGGGCTAGCAATTGCAACAACTAAGATGGGTACTTCTAAGCTGTCTGCAGCAGAGGACTACCTTAGCCCATAAGTAAATGACAAACCCTGAACTGACATGCTCATGGGTTTGTCATTTGTGTGGTTCCTGCGCCCTCGCGGGCTAGATCCTTCGGCTGCGCTCTCAGGATGACGTGCGGGATGACAATTATTGTGCTAATTGTTCTTTATATTGAAGTTGATATAAATCATGGTAAATTCCACCGTTGTTTAATAGCTCTTGATGGGTTCCAATCTCTCGGATTTTACCTTTGTGCATTACTATTATTTTATCAGCGTTTTGTATAGTGGATAGGCGATGGGCGACTACAATTGTTGTCCTGCCTTCTTGAAGTTTTTCTAATGCGTCTTGAATTATACTTTCTGTTTCAGTATCAATGTTTGCCGTAGCTTCATCAAGTACTAGTATAGATGGGTCAAATGCTAAGGCACGGGCAAAGGCCAAAAGTTGCCTTTGTCCAGCAGAAAGTGTTGAACCTCTTTCCTGTACCTTCTGGTCATAGCCATCTGGTAGTTTTTCGATAAATGAATCTGCATAAATCGTTTCTGCTATTTCCTTGATTTTATCGTCGTCTATATGTTCATTATTTAATTTGATATTACTTTTAATATCACCGCTAAAAACAAAGACATCTTGTAGCACCACTCCGATATTCTTTCTTAACTCTTCTTGATCAACATCTTTAACATTTACACCATCTATTAAGATCTCACCTTTTTGAATATCATAGAAACGACTTATAAGGTTTATAATAGAGGTTTTGCCAGCTCCAGTAGCTCCAACAAAGGCAACAGTCTCGCCGGGGTTTACTTTAAAGTTTACATCTTTTAATACCCACTCACCTTCATTATAAGCAAACCATACGTCTTTAAACTCAATAGAGCCATCTACTTCCCTTAACTCTTTTGACTTTTCAGGGTTAACTACTTCAGGCTCTGTATCTAAAAGCTGAAATATTCTTTCCGACGATGCCATGGCAGATTGCAGTATATTATATTTCTCTGTAATTGCATTTATTGGCTGGAAAAACATCTTTATATAGTTTATAAACGCATATAGCACACCAAACTGTATGGCCCCTTGAATAACTGAACCACCACCCCACCAAATTATAAGTGCTAGCGCTAAATAGTGTAGAACGTCTATAAACGGTCTAAATATGGCAAACACTTTCACTTCCCTTAAAGAAGCTTTAAGGTGTCCTTGGTTAATATCGTCAAACTCTTTGAACTTTTTATTTTCTTGTTTAAATATCTGTACAATTTTCATACCAGAGATGTTTTCTGCAATGCTTGCGTTTATCCTAGCAAGCTTTGTGCGTACATCCCGATACGCTTGCCTTGCTTTAATTCTAAATATTATGCTGGATATAAACACTACAGGTAGTACAGCCATAACTATTAAGGCCAGCTGTACATCAAGGCTAAACATTACGACTATAATACCTATCAACATAAATATATCTTTAAAAGCATTAACCATGACTCCGACAAACATTTCATTGAGAGTTTCTGTGTCATTAGTTACACGAGTAACTAACCTTCCAACTGGACTTTTATCAAAAAAGCCTAAGTTTAGCTTTTGTAGGTGGGAAAATATATCCACCCTCAAATTATAAATAATCCTAAAGGCGGTACGATGTAAAATATAAATCTGAGCGTAGTTAACTCCAAACCCAAGTAACACAACAACTAAAAATATAGTTCCTAGTCTAATCAACCCATCGACATCATATTCCCGAAAGGTTTGGTAAACCTGGTCATCCATTAGATCACCAGTGAACTCTCCGTGTTCATTTATAAAGAAAACCTGTCCCTGTCTTTCTTCAATAGTAAATTCTTCTCTTTCAAACGTCGATGGCACTAGATAGTTTTCACCTTCATAAACCATTATTTGGTATCTGGGCCTGCCTGGGTACTCTTCATCTAAGTGCCGCTCTTTTATAAATGTTTTGTTATTATACTGAATTCCGTCCTTAGGCTCTTCCCCCTGCTCAAAAGCTACCATGGGGGATGTAAAAATATAGTCGTCAATAGCTAAGGCAACGATATATGGACGAGCAATCTCTATCCCTGTTACAAGGGCCAACATCAAAATAGATACCAAAAATGCTTTCCAATATGGTGCTGCATACTTAAGTAATCTTTTCATCAGCCGACCGTCATAAGCTTTTCCTAACATTTCCTCTTCATGAAAACTCTTATTAGCCATATCTTTCCCCCCTTTATGCGCTTCCTAGTTTTTCTTCTAATTGTTGCTTATAGTGTAGGTTAGCGTAAAGCCCATCTTTATCCACAAGCTCTTCATGATTTCCACGCTCCACTATTTCACCATCATCCATTACAATGATTTCATCTGCATCTTTAACAGTAGAAACGCGATGGGAAATTATTATGCTGGTTCTGCTTTTCATGATATCTTTTAACTGCCTTAGAATTTCTTCTTCCGTTTGGGTATCAACAGCAGATAAGCTATCATCTAATATAAGAATGTTGGGATCCTTTATTATTGCTCTTGCAATAGAAACTCTTTGCTTTTGGCCTCCAGATAATGTTACCCCACGTTCTCCCATCATGGTGTCAAACTTTTGCGGGAACTCGATGATATTGTCATAAACATGAGCAAACTTTGCCGCTTCCTCTACTTGCTTTTGCTCGTAGTCTTTTAATGCAAAGGCTATATTTCCCGAAATATTTGTTGAGAACAAGAAGTTATCTTGTGGTACATACCCAATACTTTCACGCAAAGGCTTCAACTTTATATCGTTTATATCCACACCATCTATAAAAACTGTGTCTCTAGGTGGATTCGCTAATCTAAGTAATAAGTTCACTAAAGTTGTCTTTCCACTCCCTGTCCTGCCAATAATAGCTAAGGTTTCTCCTCTTTTTATTTTTAAGTTTATATTTTTTAAAGCTTCCGTTCCGTCTTCATATTTAAATGTCAGGTCCTTAATCTCTACATCACCTTTTACATCAACATCTAAGGCGTTATCGCCATCATATATATCTGGCTCTTCATCTAGAATTGTGTTTAACCTGTCCATTGAAGCGCGGCCACGCTGCAATACGTTTATAACGTGCCCAATAGCCATCATCGGCCAAATCAGCAGGGTCAAGTAAGTGTTGAAAGCTACAAAGTCACCAATTGAAATATCTCCGTTAATAACGGCGATACCACCAAACATAATTATCAAAATTACGCTCAAAGTCGAGATTACTTGTACTAACGGTTGTAGTACTCCCCATATTTTAATCAAATGAATGTTTTTATCTACATGCTCTTGGGCCGATTTTTTAAACCTATTTATCTCCTCATCTTCTTGTACAAATGCCTTTACCACTCTAATCCCTGATAGATTTTCTTGCACCGACTCTGTCATAGAAGAAAAGGCGGCTTGAACCCTTTTAAACCTTCTATGAATGACTTTCCCAAAGGAGACAACGCCTAAAGCCAAAAATGGCAAAGGCACCATAGCGATTAAAGTTAACTGCCATCCTACTTGTGCAAGCATTAAAATTGTGGTTATCACAGTTAAAACAATAGCGTCTGTCATCATAATTATACCGCCGCCAAACGCCATCCTTACTGCGTTAATATCGTTTGTTGCGTGCGCCATTATGTCGCCTGTTTTCATCCTATTAAAGTAGCTTGGAGACAGCTTTTGCAGATGTAAAAACAGCTTTGTTCTTATAAAGTATTCCAGCCTCCTAGCAGAACCTGTAATATATATTCTCCACAAAGCTCTACTAACTCCCATAAGAAGACCAATACTAGCTAAAATTATTGCATATCTAACTAAATCTGAGCCATCTAGTAGTCCCTCTGCTAACTGATCTGTTATATTACCTAATAATCTAGGCACAAACATCTGGATACCATTTACAACAAGTAACCAAAAGATTCCAAATGCATAATACCACTTATATTGCTTAAAAAAACTTTTCAAATACCTAAATCTTCCCATATATGTACCCCCTTTATTTACTTCGGCACTCTAATTATATCATGAATATAAATTTAAGACAATCGTAATATAAATGATATTTTTGTCTTTTATATCTATTGTATATAATTTTGAATAAAGTGAAAGTGTTAGTTTAAAAAAGCGTTACGTTTTGAAACGTAGCGCTTTTTTAAATTAACATCAATCATTTTTTGACTCCAGCGAATTGTTCCCCTAGTATGTCCGTTAAGTCTGAAATTACTTTCTCATCTTCTCCAAAATATTGAACTATAATCCTTCCTCTTTTATAAAAGCTAGGGGGCTTCACCCAACTAACAGATTTTACTTTGGACCCTGAAGTATAGTGAGCACCATTTGGGTCAATTTGACTTGCTGCTGTTTCCATCTTTAATTTACTGCGGAACATATAAATGTATAAAGTTTCCTCGTTAACTTTCAACCTTTTCGTTTTTGTTGGGATAAAAAACTCCTCAGTCTCATAAGAACTAACAATATAACCCTTTTCCTCTAAATCAACCTTCAAACTTTCTATACTATACGTGTTCGAACAGCCAGTAAAAGTTACAAGCAGAAATATAGGTAGCAGCATTTTTAAAAATGACATTTCAGACCCTCCTTAATTATAAAACAACTTAGTTAAGGATATTATTGCACTTGTTCTTTATTAAACTAAAAAAAGAGCAGCTGGCTATAACCAACTACTCTAGGGGGGACTATTCTACTATTTCAAATGCTTTTGAACCAGCGCCACATATAAAGCACTTGTCAACTGGTTTTAGTTCTACATTTCCACATATTGTACAAAGGTGGAAGGTAAACTCTTCGCCTGATTCTAGATTATCTAGCATTTTTTGATAAAGGTTAGCATGTACTTTCTCTGCTTCCATGGCAAACTTAAATGATCTAGCTGCTTGCTTTTCTCCAACTTCTTCTGCTCTTTTTACCATTTCTGGATACATTTTTTCAAACTCAAATGTTTCCCCTTCTACACCTTCTTTAAGGTTTTCTTCGGTACTATTGATACCATTCATAGCCTTTAGGTGGGAATGGGCATGAATTGTTTCTGCCAAGGCTGCAGCTTTAAACATTTTTGCAGCATTTTTGTGTCCTTCTTTTTCTGCTTGCTTTGAAAAAGCTAAGTATTTTCTATTAGCTTGTGATTCACCTGCAAATGCTTCCTTTAAATTTTCTAATGTTTTTTTATCCATTATGTATCCCTCCAAGTTTTTTATTCTTTTTTAGTTAATTATATTTTATGTAATATTAGATGCTTATTAAATAATAATATTAAATGCTATTAGTAACTGTTCTTGATTAAATTATACATTCCATTATAAATATTGTCAACATGTTTGAATATATTTTTTTACTTCTCCTAACAAAGATTGGGTACCAAAGACACATATGTTAGTTATTTTGTTATTATATAGCGTCTTTAGCCCATCTGTTGGGTTGTCCGATACTAAAATATCATTATAGCTTGAAATAGTGTTTTCAAATGGATATTGGGTTTTGCTGGCCTTTGTTAAAATTAAAAGATCAAACTTAGACTTAAGTACATCAACTACTCCTTCTAAATCTTTGTCTTTTGGCAAAGCTAACAAGCAACCTTTTTTTCCCTTTGTGGGTAATGAATCTATAAATAAACTAACTTCCCTAGCAGATTCACTACTTACCAACCCGTCGAAAATAAAGGTCTTATCTTCAACTGTCATTACTTCACACCGACCGTCAAGGGTTAGATTGTGTGACATCTCGTTTAGCTTTTTTTCATTTAAATCCATTTCACAAAAAAAGCGAGCTGCTGCTGCAGCATTTGCAAAGTTTTCCATAATATATAGTGGAATATGAGGAAAGTTAAGATTATATATTTCCTTTTCGATTTCCAAGCTCGCTTCGGTGTAGGTTTTATTGTGTTTAACACTGGACACCCTAAAGTCTTGCTCGAATATCTTCGAGCTTATGTTATGCTCATGTGCCTTTTTTTTAAACAGTGGGAGTACCACATCATTTACTTGTTTTGAACATATGGCGTTAGTTGTTTTTGTGTTCAGTGCATTTATTTTGGTTTGAGCTATATCTTTTATTGTTTTTCCTAGCCTATATTTGTGTTCCAAAAAAATGGGGGTAAAGATTATGTTCCTTCCCAGCATAAAGGTGTCGTCATACTCCCCACCCCTTCCAGATTCTAAAATGTTATAGTCAGTTTGATGCTCGTTAAAATAATTTAAGGCCATAGCCAATAAAATGGCATTTGGCCCTAAGTAACCTGGCCAGCTTATGTTACTTCCTACATTATTTATAGGTTCTTTTAGCTGTGTTGTCAGTCTATTAAAATCTTCTGCGCTTATTTTTTGGCCATTTACCTGGATTCGTTCCTTAAAATCTACCAAATGAGGACTTTTAAACAAGCCAACTCTAGCCCCATGTCTTTTTAAAATTTCAGCAAGTATTTCCGCTGTGCTTCCTTTACCTTTACTGCCGACTATAATAATGTTTTTTCCTATATCTAACTTGGTATCGCAGCGACACAGAAGCTGCTTAGTAAAATCAGGGTTTCTAAATTCACTATCGTGAAGGTCTAGAGGAACATTTTTTCCTACTTTGTTATAAAATGAGTATATAATGTCGAGGCTTTTTTCAATTGACATCTTCATATACCTCCATAAGATGAAAAATTTTCCTTAAATGTTGATGGAAATCTCCCTTAGCATAAACAAAATCACCCGGCTTAAGTTGTTCTTTTAGATATTTTGCAAGTTGCTCACAGTCTGATACTATTTGTATGTCATTAGTTATATCTGAAACAAAATCCTTGTGTTCTAGCCATTTATCTCCAATAAGATATAGAGTTTTAATTTTTTTAATATATGGAAGTAGCGCGAGATGAAGCTCCCTAAAGCTGAAGTTTTCAGAGTTAAATTTATAATCATATCCTAATATTACATTTCCTTTATTGGGTGTTAAGCTAAAGAATGTTTCTAAACCAGACTTCAGTCCAGGAATATTGAAATGTTGGGTATCATCGTAAAAGTTAACACCTTTAACTTCCTTTAATTTACTTGTTTCATAGTTTTCGTGTACGATTCCAGAGAAGGCTTTAATTCCAGACACTATGTGCTTAACGGGCAAACCAATACTGTGACTTAATGCAAAGACACCACAAGCGTTTAAAACATTATGTTTCCCCAGTAAAGGGGTCTTTACAGCAAACTCTTTTTCATCTTTTTTTATTTTAAAAGTACTTCCTTCCTTTCCTAAACTAACGATATCTTTTATAACATAATTATTTTGCAGTCCAAAGCCAAAAGTTATAGTTTTATCCGTTATATGATGTTTTAAGTGGGGATCATCTCCATTTAAGACTATTTTATCTGGGGGAGTGCTGGTATAAGCTAGTTTAAGCTTATGGTACGCTACTTCCTTAAGACTCTTCAGTCTATCAAAATGAGTGTTACTAATGTTTGTAACTAATAAGTAGGTTGGGGATATAGATTCAGCCAGTGAAGGCAGTCTTTTTAATCCATTTACTCCAGCTTCAATTACTAGCCAATCCTTCTTGTTTGCATTAAACAAGACATGGGATGTCCCACCAAATCCATTTATATTTCTAACAGTTTTTAGAGAGCTCGTTTTTGCTGACTTAAGCACCGAATCAATCATTTCTTTACTAGTTGTTTTACCACAGCTTCCCGTTACTGCTATCACTTTTCCCTCGTGATTTTGCCTATAGTATTTCGCCAGCGACAAGCTTGCTTTTTGTAGATCTTTTACAATTATATAAAAAGAAAAATCTTTGGTTTCAACTAAGTTAAGCTGATTTGCTTCTAGCAATACACCCTTGGCTCCTTTTGCAGCCATTTTTGAAATAAAATTTGTGCTGTCTATGTTTCTATAACTATTTATATATGGAATATATAAAAAAGGTGTTTTAGGATTATCCTGCTTTAAAACATCATAATATATATAATCAATAGAGATATTTTTTTCCCCGACTAATTTACCAGATACAATATTAGCTATTTTGGAACTTGTTAAATTCAATTAAAACCTCTCCTTTTGCTATATTTTCCTTTAAATTCATTTTATCTTATGATATACTTTTTTACCACAGGAATATATTTTCCTTTTTTTAGATGAGAATGGAGGTGAATATAATGAAGAAATGGCGCTGCACAGTATGCGAGTATGTTTATGACCCAAAGCAGGGTGAAGAAGGTGTTGCTGAGCCTGGCACACCCTTTGAAAAGTTGCCTGACGATTATGAGTGCCCTGAGTGTGGGGTTGGCAAAGAGCTTTTTGAAGAAATAGATGAATAAAAAAATCACACATTTGCTATAAGCAAATGTGTGATTTTTTTGTTTTATAGTTATATTAGTTATAAAGGCAAGATAAATAGCGCTATCATAATAAAATGGACTATACTGCCAGCCATCACCCATAAGTGAAAGTTTTCGTGAAAGCCAAACTTATTAGGTATAAAGTCGAACCATTTTTTTGCATAAACTATAGCACCAACAGAATAGAACACACCACCTAGAATCATTAGTACAATTACCTCAGTTACGTAAACTTGAATTAAGTGGTAAAATGGCACAATTGCTATCCACCCCATACTTAAGTAGATAACCGAAGATACCCACCTAGGAACATTTATGAAAAAGAACTTTACTACCATTCCAGCTAAGGCTAACCCCCAGATAGTAGAAAGCATTGCTACCCGCCAAGGTCCTTCTAGTCCATACATAAAAACTGGAGTATAGGTACCAGCTATTAAAGCAAAAATGGCCAGGTGGTCTATTTTCTTTAAAGTTTTTTCTACTCTTTCCGTTGATTTAACCCAATGATATGCAGAACTTGCCCCATATAATGCAATTAAGCTAACTCCATATATGGCCATGGATATTGCTTTTACAGCATCCCCTCTGGCATTTGTAATCAAATACACTGTACCGATAACTGCTAAGATACAGGTAATAAGATGGGTCAATGTACTAACCGGCTCTTTTATTTTAAACCTCAACTCCTACACCTCACTATCATATATTATCACTACTGATATACTTTCATCTATATTATCACTAGTGATAATATATGTCAAATCCGGTAATTATGGTTCAAAAAAAAGCTAACTCTTTTATTAAGAATCAGCTTTATTCCGACATAATATATTTTTCAATTCCTTCAAAGATTAACTTTGTTTGTTTAAGACTTGATAGCAGTTCATTTCTTTGATTAGCAAGTTCTGTTAAACCCGTTTCTGTAATTTCATAATTTTTTTTGTTTCTTTTATCTGGATCATCCCAGTTTGAAACCATATAACCTTTTTTTTCCATCTTTTTTAGTATTGGATAGATTCCTCCAGTGCTAGGGACCCATTTTCCAGCAGTAATCTCTCCTACTTCTACAGAAATTTCGTTGCCATTTTTAGGACTACGAGAGACGACCTCCATCACCAAAACCGGAAGTACTCCTTTAGCCAAAATAGTTCCTACCATTTGGCTTTCTTTTTTTCGCTGCTTTAATTGGTTCATCTTTTTTTTATATTCTTCTTCGATTTTTTGTTCTTCCTTATCCCAATCTATAATAACTTTATCTGACATTTGTATCCCCCTATTCTTGGGAAGAATGTTTTTTAAGCTTTTCTAAGTCTTTAATAATAATTTTTTTATTTGAAATTAGCTCTATAAGTCCTGCGTCTTGTAGCACTCCAAGCTTTCGGCTTATAGTCTCTCTAGCCACTCCAACATAGTTAGATAGTTCTTCCCTAGACATAGGAAGGGTTAGTTTGATCCCGGAATTATTAACTGTACCGAATTCTTCTGCTAAGCTAGCTAAAGTTTGAGCAAGCCTTGCCTCTACATCTTTTGTGCCTAAGCTTTGTACTAAGCTTTCTACCTTTTGCAGTCTATCCCCAACTGTTTCCATCACCTTGACTATGATGTCAGGGTTTTGAGTAATGACTTCCTGAAAATGATGACCTGTCAGTACACAAACCCGAGTTTTCTCCATAGCCACCGCACTGTAATTTATTGTTTCTTTTTTCAAAAGACTTAGCTCACCTATGGTATCGCCATCGGATAGGATATATAAAATCTGTTCCTTTCCTGAGGGGGTATCTTTAAAGATTTTTATCTTCCCACTATTAACTATATATAGATTTTGTGTTGTATCACCTTGCATAAAAATGACTTCGCCTTTTTTAAATGTCTTATGATTTACTTTAGAGCTTATTTTTGATAAGTATTCTATGTTTAGACCTTGAAATATAGATACCTTTTTAGAACAATATTGTTGAGTACACTGACTACATCCACAGCTTTCCATAATTCTATCCCTCCCCAACCTAACTTGGTGCTACAAAACTTTTCTACCTTTACAGATAACCACTTTTTCTTTAACCTAACCTTTAACAAAAGGGGTTAGATTATTTGTTTGATTTTAAAGTCTTCATTTTGAAATTATCTACGACTATTAACTATTATAACAGAAAACAATCCAAAACTTAACATCAAGACAATATGTAATAATAAAGTGAAAGTCCATCAGTGAGTGTTGCCTTTCTAACACCAAATTTAGCTTTTACTAGCTCTTGGCTCCTAAATTTTATTAATGGGCTTTTTTACAAACTGCTAAGGTCTAAAGCCAGTTGACTCTGCGATAAATAGTTCTTTTTATTTTAGGTTAAACTAAAACAAAATACCGTAAAAGGAGAGAGACAGTTTGAGTAAAGACCCTTTAAATATTATGGAGGCAACAGTCCTTTGGGAAAGTGCAATGACAATGAAACTCACTATAAACGCTAACAAAATTATGTTAAATCACGCCAAGGATGAAGATTTGAAGAAATATTTAACTACAAAAATTAATAAGGTGGATGCCCCTATTCTCGAACAAATGGAGTCAATGCTAGAACAAGAGGGGATTTCCTTGGAAAATTCTTTTAGTTCAAAACCAAGCATTAAAGGTGATCTTCCTGCAGGATCTTTTTATGAGGATATTGAGATTGCTCAATATTTGACAGGTGAAATAAAAGGTGGGCTAATTGGTCTTAGTGGTGCCATGGCATCTTTTACTCGCGAAGATCTTGCTACCCAATTTGTTAAATTCCATTCTCAGTGTGTTGATTCCGGAAGAAATCTTTTAAAACTTATGAAGAAAAAAGACTGGTTAATTGTGCCACCTAAATTCAAACAGTAACAAACAAAAAGTATCCTGCTGGATACTTTTTTGAGTTTATTAGCTATCTTTTTTCGCCGTGCTTTTCACCATTTTCTACAGTTTGGATGTTGTTTTTTTCGTCAACGAAAACAATAGTAGGCTCGTGGGCCTTTGCCTGATTTTCATCAACTTGACAGTAAGAAATAATGATTACGTTATCTCCTGGTTGAACTAGCCTAGCTGCTGCACCATTTAAACATATAACCTTACTGCCTGGCTCCCCCTCTATAACATATGTCTCTAGTCTGGCACCATTGTTATTATTAACAATCTGTACTTTTTCGTGAGGAAGTATATTTGCAGCTTTCATCAAATCTGAATCAATAGTAACACTTCCTACATAATTCAAATCCGCTTCCGTAACAGTTGCTTTATGAATTTTTGATTTAAACATTGTTAGTAACATAGTATTTACACCTCCACTATTAAATTATCTATCAGTCTAACTTTGCCGATTTTAACTGCCAAAGCTAGCAGGGTTTTACCCTGTATAGTTTTTACATCTTCAAGTGTATCAAAATCCACAACCTCTATATAATCAAGCCTAGCCTCTTGATAAGTTGTTATTTCATCCTTTAAAACTTGTTTAATCTGATTTGCATCTAAACAACCATCCTCTATCATTTCCTCTGCCTTTTTTAACGATTTATAAAGTACAGTGGCATGCTCTCTCTGCTCTTTTGTCAAATTTACATTTCGAGAACTTAATGCTAATCCATCGGATTCTCTAACTATGGGACATGGGACTATATTTACAGGGAAATGAAGTTCCCTTGCCATCTTAGAGATAACAACAACCTGTTGTGCATCCTTTAAACCAAAATATGCATTGTCGGGAAGTACACAATTAAAGAGCTTAGATACTACTGTAGTAACCCCTCTAAAATGACCCGGTCTTGAAGCGCCACACAACTTATCGGTCACCCCATAAACATCAACATAAGTATTATAAGACTTAGGGTAAATCTCGTCAACAGTCGGATAGAAAATAACATCTACCTCCATATTTTCTAACATTTCCTTGTCTCTTTCGAAATCCTTTGGGTAAATATCGAAGTCTTCACCCTCGCCAAACTGAGTAGGATTAACAAATATGCTTACTACTACAATCTCATTTCTTTTCTTTGCTTCTTCAACTAAACTTAAGTGCCCTTTATGCAAAAATCCCATTGTAGGAACAAAGCCGATTTTTTTTCCGTCTGACTTTTGTTGCTGAGAAAATGTCTGCATATCATGAATTGAATTAATGATTTTCATGTTAAACCTCCGCTAATATTAGTAAAGCTTTTTTAGAACATCTTCTTTTATGGTAAACGAATGCTCTTTTTGAGGAAAATTGGATTCTTTAACTTCTTCTATATAATCTTTTACAGCTGTTTCCATTTGCCCACCGACGTTAGCATATTGTTTAACAAACTTTGGAGCCATATCACTATACATTCCAAGCATGTCTTGATATACCAAGATTTGGCCGTCTGCTTTATTCCCTGCGCCAATGCCTATAGTAGGGATTTTAAGTTTTTCACTTACAATTTCAGCTAGTTCAGCAGGTACACACTCTAATACGATAGCAAACACGCCTGCTTTCTCTAAAGCTAGTGCATCATCTATTAACTTTTGAGCCTGTTTTTCTGATTTACCTTGAACCTTATACCCTCCAACGATATTTACCGATTGAGGAGTCAAGCCAAGATGACCCATTACAGGTATTTGAGCGTTAATTATACCCTCAACTTTATCGATAATTTCAATTCCACCTTCTAGCTTTACAGCCTGTGCGTTACCTTCTTGTATAAGCCTACCTGCATTTTTTATCGACTCTTCCTTACTAACATGGTAAGACAAAAATGGCATATCTGCCACAACCATTGCATTTTTACAGCCACGAGCTACAGCCTTGCTATGATGAACTATATCATCTACTGTCACCTTTAATGTGTCATCATATCCTAGCATAACCATGCCTAAGGAGTCACCTACTAGCAATGCATCTATCCCTGCATTATCAAAAAGTTTAGCTGTTGAATAATCATAAGCAGTGAGCATAGTAATCTTTTCACCTTTTTTCTTAGCTTTTGCAAATGAACTTACAGAAAATTTACTCATTAAAATTTTCCTCCTTTAGTATTTTTTTAATATGGTCTATTTTTTCCGGGCTTAACCCCCGTTTTGCTGCTATATCCAATGTTTTAAGGCCCATTAGTGCATATATATTTTTTATTTCTAGCAAACCTTTTTTTTCATAGGCATCTAGGTGTGATGATATGGTGGAAACATCCCCCCGGACAATAGGCCCTGTTAATGCTTGGGTTGTATCCAAATTAGAAATGTTTGAAACTGTGCCTGTAGCTAGGTTGCTGATGATTTCACATGAAAGCTCTCTATCTATCCCTGTATCTTCTAGCAGTTTTATAGCCGAATCTAATAGAGTTACTAAGTAGTTTGAAGCTATGCATGCAGCGCTGTGATATAAGGATTTATCCTCAGGAGAGATCTCGGTGTTATTATTTCCAAGGACGGTAAGTATATTGCTAATATCTTTTTTGTTTCCTTTGCCCTCCCAGGCAAAAAATGTGTCTTTTAACTTCTCTGCTGATGCTACAGGATCAGCAAAAGATTGAAGAGGATGTAGGGAGAAAGTGTTGCACCCCTGCTGTTTGGCCATTTTTAACTGTTCAGAACTTAAACTTCCTGACATATGAGCTATTGTTTGGCCCTGTGAAAACCCAACTTGTTCTGCTACTTCATTACAGACTTTTTCAATTAAGTCATCAGGAGTGGTTATAAAAACGACTGTGCTATTTTTTGCTACTTCTTCTAAGGCTAAGGATTTAGAATTGGTTAACTTAGCCGCTTCTTGAGCAGATTCTAGTGTTCTACTATAAAACCCTGAAAGCTCAAGTCCACTTTCTTTCAGATAAATACCGAAACCTTTAGCAACTTTACCAGCTCCTATAAACCCGATTTTCAAAATTATCCCTCCTTTAAATTAAAAAATAAAATAAAAAAATCTATCTTCCAATAATGGCAGATAGACACGCATAAATATCCCTTTTAAAGTGTAGGGAACATCTATATTATGCCTGTCTCATGCCAAAAAGGCTTTAAGCAGTATTTTTATAATAATTATTCATTAACATTTTTAAGGTTACCTCCATTTTTATGGTAGGCTCCTGATAGTTCCATTATATTCTAGATTAAAAAGTTTGACAACCGTCAATTTAATAAAGTACATATTAATACACTTTTCCAACTATAGTTTGCCCATAATAAAGTTTAACTAACAATGCTTTAACTTGCTGTTGGCCCTATCCTATCAGTTTGTTAGTACTGTATACCAACTTTCGCATTTACTAAATCATAAAAATAGCGTCAATCAAGTGATTGACGCTTCAAATTAATTTAGAAGTTGTGTTATATATTTTTATGTGACCCAAAATGCCGATACCCTAAAATTTTCAAAACCCTGTTAATTCAGGGGGGTGCTCTGTTCACAAGCTCCACTGTCCACAAAATGAGGCATAGTGTTACAGATGAAACGCAAGCTCCCAATGTCAAAATGTAGGTTGAAAATTATAAGGTGTATCGAACACCTCAGGCGCTCTTATATACTTATTATAATTATTTTTTCTCTGATGTCAAGTTGTTAAGATTTTATTAACTTTATTAAATAATACGTTTAACTTATTTACATTATACCATCTTCTTAGCATAAAATCCACTTTTTAATTTGGCGTTTTCTGGGTTAAAAATTTGTGATATTAATCAGTAAAAGAGTACATTTCCAAAAAGAAAATGTACCCTTTTATTGATTATCCAGCCTTAGCTATCGATTCGTCGCCTACTTTAATTTCTTGCCACTTTCCACCTTTGAACCTATAGTACATCATTACAGCACGCACTAAGTTATCTAGAACCATGGCATACCATAATCCATGGATGCCATAGTGGTTTGCAAATATATATGCTACTATTACTCGCATACCCCAAGTTCCAGCCATGGTTGTAAATAAGACAAACCTTGTATCTCCAGCTCCTCGCAAACCTCCAGCCATAACCATTACAAAAGCCAATGCAGGCTGAGAAATTGCAAGTATCTTTATGCACTCTGATACAACTTGTCTCACACTTTCATCCCTATGAAAGAACATAGCTATTAAGTCAGAACCAAAGAAGAAGAACAAGCCAACTCCCGCCATAAATATAAAGGCCATTTTAGTGGCCAAATATCCGCATTGTTTTGCTCGCTCATAATTCCCTGCTCCTAAGTTTTGACCTACCAAGGTGGTTGCTGCTAAGCCAAACCCGAATCCCGGCATAAAGGAAAAGGACATAGCCTTTAACACTATCGCATTAGAGGCTATCGCTAAAGGGCCTAAAGAGGCAGCTATCATTGTGAAAATTAGCTGTCCACTACTTCTTACCCCTTGCTCACCAGCAGAGGGAATCCCAATTTTAAGGATATCCCGTATGATTCTTTTCTCGAATTTTATCTGAAAAAGCTTTAACTTAAAGTGTTTGTTTCTAGTTAAAACTATTGCTCCTGTTATTCCTGCTATACTTCTAGCTCCTCCAGTTGCTATAGCAGCACCTGCTACTCCAAGCTGAGGGAAAATACCTATACCAAATATAAGCAACCAATCAAATAATATATTAAATGCATTAGCAAATATCATTATATATAATGGAGTTTTCATATCTCCTGCTCCTTGCAGGATAGCATTTGTATTCATCATTACAAACATAAGAGGCAAAGAAAAAACAATAATTCTTAAATATATCGTTCCCTGTCTAACTACTTCGGCAGTATTTCCATCCCCTGCACCTCTCTCCACTAAAAACCTCATTATAGGTTCTGCAAATAAGGATCCTAATATTGCCAAAATAACCCCCGATCCAAATGTAAGAACTATTGATTGCTGAGCTACTTCACCAGCCTTTTTAGGATCTTTTGCCCCAACATACCTTGCTATTAAAGCTGTTGTTCCAATAGTAAAGGCGGTAGCCACTGTTATTGTTGTCATAACTAGTTGATTTGCCATTCCCACCCCTGCTGTCGCTTCGGTGCTATCTAGTTGCCCTATAAAGGCTAAGTCCACAACTCCTACTATCATTTGAAGCGTCATTCTAAGAACTACTGGTAGAGCTAATAGAATCACCGCTTTTTTTAATGACCCTTTGGTAACGTCCATATTTCCCCTTCTTTCGTTAGTATAATATTTCGACTATAGTATTATTATAGTATATTTAAAATAATTTATAAAGGGAAAATGTTAAATAAGTCTAAGATTTGTTTAACCTGTGTCTACACTATAAAAGCTACAAGCCCTCCTACAAAAAAGGCGATGACAATACTACAAACTACTGTAATAGCTCCTATAAAGATACCTCTTTCTTTAAAAGCTATCATTATCGAGGCTATACAAGGAGTAAAGAGAGTAATGGTAGTTAGCGAAACTAATATTTGATCGGCAGTTAGGGATAAGTTATAAAGCCCAGCGGTACCAAAATCGCGTCGTATTAGTCCCATAATAAAAGCGTTTGCTGTCTCTTTAGGTAAGTCTAGCCAGTTAACGGTTATAGGGTAAAAAAATTTTTGAATAACTTCTAGCAGCTGAAAATACTGTAATAATGTAATTATTGCTGCACCAAGAGCAAATAAAATGCTAGCATCTTGTAAAAAGCCTATGGTTTTACTATAGGTTTTTTTTATGACATTTTTAGGTTTAGGCATGCGAAGAGTGGGAAGGTCTAATATAAGATTAGAAGTTTTTCCTGGAACAATCAATGATAGCAGTATGCCAACAACACAAAACACTGCTAGCATAACAGTAATGTAAATAAATATGTGTTTTGCTCCTAATGGGGCTATCATACCAATAATGACTCCCAGCTGGGCGCTACACGGTATACTAATAGCTAATAGAAAAGTAGCTATAGTACGCTCTCTTTTATTTCCTAATATCCTTGTAGATATAATCGCCATGGTGACACAGCCAAACCCCAAAATAATGGGTATAATACCTTTACCGTTTAAACCTATTTTAGTCATATGTTTATCTAGAAGAACTGCAACCCTCGGAAGATATCCACTATCTTCCATAATAGATAAAAGTAAGTAAAATCCGATGACCAAGGGGAGTAATAGACCCAATAGATATGTAACAGTTAATGTAAAAACCCCAAACTCTCCCACAAGCAGTTGTCCTATTAAAGAGTCAAAGTTTACGAAGGTAGTTATCAGTGCGACAATTCTTGGCTGGATATATTCCCCCATCAAAACTCCTTCTGTAAAATCAACTATCCTCTGGGCAACAATATCCCCTATAAATAAGTACATTAAATATAACACTGCAAATAAAACTACGGTACCCCACAGGGGATCAAGTAGATAGTTGTCAATCTTAGACTTAAAACTTTTTTTTATATGTTGTTCAGTAACAACTTTTTTAGTAATGGCTTCAATTCTTTTTCGTCTTCTTATGTAAATCTTCTCTCTATCCCCTGTTTGCTTCAATTTGTATTTCTTCAATAATTCTTCGTCTTCTTCTAAAAGTAGCACCCTTTCCTGATGATTGATTGCAGGAAATTTTTTTGATGCCATTGAAATTAATTCTCCATCTCCGGCACCGACTTTCGCATTTTTTATCGACTTTAAAAGGAGGTTAAATCCCTTTTTCTTTGTTGCTACTGTTGGTAAAATAGGAATATTTAAAAGTTTAGATAAGTATCTGTAGTTTATTTTTCTACCGTTTTTCTCAGCTTCATCTACCATATTCAAGGCTATTATCATAGGTTTTCCAAGGTCTATTAGCTGTAGCGTTAAAAACAGGTCCCGTTCTAAGTGGTTAGCGTCAATTACATTTAAAATAATATCGCTTTCTAACACAACTTGCCGTGTTACTTTCTCTTCATCGTTATATGAGGATACTCCATAAACCCCAGGGCAGTCGATAACTTCGTATTCTTTAAACTGTCCCTTACTAATATCTACTGTTGTCCCCGGGTAGTTTGATACTTCCACATAAACACCTGTTAAGTAGTTAAAAAAAATAGATTTACCTACGTTGGGGTTTCCAACTAAAGCTAGCCTCTGCTTTCTCATAGCTTTCCCTCCTAACTACTATCTGATTGGCTAATTGTTGTCCAATTGCTAAGTGAAAATTGTTTAAATTAACTATAACAGGGCCTTTTTTGATATTTTTGATACACAAAATCTGAACTCCTTCTAGCAGACCAAAACGAGTAATCTGTCCTCTATATTTATTATCATTTATTCTTTTTATGATCGCTCTTTGACCGGCCTTAACTTGTGTTAACCTCATAAAAATCACCTCTCATCTTTAAAGGTATATTCAGCAAAACTTTTTTTAGCATAAAAAAAGCCTTAAAAGCAATTTGCTTTTAAGGCTTTAATCCGAGTAAAAGTTATTTAGATTTTCCACTAGTTTTTTAACAAAAGACTTATAGTTTTCCAAAGATTGCTCATCTAAGGAATTAGATTTAAAAGAGTCTATTTCCTTACCGGTAACCGTTATAGTTGGTATAGCGTTTTTAAAAAGCTTGTAACCAGCTGTAACCCCATTATAATTGGTTGTAGGCAACTCTTTAGAAAACAAAATTCGATAAACGTTATACCCTTCTAAAATTAAGGGTTTGTACGCTTTTTCAGTATTTGTTATTCCTTCTTCTGTTACAACCTCAAGCTTTTGTCCCATCAAACTTTGGAGGTTAATGGCAAGCTCTATTTCTGGGCTAGTTTGCAAAAATTCATCAATTCCCTGCTCATTGCCGTTATCTCCCTCTCGTGCTAAAAAGCAAAGTTGTACATTGGTAACCTTGCCACTTGAAACCAGCTCTGAAAAAATTTCAGTTGCTGCTAATGTTTCATACCCACTGCTATATCTAGTTATCTTATTAAAACGATAACTAAGAAGAATTGATACCAATGATATGACCATTAAAAGTAAAACCGGCAGTGCTAGCCAAAAAAATATCACTTCTACACTATTAAAGGCAGAAGATCTGATTGCTCCTATAAAAATTATTCCGGTAAATATAAAGGCTGTTGCCAAGATCATCTTAATTTTCTTCTTAAAACGTTTACCTGAAGTGAGATTATAATACGGTTCTAGGTGCTCCTTTTGAGCTGTCAGTAAGATTATTGGTAAAGCGCCTTTAGGTTTAGGGTTATATAAATACAAAGAGTTGGAGCATTCTTTCTTAGGTAAAAAGGTGGATAGAGCTTCATAGCCCTTTAGCTCCAGTAATATGCCAACCGCTGTGAAAAAAGAAAATAGAGCAGATAAAAAAGGGTTAATTGGATATAAAATTAATGCGACAATAAAAATTGGAGTATAAACAAGGATATTCCAGCTGTAGTCTTTAGAGCATTGGAAATTCTGTTCAACTTGCTGAACATCTAGATCTTTTAATTCTTCATTAATCACATCCATTTATTTCACTTCCATTTATTTTGCTATTTTTGTGTTACTTTTAGATACAATGTCCTCAATATCGCTAATACTGTTAATTAACAAAGGCTCAAGCTCTTTAATCTCCTCAAACCTTTCACTCCATTTAACCCCAATAGGAACTATGCCGGCACTTCTAGCCGCAATAATATCAAAAGGGCTATCTCCTACATAGTATATATCGTTTTTTTGTTGTAGTTTTAATTTTTCCATAGCCTTTAGAATTGGGTCAGGGCTAGGTTTATGGTGCTTAGTATCTTCCATAGCCACAATTACATCAAATAAGTCCGTTAGCTGGAAAAGATCCAGTCCTTTTATGCACATCTTCTTCGATTTAGAAGTTATAATCCCTAACCTACACCCTAAGTTATTCAGTCTTAATAAGGTTTCTTTAACTTTTGGAAAAGGCTTTACCAACTCATCATGCTTTTGTTGGTTATATTGCCGATAAACTTGTATCATCTCATCTACTTTGTTTTTATCAAACCTTCGCAAAGTAGTTTGCAAGGTTTCTCCAAAATAAGGTGTCAGATCCTCAGACGACATCTCTAAATCTAAAACTTTCTTTAAAGTGTGTTGAAAAGATTTAATAATTAATTCGTTAGTGTTAAGTAAAGTACCATCTAAGTCAAAAAGTATAATTTTATCTTTATTCATTATTTAAAACTCCTTATCGAAAAAAACTATTATAACTTTTTAATTCTCCGCAAAATGCCAATATCCTTTAATTTACGACAAAAAAAGCCTAAAATCCTATTGTATGCCAAACTCTAAAAAATGTGACAAACTGTTTTAAAACATGTTAAAATCAAGGTATTATAACAATGTAAGGAGTGAAGTTTTTTGGAAAATATACTAGCTGTAATTTTATCGTACGGTGGTAAGCTTTTATTGGCAGTTTTGTTTTTAGCTATTGGGTTAACGCTTATAAAGAGGTTAAGTCAATTTATAGCTAGCTCCATAGACAAGTCTGATATAGACCCATCTTTAAAATCATTTTTAATCCCTCTTATTAAAACTATTTTACACATCCTATTGCTAATCAGTATTGCATCTATGGTGGGAGTTGAAATGACCTCTTTTATTGCTTTTATTAGTGCAATTGGGTTTGCCATAGGCCTGGCTCTTCAAGGTAGTCTTTCAAATTTTGCAGGGGGAGTTCTTATTTTGGCTCTTAAACCTTTTAAAGTAGGCGATTATATTGAAGCTAATGGATACTCTGGAACGGTAAAAGATATTCAAGTTTTTTACACTATTTTAACCACACCAGACAACAAAAAGGTTATTATTCCTAACGCAAATTTATCAAATAGCAGCGCTATTAACTACTCAGCGTATGATACCCGACGGATAGATTTTAAGTTTGGGGTCGGCTATAATGACGACACAAGGAAAGTAAAACAAGTCTTACATAATATCGCATTAGAGCATCCATTGATACTAAAAGAGCCTGAACCAATGATTGTGTTAGGTGAACATGGGGATAGCTCAGTAGTATTTTATTTCCGTGTATGGTGTGAGTCTGAAAACTATTGGACTTTATATTTTGAGTTAATGGAAACTGTTAAGGAAAGATTTGATAAGGAAGGTATAAACATTCCGTATCCACAAATGGATGTTCATATCCAAAAATAACTTAAGTCAGCATAAATAATTAAAAAAGTGAAGTGCTTTTAATAAAGCGCTTCACTTTTTATAATTGTTTATAATTATGATATTATCTCCATTTTCCATTTTCTTTTGTAACCATTTTCTAGCTTGTTGCTTAATTATTTTTCTGGTAAATGGAATTAAACAACAAAAACCTAAAAAGTCTGTTATTAGACCAGGGGTTAGTAAAAATGCTCCGCCTACCAAGATAAAAAGTCCATCAAATATATCATTTTTAGGCATAAAACCTTGACTTATGTCCCCTTGTAGACTTCTTAACACTAAAAATCCTTGCGACTTTGCAAGCACAACCCCAAAAAATCCTGTAGCTCCCACTAACACAATAGTTGCTAATCCACCTATATGTTCGCTAACTTTAATCAGTAAATAAAGTTCCAAAAGCGGAACTGCTGTAAATAAAAATAACAGTTTTGCAAACAATTTTATCACATCCTTTATATTATATTATACTGTTATTCTTATTTTCCTCCTAAATTACATAAAATAAGGGTAATTCTTTTCTTACAATTTTACATACTTCGTGTAGCTATTATATTAGACCCGGTGCTTAATACATTTTCTACCAGTACATCTCCCGCTTTTACAGGTGCACTAATTTCTAGTGAGTTTATTACTTTCATACATTCTTTGATCTTTCCCTTAGGTATAGGCTTGTCAGTCTTAACAGGCAGTCGTCGAAGATGAGCTTCTGAGATTTTTACTGTAGATGTTATTATTCTTGTTGGGCTTGTCACCTCTTTTATTCCATATTCAACTCCCCGCGGGCAAAGATTACCATAAACTTTATAACCATTGTCTGTTTTTTTATCACGTATCACCTTTAGGTTACACCCTTTAGGACAGACAATGCAAATCATTTCCTTATCTTTCATTACATCCACCCCTTTGTTTTACCTCTAGGGATAAGGTTCCCACCTTTTTAGCTAAGTTTTTTTTAGGAATTTTTATAGTTTCCATCTCTCCAGGAGCTAGGTGTGCTTTTTTAAATTCATTGACAACTTGGCCATCAAGTTTTACCAATATTTTAGCTTTTTCATTAACTTCAGAAACTCTTAACATTATCTGTAAATGTGTTTTTAGGTTTTCTACGTTAATATGGTGGGGAACTACATAAGATATCCCTGTTTTTGGCTTGGTTGTTAAAACTTTGTCTTTTCTAGAGAGATTTCCTTTTACATATTGGGCAGCGGCTTTGCCTGCCTTTTGGCTTTCCTCTGTTACCCAGTCCACAAGGTCATGAACGTGCACAACATTACCACATGCAAAAATGCCTTCCACCGTTGTTTCCATTGTTTCGCTAACTATAGGTCCTGAAGTTTTGGGACAAATTTGCACACCTGCTCCCTTGGAAAGCTCGTTTTCCGGTATTAAGCCTACGGATAATAAAAGGGTGTCACATTCAATCCAGCGAGCTGTATCTTGTATGGGGGTTAGATTTTTGTCGACTTTAGCAATTTTTATAGCTTTTAGCCTATCCTCTCCCTCAATGTCTACTACAGTGTGACTCAATAATAGTGGTATATTATAGTCATGCAGACACTGTACTATATTTCTGTTTAATCCCCCAGAATGAGGCATTAGTTCGATTACAGCTTCTACTGTAGCTCCCTCTAATGTAAGCCTGCGGGCCATGATTAACCCTATATCTCCCGACCCTAACATTACTGCCTTTTTACCCACCATGTACCCTTCCATATTAACAAACCTCTGAGCCATTCCTGCTGTATAAACTCCTGCAGGCCTGTTGCCTGGAATTTGTATAGCTCCTCTTGTTCTTTCTCTACATCCCATTGCCAAAACAACAGCCTTAGCTTTTATTTTCAATAAACCATCTTCTGTATTAATAGCTGTGATCTGTTTACTATTTGTTACTTCTAATACCATGGTGTCTAGCTTATATTCTATCCCCATTTTTTTTAACTCTTCTATGAATCTTTCTGCGTATTCTGGTCCCGTAAGCTCTTCTTTAAAAACATGTAACCCGAATCCATTGTGGATGCATTGTTGTAAAATGCCACCGAGCTCTCGATCTCGTTCTACAACTAAAATATCTTTTGCACCGTTTTTCTTTGCCTCTATGGCAGCTGCTAACCCAGCTGGACCACCGCCAATAACAACGATTTCATAGTTTTTCATGTCATTTTCCCCCACTTTTTATTTTGTATCACCAGTTAAGATAAATGACCCTTGCCTTTCTTTTTTTATATCGGTTATATCTTGGTTTGTCTCTTTTGCAATTATCTCCATCACTTTTGGACCGCAAAAACCACCTTGGCATCGACCAGACCCGGGCCTTACCCGCCTTTTTATGCCATCTAAAGTAGAAGCACCTACACCTTTATGAACTGCTTCGACTATTTCACCTTCAGTGACATTTTCACAGCGACAAACTACTCTTCCATACCTACTATCTTTATTAATCAATTGTTGCTTGCTGCGTTCATCTAAAGTTATAAAATTTGTCATGGGCTCTACATTTGCTACAAAGTTTTCTTTTTTTGATATATTGACATTCTTTTTTAACAGTAATTCAACCACATACTCTGCAATGGCAGGAGCCGCCGATAGTCCAGGCGAATCTATGCCTGCTACGTTGAAAAAGCCTTCTGCTATTTTAGATTCTTCTATGATAAAGTCTCCGTTTTGAGTTTTAGCTCTTAGACCGGAAAAAGAAGTGATTATATTTCTAAAGTTAATTTTTTCTACGGACTTCGAGCCTTTTCTCATAATATAATCAAGGCCTTGTTTAGTAGTTTTTAAATTGTTTTTGCCCTCCACATACTCATGATTTGGACCAACTAGTAAGTTACCATGAACAGTAGGTAGCACTAGCACGCCCTTTGATTCTAAAGTAGGACACTGAAATATAACAGAGCTTACAGTGTTTGCTTCACTTTTGTCTAGCAAATGATATTGACCTCTATTAGGTTCAATTTTAAACGATTTATCACCTACCATATTACTTATCCTATCGGCATGCACTCCTGCAGCGTTGATGATATACTTTGCTTTAATGCTCTCATTGGTTGTGTTTAGAACATAACAATCTCTCTTTTTGTCTATGTTTAATAACTTTGTGTTTAACTTTAGATCCACTCCATTATTTATTGCATTTTCAACCAATGCTAAAGTCAGCTCCCAAGGCCCTATAATACCCGCTGTAGGTGCGTATAAAGCCTTAGATACTTGCTCACTTATTTTAGGCTCTTTTGCTAATACTTCTTTCTTTGAAAGTATTTGCAGATTTAAAACGCCACTTTTCAAACCATTTTCATATAACTTTTGAATTATTTTAACCTCATTTTTGTTAAACGCTAACACCAGTGAGCCTGTACGTTTAAATGGTACCGAAAGTTCCTGGGTTATTTTATCGAACATATCGTTACCTTTTAAATTTAATTTTGATTTAAGGCTACCTACTTGTGGGTCATACCCTGCATGAATAATGGCACTATTAGCCTTGGTAGTCCCACAAGCTACATCATTTTCTTTTTCAATAAGAACAACTTTTAAGTTGTATTTTGACATTTCTCGGGCTATGCAGCCACCAACTACACCAGCGCCTATAATAGCAACGTCATACATTTTATCCTCTCCTATAGTGAACTTTAATCAATGAAGCTTTTTACCACTGATTGTCAGTTGAACAAATCGGGCAGTTGCGATAAAAAAAGCCATGACATATAAACCGCTTATAAGCAGCTTATATGCATGGCTTCTCATTATATTCTCAGCACCATAATAATTTAATTGTACCTTCATTATAAACATAAGCTTTAACCTTGTAAAGCTTTTAATTATTCTTCTTTCTCCCATCCTTTTGATCTTTCTATTGCTTTAGTCCAACCAGCAAATAGTTTATCTCTTTTCTCAGGCTCCATATTCGGTTCAAAGGTTTTATCTGTTTTGATTATTGATTTAATCTCATTTTTATCTTTCCAAAAACCTACAGCTAACCCCGCTAAAAACGCCGCTCCTAAAGCTGTAGTTTCAGTAACCTGTGGTCTAACTACTTTGCTGTCAAGTATATCTGATTGAAATTGCATTAAAAAGTTATTAGCGACTGCTCCACCATCTACCTTTAGAGTTTGAAGTTTTATGTTAGAATCTTCGCCCATCGCCTCTAGTACATCCTTTGTTTGAAAAGCGATAGATTCTAGTGTAGCCCTTACGATATGCTCCGCTTTAGATCCCCTAGTTAATCCCATAATGGTTCCTCTTGCATACATATCCCAATGAGGTGCTCCTAGTCCAACAAAAGCTGGAACAACGTAAACTCCATTGGAGCTTTCAACCTTATTAGCTAAATACTCGCTATCTTCTGCGTCTCTAATTAATCTTAGTTCATCCCTTAGCCATTGGATAGATGCTCCAGCGACAAATATGCTTCCTTCTAGAGCATAATCTACTTTTCCATCCACTCCCCAAGCTAGAGTAGTAAGCAGGCCTTTTGTTGACGGCACAAATTTCTCCCCAGTATTCATTAACATAAAACAACCTGTTCCATAAGTATTTTTTGCCATTCCTGGTTCAAAACATGCCTGACCAAACAATGCAGCTTGTTGATCGCCTGCAGCACCAGCTATAGGGATTTCTGCCCCTCCAAATGTTTTAGAGTCAGTAGTTCCATATATGTCGCTAGATGATCGAACTTCGGGGAGCATTGATTTTGGAATGTCTAGTTTTTCTAGTATTTTTTCATCCCATTTTAAATCTTTGATATTAAATAACATAGTTCTCGAAGCGTTTGAAAAATCTGTGGCGTGTACTTTGCCGCGAGTTAGATTCCAAATCAGCCATGTATCTATGGTTCCAAAAAGGAGTTCACCATTTTCTGCCTTTTCTTTTGCTCCTTTTACATTGTCTAAAATCCACTTTATTTTAGTAGCTGAAAAGTAGGCATCTATTATAAGTCCGGTGTTTTCTTTAATATAGGTGTCAAATCCTTCACTTTTTAGGTTGTCACAAATATTAGCACTTCTTCGACACTGCCATACTATGGCATTATAAATCGGTTTCCCAGTCTTTTTTTCCCAGACCACGGTGGTTTCCCTTTGGTTTGCTATACCAATTGCAGCTAACTCGAAAGGTGAGATCCCATGGCTTTCTAACACTTCTCGAGCAACCCCACTTTGAGAACCCCAAATTTCCATAGCATCATGCTCTACCCAGCCTGGCTTTGGGTATATTTGAGTAAATTCCTTCTGAGATACACCGATAGTTTCTCCTTCATGGTTGAATAAAATCGCTCTTGAACTAGTTGTGCCTTGATCTAGAGCTAAAACGTACTTTTTTTTCAAAAAATCCCCTCCTTATCAAGTTCTGCTAGTTAAATGACATTTGTTATACATAAAGACTTTTGCTATAAATGTATTCGACCAAGTGCATTTAGTTTCCTTTATTATTAGTTTACTCAAGTTGTCAGCATCCACAAATATGTGCTCATAATGGGTGTATTTATTTATACCAAACTTCTTTTTTACTAGTAGATATAGCTATTGCACCGGCATTTAAAGATGCAATTATATCACTCTTTTGGTGGATAAGCCCCCCTGCTATGACAGGTGTTTTGCTTTCCTTGCTTATTTCACTAACTACTTTAGGCATAATTCCAGGCATGATTTCTACTGCATCAGGTTTCATAGATTGTAAAGACTTTATGCCAGTTTCTAATGATATGGAATCTACAATAAATAGCCTTTGAATCACAAACATATTTAGTTGTTTTGCATGCCTTATTAAATTCGGTTTTGTAGTCAAAATTCCGTCAGGTTTTACCTTTTCTTTAACAAACTTAAGCGACATAAAGTCTTTAGATAATCCTTCCATTAAGTCGATATGGATATACAAGCCCTTATTTGATTCTCTAACTACTTTTACCGTTTCCTCTAGCATCATAATATCGCCATTTAATAGGAAAATGATTTCAGTTGGCGAGTTTAGAGCATCCTGTAGAGTATTCCTATTGTTAACAGCAGCAATAATTGGTTGTTTATGAGTTCTATCATAAAAGTCTATCATTTTGTTCGCTCCTTTAAGTAAATTATTGCAATATTTTTGTCCAAACCTTATTACCAACACTGACGTAAAACAAACAAACTCCTAGCTAGGAGTTTAGATTATACTCGACTTTCTAACCAATCTAAAATTTCGCTTTTTACTTCGTCTTTCTCTGGTTCATTAAGGAGTTCATGGTAAAGACCAGGAAATATTTTTTTCGTTTTATCACTGGACATGTTATTTTCATAAAAAGATAAAGAATGTTTATAATCAATTATGCTATCTTTGGTGCCATGCATAATCAAACAAGGACAACTATAGTTTTTAATATTATCCTGTACATATTGAATTCCTTTAATAAAGACTTCATGATAAAACTTTACTGTGGCGGCTTTTAGAACAAGAGGGTCCTCTACATATTCACGTACTACCTGTGAATCCCTACAAATCTCTCCACTTAAGTTATTATTGATATACTTTTTGGGACAGATTTTTGCCAACAGTTTTAGAAGCATTTCTAAGCCTCTACCTATGGGAGAACCAATTGCTGGTGCAGAAAAAATTTGACCGTTTAATTTGTCAGGATACTTTAACCCATAGGCCAAGGTTATAAGCCCTCCCATGCTGTGCCCAAACATAAAAATAGGCAGATCTTCATTTTCCGATTTGGCTATAGAAACTAGTTTATCTGTCGACTCCACCATGTCATGAAAATCATCTACATGTCCTTTATACTGACCTGATTTCCCATGTCCAATATGGTCCATTGAGTATACAGCATAGTTTTTCTCATGGAGAAATTCCTTAAATTCGCTATACCTACCCATGTGCTCTGCAAAGCCATGTATTATCATAACAACCCCCTTTACTTCTTTAGGTTGTTTCTTTACATAAGCTATTTCTATGCCGTCCTTTAGAGTAAGTTTGTTTTCCATTTACAACTCCTCCCATCTTTTAGCATAGTATATTCTCGCAAAAAGATATTTATCCCTCTAATTTGGCAATAAAAAAATCGGCTACTTATTTTAGCAGCCGACTTTAATCATTATTTTACTGTTGCATTCCCTTTATACACTAAGCCTCTTTCAGAGTCTACTGTAATTTGTTGTCCGTCTTGTAGAGTTTTAGTTGCATCGTTAACTCCGACAATTACAGGTATTTTTAAGTTTAAGCCTACTATTGCCGCAGGAGATGTTAAACCACCTTCCTCTGCAATAATTGCTTTTATCCCTTCTAAACTGTTAACCATATCGCTATCTGTAGTTAAAGTTGCTAAAATATCTCCTTGACCCCTTTTACGGTCAAGTTCTTCCTTGTCTTTTGCAACTATAACATCACCGACAACTGATCCTTTACCAATTCCCATTCCTTTTAGAATAATATCTCCAACAGTATGAACTTTTAGTAAGTTAGTGGTTCCTGAAACTCCGACAGGGACTCCTGCAGTAATTACTACTAGTTCTCCATTGTTAATATATCCAGATTCAAGTGCACTTGCAACTGATTCATAGAGCATATCATCTGTGCTTTCTGTAGGATTACTAAGAACTGGATAAACTCCCCATGTTAACAATAGTTTTCTCAACACAGTTCTGTTAGGTGTTACTGCCACAATAGGGCATTCCGGCCTGTACTTGGACACCATTTTAGCAGTGTAACCTGATTGAGTCGCTGTTATAACGGCAGATGCTTCTAGTTGTTTTGCTGTATTGCAGGTAGCATAGCTAATGGAATCGGTGACAACATTTTCTGGAACAAATCCTTTTTTGCCTTGGATTTCTTCAAATCTAGTTGCCTCTTCTGAACGCTGTGCTATTTTGGCCATAGTTAAAACTGCTTCTTCTGGATAGCTTCCTGCTGCAGTCTCGCCTGAAAGCATTATGGCGTCAGTTCCATCAAATATTGCATTTGCAACATCGCTTGATTCTGCCCTTGTAGGTCTTGGATTTCTTATCATAGAATCTAACATTTGAGTGGCAGTTATTACTGGCTTGCCAGCTTTGTTACATTTTTCAATCATTGTTTTTTGTGCTAGAGGAACTTCTTCAGCTGGTATTTCTACACCTAGATCTCCTCTGGCAACCATTAAACCGTCGACAACATTTAATATTTCATCTAAGTTGTCAACACCCTCTTGGTTTTCGATTTTTGCGATGATGTGAATATCGCTTTTATTTTCTTCTAATACCTTCTTTATAGCAATAACGTCAGAGGCTTTTCGAATAAACGAAGCTGCGATAAAGTCCACTTTTTGTTCTATTCCAAAAACTATGTCATTATAATCTTTTTCACTCATAGCAGGCAGTGAAATCGACACATTTGGTATGTTAACGCCTTTTCTGTTACTTAGCTCCCCGCCGTTAATCACTTTACAGTGAACATTTTTGCCTTCCACTTCTTTAACTTCCATCTCTACTAAACCGTCATCTATTAGAATTCTGTCATGAGCTTTTACATCATCTACTAAACCTTCATAGGTAACTGCTACTTTACTTTCGTCACCTTCAATATCTTCGGTGGTTAGAGTAAAGTTGTCTCCCTCTTGTAAGGTGATTTCTCCTTGAGCAAACTTTTTAAGTCTAATCTCAGGCCCTCTAGTATCTAATAAAATGGCGACATTTTTGCCTATTTCTTCAGATACCTTGCGGATATTTTTAATTCTTTCACCATGTTCTTTATGGTCTCCGTGCGAAAAATTTAATCTAGCTACATCCATTCCTGCTAGCATCAATTTTTTTAACATTTCAGGTGATTCGCTTGCAGGACCTATAGTGCAAACAATTTTTGTTCTTCTCATGTTGTTCCTCCTCTTTATATAGATAAGATTTTTGCTAATTCATACATTTCTCTATCAAACTTTTTAGGTGCTTTTATTGCCTCTAAAATATCTACGTATATAACTTTATTTTCTTTTATTCCCACCATTTTTGAACTCTGGCCCTCTATAAGTAAATCTACCGCTTTAGCTGCAAGTTTGCTAGCTAGAACTCTATCAAAGGAAGATGGCATGCCTCCTCTTTGAATATGGCCTAAAACTATCACTCTTGTCTCAAACCCTGTTCTTTTTTTAATTTGTTCACCTACTTCAAATCCACTGGCTACACCTTCCGCCACCAAAATAATACTGTGAAGTTTTCCTCTTTCTGCACCCTTATTGAGTCTTTTGCACACCTGCTCAATGTCATATTCTATCTCGGGGACCAAAATGGATTCAGCACCACCGGCTAACCCCGCAGCTAGAGCAATATCTCCACAGTTCCTACCCATAACTTCAATAACAAAAGTCCGCTCATGAGATGTTGCAGTGTCTCGGGTTTTGTTAATGGCATCTAAGGCAGTATTTACCGCAGTGTCAAAGCCAATAGTATAATCAGTATAAGGAATATCGTTGTCTATAGTTCCAGGAACACCGATAGCCTTTATACCTTGGGCTGCAAGACAGGCTGCTCCTTGAAAAGAACCATCGCCACCTATTACTATAATTCCTTCAATTTCTTTTGACTTTAGAATTTGAGCTGCTTTTTTTTGATTTTCCTTTAACTTAAACTCCTCACACCTTGCAGATCTTAATACTGTGCCACCACGCTGTATTATATCTGCTACAGAAGATAAATTCATTGGCTTAATATCTCCGTTTAGCAACCCTAAAAATCCTCTATGGATGCCGTAAACTTCTAAGCCATGATAAATACTCTTACGAACGACTGCTCGAACAGCTGCATTCATTCCTGGTGCATCTCCACCGCTTGTCATTACTGCAATTTTTTTCATATGTACTCCTCCCAACCTGTAGGACTTTTTTTGTCCCGAAGGGACTTTTTTGTAACTACTCTTATATCATCATTTTACATCTTAATCTTGCAAGGTGCAATACTTTTTGTAAGATTAGTCTAACTTTGAAATAATTTCTGCCACATCTTGAGCTTCAGAACTTGGTACAAGTATCTCGACTTGTCCTGAACGCTCTGATTTCGATAAATGCCTCAATTGAACCATGAAACCTTCTTGACCTAACTTATATTTTATTTTGTCTGCCATGTAATCATCAGGGGCTATATACACCACTTGCCACATAAGATTACCTCCTTTTATTTGCATATTATTTCTTCTAGATTTTTAATTTTTCCATACACAGTTAATGTATCACCTTTTCTAATGATATCTTTTCCTTTTGGAGCTAATATTACTCCTTCTTCACCTTTTACTGCTAGAACTAAAATATCTTTAGTAGTTAAGTGGAGGCTCGCTAAAGATTTATCAGTTAAACTACATTCTTTTTCTAGCTTAACTTCAGCTACTTTATACTCATCATTTATTATGAGTACTTCTTCGATAGGTTCTTTTCTAAAATGCAGCTTTTTTACCAACTGCGTTTCTATTTGTTTATCTAGCTTGTCAACAAAGACTCTATTTTTAGCAAATAAGTATGTTAGTATAGCCAGCAAGGAACCCACCAAAAGTTGCCAAGTTGAGAAAAAATGTTGTAAATTAAGAGCAAAAGCCACTATAACGGCCAGCCCTATATGACCTATTACCATTAAAAACATACATATTTTCTTTCTGGTCTTACTTCTTGTTATAACATCGGCATCTTTTGTGGTAAAACCAGTACCAGTAATAGCAGATAAGGATTGAAACCTAGCGTTTGATGATTCTACACCAGTTATTTTAAAGGCTATCGCCCCCACTTCCATAACAAAAACAAGAAATATTATTAAACAAACTGCAAGAACTAACATTTAATTCATCCCTTTACTGTTTTTATGTCTACATTTATTATCTATTGTTTCTTATTTAGTAATTCTTTGTCATCAATTAAAATCCTTCAATAATTTATAAGTAATATGAAATGGTAGTGGGAAATTCGAGGTTTGATGTCAGTACATTATGTACGGTCAGGATACTAACATCTTAAGCTCATACTACTGATTACCATTACTAAAAGCAATTGGCCGCGAAAACGTATAAATTTGCTTATTCTGTTTAGTCATAGATACAGTAGTTTGTTCTATAGATTTTACCGCTTAAGGCTTACTGAAGGGTTTGTCATTTACTGGCAGGGCGTATTGTAGGAGTAGTGAGAAGTGGGAAGTTAGAAGTGGGATCCATTTGGGTAACCATAGATGAAGACCCAAATGGTCAGACTTCTTAGAAGTGTCTAGGTTCTAGGCGCAGTTGATGGACCAGGGCGGGAGCGTATCTTCTAATACGTGGGATAATGGTAGTCAGAGGTGAGAAGTTAGAGGTTGGTAAAATGCTTGGTTCGTTTTTGGCCATTTTGTGTGGTTTACGCCCTTGCGGGCTGGATCCTTCGGCAAGCTCAGGATGACGTCAGGAAACCAGTGAGATAGTAGTTCGTTCGATAGATTTTACCGCTAGAGCTTACTGAAGGGTTTGTCATTTACTGGCAGGGCGTATTGTTTCGATGCGTCTTTTCTCCCTGTGAGTAAGCCTTTGGCGTTAAGCTATCTTTCATTGACATCAAAGACATGGATATGTCGTCTTATAAGCCAAAGGTGTCGAACATGTGGAGAAACAGCAGAGAAACTCCGTAGCCCAGAGGTAAATGACAAACCCTGAAATGACCTGAGCATGGTTTGAGTTTTGGGTGGCTGTTGCGCCCTTGTGGGCTAGATCCTTCGGTGTTCCTCAGGATGACCTCAGGTAACCAGTAAGATAGAAGATAGTTGGATAGGGTTAGACCGCTTGTGCATACTGAAGGGTTTGTCTTTTGCTGGCAGGGCGTATTAGTCATCTGCGTCTTTTTTCCCTGTGAGTAAGCCCTTGGCGTTAAGCTATCTTTCATTGACATCAAAGACATGGATATGTCGTCTTATAAGCCAAAGGTGTCGAACATGTGGAGAAACAGCAGAGAAACTCCGTAGCCCAGAGGTAAATGACAAACCCTGAACTGACCTGAGCATGCTTTGAGTTTTGGGTGGCTGTTGCGCCCTTGTGGGCTAGATCCTTCGGTGTTCCTCAGGATGACTTTCGGGATACCTCTGCGGGGATTCGGCCCCCCTATTTTGTTATGGTGGTTTTTACTAACATCTAATCTCATACTACTAATTACCATTACTAAAACTATTGGCCGCGAAAACGTATAAATTCGCTACATGCTGGGTCTGAAACTCACTCCAAACTTGCTTATTCTGCTTGGTCTGCAAATAAATGGGTTTCGTTAAACTGGAGGAGATTTTACTAATAATATACATTTTATAAGAACAGTGTCTATATTTTATACCTGCTGCATTTAAAACAAGGCCTTTCCTACATGGTCACCTAATATGAATGGGATTGGACCAAGCATGTAGCTTGTTTCGTTATGTTTACCGTGGCCAATTAGGGCTTGAAATTAGCGCCCTTGTGGGCTAGATCCTTCGGCTGCGCTCTCAGGATGACTTTCGGGATGACTCTTCGGAGATTCGCCCCCCTATTTTGTTATGGTGGTTTTTACTAACATCTAACCTCATACTACTAATTACCATTACTAAAACTATTGGCCGCGAAAACGTATAAATTCGCTACATGCTGGGTCTGAAACTCACTCCAAATTTGCTTATTCTGCTTGGTCATAGATACAGTAGTTCGTTCGATAGGTTTTACCGCTTAAGGCTTACTGAAGGGTTTGTCATTTACTGGCAGGGCGTATTGTAGCAGTAGTGTGAAGTGGGTAGTTAGAAGTTGGATCCATTTGAGATTCGATGTCCGCAGGCAATGAATTACCTGCTACGCTTTAACCCTGAACTGACATGCTCATGGGTTTGTCATTTGTGTGGGTCCTGCGCCCTTGTGGGCTAGATCCTTCGGCTGCGCTCTCAGGATGACTTTCGGGATGACTCTCCCCCCCTATTTTGTTATGGTGGTTTTTACTAACATCTAACCTCATACTACTAATTACCATTCCAGACGGCTTAAAAGTGCTTAGATTCGAGGCACCTGTTAGTGGTAGTGGGAAGTCGGAGGTTTGATGTCAGTACATTATGTACGGTGTACGGTCAGGACATGGCTAATAAAAAAAAAATCCTATACTCCCTTTGCTTTGTGTAGGGAGTATAGGATTTTTTGAGTAACGAAGAAGATGAGTGCTTTTAAGCCGTCTAGATTTATTTTATTGTAGCCAAAGCCTTAGTCCTTCTCTCCACCTCATCAGGATCCACTTTAATTCTTGCTACGCCGGTATCCATTGCTGTTTGTGCTACTCTTTTGGCTACCATTGGTGCAACTCTTGGGTCAAAGGGGTTAGGGATGACATATTCTTCGGATAGTTCTTCGTTTTGTATTAGGTCTGCAATTGCTTTTGCTGCCGCAATTTTCATTTCTTCATTTATATCTGAAGCTCGAGTATCTAGGGCTCCTCTGAAAATTCCTGGAAATGCCAGAACGTTGTTGATTTGATTTGGGTAGTCAGACCTACCTGTTCCTATAATTTTAGCACCGGCTTTTTTTGCTAATGCTGGGTCAATCTCTGGGGTTGGGTTGGCCATGGCAAACACAATTGGGTCTTTTGCCATTTTACTTACCATTTCTTCACTTACTACGTTTCCAGCAGAAAGCCCGATAAATATATCGGCATTTTCCATGGCCTCATCTAAGCTTACTTTCTCGTTATTTGGATTTGTAATACGTGCTATTTCTTCTTTATATTTATTCATTGACTGTTGACGCTCTTGGTAAATTGACCCTTGTCTATCACACATGATAATATTTTTTACACCCAGACCTATAACTAACTTTGTAACGGAAATAGCTGAAGCTCCCGCTCCATTTACTACTACCTTAACATCTTCAGCCTTTTTGTTTACAATTTTAAGGGCATTTATTAAACCGGCTACGGCAACGATTGCAGTTCCATGTTGATCATCGTGGAAAACAGGGATATCACAGATTTCTTTTAGCTTTCTTTCCACCTCAAAGCAAGCTGGAGCTGCAATGTCTTCTAGATTCACGCCACCAAAGGTTGGCTGCATTAGTTTCACTAACTCTACAATTTTATCTGGGTCTGTGGTGTCTACACAAATTGGAAACCCGTCAACCCCCGCAAAAGATTTAAAGAGCACTGCTTTACCTTCCATTACCGGCATCGAAGCTTCTGGACCGATATTTCCTAACCCTAGCACAGCAGTACCATCAGATACAACGGCTACTAGATTCCCTTTGGCGGTGTAGTCATATGCAGTAGATTTATCCTTATGTATTTCTGTACATGGCTCAGCTACCCCTGGTGAGTAAGCTAAACTTAAGTCGTCGGCATCTTTTAATGGGACTTTACTCACCACTTCTAGTTTTCCTTGATTTTCTTTGTGCATTTTCAACGCTTCTTCTCGCATTATTAGATCCTCCTTGTGAAATAATTTACAAAATTTTATTTACAATTCACATTCATGTATATTATAAGTTAAGCCGATAAGGTCCGTCAACCTTATCGGCTTTATATTAAATTACTGCGTCTTCTTGTTGATGTGCTAACCTAGATGCGGCGGCTGCTGCTAGAGCTGCTACTAGGTCATCTAAAAAGGTGTTTACGCTACCGTTTGACTTGTCGTTTAGCCTGCCTATTATACCAATTTTACTTTTGTCTAAGTAACCAAAGTTAGTAAAACCGATACTCCCATAGATATTAGTTATGCTAAGCGCTAATATTTCATCAATTCCATAAAGGCCTTCATCTTCTTTTAGTATTGTTTGTAAAGGCTCTGGAAACATGTTTTTCTCTGCATACATATCCATCACTAAACCAGTTAAGATTGCATTTTGTGCCTCCCTTTTTTCTAAAACCTTTGACACATGTTCAACACATGTTTCTAGGTTGAGGTCAGGTATATAAGGCTTTTGAATTTCCAGAACAATTTCCCCTATATCTTGTAATTTAACCCCACGTTCAATTAGCATTTCTTCAGCTAAGTTTTTCATCTTACTCTCCCTTTCGTCAAAATTTATTTGACCTTTACATTCTCTTTCCCCAAAAACTCTCGCAATCCATCTATTATATTATCATCTATAGAAACATTATATTTAGACTGTATAGTTTTCTTTTCTGTCTCAATATAGTATATTACAGGATGATCTCCAGGTGAAACATCTAGTAGTCGATTTACCATTTCAAATGTCTGTTTATCCATTTTAGAAAGTCTGATATAAACTTTTTCTTGTTGTTTTTTTTCTTTAGTCTTAGCGACAAAATTCTTCTGCTTATTTACTTTATTAGAAGTTAAGTTGAGGTATTCATCCATGTTCCAAATCTTTTGGCATAGTATCTTAGCTCCTTCTTCTTCCTTAAAGCTAAGCTTTCCTTCTACGACTATAGGCTGGTCACTTTCCAATTGAGCTTGATTTTTTTCATAGCTATCATTAAAAACAATGACTTCCACTTCAGTAAATACATCTTCTAAACTTACAAACGCCATGGGCTTATTGTTTTTGGTCATTATTTTTTTAACGTTAGATATCACACCTGCCACCAAAACTGTGCTATTGTCTTTCATATCTTGTAGTTCTAAAGTGTTTTTAACACCAAGAGTATATATCTTTTTATGCTCATCTAATGGGTGGCCACTAATATACATTCCCAAAGCTTCCTTTTCCAGCTGTAACTTATCCTTTGAACTAAACGGCGGCACTTCTTCTAATGATAAACTTTCATTATTGCTAAAGTCATCCATAAGCTCAAACATAGACATTTGGCCACTCTCTTTTTGTGATTTTATCATTTGGGAAAAGGTTACTAACACATCTATAGAAGCTAGTAGCTGCGCTCTATTATCGTTAATTGAATCAAAAGCTCCTGCCTTTATCAAGCTCTCGAGCACCCGACGGTTACAGTTAGTTATCCTAGAACAAAAGTCTTCCATGGATTGAAATGTACCGTTTTGCTCTCTTTCATATATTATATTGTCAATTACAGCCCCACCTACATTTTTTATGGCAAGCATTCCAAATCTAATCTTTTTATCATCTACTACAGTGAAGTTTTTTAAACTTTCGTTAATGTCAGGCGGTAAAACCTCAACTCCCAATTCTTTGCAATCATGAATATATAACGCGACTTTTTCAGACGATGCCATAGCACCTGTTAGCATAGCCGCTAAAAATTCTGTTGGGTAGTTAGCTTTTAGATATGATGTTTGATAGGCCAGCACTGCATAAGCAGCGGCATGAGCTTTATTAAACCCATAGTCAGCAAACTTTACTATAAGGTCGTATACCTCTTTTGCCTTATTTTGAGCCAGGCCATTTTTTACGCAGCCATCAATAAATTTTTTCTCTTGCTCTGCCAAAACATCCCTTTTCTTTTTCCCCATCGCCCTACGTAGAATATCAGATTCCCCAAGACTAAATCCTGCTAATTCCGATGCAACTCTCATGATCTGCTCTTGATAAACCATTATTCCGTAGGTCTCTTCTAAGATGCTTTCGACCTTTTTATGAGGATAGGTAACCGGAATTTCTTTATGCTTACTTTTTATAAATTTTGGTATCTGCTCCATAGGTCCTGGGCGATACAACGCTAAAACAGCTATTATATCTTCAAATTTGGAAGGCTTTAATTCCCTCAGTACACTTCTCATTCCAGAACTTTCAAGTTGGAAAATACCTAATGTCTTCCCTTGAGAAATGAGTTCATAGGTGTTGGGATCGTCGAAAGATAGGTTTTCTATGTCTATATCAACTTTTTTAGTTTTTTGTATGATTTTTACAGCTTCGTTTATTATAGTTAGAGTTCTTAGCCCTAAAAAGTCCATCTTAAGCAGACCAAGTTCTTCTAATGTATTCATAGGAAACTGAGTTACTACTCCATGCTCACTGGTTTGTAGAGGTACATACTCCGTTAAAGGCTCTTTGGAAATTACAACTCCAGCAGCATGAGTAGATGAATGCCGAGGCATACCTTCTAGTGTTTTTGACACATCAATAAGCTGCTTTACATCTTCGTCTTGTTGATATAAATCTTCCAATCTTTTTTCCATTTTCAACGCTTTTTCGATAGTCATATTTAACTCAAAAGGTATAAGCTTTGCTATTTTATCAACCACGCCGTAAGGCATGCCCAATGCCCTTCCTACGTCTCTAACAACAGCTCGAGCAGCCATAGTACCAAAGGTGATGATTTGTGCTACTCTTTCTTCCCCGTACTTTTCGACTACATATTCTATGACTTCTTCCCTGCGCTCATAGCAAAAATCAATATCAATATCCGGCATTGTAACTCTCTCTGGATTTAAAAATCTTTCAAATAAAAGGTCATAGCGAAGTGGGTCGATGTTCGTTATTCCCAAAGAATACGCAACTAAACTACCAGCTGCTGAACCTCGGCCAGGTCCTACTAGAATGTTATTTTTCCGAGCATAATTTATAAAATCCCAGGTAATTAAAAAGTACCCACTATATCCCATTGTGTTAATAACATCTAGCTCATATTTAAGTCTATCTTTGACTTCCTCTGTAATGTTATCCCCATAGCATTTTTTAAGCCCATCCTCACAAAGATCGGTCAAATGCTCATGGGTGGTTTTTCCTGGAGGAAGTGGGTAATTGGGCATGTGTGTACTTGAAAAGTCAAATTCAAAATTGCATTTATCAGCAATTTCCAAAGTATTGTCTAACGCTTTAGGAAGATGCTTAAACTTTTCCTCCATCTCTTGTCTGTTTTTTAAATAAAACTCATTGTTAGGAAAACTCATTCTATCCTGTTCATGAACTTTATTGGCAGTTTGGATACACAAAAGTACATCATGTGGGTAATGATGATTACTGTCTGTATAATGAATATCATTTGTAGCTACTAGCTTTATATCTAGTTTTTGCGAAAGCTTTATTAGCTGACTGTTTACCTCTCGTTGTTCTATCAGTCCGTGATCTTGAAGCTCTAAGTATAAATCCTCTCTTTTGAATATACTTAGATACCTTTTACAAAGCTCTTCTGCTTCTTCTATGCGCTTTTGCATCAATAACTGAGGCAGCTCGCCCGCTAAACAACCCGTTAAGCAAATTAACCCTTGGCTATATTTTTCTAAAAGTTCCATATCTACCCTAGGTTTGTAATAAAATCCCTCTGTAAATCCTAGCGTTACTAGGTTCATTAGGTTTTTATACCCGGTTTCATCTTTAGCTAGTAGCACTAAGTGATTTGTTCCTTCGCTAGGTTTGCCTTTTTTGTGTTTTCTTCCTTGTGGCGAAATATAAACCTCACAACCTATAATTGGCTTAATACCTTGCTTTTTACATTCCTTATAAAACTCTATTACTCCGTACATAACTCCATGATCCGTTATAGCCATGGCAGGCATATTAAACTCTCTAGCTTTAGATACTATATCTTTTATCTTAGCTGCCCCATCTAAAAGGCTATACTCAGTATGCACGTGCAAGTGGACAAACTCAGACATAATACCACTTTCCCCTCCTGATTTAAATCTTTCTTCCGATTTTTTCCCCTAACATAACTGATGTCTCAAGTTGATTATTGCTATTTTCAATTATATCATCGTCAATAACTGCCTGATCTTTTTTAATAAACAAAATTACCGTAGAACCACCAAACTTAAAATAACCTTTTTCTTCTCCCCTAGTAACTTTGTTATTATCAAAGGTTTGTATAATACTTCCAACACAAGTAGCACCCACTTCAACTATTGTTGTCTCTCCAAAGTTTTCGCTTAAAAAGTGGGTTACTTGCCGTTTGTTTTTGCAATACAGGTTAGATACTCGGCTTAATGCTACGGGGTTAACTGAGTAATAACTTCCTTTTATTTTCCGATGTGAAGTCACTTCTCCCCAATCAAAAAAATGAAACCAGTGATAATCTGCGGGCGATAATCTAAAAACTAGGCAAAGCCCCCCTAAGTATTCCTGAGCTTTTTTATCGTCGTTAATTAACTCCGCTAAAGTAAAGTAAAAGCCTTTCACTTGTATTACTTTATTTATATCGATATCTGTATAAGCCATTATTTTGCCATCTACAGGTGAAATAATGGCATCCCTCTCCTGGCATATTGGCCGTGCATTTGATTTCAATTTTCTTGTAAAGAATTGATTAAAATTTCTATATGATTTTGGATCGCTGTCTATAGCTTCTGACAGGTCTATACCATATTGATTGACAAATGCTGAAATCTTATATCTACTCATAGGCAAACTTTGAATTAGGCCATATATAGTTGAAGCCCATTTTCTTTTAACCACCATATTTAGAGTTTTTGTCCCCGGCTTAGAGTAATAAAGCCAATTTAACAGCTTGGTACTGGGTACCTGCTCTCGCTTTTTCTCTTTTGTAACTCTATCTATATAGTATATATCCATTAATGTAACCCCTTTACTTAATTTTCAACTTTGCGCTATTTTACCCCAAAGGTTTTTATTCATAACCCTTCTAATTAAGCTGTGTTATAAATATACTATATTTTAAGAAGGATTTAAAGAGGGGTGAGGTTATGGAAAATAATTTTTGGTCTACTGCAGTTTTAGATTTTTGTATAGCTTTAGGTGTAGTAATAGGTGGGGCTACTATAGGCTCTTTAAGCACTTTGTTTACTTCAAAACCACCATTTTATACAATGTTAGATTTAGCTAGCAAACTAAAGATATGGGCTATGGTAGCAGCGCTTGGGGGAACTTTTTCAACTATTAGGGCTTTTGAATCTGGGGTGTTAGAAGGCCAACTTTCGGTAGTATTTAAGCAAGTTTTATTAATTTTATTTGCTTATGGTGGAGCCCAAGTTGGCTATGTTATTATACTTCTAATTACAAAAGGAGAGTAAGATGCGTCTTTTATATTTTTCATTTAAGAAGCTTATAAGAACTATAGGAATCTTGTTAATTGGCGTGTTAGCCGGTGCCGTAATATCCCAAATATTACAAGGAAGGATAATTGATGAGCTTTATATAGAAAAAAAACAGTTACAAACCCATGTGGTGGAACTCCAAAATACCATAGACCGATTAGAGGACTCTCAATTAAAAAAGCAGGTTTTAGTTGTGCGAGAGTTAGAGGTTTTTTTAGAATATGACGATGAAGTTATTGCACTAGAATTAAAGGGAAGAATCAACGAGCTTTTAAATAATCTGATAGGGGAAGAGGTAGACTCTATAAACCCTAACCTAGTCCGCAACATAGTACACAATAGAACCTTCGTGATTGAGGATAGGCGATATAAAAGTAGTTTAGACATGCTAATAATAGCGGAAACTACTAAAGTATACATACATGCTGAGCTAGTTGAAACCGATGACCCAGAAGAATAGCTATTCTTCCATCACTCTAAGGGAGATTATCGCTTTGCAAACAAGCTCTTTTTCACAGTAAGCACATACTTCTACCTTAGAGGTTTTTCTACCTAGCTCAAAAACTTTACCTTCTAAGATTAGCTCCGTATCGATTTGTACCGGCTTTAAAAAATAGGTGACTATATTTTCTGTTACTGTATCGATGTGGGTTGAGTTTTGCATTGTAGCATAAGCGGTGTTTGTCAGAAGTGTCATCAGCACGCCGTTACTAGCTCCCCCTAGGTGATTGGTCATTATGGGAGTTATTTTTCCCGATAGCTTTACCCCATTGCAAATTTTCTCTTCTTTAAATTCACTGAGGACCATATCACTTAAGGTCAATCCTACTTGAGGTTGCTTTTGACCATGCTGCAAAGCTTTCATCACGTCTTGGCGACTTACCACACCTATTAACTCTTTTTTTGAATTAACTACCGGGATCAACTCAATTCCCTGCCATACCATGGTATGGGCTACAGCTGATAGTGAGTTGTCAATAGTGGTCACCGTGGGATTTTTAGTCATAACTTTTTCAACAGAAGTTTCCATGCTAGCTTCTGCAACATCTTTAGCTGTTACTATACCTACGACCTTCTTTTCATTATTTATGACCGGAAATCTAGTATGTGTAGTTTGTTTCACCATTTTGTTCCAACTTCCAACTGTATCGTTACAAAGTAAATATTTTGGGTTTTTCACCCAGATATCTTCAACTAAAACTATATCTTTTTTTATTAAGCGGTCATATATCGCTCTGTTAATTATGGTAGCAATAGTAAAAGTATCGTACGTTGTTTGAATTAGCGGTAATTGCTTTTCATCTGCAATTTTTTTAATTTCTGGCTCAACATCAAAGCCACCTGTAACTAGCACTGCAGCTTGTTTTTCTAAAGCTTTTTTTTGAGCTTCGAATCTATTTCCCACAATTAGTAAATTGTTTGGATCGATGTATTTTACCATAGCTTCTATTTCCATGGCACCTATGACGAAACGGTTTAAAGTTTTATGTAACCCTTCTTTTCCACCTAAAACAACCCCTTCTACGATATTCACAATTTCTGCAAAAGTTAGCTGTTCGATATGTTCTTTGTCCTTTTTCTTAATTCTTACCGTTCCAACTCTGGGCATAGTGGTTACAAAGCCCAGTGACTCCGCTTCTTTTATAGCCCTATAAGCTGTTCCTTCACTGACATATAACTCATTTGCAACTTTTCGCACCGAAATTTTACATCCGATAGGAAGATTTTCGATATACTCTATAATCTTTTTATGTTTTGTATCTGGCATTATTAAATACACCTCCATTTCTGTATTATAACAGATAAAGCGAGTTTAGGTACAAAAAAATCCGAATATTGTCGGATTTTTTTATGCCTATGTAGGTTATGTAGTAGTTACGCATCATAAAGTTTAGTTTTGGAGCGTCTAGATTCTTGTTTATACTTAACTTTTGCATTAGGTAATACTTTAGTTTCTGCTGCCTTTTTATCTTGATTCCTCATCTCTTTATAGCAAGCCGTTAATGATATAAAAGCTATCGTGTACCAACAAATTGAAAAAACTCCTCCTACACTGTCAACACTTACACTAGGAAAGTACAGCAAGCCAGTTACAATCATCGCAATTACAGCAAGTGTTTTAAAATACCCCTTAGACATAATTTAGCACCTCCTATTAAATTAAATATGCTTAGTAAAATTAGGTATTCTTATTTGTTTTAAAAAAGCAGGATTTCATCAGCAGTTGTCGAACTTAAAAGGTACCACAAATAGAGGGGAGGAGTAATAGTTGCCAAAAAAAATAAAAGTAGCAATCATCGTAGCTCTAGTTATTGTTTTCTCCATAGTAGGTGCTCAAATTGGTTGGACAAATACTGCACAACCTGGTAGTGAAAACGATCCTTTGATTAGCAAAAGTTACCTTGACAGTATCTTATCTGTTTTTCGCTCTGAAGTAGAGGATGATATAAATAAACAGGACGAAAAAATAGATGAACTTATAGCTATGTATGATGAGTTAAAGGATGAGATAGAGAGCATTCAGGTAAACGGCGGTTCTTCAAGTTCAGAAAACTCCGGCACTGATAATGAGCCAAAGAATGAAAAACCTGAAGATGAAGGCTCTAATGACTATGATACAGCTAAGGTTGTGGTGGATGCTAGCACTGTAAATTTTCGCTCAGGTAGTGGAACCTCTTATTCTCGCTTGACAACTGTGTCGAGAAATGACGTAATTAATGCAATTAACTATGAGAATCAGTGGATTCAGGGTGATGTAAATGGTACAACAGGCTGGATTGCTGCTTGGCTAGTAAAACCAAAAAACGGCCATAGTCTCGAGTACATAAATGCAAACACTGTTAATGTGCGTACAGGCCCTGGCACTAACTACGATAGGATTACAACCGTTTCAAGGGGTGATATCCTAAGAGTTGTAGATACAAAAGGTGATTGGAATAATGTAATACTTTCTGATGGTACAAAGGCTTGGGTTTATAGTCCTTTAAGTAATGAAGTTCAATATTAACCTTTAAATAAATAAAAGGTAGTCCCCTTATAAAAGGGAGCTACCTTTTTTTGTGTCATTTTATTGCTTAAGTTAATTACCTGGCTTAAACTGGTTAATGGCATCTAAAACTTTTTCCACATCTTTTTTGCTTACGTTTAGATGGGTTACTATTCTAAAAAAGCTACCGGTTCTTTGTATTTTAATTAAATTTTTCTCCATATACTCAACTAATTTATCTGAAATGGTTTCACTTACGGTAAATCTGCAGATGTTAGTGGAAGAATCAACTGATTCAACCCAGTCCTTTTCTGCTAAAGCTTTACCTATCATTTCACAGTGCTCATGATCTTTTTTAAGGTTTTTGGGGCCATTTTCTAAGGCATATAGTCCTGCAGCTGCACAGTGCCCCCATTGTCTCATACCACCACCTAGCATCTTTCGATACTTTAGTGCTTTTTCTATAAAATCATTTTTTCCGACTAGCATTGAGCCGACGGGAGCTCCTAAACCTTTGGATAAACAAACCATTATTGAATCTGCATTTTCCACTAAACTATCCATTTCTATCCCAAGACTAACTTGTGCGTTAAAAATCCTTGCCCCATCTATATGTAGGTGTAATCCTTTGTCCTTGGCTAGCTTTCCGACAGCATCGATATAAGATTTTTCTAAAACTTTACCACCCGCCATGTTGTGGGTATTTTCAAGAGCTATCATTTTGGTTTGAGGAAAATGAATATTTTCCTCCCTTATGGCACTTTTTAAGTAATCAAGAGGTATTTTACCATCTACACCTGAAATAGGGTTTATTTGCACTGAAGCGATAGCAGAGATATTAGCTACCTCGTATTTAAACATATGCATATTATACTCTGTTATTATTTCGTCCCCTCTATCGCATACAGATAAAACCGCAAGAAGATTTCCCATAGTGCCTGTAGGTACAAATAAAGACCTCTCTTTCCCAAAAAGTTTTGCTACCTGTGCTTGAAGCTCATTAACTGTGGGATCTTCACCATAAACATCATCCCCCACCTTCGCTTGTGCCATAACCTCACGCATTTTATGGTTTGCCACAGTAAACGTATCGCTACGCAATTCAATCATTACATCATCTCCTTTTTCTTGACATACAAAAAACGCCAAACTAACAGGATTAGTTTAACGTTTGATCATCTTTTTTATCTAGGCATTCACGGCATGTGCCATAAAACTCTATTCTATGGTCATCGACCTTATGTCCATTTACATGATTAATTTGATCATTAAGTTTGCTTTGAAGTGGGATATCAACATCGTAAACTTTAAGACACTTGTTACAGGTAAAATGATAATGATTAGTAGGATTACCATCGTACCTACTAAAAGTACTGCCGTAATTAAGTTCTAAAATCTCGCCTTTTGTTTTTAAAACACTTAAATTCCTGTATACAGTACCTAGGCTTATAGTTGGCATCTCTTTTTTAACTTCATTATAAATCCAATCTGCAGTGGGGTGACAGGTAGTTGATTTTAACACTTCTAATATTTTTCTTCTTTGTTTTGTCATTCTTTGTTGTGTACTCAATGGATTCAACCCCTTCCTCTGCCTATATCAGTAATTGTTCTCATTATAATTTATTAAGTGAATTATGTCAATATATTATTTTAGATTAACGGTCGAATTTTATCTGGGAATTCCTTCAAAGAACCTTTAAGGTCCACTGTATAGTTTCCACCGCTTCTATCAATAACTAGGCCATCGTCAACTAAAAAAGTTTTCATACCTAGCTTTGCTGCACAAAGGTCTTCTTGACAATCGTTTCCAACCATCATGGCCTCTTTACCTCGTATACCTAATTTATCAAGAATCTGCTGATAGTATTCTAAGTTGGGCTTTGTAGCGCTCATATTTTCATAAGAAGTTATTAAATTAAAATCAGTTGCGTTAAGTCCAGCCCATCTAATTCTCTCATAAGTAGCTTCTTTTGGGAAAACAGGGTTAGTCGCTAGTACCACTTTTAGACCATTATCTTTGCAAAACTTTACAGCTTCTTTGGCTCCTGGCACAGCTGTTATGTCACTTTGTAAATTACTAAAGTCATTTTTGTAAAATTCGTCTAGCATAGGTAAGATTTCCTTTTTATCAATATTTACTAAAGAGAAAAAGGTCTCCATAAATACTTCTTGATTTGACTTATCTTTTTGAACATTTTTCACCATTTCCTCTGTTCCTGCGAATAAAGCTTTCTGAAAGATATTATTTGGAATCTTATGTTGTGCTTTTCGGGAAATACTTTTTACATATCTGGGCAAAAAAGTTTCAATATCTAAAGTTAGCAACGTTCCATCTAAATCAAATAGCACTGCTTTTAACATGTTAATCCCTCCTATTTTTTTCATATATATAGGCGATTGCAAGAATTTACAAACGCTCATAAGTTTTTACTGATAATCACAAAAACGGCTTCACTTTTAGCCTAACTTAGCAGTTGATGGGGGTGTTTATGCCATATTGAAAAGTTCAATCAATTAAATCCTCATACAATTTTTTCATGAAAAGGGCATCTTCCGTCTGTTTGCCAGAAGATTCACAAATTATGGTTGGCTGCATTTTGTTTTCCACAACCACAGGAGCAAAATCCTCGAATCTTGGCCCAAATTCCTTTTCATCAAAAATACGGTGCTTTTTTTCCCCTCCTTTGCTATATTCTATAGGGCTGAAATGTATATGTAAGTTTTTAACAGTTTCTTTGCCTAAATTCTCTCCTATTTTATCTATTACCCGTCTAAAATCTCCTTTATTTTTCAAACCTCCGTGCTCCCTTGCATGCAAGTGTCCAAAATCTATAACAGGCACACACCGATTTGGGTCTATTAAACATAGCTGAATTACCTCTGATAAGTTCCCTAACTGATTAATTTTACCCATAAGCTCTAATCCTATCTTAACATGTGAGTAGTCGCAAGTTAGATCTAGTACCTCTTTTAGAAACTCTTTAGCCCGAGCTAGCACCTCATCTCTATCCTCACCTTTTGGAACAGAGCCGGGGTGAACTACTATTTTTGACCCTCCCATGTCGCTTGTAGCTTTTAACGATTTAGTGATATGTCCAACACTTTTATCTAATTTCTCTCTGTCTGTAGATGCTAAATTTATAAAATATGGCGCGTGCAGACTCAGTGCAATACCGTACTTATCACATTCACTTTTTAGGTTAGAGCTAAACTTCTCTTTTACCCTTACTCCTCTGCCACATTGATACTCGTATGCATTTAAACCTTTTTGTTTAAGCCACTTAGGGATTTCTAAAGAACTTTTATTACCTTCATCATAAAACAGTGTAGAGTTACCAGCAGGTCCGAATTTAATCAATTGTCTTTATCCTCCTTAAAGATGTATTCTTTTTCTTTTATATTAAAACTTAATTCACCACTAGTAATATTTAATAGCTGTTGCCTTACCTTTGGTATTTCATCATCTTTTAACATTAGGCACATCTGAACTTTATCAGAAAAAGAGGTATCTTTTACTACTCCTAAAGGATTTAGATAGTTTTCTATTTTACCATGGGCGGTATAGTCAAATGTTATTTCTACGTTGGTTAAAAGCTGCATATAGCCAATTTTTGCTTGAACTAGTGCTTCTTTAGCACTCTGGCCATAAGCTCTGATTAACCCGCCTGTTCCTAGCTTTATACCTCCAAAATATCTTGTGACCACTACAACCACATTTTTTAGCTCCTCTTTCCTTATAAGCTCTAAAATGGGCTTGCCTGCAGTTTTTGTTGGTTCACCATCGTCATTACATCTTTGAATTTCGTCATTTTGTCCAATCTGATAAGCATAGACATTGTGTGTAGCACTTTGATGCTTTTTGCATATTTTTTCTATAAAGGCTAGGGCTTGCTCCTCAGATTGAGCTGGAGCCGCAGCTCCAATAAACTTAGACTTTTTTATATCGATTTTCGCCACTGACTCATTATTTATGGTTTTATAACTATTTAACAAGGCAAAATCCCCCTTTAATTAAAATTTAAAACCAGTCTGCCTCAAGGCCTCATAAACAACTAAAGCTACTGTATTAGATAAATTGAGAGAACGGGCATCGTTGGTCATAGGAACTGTTATAGCTGTATCTGCGTTTGAAAAGATTAAGTCTTCTGGTAGACCAGCTGTTTCTTTTCCAAAGAGTAAAAAGTCCCCATCCTTAAATTTAGCTTTATAGTAGGGTTTTTCCACTTTAGTTGTTAGGTAATAGAATGTTCCATCCTTATTTTTTTCGAAGAATTCCTCTAAACCACAATATGTAAATACTCTTGCTAAATCACGGTAATCTAAACCTGCTCTTTTTAAATTTTTATCAGTGAGGGAAAAACCTAACGGTTCTATTAAATGCAGCTTTGAATTTGTAGCTGCGCAAGTTCTAATGATGTTCCCTGTGTTGTGAGGTATCTCTGGCTCCACCAAAACAATATTAAACATCTAGCATAACCTTCTTTCGATTTTACTTTATATATATATTACCAGACCTAAATAAAAGGTGCAAAATTACGACAATGTTTCATTGGTTTTGCTTATTTTATGAAATTGTTAACAGTTTAAGGTAACAGCAGGATTTGCATTATTTTTGTAGAAAACTTATTTTATGTGATTTTTCTCTAGGAAAGTTTTTTATCTTTTATTAGTACTAGCAAGTTAAAAATCAAAGGGGTGTAATTTAATGGGGGTTTATTTTAAAAAGTACGTAGAAAACTGTGTTCATTTAAAAGAAGTTTTGTTGTTTAGTAGTTTAACATTAGTGAAAATGGTTATCTTTCATTATCTAATGGATTTGCAATCTGGAATTTTATTGATAACATTTAATAATTTTATACTTATTTTAGCAATATATTTTTTGGTTGATTTATGTTCTAGTAAAAATAGGTTAAGAAATTTGTTGATAGCTCATTTTTTAATCTCTGTATTGTTTTTTGTAGAAAAGATTTACTTTAGTCATTTTTTCACCTTGATACCTATACACAGTGTTTACCAAATGGGGCAACTAGGTGGGGTGTCAGAAAGTATTATGACTTTGATAAGGCCGGTGTATTTTTTATTTTTTATGGATTTTATTGCCCTGATTTTCTATTACAAACAAAATCCTGTAAAAGTAAAACTACAAAAAAAACAAAGGCTTGCTTTTTTCCTAGTTGTTATTTCGCTAATTTTAGTTACTAGTTTAGTAAGTTCAAGTATTGTTCGTTCCTCTGGAGGAATGCATACACCATATAACTTAGGTGTTATGAGCTATCACTTTTTTGATATTTATAATTTTGTAGCCGGAAACAATACGGCGGATGAGCAAGATGTCCATGAGTATATAGATGAATACATCAACAGAACTGACCTTGTTCATAAAGATACATTCGGCTTGGCAAAAGATAAAAACATCATTGTATTGCAGATGGAGTCTATCCACAATTTTGTGATTGATCTTAAGGTTAACGGTCAATATGTCACTCCTGTATTAAATGATTTGGTTTTGAATGATAGCTTTTATTTTAACAATTATTTTGAACAGGTCAGTACAGGCAATACTTCTGATGCTGAATTTATATCAAATAATTCTTTCTACCCTTCTTCAAACGTTCAAACTTATAGTAGGTACGAAGAAAATGAATTTACAGCTTTTCCTAGCTTGCTAAAAGAGCAAAAAGGATATTCTACTTTTATCTTTCATGGGTTTGAAGCAGAGTTTTGGAACCGGGAGAATTTTTACACTACACAGGGGATAGATCACTTCGTTAGCATGGAGGATTTAGAACAGGACGAAATAATTGGTATGGGTATTAGCGATGGCTCAGTTTTTAGACAATCTATGGACTATTTAGTTGATACTGATAAACCGTTTTATGCTAAGTATGTAACCTTAACCTCACATACACCTTTTAGGATGGAAGAGGATTTTAAATTTTTAGATTTGCCAGAGGCTTATCAAGACACGTTGGTTGGAGACTACTTACAAACAGTAAAGTATCTTGATAAAATGATAGGTCAATTTATTGAAAACCTTAAAAAACACAACCTTTACGAAGATTCCATTATTATTTTATACGGTGACCATAAAGGTCTTCGTGTAGAAGAGGAAGAAACTAATGAGCTGGTTTCAAAACTGCTAGGAGAACCTTTTAAAGAGGGCGAAATGTATAAGGTTCCTCTTATAGCCCATATTCCGGGCTCTAACGTCGATGAAACCATCGAAACCGTAGGAGGCATGGTTGATTTTTACCCTACTTTTGCAAATCTTGTAGGATTAGACTTAGATGGTGTTCCTATGTTAGGTAGAAACCTTTTTAATGCTAAGGAAGGTTTTTCGGTGATAAAAAACCCACTAGGAAGAGGGTCCTTTGTAGATGACGAAAAAATATTTTTAATGTCTAGCGATGGTGTTTTTGAAAATAGCACCGCTTGGGATAGAGTTACGAGAGAGCCAGTAAGTTTAGATGATTGTAAAGAAGGCTATAAGCGAGCTTTAAGACATTTAAAACTATCGGAGTATATACTTGATAACAACTTGATAACAAGTAGTAGTAATTAGTAATATGAGGTCAGAGGTTAGTAATAAAAAACACGACCCTAAGAACTTAAATGGCCACGGTAAACATTACGAAATTAGCTACATGCTTGGTCCAAGCCCCTTCATATAAGGTATCCATACTGGAAAGGCCCGGCTAGGACAACACTGGCAATTTGTTTTTTTTAGAAATAAGTTAGTGGTAATTTGTAATATGAGGTCAGAGGTTAGTAATAAAAAACACGACCCTAAGAACTTAAATGGCCACGGTAAACATTACGAAATTAGCTACATGCTTGGTCCAAGCCCCTTCATATAAGGTATCCATACTGGAAAGGCCCGGCTAGGACAACATTGGCAATTTGTTTTTTTTAGAAATAAGTTAGTGGTAATTTGTAATATGAGGTCAGAGATTAGAATAAAAACCATGACCCTAAGAACTTAATTGGCCACGGTAAACATTACGAAATTAGCTACATGCTTGGTCCAAGCCCCTTCATATAAGGTATCCATACTGGAAAGGCCCGGCTAGGACAACATTGGCAATTTGTTTTTTTTAGAAAAAAGTTAGTGGTAATTTGTAATATGAGGTCAGAGATTAGAATAAAAACCATGACCCTAAGAGCTTATTTGGCCACGGTAAAAATTACGAAATTAGCTACATGCTTGGTCCAAGCCCGTTCATGTAAGGTATCCATACTGGAAAGGCCCGGCTAGGACAACATTGGCAATTTGTTTTTTTAGAAATAAGTTAGTGGTAATTTGTAATATGAGGTCAGAGGTTGGTAATAAAAACCATGACCCTAAGAGCTTATTTGGCCACGCGCTTTCCACTTTCCACTTTCCACTTTCCACTTTCCACTTTCCACTTTCCACTTTCCACTTTCCACTTTCCACTTTCCACTTTCCACTTTCCACTTTCCACTTTCCACTTTCCACTTTCCACTTTCCACTTTCTACATTCTACATTCCACTTATTAACGAATCTGGACGTGGCAGATATGTCCTAGCTTCTTAAATTTATTCTATTTTTTTGCAGGAGAAATAGTATTAAATATAGAACTATTTCTATAATCTAAATATTATGGGAGGAATGTAAAGCATGTTAAAAATTAACAAAGAAAAGCTTGTTATGCAATCAGTGTGTGGGGAGATAAGTCACCCTAGAGCTCGCTCCTATCGTTTTGATACTGAGGGCCAGAGCCATATGGTTCCTGGAACTGGTGGAATTACCTATAATGTCAAAGTCGGCGATTATGCCAGTGGTTGGAAAGGTGATCATGTAGAGCCTGGTGTTAGTATCCAGTTATCTGACGCATTAAAAAATAGCGGCCTAAATTGTATGGCTTGTGTGGGTAATGAAGCTAAAGTAATAAGCGGGGAAGCTAAGGGTAAAAAAGGTGTAGTAACAGGCTTTCATGGTGGCATTGAGCATACATTAATCCATTTCGATGATGAAACTTTAGATAAGCTAGCTATCGGTGATAAGATTCAAATTAAATCCGTGGGTAATGGTTTAGAGATAGAGAACTACGAAGATATAAAAACTTATAACCTAGACCCAGCTTTATTTGAAAAAATGGGTATTAAACAGTTAGAGGATGGCTCTTTACAAGTTGATGTAGTAACAGAGGTTCCAGCTCGTTTGATGGGATCTGGAATCGGCTCACCAGCTTTTAGAGGAGATTATGATATTCAAACTGCCGATCCTGAGGATTACAAAAAGTTCGGCCTAGATAAATTGAGATTAGGTGACATAGTGCTACTAAGAGATTGCGATACTACGTATAGTAGAGGTTATCTAAAGGGAGCTGTGACAATCGGCGTGGTAATCCACAGTGATTGTATAATTGGGGGACATGGTCCTGGAGTTAGCACCCTGCTAACGTGCAAAGAAAGTAAGATTAAGGGTAACCAAAACCCAAAAGCTAATATTGCAAACTATTTGGAACTTAAATAATAAAAAAAGTGCCTTTTAAGGCACTTTTTTTATTATTATTAATGCTTCTTTTTGTTCACGAACTCACAAAGCTCATAAACGGGACAAATATCACATTTAGGTTTTCTAGCTGTGCATATATTTCTACCGTGATGAATTATTAAGTGATGCCCGTGACTCCACCAGTCTTTTGGCAGGTTTTCCATCAGCTGCTTTTCTGTTTGATCTACGTTTTTAGCACTTGCTAAGCCTATTCTATTTGCTACTCTAAATACATGAGTGTCAACAGCTATAGCTGGTACATCAAAAGCATTACTCAGTACAACATTAGCTGTTTTTCTACCTACCCCACCTAGTTTTACTAACTCTTTTTGAGTTTCTGGTACTTGCCCTTTATACTTGCTAACTAAGTCTTGGCTCATACTTATAATGTTTTTGCTTTTGTTGTTAAACAGCCCACATTCTTTTATTTCATCTTTTAGTTCATCAATTCCTAACTCTAGTATCTCATCAGGAGTATTAGCTTTTGAAAATAGTCTGGCAGTCACCTTGTTTACTCTTATATCGGTACATTGTGCTGACAAAATAGTTGCTACTAATAGTTCATATGCTGTTGTGTAATTTAAACCACATTTTGCATCAGGGTAGGTTTCGTCTAAAATATTTAATACTTTGACCATGTGTTCATTTTGCATAAACAACCACTCCCACTACTTAATATAAACACCTTTTATCCCCTTTTTGTTTCTAGAGCATGCTGTGCATTGTTCATCATTTCTTTCATCTCCTATATGGTTACACGGATTAACGTGTATTAAAACATCGCCAACATCCTCCATAGAACTCATAAGTTTTTCTTTAGCTTGTGCAGCGATAGAGTGCCCTTTTTCAACTGTAGCCTTTGGGTCTACACATATCTTTAGATCCACTAAAATCTTGGCACCATGCCACCTAGCTTTTACGTCATTAAGTTCTTTTAGGCCTTTTACTTCCAGTACCCTTCCTCTTATCTCTTCTATAGTTTCAGGCTCTGGAGCTGTATCCATAAGCTCTTTTACAGCATCCATAAAAATTCTCGCCCCGCTATACATAATCATACCAGACACAATAATACCAGCAGCGGGATCTAAGAAGGGAAGCCCTAATATTGCCCCTAACACACCTACTAAAGCGGCTACTGAAGAAAGGGCATCTGTTCTTTGATGCCATGCGTCAGCCATAACAGCAGAGCTTTGGATTTTTTTTCCGACAAAGGATATATACCTAAACAACCCCTCTTTTGTAAAAAGAGAAATAACCAAGGCCCAAATGGCAACAGTACCAGGCACATCAATGTCACCTTCAAGTAGCACGTTTATAGCTGAATAACCAATTCCACCACCTGTAAGCACTAGGATAATAGCGATGATTTTGGCAACAACAGATTCAGCTTTATAATGGCCATAGTGGTGAGTTTCATCTGCTGGTTGATTAGCCCATTTTAGACCTCCTAAAACTACTCCACTTCCGACAATGTCGGTAAAGGAGTGAGCTGCATCGGCAACAAGGGCGGTGCTACCTGACAAAATTCCTAGAACTGCTTTTAAAATTGTTAGCAAAATATTTGCAATCATGCCAACGACCGTAACTTTAAGCCCCTCTTTATATCTTTCTTTTGACATTAATTTCACCTCTAACTAATATTACCATACTTTTAACAGTATTTCCCGTAAACTACCACTTAACTTTTGAAACTTCCACTCTTTTATCGGTATCGCAGTTTTCACAAAAAAATAAATGGGTACATGTATTATAATCATCCCCTATATCTCCTTCATGCGCAGATAAATAAGGGCTATATGGATCTAAAAATTGACTTAGACTACCGGCCTCGTCCATAGCTTCTCTACATGTCGGACAAGGCTTAACTACCTGTTCAATGCCATTACAAACTGGACAAATTAAAGCCACAAACACAACCCCCTTTTTTAGTTAGGTTGCCCCGTGGCTTTCTTTATTAGTAAAGTTTTTTGAAATTTTGTTTTTCCAGATGATACTCCCATATATTAATATAATTCTCTTTCATGAAAATTATAAGTCGCTGCCCATTCTTATCTAAGCTGAAATGTTTCATGTTATTAAAACCTTCAGGGTTTCTAAATTCCCCGTTCTCTTTAAAATACATTTCATCTCCAATTAACAGAATCAACATATCTTTATACTGTTGAACTTTAGTTAATCCGTCTAACTCCTCTGGAAAACCTTTAAGTGAAAATGTTTTAACATCATCTTCATTTAAGGAGTAAAGTAATATTTTCTGCTCTGCTTTTGACCATAAATATAAAGCATCCCTTTCTGAGTTTAACACTTTATAATTATTGTTTTCCAAAGCGGAATAAATTTTTCCGCTTACTGCATCTTTGATAATAATTTCTTTGTCCTTTTGTACCCTAAAGAAACTACCCTCGTGAATGTTAACTCTATCCTCTATAAACTCAGAGATATTTAAAAGGGATTGGTTGTTCTGCTCAAACAAAATACTTGCCTCGTCTATCGCAGTATAATTATCTCTTTGAATAACATGGTCTAATGTCTCAGATACCGGTATGTCATTAATTGTTTGTGCTGCTAAGTCTATAGCCTGAGCTTTGTACTCATTGTTTTTCTTTAGAAAGTTTATCACTATATTTTCATTGACCCAAATTGAATGTTTAGGTATCCATAAATCTTCAAGGTTGACTTGTATGGAATAACCATGATCAGAGTACCTTAGTTGCGCAACATCATTATGCTCCATTTCTAGTTCATCGCCTGTGGTTAAAGTTAAAGTGATTTTTTCTCTATCAGGGGCTATTAGCTCTACTTTGTTCATATAATCATCTTTTAATTCAAGGGTTATGGGAGCTTCGCCAACCCACATATTATTTAAAATTACAGAGGTTTTATCAGTATTAGACTGCAGCTTTACTAAATTTGGGTTGGCAGGCTTTAGTCCACTTTCAATATCCACAGAATTTTGACTAGCTAATAGCGAAAACTCATCCGATGAATGAAAGGTTTGCACAAAGCTTTGTGGCCCTTTGCTGTCAAATTGACCCTGCCATATTAGGTATCCAGACTTTCTTACAGTTAATTTTCTGGTTTTATCTTCCTTATCCATAGTATATGATAATGGGGTTTTACCTATTTTTTCTCCATCTAAAAACACTTCTGCTCCCTCTACATTAGACGCTATATTTACCTCAAACTCATCCATACCACTTTGGGGTATTATACCTACTGTAGAATTGACAAAAAACAGTAAAAATATCATTGATGCAGCAAAAGCGATAGGTTTGAGGTGAGTGAAGATTCTTTGAAAAAATGAGCATTCATATCTATCATTTTCCTCTAGTATGTTATTTAACATTCTTTCTTTTGTTCCTAGTGGAATTTCAACATCGGGAAGCTCTGATATTTTATTATAATTTCTTTTTGATTTATTCATACTTGCTCACTCCCCCCTTTGGAGAACATTCTAAGGAAATTTTCTTTGCTACTTCTTTATCTAGATTTTTCATACCTCTATGAAGTAGGGTTTTCACTTTACTTTCTTTCACACCCATAATGCGTGCAGTTTCTTTAATGCTAAAACCGTGTAATCTTCTTAAAAGTATAGCCGTTCTTTGCTCGTGCTTTAAGGACCCTAGCATTCGCAAAACATCTTCTAAATCCTCCTTATACTCAAAAACATCTTCAGGTGTTATTGTTGTTATCAATTTATTGTAGTAGTCATCTACATTTAAGCACTTTTTGTGCTTTCTGTGATAGTCATAAGTCGTTCTTCTAGCTATGTTAAAAATCCAACTTTTGATACTGCTTTTCCCTTTAAATGATTCCATTTTTCGATATACTTTTAAAAAGACTTCTTGAGTTACATCTTCACAGGAGGTTACTCCGATAGAGTAGGCAGTAAAATTATAGACATCTTGAAAGTACATTTCATAAACCTCAATGAAGGCAGACCGTTCTCCATGCATAAACCTAGTAATTAAAATGTGATCCTCCAAGCATTCTCCCTCCCTGCCTTCAATTATATAGACGTAAAAAAACTAAAAAAGTTTCACTTTTAGAACTTTATTTTAGAATATCACAAAATTTTCCTGATTTCTAGATAAATTAAAAGATAAAAAAAGTATATCAATATGCTTTTACACAAAACCTACTAATGAAAAGGTAGGTGATAAAATGTTTAAAAAGCCAAGTCATTTTAAGTTATCCCGTTTAACCAAAAATAAAGGGATTCTAGTAGGGTTAGGAGTGGGAGCAACTCTTAGTTTGGCCGGATATGTTGCATATAACAACTTTCGCAAAAGCGTAAAGCCTATGGACCCAGATTTGGCTCATCAGGCTTCTAAAATTATGTTTGAAGATGTCAAAAACGCTTTAGTCATTTCACCCCATCCAGACGACTTTATTTTTTTCGCCGGTGGCACTATAAAAAAACTAGTCAACCAAGGTATATATGTTACAGTGGTAGATGTTTGCGAAGGGGAAAAAGGGGCTCAGCTAGTTAATTATGGCTCCCAGCGTAGGGATACCCAAATTAGATCACAAAAACAACTAGGCTACGGAGACCTGAGGTTTTTACATTACCCCCAGTTTAATGTTGATCAAACACAACTGATGCTAGATTTAAGGAATATCTGGCATGAAATAAATCCTGATCTTGTTATAACCTTTGATCCTCACTTTCCACTAAGGGCTGCATCACACCCAGATCACATGACAGTTGGAAAATCAGCATTGCAGCTAGCCTCTGACATAGGCGATAACACTAAATTATATCTATATGGCAGCAGAAAAAATACTATTTTGGTGGATATCGAGGAGACCATCGAAGATAAAACAAGGGCCTACCTATATCAAAAGGTAAATGTCCCTGTTTATCGAAATTTTTATACAAAAAGCATTTACAAAATGGCACGTTTAAGTGCATCTAATAGTAGCATAAGCTTGGGAGAAAGCTTTCGAGCATTTCATAATATACACTCATTCCCTTACTAGGAACTGTTTTTTAGAAACGGTTCCTTTATTTTGTTGACAAAATGCACTGTTACCTAATAAAATCTATAGTAAGGGGGCTATAACATGATAGAACTTATAATTGTAGCATTAGTAAATTTGATATTCCTTTTAGTTAACAGAAAAAAAGTTAAACTAATGTGGCTTCACTGGATATCTATAAATGTAAATATATTGGTTTTCTTCTTAATCTATTATTTTGCTTCAGAACTAGATTCAACGCTTTTACAATATTTAAGTGGTGGATTTTTTGTGTTAATTTTATTTAGTCAGTTTCCTAAGTTTAGGCAGTTAAGGTTTAGCTTGCCTATGGATATGCAGTTTAACATAATTCTTTTATATCTATGGTTAAGTTATAAAGTTTCACCATCATTAAACAAAATGGAAAAAGCAATAGTATATCTTAATTTGAGCAAAAGATATCAGTTAGCAATAGGATTATGTAATAAATATCTAAAGGAAAGTGACAACCTTAAAGTTATGGGACATAAAACTTATAGCTTAATTAACATAGGCGAGTACAATAAAGCAAATACAGAGTTGGATAAAATATTAAAAACTAACCACTCTGATAATTATTATATTACTTTAAAAGCTGATGTTTTATATAAACTAAAGGACTATGATAACGCAGCACTTTATTACCACAAAGCTATACAACAAAAACCGAATACCCCAGAGTTGTGGTTTAGTTTAGCAAGAACATACCAAAAACTAAATCGCTTCGATGACTGTGAGCAGACATTTAAGAAGGTGCTAGATAGAAACAGAAGTTATTTGCCTGCTTACACTGCTTTAGCTAAGCTTTATATCAACAATAATTTGTATGATAAAGCCCGAGAAGTTTTAGAACAAGCTTTAGATAAAATAAAACATCCTCATTATAGAATCCATATAAATAAGATGCTAATGGAAATTAAAAATAAAGATAATACCCAATAATTATGTTATAATAAAAAAACTAACCTTAATATTAACAAGGTTAGTTTTTTTAGAGGAGGAAAATGAAAGATATGGGTAATTTCTTTAAAATTCGGCTTTTTATCATTATTCTTGGTTTATTCCCTTTTGCATTAGTTACAAACTTTTACATGCTACTTTACTTAAACATAAACTTAATACTACATATAACCATTAACATAGCTTTAATATCTGTATATCTTGTTTTGATATTAGGGAAAATATATATTTCGCTAACAGAAATTTATAAAGCATCTCAGCAAGTTGCCAAAGGAAGTTATGCTGATTTAACAATCAACGAAAATGGGTATTTTAACTCGTTAGCAATTTCCTTTAATAAGATGTTAAACGAGATAGACAGACATAAGGCAGAAATGGAAAAACTATCCTTTCAAGATCATCTTACTGGTCTTTCTAATAGAAGAATGTTAGACCTCTCTATGCAAGCACAAATTAACCAAAGTGAAAGGACAGAACTACCTTTAAGCCTGCTAGCCATTGATATAGACGATTTTAAGCAGATAAATGATACACATGGACATCTGTTTGGAGATACAGTAATTGCAGAAGTTGCCAGTATTTTAAATACCTCTTTAAGACGTAGTGATATGACAGCTCGATTTGGAGGGGAAGAGTTTGTAGTTTTGCTTCCAAATACTAATTTAATAAATGCTACAAAAGTTGCTGAAAAGCTTCGCAAAGAGATAAGCCATCTTCGTTTTCAAAGTAATAATAGGCTAATCAGTATTTCTGTAACTATTGGCGCGGCGTCCTTAGACCAAGTCCCCACTAATCTATCTATAGAGAAAAAAACAGAAGCCTTACTAAATAAGGCTGATATCGCTTTGTATTCCGGAAAAGAATCCGGCAAGAATAAGGTATCTTCCTCAATTTAAAAACAGTTTCCCCGCTAACTCTTAGCTGGAGAAACTGTTTTTTATTTTAACCTTCTAAAACAATTTTAACCTTTTCTATGGCCCAATCAAGTTCATCTTTACTGATAATTAAAGGTGGGGCGAACCTAATAACATTTTCGTGGGTTTCTTTACACAAGATGCCTGCTTCTTTTAACTTTTCGCAGTAAGGCCTAGCAGGTCCATTTAGCTCTAAGCCAATAAATAATCCTTTTCCTCGAACTTCTACTATTTCTTCGTTGTTAATTTTTTTAAGTTCTGACTTTAAGTATTCACCAAGATCTAAAGAGCGTTGGACTAAATTTTCTTCTATCAACACATCAACTGCAGCCATGGCACATGCACAACCTAATGGGTTACCTCCAAAAGTTGAGCCATGAGAACCTGGGTTGAACAAGTTTAAAAGTTCAGAGTTTCCTGTGATTGCAGAAACAGGGATCACTCCTCCGCCTAAGGCTTTTCCCATTATATAAATGTCAGGGTCAACATCCTCCCAATCACAGGCGAAAAGCTTACCAGTTCTACCAAATCCACTTTGGATCTCGTCGGCCATAAATAAAACGTCATTTTTTTTGCATGTGTCGTAAGCCTCTTTTAGATAACCCTCTGGTGGGATAATAACTCCTGCCTCTCCTTGAACTGGCTCCATCAGTAGAGCTGCGGTGTTTGGATTTATAGCATCTTTTAACGCATCTATATCGCCGTAAGGTACTATTTTGAAGCCTGGAGTAAGTGGCCCAAAACCTTTGTGATAACTTTCGTTAGAGCTAAATGAAACTACTGTGACAGTTCTACCATGGAAGTTTCCACTCATAACTATAATTTCTGCTTTATTTTCAGGGATGCCTTTGACTTGATAAGCCCATCTTCGTGCACACTTTATAGCTGTTTCCACAGCTTCTGCACCTGTATTCATAATTAACGCTTTTTCTTTTTTGGTAAGGTCGCATAGCTGTTTGGAAAGAAGTCCTAGTTTTTCATTTTGAAAAGCTCTTGAAGTAAGAGTTACCTTGTCTAGTTGTTCTTTTACCGCGTTAATAATTTTGGGATGTCTGTGTCCTTGGTTTAGAGCTGAATAAGAGCTTAACATATCCATATACTTATTGCCCTCAGGATCCTTGACCCAAACTCCTTCAGCCTCTGAAATGACTATAGGTAAAGGAAGATAGTTAGGGGCGGTATACTGATCTGTAACCTTTAAAAGTTGCTCTGTGTTCATTAAAAAATCAACTCCTCAATTTAATTTAAGGCTTAATAGCCTATTATCCTATTTCTACAATACATATTTATTTCCTGCTAAAAAATTCTAAATTTAATAAATTTTTAGGTTAATCTCTTTTAAAATATCCCAGTTTAATTTCTACTGCTTTTTTAAATACTATAAAATGAAACACTAATATTAAGGAGGTTATGTTTATGGCACAACAAGGCGGAAAACAAGAAATCTATTGTGCAGTAAGTAACTGTCACTACTATCAATCTGGGCATAAATGTGCAGCTGAAAAAATAATGGTATGTTCAGACCCCATTGCCCATAAGATGCCTGATACAATGGATGCCACCACCTCTGAACAGTTCCCAGAAAGTCCATGTAACACTTGTATGGAAACTGCATGTAAAACATTTGTGGCAAAAGAAGACCCTACTAGAGATGGTGTTAACAAGCTGTAGTAACTGTAAAAAGGGCTGATTCAGCCCTTTTTGTTTTTTAATTGGGTTGCTTTATAGCTAAGTTAAGTCTACAATTTAGATATTACTTATAAAACTACTTAGCTAGGAGGTAACTAAATGAAGGTTGATATAACAAATGTAGTAGCCCCTTTTTTGGATAATCGCCCTAAGCCCTTAGATACTAAAAAAGAGTTTTCTATAGTTGTCCCTATTTTTGTTTGGGAAGGTAAGATGTCATTTCTATTTCAGGTACGTTCAATGAATTTAAGTCGTCAGCCAGGTCAAATTTGTTTTCCTGGAGGAGCATTAGAGCTAAAAGAGACCATAAAGGAAGGGGCAATCCGTGAGACTTGTGAGGAGTTAGGCCTTGATAAAAAAGACGTAAAAGTAGTGGGACAGCTTGATTTTTTAGCTAGCCCATATAACACTGTTTTATACCCTTTTTTAGCATTAATATATAAAAATCCTCAAACTCTTAATATAAACAAAGATGAAGTCAGCTCCGTTTTCACAATTGAGTTAAATGAAGCTTTAAGACTTACACCACAGCTTTCTGTCATGGACGTAAAGCCTCTTCCAAAAAATGATTTTCCATATGAATTAGTAGATAAGAACAAAAACTATAATTGGAGTCATGGAGATTACCCTATTTATTTTTATCAGTATCAAGATAAAGTTATCTGGGGGTTTACTGCTAGAATATTTAAGGATGTCTTAGATAAAATCAAGGCAGAAAAAAACCTATAACCAAAAGAAGCTATACCCCTATTTGGGCATAGCTTCTTTATTTTTATTAACTATTAGTGGCACTTTTTTACAAAAAGATATGTCGATAGGTAAATCCGGTCCTTGCTCTCCATCTACATCAGTATCCACTGATTTATCTCCTGATATTTTAACGCGCTCTGTTTGAAAGTACTCTAATCTATGGTCGCTATCATGCTCTCCTTTTAAAACTTTTAAGAAAAGAGATAACTTATCTCCTAAGTTACAATCTTTTATTAATAAGATATCAAAAAGCCCATCGCTCAGCGATGCTTTTGGTGCTAGCCTCTTAAAACCACCAGCGCAACCACTATTTAACACTAAAATCAAAAAGGCTTTTTGAGAAACTTGTTTACCATTAAACTCTAACGTCACATCAAACGGTTTAAAGGCGGGCACCTGACCTATTCCCTTAAGATAGTATGCCAACGCCCCCAAATTATTTTTGTATAAAGTAGCTGTTTTGTGAGCTATAGAAGGTAAGCTGCCTATACTAACAACATTGATAAAATAATTATCATTTATCTGCCCCACATCTAAATTAATGGTTTCGCCCTGAGTTATAATCTCAACATTAGCCTCTAAGTCCTCTCCCATACCTATGTGTCGTGCAAAATCATTGGATGTTCCTGAAGGCAAAATAGCTAAAGGAATACTCCCAGAAGAAGTCTGCATAGCCTGCAAGACCTTGCTAACAGTCCCATCCCCACCAGATACTATCACCTTCGAAAATTCATTTTCTCTTAACAAAAATTCTAGCTGATCGCAATGTTTCTCTTTTCTTGTTCTATAAACAGTAACAGCAAAGTTTTTCTTTTGCAGTAACTCTATAAATTCATCAAGCCTATCTTTAAAAGTAGCTGTTCCCGCTACAGGGTTATAAATAAGTAGTATCTTTTGCAATTTTTCCCCTCCTTTTACGCCTAGGTCTATAATGAAACTAACAATCGGGCTTTTACTGGCTCCAGTTAACCTGCGGCCAACAGATACAAAATAACAAAAATTCCTATCGGTATCAACGCAAATACGTTTAGCTTTGCTTCGCCGCTATCTTTATGTGTCTTTTCTATATTATCTAAGCTTTTATCAGATAATGTTCTCAAAATAAAGAATGCAGCTATAGCGCAGAGCATTGCCGTTGCAGCTAATATATATAAAGCTGTAAGCATCATCTCCTGTGTTACAACCTCATTTTCTACAGGTCCACCATTAGATGTTATATATATTAGCGTTAAAGCAATGGCATTATTCAACCCGTGTGCATACATCCCAGCAAAAAGCGATCTGGTAGCGATCACTATATAACCAATAACTGCTCCTAAAAAAATAGGTCCAGCCAAGTTAGTTAAAGTAAAATGAAACATCCCAAATAAAACTGCAGAAATAGCGATAGCTTTTATTGCACCAAACTTTTCATAACCTCGCATGATAAATCCCCTAAATAAAACCTCTTCACAAATTCCCGGTAGAACTGCGATAAACATAAAAGCGACTAAAAAATGACTGCTAGTTACTATATTCGGTATAGGTGAAGTGGGTAAATCTACTTCAAAACCTATTAAAACATATTGAAAAATTGCGTTTAAAAACACTCCTACAGGATATACAGCTATTATTCCAAAGGTAATTAAGACAAATTGCTTAAGATTGAAGCTGTGCAATCTAAAATTTTGTTTAATGTTATATTTTTTCAGAAACATAAATAACACGGGCGGCATTAAGATACCAATAACTTGTGTTAACAAAATGCTACCATAGACATTAGTTAAACCACCGGCTAGAAAACTGACTATAATAAATGTAACAGCAGCTGCTAGCAGCATCCAACTACTATGAATCGGCTTAAGTAATTTATGCAATTTATTTCCTCCTGCTACTTTTTAGGTCGTACCCAAGTTTTATAAATTTAAACATTCTGTGTATGGCATCTATCAAATACTTTTCAGGATTTTTTTGTATCGTTGAAAATTCTGTAAAATCACTGACTACGGAAAATACAGTATAGAGTTCTTCTGGGTGAGAAGGACCACTTTTGTTCATCTCCAACCCCCCAACAAAACCTATTACTGGTATATTCAAGGCTTTACACCTTTTAGAAATACCATAGGGGACTTTTCCCGCTAAAGTTTGCTTATCCATTTTTCCTTCCCCTGTTATTACAAATTGACAATCTGCGATTTTTTTATCAAAATCCATTAGATCTAATGCTATATCGATTCCGGAGCTGATTTTTCCGTTAAAAACCCCCAACATGGCCGCAGCCACACCTCCAGCTGCCCCACTTCCCTTTATTGAGCCAACTTCTTTGTTTACACAGCGCTCTAAAACCCTGCTATACTTTACCATTCCCTCTTCTAAAAGCCTAAGCTGATTAACTGTAGCGCCTTTTTGTGGGCCAAACACATAGGTAGCACCATTAGGGCCCGTAAGTATATTATCTACATCACACATGATTTCAAATTCACACTCTAGTGCTTTTGAGTTAACTTCCTCTAAGGATATCTCTGATACTTTGGACAAAGACTCGCCTGCGTAGCATTTTATTTCTTTACCTTTAGCATCATAAAATCTAGCTCCCAAAGCTGCTAAGACACCCATTCCTCCGTCATTTGTGGCACTTCCACCTAAGCCTAATATTATCTTCTTTACACCTTTTTCTAAGGCGTTAGATATTAGCTGGCCAGTCCCATAGCTACTGGTTTTCAATGGATTTTTCGCATCTTCTGGTATCGTAAAAAGCCCTGATGCTTGAGCCATTTCAATTAGTGCTGTTTTGTTACTGTCTATATATCCATATTTAGCAGTTATTTTCTCTCCTAACGGGCTAAAAACCTCTTGAAAACATGCACTCCCATCTAATGTGTGCAAAAGAGCATCGATAGTTCCTTCGCCACCATCTGCTACAGCAATCTTCTCTACCTTAATTTCTTCAAAATAGATTTTTGCAACATTTTCTATGTGATTTGCTATCTCTAAAGACGAAAATGTACCCTTAAACGAGTCGCATGCAACAGCTATCTTCATGATTTTATGCCATTCCCCCTTAAAAAATGCTTAAGTTTAGATTAGCGCTTAAATCCTCTAACATTTTAACCCCAGCTATACTATTGCCTTTTTCGTCTAAAGCTGGCCCCCAAACACCTATACCATATCTATTTGGGGAAACAGCCATCACGCCCCCTCCGACACCACTTTTAGCCGGAACACCTACCTTTATTGCAAACTCTCCCGATGAATTATACATACCACATGTAACCATAAAGCTTTTAGCAATTTGTGTTACATTTTCAGAAACTAACTGCTCACCTGTTTTAACAGATCTGCCTTGATTTGCTAAAAATGCTGCCAAGTATCCTATGTCCTCACAGGTTACGTCTAGGGAACAGTGCATGAAATAAAAGTCCAAAACTTTTTCTACATCTTTAGAGATTACGCCAACATCTTTTAAAAAATATGCAGCAGCTCTGTTTCTATTCCCAGTTTCCCTTTCAGAATTAAAAACTTCATGGTTTACTGTTACTTTCCTTCCTAAAATCGGTTCTAAAAAAGATATAACTCTATCAATTTTTTGCTCATTACTTTCACCTTTAATCATAGAGGAAATAGCTATAGCTCCTGCATTAATCATTGGGTTTAGCGGCCTTGAAGGGTTTATAGTCTCCAACTTTATAATGGAGTTAAACGGATCTCCTGTCGGCTCCATCCCAACCCTTTCAAACACATAATTTGCTCCTCTATCCTGCAAAGCCATAATTAAAGTAAATATTTTAGATATGCTTTGCAAAGTAAAGAACTTTTCAGTATCTCCACAGTTAAACACCTTATCTTTACCTATATCTACCACACTAATACCTAAGTTTTCTTTGCTTTGCCTTGCCAAAGCAGGGATATATTGAGCTACCTCACCTTCTGTGCAATAGCTTTGATTTCTCTTAAGTATATCCTTTAATAACTCTTCCATAATATTTCACCTCTAGTACTTTTTTTTATTTAAGAGAAGTAAAAACACGTCTCCCCTAATTAAATGGTCGGGTTTTTTGTTGGCTAAAAGGGGGTCGTCAGAAAGTATATAGTTGAATTTTTTCTTTTCTAGGTTTTTTATCGTTGCAAATGTAAAGGTGGCTGTTCCCCCTTTATATATTACACAGACCTTTTCTTTATGTATTCTACACATACTTTTAATAACATCAAAGGAGACTTCCTCTTCCTCCCTTTGCTCTGCACCTTCATTTCTATCTAAATGGAGTTTTTCTAGCAATACCTTATATCCAAATGTATTCCGCAGCTCATAACTAAAAGCATCAACTACATCGTCCCAGCTTAGATTTTTTATCCACTGACCTTGATTTTGCACAGAATTTTCTCCAATAATAACTAAATAACATCCACTAATCTTTTCATCTTCTTTTAGTACCTTATCCTTAATATGGTAGAACTTGTCTATTTGGCCATCCATATGATAACCAGAGATAAATAGTAGTTTATCGTTAATCCTAACAGCTAAAGGATAGGGTGGTTTTTTATGAAAAGAATATGGAAGCAAGCTATAGTCTGTTACGATATCTATTTCCGAGGTTGAAAGGTTTTCCTCTATATCTATGTAGCTTAAAAAACTTTTTAAACCACTTAAATCATCTGTCATAAAGAGATGTGGAAGAATGGTTTTATATAAATAATCATCCCCTGTTACTAAATCTTTATATGGCATTTTAAAATTACTCCTTTCTAAACTTGTTAAATATTAAAATATCCAGTAAGGCTCCTTTTAAACCTAATATATTATTTATTCTAACTCCCGTACTGTTTTCCTGCACAATAATTAAAAAGTTATAAAGTAAAGATTCAATCAGTGGTGGGCTTACATTAAGTTAACCTAGTATAAACTTAGATGCTGATAACAAAAAGTAGTCTGTAGCTAAAGCTACAAACTACTTTTGGGTTATTCTATATCTTCTATTTCTTCCATATCATCTATATCTTCTATATCATCTAACTCCTGCTCAAACTCATCTACATCTATTTCATTTTCTAAATCAGTTAAAAGCTGAGCCAGTCTATCCATATGGCTGCCATACTCAGCCCAGTTTCCTTGTCTTGCCGACTCTTCTGCATTTTTAAACGTGGTATTAATTTCTATAACTAATTCTCTTAGATCTCGATCCACTATCTCATCTGGGTCGTAGGGTACATATTCTTCTCCATCTTCTACTACCCCAAATAATCTATCTAAGGCTGCATCTAAAGTGCGCTCCATTACTAACACATCGTTGTAAAATAGTAGCACCTGCCTCATTTCAGGAACGCTTCGACTTTCAGATATTATATATAATGGTTCTACATATAACATTGAGCTCTCTATCGGTATTGTTAATAAATTACCCCTAACCACTGTAGAACCGCCTTGCCCCCATAATGTTATTTGTTGAGATATATCAGGATCTTGATCGATATAGGCCTCTACCTGACTTGGTCCTTCAATGTGTTCTCCAGGCGGGAATGTATATAAGAATAGCTCTCCATAGTTATCCCCATCATTACCAGCTGCAAGCCATGCGTTCATATTGTTCCTATTTCTAGGTGTGAATGGGTTAATTAGCAAAAACTCTTCCTGCTTAAGGTTAGGTAGCTGTGCAGTAATATAGTAAGGTTCTATTTCTATATCCTGTCCATGATATTTTTCAACAGGAATTTCCCATATGTCATCAGCGTTATAGTAAACTCGCGGGCTATCTGTATGGTACACTGTCAACACATTTCTCTGAATGTCGAATAAGTCTAATGGATATCTTATGTGCTCTTCTAAATAAGGTGGGAAGTCTTCTCTAGGTTGGATAAGGTCTGGAAAAACGCTTTTCCACCCTTCGATGATTGGTTCATTTTCAAATTGATAAATATCAACAGTCCCGTCGTAAGCATCCACGACAATTTTAACAGAGTTTCTAATATAGTTTTTTCCATTAACTGGCTGTGAGTAAGGATAGTTGCTAGACGTAGTATAACCATCAATTATCCAATAAACTCTTCCATTTGCCACTACCGGATAAGGATCTTCATCTAGTTCTATAAAAGGAGCTACTTTATTTACTCTGTCCACTATATTTCGATTATATAAAATCCTGCTATCTTCGGTAATTTGATTGGATAACATCAAAATAGGCTTTTGATATTTGACGGTGTAAAGTAATCTTCTAAAAGGATTTAGCTCAACCCCATCTGCTCCTTCATACCAAACCTCTTTTTCATCAAAGGATATTTCTCCGTCTTCTGTCTTTACCACTACAAATTCATCTGTCATCTCGCCAAAGTAAATTTCTGGACGATTAAGGTCTATGTTGACTTCGGTTTCAACAGGTAAGTTTCTCATAAAATATGTGGGATGACCGTTTGATGTCACTGTGTTCACAGGGCTCATAACCACACCGTGTCCGTGAGTATATTTAAAGTGCCTATTTAATGGTGTGTCTGTAGGAATGGAGTCGGAGTCTAGCTCTCTTACAGAAAGCATCACCTGATGATGCTCACCATCTATTGTATAACGGTCGATGTCTATATCATTAAACTCGTAATAAAGTCTTAATGACTGATTTTGATGATAGTGTTGTTTCAAAGGACGATAATCCAATAGCCTAATATTGTTTAAGGTTTGCTCATAAGCTTTTAAATCATTTCTGCTAAGCTCCCCTTGTTCTAAAGGAAAAACCTCTCTATTTATGTTATCTAAATTAAAACCTTCTTTTGTCGCCTGTAAATGATGGGCTATATAGGGGGTTTCTCTTGATTCTTCATCGGGAGACACTACTAACCTTTGATTAATGCCAGCATAAATACCTCCGATTAACGAAACAACTATTAGTGATATAGGAATAGCCATAAAAATCTTTTTCTTTTTAAGCTTAACATTTACTAGCATTCCAATTAAAAATAGTATGCTCAGAACCTGTTGTATTCGTAAAAATAGCATTCTTACATTTACATCTGTATAACCTGCCCCAAATAAAATATTTGAGTCAGATAATAAAAATCCATACATTTGTAAGCTGCGTGTAACGATAAACCACACTAAAAATAAGCTTACTAGAACTGACAAATGAGCTATTCCTTTTGATGATAGCTCAAATTTTACGTTATTAGTATTAGGATTGAAGTTTTCAACTATAAAGTAACTAACTCCTGCACCTATAAAGGCTATAACTAAAAGAGATAAAAACGCTCCCGCTAATAACTCATAGATGGGGAATTGGAATAGGTAAAAACTTATATCCAATCCATGAATCGGATCTACATTTCCCGTAGGGGTAGCATTTAATGCTAACAGAAGTCTATCCCACACCGACGGTATAAGAATCATCCACAAAAGCGAAAGTACTCCTGCAATTAATAAAGCATGCTTTCTCTTTACCTTAAATCCAGTTTTAATCTCTTTAATATCAACAACCTTAAGATTGTGATTAAAGCGATCAAAAAGGTTAACTAGCGGCATAAAATTTACCGCCAAAAAGGCAAAACCTATAGCCCAAAAAAGAATCTTAAAGGTAACCTCCCAAATAAGCGGTTTAAACATCACCTCGGTTATGTCTAAGCTTGCATACCACAAATACTCGGTATAATAGTTAACCATTAGAAAAAATAAAATAATTAACCCAAAAATCGTGCCTAAAACAGTTGCTTTTTTCATGTTTCACTCTCTCCCTTCCTCTCTTAAAAATTTATCATATTTAAACAAATAAAGCTATATCTTAGAGTGTTTTTATTTTCGCCATGATACAAACAATGCTAATGTTCCATTATATGCTTTAGTTTTTATATGGATACTTAATAAAAACTAAAGCATCTTTCGCGTAAAATCGCTTAGATACTGAGATTTTTTATATAAAATGAGGCTTAGCTAGCTAAATTATGGCTTGGTTTATTTGCCGTAATTTTACAAATAGTAAATATGTCATGGTTTAAACTAAATCTTTTGAATTTTCCTCAATTCTTTTTTAAAATCCTGGGGAAGTCTAGCTACTATCTTCGTTATTTTTTTAGTAACTGGGTGCATAAAAGTTAAAGAAAGGGCATGCAGTAGCTGTCCTTTTCCCCCCTCGTTAGATTTTGTGTTATATATGCTGTCGCCCACTATACCAGATGTTATTTCTGTTAAGTGCCTTCTTATTTGATGGGTGCGCCCTGTAAGTGGAACAGCCTCTATAAGTGCAAAATGATTCCATGAGTTTATAACTTTATAATTTGTTATAGCCTTTTGATATCTCTTAGTAGAATAATTGTAAAGGTCTGAATTTATTTCCCCATTGGTTTGCTTAGGAACCCCGGAAACGATTGCTAAATATCTTTTATCAACCTTTCTTTGCTCAAACATCTGAGTAAACACCATACTACTATAGGGTGATTTTGCTATCATAACAACCCCTGATGTCTCTCTGTCTAGTCGATGAATGGGATGTATCGAATGACATTCATTAAGTGCATTTTGTCTAAACTGTACAGCATTTATAAGTGTGTTGGTTCGCTCTTTAGAAGTTGGGTGAGTAAGCATATCTTTGGGTTTATTAACAGCAAGTATATATTTATCTTCATATAAAATATCTAGCTCATATGGATAAGGGCTTATATTAACACTATTGGTGGGAAGTAAAATTTCTACTACATCTCCTTGTTTAATAGGTGCCGTCACAAAGCTTTCTATTCCGTTAACATAAATTTTTGAGTTAGCCTTAACCCGACGGTAGTGACGCCGGGAGAACTTTAGCCTGTGCTGTAAATAATCTTTAATGGTAGTTTGTTTTTTAGCAATAAATCGATGCTTTTCCATAATCAATACCTCGCTTTTAATCACCTATAAAATAAATTAGACATATAATAGTTTAACAGGCAACTGTTGTAATATATATGTCCAAAAGAAGGTGGTAGTTAGTTATGAATAGAAAAATCAAAAATGTTTTTCCAGGTGGAAATACAAGTGAGGGCTTTTATTCATTTTACGAAGAAGTTCTCTCTAAGTTAGATAGGCTTTTTATATTAAAGGGCGGCCCAGGTACAGGTAAATCATCATTAATAAAAAAGGTTGCAAAACACTTTTTAGAGCGAGGTCAAAGCATAACCTTTCTACACTGTTCATCTGATACTGAATCGGTAGATGGAGTTATTATAAATGAATTGTCTTTAGGAGTTGTTGATGGCACTGCCCCTCATGTTGTTGACCCAACACTTCCGGGTATTAAGGATGAAATTATTAACTTAGGAGAGTTTTGGGATAGAAACCTTTTACTTGAAGACAAAGAGGAAATCACACGGTTAAAACAAAATATAAAGACCTATTTTTCCACAGCTTATAAGGAGCTTAAATATGCTACTATAGCGCAAAATAAAATGAAAAAGATATATGTTCCTCATATAGATAATGCAAAAGTAGAAGAAATCAAGGATAAACTCATTTCAATGACTTTAAAAGATAAAGAAAGTAGCAAGAAAAAAGGTCGTCTAAGTCAATCCTTTGCTGGAGCCATCACACCTAGAGGAATAGTTTCATTTGCTGGCGAACTTACTGATAATTTGAGCACAAGAGTACTGCTTTTAGGAAAGCCAGGCACGAATAAATCAACTATTATGGAAAGCTTAGCAGATAAAGCTACTTCTTTAGGGTATGATGTCGAAGCTTATCATTGCGCGCTTAATCCCCATAAGTTGGATTTAGTTATTATACCACAAAAACAAATTGCTTTTGTGGATGCATCACCTCCCCATAAGTTTGTATCTAAAAGTTCTAACGATATTTTAGTAGATATGTTTGCTTTGACGGTCCCAAAGGAAATAGCCCAGCAAAATCAAAAGCAAATCTTAAATCTCCAAAGACAGGTTGACAAACATATATTAAAAGCTACAAGTAATATTAAAAATGCCAAGGAAAATCATGCTAAAATGGAGAATTTTTATATTAAAGCTATGGACTTTGATAAAATGCAAGAGGTATTTGAGCGAATTATTCATGGAGAAACCAACTAATCTATGTTATAATAGCTGTAAAATTAAATATTTAGGCATTTTCTCTAGGGGAGCTCATGTAGCTGAGAAAGAGTATAACTCTTGACCCTTTGAACCTGATCTGGTTAAATCCAGCGTAGGAAAGAGTAGTATGTTATCAAATATGACACAATTCCTACATTTTTGAGGAATTGTGTTTTTTTTAAGGAGGGCAATATGAAAAATTTATGCAAGGCTTTAACAATAGCTGGCTCTGATAGCGGTGGAGGAGCGGGTATCCAAGCTGACCTTAAAACGTTTCAAGCCTTTGATGTCTATGGAATGTCAGCTATTACTGCTGTAACCGCTCAAAATACAGTTGGGGTACGCTCTGTTATGGATATCAGTCCAAAGCTAATTTATGATCAAATTGAAATGGTGAGCAAAGATATCGGAGTTGACGCTTGCAAAATTGGCATGCTATCTAATGCCGAAATAATTAATGCCGTTTGTAAAGCTCTCAAAGCTACAAGCCTTAAAAGGGTTGTTTTAGACCCTGTTATGGTAGCAAAATCGGGAGATTTTCTATTAAAAAAAGGGGACGAAAAGCATCTTGTTAAAAACCTCCTTCCTCTGTGTTATCTAATAACTCCTAATATTCCAGAAGCTGAGCTAATAGCGGGCATTAGCATTCAAACAAATGAGGACATGATGCAGGCAATTTTTAAAATGAGAGATATGGGTGCTAAAAATATCTTACTTAAAGGTGGCCATATGCCAGGAAATAACCTAACAGACATACTTTTTGATGGGGAAAATTTCCATAGATTTAGCTCGCAACGAGTGGATTCCAAAAACACCCATGGTACTGGTTGTACTCTTTCTGCAGCCATAGCAGCTTCTTTAGCTAAAGGAGAAAACTTATATCACGCTGTTAAGCTAGGCAGAAATTTTGTCTTGTCCGCAATTAAGGAAGCTCCAGTTAACATCGGTAAGGGCCATGGGCCTATGTATCACAACATAAAAGTGTCTTATTAGATTAATATCATATTATTTTAATAAGTAAGGAGGTTTATTCGTGCAAAAAAACAAAGTTTGTTATAAGTTATATTTGGTTGCAGATTATAACAATGAGGATGTTGATTGTTTTTGTGAGCAAGTTGCAAGAGCCATTTTAGGTGGAGTTTCTTTTGTCCAGCTACGTGCTAAAAACAGTAGCACTAAAGATATGCTATTAGTTGGAAGAGCACTAAAAAAGCTCACAGACAAATACAATATACCCTTAGTTGTTAACGATCGACTTGATGTAGCCTTACTTATAAATTGCAATGGAGTACACCTAGGTCAACAAGACGCCCCTATCAAAGAGGCAAGAGAGCTTTTAGGCAGAGAAAAAATAATTGGTGCTACTACTAAGACAATTAAACAGGCGATATTAGCGCAAAATGCTGGTGCAGACTATGTCGGTGCAGGCGCTTTATTTACAAGTTCTACTAAAACTAACGCCATTGCAATGTCTATGGATTTGCTTAAAGATATTAAAAAATCAATAAGCTTACCTGTAGTGGCAATAGGTGGTATTAACACAAAAAATATTGATAAAGTTCCTACCTCATATATTGATGGCGTAGCAGTTTCTTCTGGCATACTTAAAGAGCAGAACATCCAAAAAGCAGCAGCTGATTTATCTAAAAGCCTAGCAAAATAATATAATAAAAAAACTCAGCCACTTGGCTGAGTTTTTTTATTATATGGAAGATAAAACTTTAAAATGATTGTTTTCTAATACTTCGCGGGCTTTTTCGCCTTGTTCTACTTTTAAAGTTACTAGGCTAACATCCCGATACCTCGGTATAGTAGTGACCACTGAAAGAATATTTATTTTGGCATTTCTTAAAGTTCCAGTTATTTTCCCTAGACTACCCACTACATCGTCAACAGCGACAGTAATTCTTTCCCCTTTTTCACCAACAGCAAAAATTTCGTCAAAAACAGCTAAAATATCGGATTTTGTTATTACTCCTCTTAACTCACCAATTTCGTTAACCACAGGTAATATGGTGATATCTTTCTTTAGCATTATATCGGCTGCTTCTTCGATTGGTGTTTCTTTATCGATTGATTGTATATCTGTCTCCATAAGCTCCTCTACAGTTCTATAATGTAAAAACTGAGCTATTCTTCTTTTGTTGACATCTAATTCAAGTTTACTTGTACTAAAGGGTAGTGGTAAGTCGATATCAACCCCTGCAGATATGTTTTGTTTTGCGCAAAAAGCACAAAACTCTCGCATGATATTTTTTTCTGTAATAATTCCCCTAAGCACCCCTTTATCTAATACCGGCAACCCTTCATATTGATTTTTTTCAAATAGTATAAGCGCCTCATAAAGTGATCTTTTAGGCCCAATCGTCACTACATTTTCTGTCATTCTACTTCTAACAAACATAAACTTACACCTCCTAATATTTAAATATTCTATATCATCTTTATATTCCCTTCTTTCTATAAAGTTTTTTTGTTGAACTACTAATAAATATGTACTTATTTCTTTTTTAGACTAGGTTTTTTATTTTTGCACCCTATTTTTTTTGTAATCTAAATGATATAATCTATATAAAGGGGGGCTGATATTTGAAATCTAGAAAAGAGCTTTTAACTCAAGATAAGAGCATTCTATCAGGAATATTGCTACTAGCTTGGCCTATAGTCTGCCAATCACTATTGCAGGTTGTTATTGGGACTGTTGACATTAAAATGGTGGGTTCATTTGGCGACAACGCTATTGCCGCGGTAGGGTTTGGAAGGCAAATTGTTATGATTGCTATGGTCCTTGTTATGGCTATATCTACGGGAGCTACAGCAATGGTCGCTAGATTTATCGGAATGGGTGATCATAAACAGGCATCTTCTGCAGCTGGTCAAGCGTTTATTTTGGCGCTACTAATTTCTGTAATTATGGTACCACTTGGTCTTTTAACCCAAAGTTCTATCTTGAATTTGATGGGAGCAGGCCCTGAAACATCGGAGTTAGCTATAGGATATATGACAGTGTTTTTTCTAAGCGTTCCGCTTTTTTTATTAAATTTTGTAGCCCGTTCAATATTTCAAGGGGCAGGAGACACTGTAACACCCCTTATTATAGATATAGTTATGAATTTGCTTAACATTTTATTTAATTATATTTTTATTTTTGGTTTTGGACCAATTCCAACTTTGGGAGTTACTGGAGCGGCAATTGGTACAGCGTTAGCTAGGCTCGTTGGGGCCTCTTTAGGTTGGGGAGCATTACTTACCGGCAAGTTTATAATTACCATAACCTTTCAACAGCTATACAAGCCTGTATTTAAGGTAATTAAACAAATTCTGACTATCGGTTTGCCAGCTGGACTTCAAGGCCTTTCCAGAAATTTAAGTACTGTTATTATATTTGCTCTTTTAGCCAGAACCACAGCGGAGGATTTAGCCAACGCCACTTTTACTATAGGTATGAATCTTAATCAATATGCCTTGATGCCAGGATTGGCTATTGGGACCGCTGCTGCTACACTATCAGGAATGAATTTGGGGGCAGGGAATAAGGATAGAGCTGAAAAATCAGGATATTTATGTATGCTACTAGCCGCAGGTTTTATGTCCACAGTAGCATTGATATTTGTTATTTTTTCAACGGAGTTTCTAACCTTCTTTTCTTCAGAAGCATCACCAGAGCTTATTTCAATGGGACGTACTCTTTTGATTTGTCTTGCTTTGGCAGAGCCTTTTCATGCCATGGCTATAATTTTTTCAAGATCTATGCAGGGAGCCGGCTATACTTTAATGCCATTTTTAACTACTTTGTTTAGCTGGCTTTTTGTAAGGGTGCCTCTGGCTTATTATTTGGCTTTTCAGTTAAACATGCAAGAAACTGGGATTTGGGTGGCCATTGCTTCAACCAATTTTCTCGCAGGCATGTTAAATTTTATATTTTTTAAAACTGGTAAATGGAAAACTGTGAAAATAGATTCCAAAGATGATGATAAAGAGCGCAGTGCTATTACCTTGAAAAAGGCTATTTAGGCGTTAATAAAAATATGAAAAAGGGGGCCGTCTCTTATTCTTTTTAAGAGACAGCCCCCTTTTCATATAATTCGACTGCTAGGCCTTGTCACTATAATTTTTTAAAAAACTATTTCTAAATCTAGTGTGCCTTTTCTAGACTGATTGGGGTGATAATTGCCAGTTGCTTTGACATTATCCAAAAATTCATCTGCTGTTCCTTCCTTGGCCTCCCACTGCCCTACCCAATAGGTGCCATCAGTAGCTTTTACCACTATTCTATTTACCCCTGTAGCCACCTCTATTGATGCACTGTTTTTACCTACTACTCTCCCATTAAATATCACAGTGCTTTCCTGATTTGTTTCTACATTTATAGTAAGACACGATCCACTATTATTAAATAATATAACCCCTAATGCTACTATACCTATAACACCCACCAACATAAAGATATTTTTTCTCAAAAAGTTACCCCCTATTTTAACTCCCTATTTATATATATAGACGATAACTATGACCAAAATGTTTCACATTTTTAAATTTTTTTTAACTTTTTTTAAAAAACTTTGCTTTTTTACCCATTCTTACATTTTTGATAGTTCTTTTCTAATTTTCATCGCTAGTTCTGGATAGTTGGTAATTAAAATATCAACATTCCATCGAATAAATTGTTTAATATCTTTTTCTTTATCAACAGTAAATACGTTTACATCCACATTGTTTTTTTGAGATTCCGCTATTTCCTTTTTTGTGATGCTGAAATAATTAGGATGCACTGCATCAGAGTTTGTTACTCTTTTAGCATATTCCCATGGCTTGTATATTTTTGCCCTATATAAGAGCCCTGTTTTAATGTTAGAACATAGTTTTTTCACCCTAATAATGCTTTGATGATTAAAAGAAGATATAATAACATTATCCATAAGATCATAGCTTTGGATTAGCTCTAATACTTTTTCTTCAATGCCAGGATAGTTAACATATCCATTTTTAAGCTCCACATTTAAAATAAATTTCTTCTGCCAAAATAGTTCTAACACTTCTTTCAGTGTTGGAATTTTAGTATTAGCAAACCTATCGTCAAACCAGCCACCACAATCTAAATTCTTTAATTGGCTGTATGTATAGTCTTTTAGGTATCCCCTAACATTTGTGCAGCGTTTAAGTTTTTCATCATGAAAAACAATTGGCACGCCATCTTTAGTAAGCTGGACGTCAAATTCAACACCATCTACCCCTTTGGAAATAGCACTTTTAAAGGCAGCTATAGTATTTTCTGGCGCCACTTTACTATCACCCCTATGGGCAAGAATTTTTGTCATAATAACCTCTCCTTAAGTTTAATGTTTCCATTGACTTAATTACTAGCAGTGCTAAAATTATATACATAAAACTATCATTGTCCAATAAATATGTCCTAATATAATTATTTCATTTTTATTTTAAACAGCTGCAAGCTGTGAGATAACAAACAAAGGAGATAAAGCATGTATTATAAAATCGTAAATAGTCCTTTAGGTGATCTAACACTAGTTGCTAATGAACAAGCCTTACAAAAAATAGTGTTTGGGACCCTAGCTGAAGATAGCTTAGAGGAAAAAGAAACTACGTTACTTAACCAAGCTGAAGATGAACTACAAAAATACTTTAAAGGCACACTAAAAAAATTTGCCGTACCCGTAAAGCCCCAGGGCTCATATTTTCAGATGGCTGTTTGGGATTATCTAAAAATGGTCCCATATGGCGACACAATCTCATATGGTCAAGTTGCAAAGGCTATAGGCAACCCAAAAGCTGTGAGAGCAGTCGGGCAGGCCAATAACAAAAATCCAATACCTATTATTATCCCCTGCCACAGAGTTGTGGGCAAGGATGGATCCTTAATCGGCTATTCGGGAAAACTTGAAAATAAAAAGAAGCTTTTAGATATGGAAGGATTAAAACCGTGAGTATAGTACTCACGGTTTTTTTATTACTAACATTTTTTTCATCGTACATCTCTATAACCAGAAAACAGAAAACCTCCTACGCTTGCCAAGTTTTCTTCTACAAACTCGATAAGTCTGTCCTTATCTTTATTGGAGTAAAATGATGCAAAAGCTCTATTAAATCTTTCAGCGTATTTTGAATCAAATTCTATAAGCTCTCTATGCATCCATTTCCCTTCACCTATCCAATGCCTATTTAATCTCATCACAAATTCTGATAATAAGAAGGAGAGTCGGTTTACTATAAAAGTTGACTCAAAATGGTCACTTGACCCTTTTAAGTCTTCTACCATCTCAGTTATCTTTAGTCGGTACTCTTTTATTTCATCGTCACTTAAAGGTTTAGGTCCTTTTTTAATTACATCCTCGAATTCTCTTTTTAGAACATTAACATTCTTTTTGGTATCCACTATGGGTATCCCTTCCACAATCATACTCATCAAAAAGGGACGAGCTTTTTGCACACCAATATCGCAGAATGTGTCAAAACTTTTATCATCGTAGACGAACACCTCGATAGGCCATTTATCATAGATTAAAGACTTACGATAAGGTGATGGCTCTGTTTTATTTATAATTACAATGTCTAAGTCAGAGTTTTCATTGCCCTCTCCCCTGACTACGCTTCCTGCCAAAATAGCAAGCTGGCAATCCGGGTAACTTTCTTGCACAAATTTTCTTGCAGCAATTAAAGCGCATCCAAGCATAGTCTTCCCCGCCTTTCTTTACTATTGTTGTAATATTTCTACAACCAACGGAGAATTCCTGCATTTTTGGGGTTATTTTAGTCTATTTTCTAATTTTTCTTTCTCTTTTTCGAAACCTTTCTTTCCTAAAAGAGCAAACATATTCTTTTTATAGTCCTCCACTCCCGGCTGGTCAAATGGGTTTACTCCTAGCAAGTATCCACTTATTCCGCATGCTTTTTCAAAAAAGTATACTAGATAACCAAAGCTTTGCTCTGAAATTTCATCTATATTTAGGACGATATTAGGTACACCGCCATCAGTATGAGCTAACATTGTACCTTGTAAGGCCTTTTCGTTTATAAAATTAACGGTTTTTCCGGCAAGGTAATTTAGACCGTCAAGATCCTGCTCATCTGTTGGCAGGGCAATATCTTCCTTGGGGTTTTTGACTTTTATTACTGTTTCAAAAAGATTTCTTAGCCCATCTTGTATATATTGGCCCATAGAATGTAAGTCAGTTGTAAAGTTAACGCTGGCTGGGAACAAACCCTTATGGTCTTTTCCTTCGCTTTCACCGTAAAGCTGCTTCCACCATTCTGATAAATAATTTAAGGAAGGTTCATAGTTAGCCATTACTTCCACTGTTTTTCCTTTACGATAAAAAATATTTCTAAGTACCGCATATTGATAACAGTGATTGTCCTTAAAATCAGAATTTTTAAAGTCGTCATACGCAATTGCTGCGCCTTTTATTATTTCATCAATATCAGCGCCACTTACTGCTATAGGTAATAGACCAACAGGGGTTAGCACAGAGAATCTTCCACCTATGTCGTCTTCAATCACAAAGGTTTTATATCCTTCTTGGTCAGCTAAAGTTCTTAAAGCTCCTTTGCTCTTATCTGTGGTTGCTATAATCCTTTGCTTAGCCCCTTCTTTACCATACTTTTCTTCTAGGAATCCTCTAATTATTCTAAACGCTACTGCCGGCTCTGTGGTAGTACCAGACTTTGAGATAACGTTTACCATTACTTCCTTATTTTCAATTAACTCCATTAAATGCTTCATATATGTACCACTTATATTTTGACCAACAAAATGAATTTGAGGTGCTTTTCTTCTTTCATGGCTTAACTCATTATGGAATGTATGGCTTAACATCTCGATAGCTGCTTTTGCTCCTAAGTATGATCCCCCTATTCCAATAACTAAAAACACATCACAGTTCTTCTTTATACGTTCTGCTGTTTCTTTTAAATCCTGTATTTCATCTTCATCAATTTGTTTAGGAAGATCAACCCAACCTAAAAAGTCATTTCCAGCACCAGTTTTATCATGAAGCTGACGGTGAGCCTCTTTTACAAAAGGTGCCATCATCTCCATTTCCCCTTCTTTTAAGAAGGAGCTCGCATTTTTATAGTCTAATCTTAGCTTTGACATATTGAATACCTCCTAGTATTTTAGCTATAAAGTAAATTATAGTAAACTTTTTTATTTTTTTCCACGGTTTTTTTCAATCAATTCGATTATTTTATCAAGTCCTAATGATGAGCTATCTTTTTCCATCTTTTCAATATAACTTGCTCTATTTTTATAAACATCTTCTACTTTTTCTAATAACATTTGATCTGTAAGGCTTTCTTCATGTATAACTTCACTAAAACCTTGCTTTAAAAAGGATTCGGCGTTTAAAATCTGATCTCCCCTACTAGCAGCTTTGGAGAGTGGTATCAAGATATTTGGTTTCTTTAAGGCTAAAAACTCAAAGATGGAGTTTGCTCCCGCCCTTGATATAACTACATCTGTTATGGAAAGAAGGTGTGGGAGCTGATTTTTGACATAAGGATATTGAACATACCCGACTTTATTTAACAAGCCTTCTTCCACCTTTCCTTCGCCACATAGATGGATAACATTGAAATTGTCTAGCAGCTTCGGCAGTATATTTCTAATATGCTCGTTTATTTTAGCAGCTCCTAGACTTCCTCCCATTACCATAATTACTGGCTTGTTGGTTGAAAAACCTGTTTCTTTATACCCTTCTGAGCTGTCACCGTTAAGGATGTCCTCTCTAATCGGTGAGCCTGTATATATACCTTTTTCTTTGGGGACGTGATTTAAAGTTTCTGGAAAAGTTACGCACACCTTACTACAAAATGGTATAGCAATCTTATTTGCAAGTCCCGGTGTGTAATCAGATTCATGAATTATGGTAGGAACTTTTTTTAATTTTGCTGCCATAATTACAGGGACTGTTACAAACCCTCCTTTTGAAAAAATTATGTCCGGTTTTATTCTTTTGATAATTGATGCTGCCTGGCTCATACCCCTTAGCACTCTAAATGGATCAGTAAAGTTATCCTTGTGGAAATATCTCCTCAGCTTTCCAGATGATATTGCAAAATATTTTATATTTAATTCTTCGATCAGTTGACGTTCTATTCCGTTTTTACTGCCGATATAATAAATCTCATAACCTAGCTTTTTAAGCTTTGGTAATAAAGCTATATTTGGGGTGACATGTCCTGCCGTTCCACCGCCGGTTAGAATAATTTTCTTCATCAAACATTCTCCTTTTTATTTTTCCATTCAGATTTTAAGATACTAAAAATTACATGATCTACATATTTCCCACTATGATAACGATAACCTCGTAAAGTTCCCTCATAACTAAAACCACATCGCTTTAAAACATTTTGAGCGGAAAGGTTTTCTATATCAGTATCAGCTTCAATACGATGTATTGAATAGTTTCCAAATATATAGTCTATAATTAGCTCTGTTGCTTTTTTTCCTATCCCCTTTGATCTATGGTTAGATTGACAGATAACTAAGCCTATACTGGCAACCTTAACATCATTACCAGTATATTTTATATTAACATAGAAAAGTCCTACTAAAGCCTTGTTATTTTCCACCATCATTAACCAGTTATTTGCTCCTAAAAATCCGTCGCTTTCAAACCGTTTTCTCAGGCCAGCCATAGAATTTAGCTGTAAGCTTTGAAAAGTTCCTCGATACTTTTGAACATTTAACCACTGATATAGCTGTTTAAGATCATTTTCTTCAATACACCTTACCAAAACCCCATCTTTTTCTAACATTATTATCACCTCAAATAATTTTTTAATCAAAATTTTAATTTAGGAAATAATATCTAGTACTATTTAATTCTTTTAAGAGAGTGGTTTTTCCTCTTTATAAAATAAGAGAGTTTTTTTTATAAAGAGTTTGACTTTTTAAAAGATAAATGGTACTATATAAATAATATGAGGTGAGGCTGAGCCTCGTAGGTAAAATATTTTCAGCCAAACCCTAATAATGGGTTAGATTCTAGGAGGTTTTTGATACATGCAAGAAGGTACAGTTAAATGGTTCAACGCTGAAAAAGGTTATGGTTTTATTTCAATTGAGGGTGGCGACGATGTGTTCGTACATTTCTCAGCAATCAACGAAGAAGGTTTCAAGACCTTAGAAGAAGGCGCTAGAGTTAGCTTCGAAATTACCGAAGGTAGCCGTGGCCCTCAAGCTTCTAATGTAAGCAAGTTATAAGATACTCAATACATTAGACAATTAAAAAACAGTTCCTTCTAAGGAGCTGTTTTTTTGTTTGCATAAATTTAACTTCCTCCTTAAATACTAATAAAAAACAAGGAGGTTTTTTATTATGATCACTTTAAGTCAGAAAGAGGAAAGCTTACTAAATGAGCTATCACAACATGAAGAACTGTGTATAGAAAAATACACAAACTATGCTCAAAAAGCACAAGATCCTCAACTTGCCCAACTGTTCCAAAGTTTGGCTCAGAAGGAACAACAACATTATGATAGTGTGCAAACGCTTCTACAAGGACAAATCCCTCAAAATGCACAAGGCGGTGGACAACAAGGGCAATCTCAACAAGGTAGTGGGCAACAGGGCCAATCACAAGGACAGGGGCAAGGTATGCAGGGACAACAAAATCAAAGTGGTCAAATGTCCCAACAGCAAGGTAGTCAAGGCTCGCAGCAAAGCAGTCAAAGCCAGCAACAAAACAATCCCGATTCATCCTTGCTTGAAGATATGTTGATGACAGAAAAGTATGTATCAAGCTACTATGATACGGCAGTATTTGAAATGAGCAATAGCCAAGTAAGACAGGTTTTACAGCATATACAACAAGAAGAGCAACAACATGGAGAAGAAATTTATAACTACATGAGCGAAAAAGGGCTTTATAATTGAGTAGTGAGAGTTTTAAGTTAGAGGTAAAGTAGCAACAAAAGAAATCTCGCAGCTAATTAGCTGCGAGATTTCTTTTGTTGCTACTCTTTTAAGTCAATTTTCTTGCTTTCTAAGGCTATCTTTTCCCTTTCTAGTTCCAGTTCCTTTTCTTTTAAGCCATACTTTTTCTTGGTTTCATAGATACCCCAAATGATAAGACCAACAAAACCCACTATAAAAAACAACTCCATAAGGTTTATCCTCCTTTTAAGGTTTTCAAAATACTAAAGCAGAAACTCCCTACCTAATAGTATAGTTAGTTAATATATTATATTAATAGTATAGGAAGTCAGAAGTGGAGGTTAGGAGTCTGGGATTTCTTTTGCTACAAAGAAGATGGGTGCTTTTAAGTAGCCTTACTTGCCTGGTTTTGGTCCGTAATATTGGTAATACTGACATGCAATCCTCCCATTATATAGCTTTCTTCTTTTTGTGGCTTCTTTTCCAAATAGCTCTTCAAACTCTCTATTTGAAGTTAGCACATAGAAGGACCATGTGTCTAACTTTGAAAAGACATCTCCCATAGTTCTATAAAGCTCTTCCACCTGTTCTTTTTCACCTATTCTTTCACCATAAGGTGGGTTTGTAACTATCATTCCATACTTATCTTTTGAACTTAAATCTTTTACGTCTCTTTTTTGAATATGGATTACATCATCTAGCATCGCTTCACTTATGTGCTGCTGGGCGATTTTTGTAACCCTGCCATCGATATCATAGCCTTGTATCGATAGCTCCTTGTCATATTCTGCCACGTCATGGGTCTCTTTTCTCGCTTCCTTCCAGCTCTTTTTAGATATGTTTTCCCAGCTTTCAGATACAAATTCTCTGTTCATGCCTGGTGCTATGTTTTGACCTATCATGGCTGCTTCTATACAAATTGTTCCGCTACCACAGAAAGGATCTATTAAAGTTCTGTCAGAATTGTACTTTGCCAGTTTTAGCATGGCAGCTGCTAATGTTTCTTTTATGGGAGCTTTGCCTTGGTCTGTCCGGTAACCTCTCTTATGTAGTCCCGGTCCTGTTGTGTCGATACTTAAGGTTACGGTATCTTTAAGTATCGAGACTTCTATCTTATATGTGGGGCCTTCTTCAGAAAACCACTGATCTCCATATGTATCTTTTAGTCTATCTACTACAGCTTTTTTTACAATTGCTTGACAGTCAGAAACGCTATACAGCTTAGACTTAATTGATTTTCCTTCTACTGGGAACTTGGCATCTTGGGTTATCCACCACTCCCAAGGTAGCGCTTTTGTTTGTTCGAAAAGTTCTTCAAAAGTAGTCGCTTTAAACTCACCCATTTTTATCTTTACTCTGTCTGCGACTCTAAGCCATAAATTAGAGCGACAGATGGCTTTTTCATCACCTAAAAAGGTAACTTTACCATTTTCAACACTCAACTTTTTGTACCCTAAATCTTCAACTTCATCAGCTACTATAGACTCTAGCCCAAAGGTAGAGGTAGCTATTAGTTCAATTTTCATCATCTCACTCCTACTGTTTATAAATTACTATAGTGATAGTTTACCTTTTGTTTAGCCTTAAGGCAAATAAATACAGTGATTTATTAAATATTTTTTCCAAAGGATGCTAAATATAAGTATAGATTTTCAATTATATGTGAGGAGGAATTATATTGACTAAACGAACATTCAAATCTCCTAAATACTTATTTTGGGATAAGAAAGAGTGGCAAGAGGCAGCGGAAACTTTAGCAAACAGTAGCCCCGAGTTTGTAGACTTAACTGGCAAAGAACAAGTTTCGCAAATGATAGGATGGTTATCAGATCAGTATCCAGTAGAGCAGGAAGAGATAGATAAGGCTAAGGCTAAGGTATAATGCAAAAAAGCCTATAAGAAGGCAATTTTGGCTTCTTATAGGCTTTTATTATAAGTGGTTACCTGATAGTTATGATATAATATGCTCCTCCTATTACAGTTATCAACAAAGCTGCATAAATAAACGTTAGAGGCATCAGCTTTTTCAGCTCACTTTCTTCTACTTGCACTGTTTCTTTTTTCCAGGCTACTATTTTAATAATGTTACTTATTAACCCAACTAGTAAAGAATAAAGTATTACAGCTACAATGCTATTTAATTGTAAAAAGGGATAATCCTGTATTTGCAACATCCCTCCTACCCTTACTATAAGTAGCAGCGATAATGCTATAATTAGAAATTGTATCTTTCTATAATTCTTCTGTTTCCCATCCACAACATCCACTTTTACTGTAAACCAGGAATTTTCTTCATCGCTTTCTTCCAAATTAAAAAGGCTTCTAACATAAAAATAAATCAAAACCCCGATAACTACAGCTCCAAACAAAATAAAACCAAACAAGATTAAAATGTCCCCCAACTAATCCCCCCTTTAATGTTAGTTTATAATATGTACTCTAGTATTTATTTCTGTATAAACAATAAAAGTCCTGTTTCAACTAAAAGAAAGTTGACTTGTCAAGGGGAGTGTAAGGGTGTATGTTGTGATACATGAGGAGTTGGAATTTCTTTAGCAACGAAGAAGATGGGCGCACAATTGACCCAAGATGGTTCAGAGGGCTTTAAAGTGCTCAGATTCGAGGCGCAAAGTAATTCCAACCCCGGAATGTATGGGCTGATACATGAGGAGTGGGAATTTCTTTAGCAACGAAGAAGATGGGCGCTCAATTGACCCAAGATGGTTCAGAGGGCTTTAAAGTGCTCAGATTCGAGGCGCAAAGTAATTCCAACCCCGGAGTGTATGGGCTGATACATGAGGAGTTGGAATTATTTTAGCAACGAAGAAGATGAGCGCTTTAAAGCCCTCTGAAATTATTTTTGCCCTCCTTGGGGCCAGATTATCCAAGAAGGGCAAAAACTATAGGGAGTCATATTTGGCAAGGCCTAGCACCGAGCCAAAGTTAATAACAATAATAAATATTTTTTACTTGTACTGTTCTGCTATATATACTTTTCTACGCTTGTTGTAAAATTCCTTCTTTTTTGTAACAAAATTATTAATATTTTTTTAACAAAATTACAAATGTTACACTAACCATCTTCTGCATTCTCGCATAAACGCCTATATACTAGCGTTTTTCACACTTGAGTAGCTCGTTAATATTATATGATAATTTTTACAAAAATATTACACGAATTGTTTTATCTGTTTGTACCGATGTATGCCAAAGCTCCACCTATGCAGAATAATATAACCTCTCCAACACCTATAGATGTGGGTACAACCATTGTCGCAGAACCTACTATCAGCCCAGATAAAAATAACATCACCCTTGATCTATAGCTTTTTAACAAATAGGTAAGTAACCAGCTAAATAAAATTAGTCCTAATCCTACACCTATAGCAAAAAAGAATAGTAGTCTAACATCAAAAGTATTTACTGCTTTTAATACATCATCATATATTCCTAACATAATTAACATGGTAGCTCCGCTAATTCCCGGCAGAATCATGGCGCTACTACTTAGGATTCCACTAATCACAAGGGATATAGAAATAGGTAGATAAATCAACATGCCATGTTCTAAGCTTTCTTTGCCAAAGTAATATGCAATAAAAAAACCTATAATTACAAAAAGGCTATCTACTTTGGCGAACTTTTCCACTTCATTTAAAGTAACTCTAACAGAAACCAATATTAAACCCATCAAGAATGCATAGGTTAAATTATGGTAGTTTGCCAAAATAAACGCAATCAGGTGGCTAGAAGCTAATATACCTCCAGCTACTCCAACTCCAATAGGCCATAAAAACCTAAGATTAAAGTTTTTTATGGCTGCTAATATCCTATCATAAACTTTTAGAAGTAATGCTACCGTTCCAAAGCTTAGCCCTGGCAAAACCAGCGAAATTCCTAAAGGAATTCCTAGTAAAGCAAGTTTTATTTTTTCCATATAGTTCCCCCGTTAAATTTTCACAAAGTAAGGCTTCATTTTTTTAAACCTAGCAATATACTTTAAGCCTGCATCTTCCATGCACTTTTTAGCAAGACTGAAGTTGTGACATAAGGTGTCTTTTGTATGTGAGTCTGAGCCTAAAGTAACTATTTCTCCACCCATTTGCTTATACATTTTTAATATCTTTACAGATGGTAATGGCTCACCTAAATCATATCGATAACCGGAAGTATTTATTTCTATACCTTTTCCATTATGAATTAAGTACTTGAAAATTTCTTCTAAAATATCTAGATGATTTTGCACTTTTCCAGAAGCTATCTCTACATTATATCTTTTAAGTAAATCTATATGACCTATTACGCTAAACTCATTAAACTTTTTTATGCTTTCGTATAACTCTAAATAATAAATTTCATTGGCTTCTTTCGCACTTTTACCCTCAAAAAACTTTTTTGTATGAATATCTTTACGCTGCGCAGTGTGAGTCGAAGCTATAACAAAATCAAATTCTCCTTGTTGGGTAAGCTTAGAGCATTTCTCCGAAATATGTGGTTGGACACCTAGCTCTACCCCCTTTAGTATGGAGAGCTTATTTTTATATTTTTGAGCATATCCTGTAATGGTTTGTTTATACTCCTTAATATCAAACTCAAAATTAGCCCCATCTACGCAAAAATCATAATCTACATGATCTGTAAAACAAACTTCCTTTATTCCTTGCTGAATAGCCTTTTTAATAGTCTCTTCCATATCCGCTTGGCTATCTTCTGAAAAACTTGTATGAACATGGTAATCAAACATGTTATCCCCCCTATACGCTCTTTACTTATTGTAAGTTATAGTAAAAATCTTGGCAAGTGTTATCTATTGCCCTCCTATGTTTCTCCCATTTCTAACCACCTAAAAAGGCTGGGACAAAACCTTTTATTTGCCCACGCTGAAAATAACGAGTAGTGGTAATTAATGAATGAAAAGCACGAACCTAAGACCTTAATTAACCACGGTTAATAACGATATTGGTTACACGCTTGAATGTCATTAAGAGTCCAACAATGGAATCTAGTATTTAGCAAAAGACGGTTCCATTCACAAAAATCGATGATCGGAACCGTCTTTTTATTTGTTTTAGCTAGAAATGCCCTAGCCCCTTACGCTCTTAAGATTCTAACTGAATTAAGCACTGCTATAAGCGAAACACCTACGTCAGCAAACACCGCTTCCCACATAGATGCTAACCCAAAAGCACCTAAAACTAACACAATTCCCTTTACTCCTAGAGCCAAAACAATATTTTGCCAGACAATACTCCTGGTTCTTTTGGCGACTTCTAAAGCCTCTATAATCTTATAAGGATTGTCTTGCATGACCACTATATCTGCTGCCTCGATTGCAGCATCAGATCCTAATCCTCCCATAGCAATTCCTATGTCACTTCTTGCTATAACAGGGGCATCATTTATACCATCTCCAATAAATGCTGTGTTACCAGTTGATTGGTTAGATATTTGCTCAAATTTTTCCACCTTTTGGTGTGGTAATAGCTCAGAATAAACACTGCCTATTTGTAGCTTTTCTGACACCTGCTTTGCTACTTTGTTGCTATCCCCAGTGAGCATTACTGTGTTAATATTTCTGCTATTTAGTCCTTTAATTGCAGAATATGACTCTTTTTTAATTTTATCACCAATGAGTATAATCCCCAGTAGTTCTTTATCAACAGCTACGTATAAGGCTGATCCTTCATCTTCTTCACTTTGATAACAATAAGCTTCTATACCTTCTTGTAAAAGGAAGTTTCTATTCCCAACAATGACCGGCCTATTATTTACTTTAGCCTTTACTCCTTTTCCTGATATCTCGCTAAATTCAGCTACTAATTCTTCGTCAATCTCCTTATTGTACGCCTTGACAACTGACTGGGCGATAGGATGATTTGAGTAAAACTCAACATGGGCAGCATAGTATAAAACTTCGTCTTCACATTTATTCTTACTAATAACCTTGTTTACCTTAAAGATGCCTTCTGTTATCGTGCCTGTCTTATCAAATACTACTGTATTGATGTTATTAAGGCCTTCTAAAAAATTACTTCCCTTTACTAGAACTCCTTTTTTAGAAGATGCGCCAATTCCTCCAAAAAAGCCTAAGGGAATGGATACAACCAATGCACAAGGACAGGATATTACAAGAAACACTAAACTTCTATATACCCAAGTGGTAAATTCTCCTGAAAAGAACAACACCGGTATCAACGTCAACAGTGTGGCTATACCCACTACAGCAGGAGTATAATATTTTGCAAATTTAGTTATAAAGTTTTCGGTGTTGGATTTTTTAGAACTTGCATTTTCTACAAGCTCCAATATCTTCTTCACTGTTGATTGCGAAAATTCTTTTTGAACCTTAATTTCTAACAGGCCCTTTTGATTTATACTACCGCTTAAAACCTGACTTCCTTTTTTGATAGCTATAGGAACAGACTCCCCAGTTAGTGCCGATGAGTCTATCAAAGAGTTTCCGCTAATCACCACTCCATCTAAAGGCACTTTTTCTCCCGGTTTTACCAATATAATATCTCCTATATTTACATCTTCTGGGTTTACCTTTTTAGTTTTTCCATTTAATTTTAAATGGGCGTAATCTGATTTAATATCCATGAGTTCCGATATTGACCTCTTTGAATGATTTACAGCTAAATTCTGTACAAATATACCGATTTTATAAAAGAGCATAACAGCAACAGCTTCTGGGTATTCTGCTATAATTAGGGCTCCAATAGTGGCTATAGTCATTAGAAAATTTTCATCGAATATTCTACCTTTTAAAATATTATTAACCGCTTTAAATAGCACATCATAGCCTATTACAGCGTAACTTGCTAAAAATAAACCTATACGAATAGTCCCATCACTCATAAAAACAGCGGTTCCAAATAAAAAAATAGCAATCAAAAGCTCAAAAAGCTTTTGTTTCTCTATCCCTCCAAAAATCCCACGGAGATTGTTGTTTGTATTTTCTTTCCTGGTGATTTCTACATGTGGCTCTAAGTCCTTTACAATATTTTTTATATCTTCAAAAGGATCTTTCCCCTCATTAACTTCAACCATTAACTTTTTGCTTACAAAATTTAAGTTAGCTTTTTCTACATAAGACAGTGTTTTTACACGCTTTTCTATCTTATTAGCACAGTTAGCACAATCTAAACCATTTAGATGATATGTCACTTTCATTATTTCCCCTCCTACTCCCTTATATGCTCTAGACCCTGCATAAAAATTTGTTCGACATGCCTATCCGCTAATGAATAATAAACTACTTTTCCTGCTCTTCTAAACTTGACAAGTTTTGCACCCTTTAACACCTTCAATTGATGTGAAATTGCTGATTGATTCATATCAAGTAACGCAGCTATATCGCACACACACATTTCCTGGCGCCAAAGTGCAAATAATATCTTAATTCTTGTGGTATCCCCAAAAACCTTAAAAAGATCTGATAACTCAAACAGCTCTTCATCAATTGGTAGCTCCTTGCTCACTTTGTCTACTGCTTCCTGATGTATAACTTTGTTTTTACACTTCTCTATTTTTGATTTCTCCATTTATTAACCCCCTCATATGAACAAATGAATAGATGTTCATGTGTCCTAGTTATAGTATATGCACCACTTTAAATTCAGTCAATACTTTTTTTGCGCAACCAATGATAAAGTAAGACTTCAATCAATAGTAAAAGCCTTACCCTCTACTAGAAGGCAAGGCTTTCAGTTTTAATTTTTTTTCTCTACTTGTTTTTTAAATTTTATTACGTTATTTTTTGAATTAGCTTTTTCTTTTTTAGTTTCATTTTTCTTTTCCTCTTCTTCGGAAAAATCTATCCCTAAAAACACAAAGACTATTATTATTGCAAAGGATATAGGTACAGAGAAGTTTCTAAAGTAATAAAATCCTCCCCTTAAATCAAATATATAAGGAAGGCCATATTTTGCTTCAAAAGCTCTCCCGTATAGTACATACAAGTTAAACAGCGCCAAAATTAAAATTACAGCTAGGGTAATTAACGTCCAGCTTCTATGATTATCTTCTAACTTCAAAAAATAACATAGTCTGGATTTTAAACGCAGCTTGGATTTTGGGGTTTTTTGCGTAACATAATCTACTACTTCATTTATCTTAAACTGAGGCTTAACAGAAATCTTACCTTTGCTATACAGTACATTCCAAGCAACCAGTACTAAAGTACATAGACATACAAACACAAATATAATGTTAACCATGGTGTTGCTCATTTTTGGATCCTCCATATCTCTTAGAAATTTCCTGATTTTCAAAGGAACTTAAAAGCTTCTATAGAATACATATACTAACCTAAATTGTATAACTAGATATTATCAAAACAGTAAAAAGAGAGTCTATAAAAGTTTCTATACCTGGCGCAAAACTTCCTTTAAATTTTCAATATATTATTTAAAGTTTTTACGCTTAAAGTATAGTTTTAAAAAAAAGCCTAAAGTCCATCATTTTCGTGATCTATCACGTAAAATGATGGACTTTTTTCTATCTTTGTATATTGACTTCATGCCTAACTTGCCCTTCTAGAGTTTTAGTCACAGCAAAATATTTCTTGTTGGTCCTACCTTGAAATACAAAGTAGTCTAAGTCGTGGATGATTCTATGGGCATCAATTAGCCCTTGAACATCTCGCTTTTTTGTGGCGTACGTAAGCAATTTTTTGGCGGTCTCTAAATCGGTTTGCATTGACTTATAATCACTTTTTTCTTTCAGTTTTTTTATAGGCACAGTTAATTTTTCATTCATTTCTTCGTTAAGATCATTCCAAACTGCAGCCTTGTTATCCTCATAGATTTCATAGTTTCCATATCCCACTATTTGATTAATCTCATCATGAATAGCTGCAATATAATTTGACATAGTAGCAATGTTATCTCTACTCTTTTCATTTAAAGCAAGTTCTCTTGCTTGAATATAATCAGATTGAAATAAGTAGGTAACACCAAAAAATAACGTTGATGTTATAGCTAATATAATGATGCAAAATAACGACCATCTTAACAGCATGCTCTCCATAAGTTTCATAACATCACCTCAAAACTCATCCTTAATCAATTCATGAGCTATAATTTTTCTGTGGTACATTTAACCTCTAACTACTTTTAATAATAACACAAATATAATAAAAGAGGTATAGAGTTTAGATAACCAACTCTATACCTTTCCTTTTATACCTTTATAATTTACTCTAATAACCCTTCAGATTCTAACCAATCCCTTGCAACATCTCTAGGTTCTTCTCCATCTAGATCAACTTGACCGTTTAGAGATGACATTGTTTCATCATCTATACGACCTGCTAGCATATTTAAAACTTCCTCTAGCTCAGGATGCTCCTCTAGGGTGTCATGCCTTACTATTGGTGCAGCATAGTATGGCGGGAAAAAGTTTTTGTCATCCTCTAACATCTTTAAATTAAATGCCATAATTCTACCATCTGTGGCAAAAGCATCGTTTACATCAGCGTTCCCATCCCTTACTGCTGCATAGGTTAGACCAGGGTCAAAACCAGCAGTGTCGCCAAACTCAAAACCATAAGCTTCTTGTAAGCCTTGGTACCCATCACTTCTTTCTAAAAACTCATGAGTTGCACCTAAGATTAGCTCATCAGCATGTTCTTTTAGATCACTCACCTTTTCTACACCCAGTTCTTCTGCTCGATCTTCACGCATAGACAGAACGTAGGTGTTGTTAAAACCTAAAGGCTTTAGCCATTTTACACCCATTTCATCGTATTTGTCTGCGACTATATCATAAGCCTGTTGAGGGTCATTAACTAAGTCTAAATCCAATAAGTTAATCAGTGCAGTACCGGTATATTCTACATACATGTCTAAATCCCCACGATGAAGAGCACCATCAACTACATTTGTACCGCCTAACCAGTTTCTATAGTTTACCTCAAGGTCGGTTTGTGCTTCGATAAGCTCACCTGTAATATAAACTAAGATGTCCTGTTCTACATAATCCTTTCCACCAATAGAGATGGTGTTTCCATTATCACTGGAACACCCAACAAATACCAATGAAATCATTAAAACCGTTACTAATACTAATTTACGCATAAATTATAAACTCCTCCTACTAATATTTATTTTCTTAACCCCTTTGGGGTTGTTAATATTTCTAATTGTTTTATCACAAAATCGAAGACAATAGCCAATAAAGCAGCTGGGATAGCTCCTGCTAAAATCAATCCATCTCGGCTTGTTGAAATTCCTCTAAAAATAAATTCTCCAAGTCCTCCAGATCCCGCTAAAGAGGCCAATGTAGCAACACCAATTATAAGAACTGTTGAAGTCCTTATACCCGCCATTATAACTGATAAAGCTAACGGTAGTTGTACTTTAAAAAGGATTTGCATATCTGTCATGCCCATACCTCTCCCTGCTTCAATAGCTGAAGGATCTACATCGATGATTCCTGTATATGTGTTTCTCAATATTGGTAGCAGACCATAAATTGTAAGAGCTACTATTGCAGGCCATATCCCCAACCCTAAAATAGGAATCATAAAACCTAGTAGAGCTAAAGAAGGAATAGTTTGAAAAACAGCAGTTATCCCTATAACAGGTTCTGCCAGCTTTTTATGCCTGGTTAAAAAGACACCCAAAGGCACTGCTATCAATACCACAATTGACAATGAAATCATTGACAGCTGCAAATGTTGAAGCAAATACATAATCAACTCGTCAGTACGCGTAGTTACTATATGAAAAAAATCTAGTAAACCTTCCATCAAAATTTATACACTCCTTTATTAGTCCAAGTACTTATCAGCCATAACTTCAACAAGGCTAGCACGTGTTACTACACCTACTACATTCTCCTCATCGTTTAAAACCGGCACGTAAGATATATTGTACTTATTAATCAATTCCACTACATCTTCAAGTGATTGATTCATCTGAACAGTTGGGACTTCGGTATCCATAACATCAGCTAAACTTTTTGTTTCATCGGAAAAGTTTTTCTGAACAGCCCAAACACCAGCTACTCCCTTAAATTTATTTTTTTCTGTGACTATCAGACTGTCCACCCGGTTTTTACGCATAGTTTTTAGAGCACCAGCCAAACCTTTTGAAGGTCTTTCTTTAATCGGTTTATCCATTACTCTGTCAATTGACGGAAGTTCTGTACCATCTTTTAGTCTATCCTCTCCGATAAACTCGCTGACAAAATCATTTGCCGGTCTTCTCAATATCTTTTCCGGCGTATCAACCTGAACAATTTCTCCATCCTTCATAAAACAGATTCTATCAGCTATCTTTAAAGCTTCATCCATATCATGGGTAACAAAAACAATTGTCTTTTTTATTTCTTCTTGAAGGTTAACAAGCTCATCTTGAAGTTGTTCCCTACTAATAGGGTCTAAGGCACTGAAAGGCTCGTCCATCAAAATTACTGGAGGATCAGCTGCTAATGCCCTTATAACTCCTATACGTTGCTGCTGTCCACCACTTAACTCTGTAGGATAACGCTCCCTATAAGTCTTAGGATCCAATCCTACAAGATTTAAAAGTTCGTCAACTTTCTTTTCATATTTTTCTTTATCCATTTTTTTAAGTTTAGGAACTATAGCCACATTCTGTCCTATGGTCATGTGTGGTAATAATCCGATACTTTGGATAACATACCCGATATCCCTTCTTAAAAGAACAGGATTAGAATCCTTAATATCCTCGCCATCTAGATAAACAGTGCCTGAACTTGGTTCAATTAGCCTGTTTATCATTCTCATAGTAGTTGTTTTCCCACAACCACTAGGTCCTATTAAAACTAATAACTCGCCATCTTTGATGTCAAGATTAATTCCCTTTAGCGCTTTAAATCCATCTTCATAAACTTTTTCTACGTTTTCAAATTTTATCATTTCTGACCTCCTCTGACCTTTATATGTTAACATAATAAGTTAACTAAAAACAAAGTCCTTAAACCTCGGTTATCCCACTTTATTGTGTCTAGCACTGTCAGTAGCCATATTATGGTATAGATTCTTAGTTATAAATGGAAATGCTTAATAATGCTCAATAATGGTCAAAAAAAACTGCCGACTAAAAGTCGACAGTGAAAGGCTTGGTTTCTTCACTATTGAATTATCCCCTGCTGACGCAAAAAATCTCTCGCTACATCTCTAGCATCTTCTCCTTCTAAATCAACCCGTCCATTTAATTCAGCCATAGTAGTATCGTCTAAAACTCCACCTAGCCTGTTAAGTGCATCTTCCAGCTCAGGGTGCTTCTCTAAAGTCTCCTGCCTAACAATTGGCGTAGGATAATATGGAGGGAAAAAGTTTTGGTCATCTTTTAAGGGTTTTAAATCAAAGGCCAAAATCCTTCCATCGGTTGAGAAGGCATCATTTACATCTCCTTCCCCGTCTCTTATTGCGGCGTAGGTAAGACCTGGGTCTAATCCACGTACATCCCCAAATTCAAGCCCATATGCTTCTTGGACCCCTTCAAACCCATCAGGACGCTCTAAAAATTCATGAGTTGCAGCTAACGTCAAATCAGGCGCAAATTCAGCAAGATCACTGACAGTCTCAATACCTAATTCTTCAGCATGGCTTTCCCTCATTGAAAGAACATAGGTGTTATTAAAACCTAGTGGCTCCATCCAGATAATATTTTTTTCATCTTGATATATCTCACTAACAGTTTGATAAGTTTCATCTGGATCCGTCATCGCTTCCATGTTTAATATATTGACTAAGGCAGTACCTGTATATTCGGGATACATGTCCAAATCTCCTCTATCTAAAGCTTGAGCAACTACATCTGTGCCTCCCAAAAAAGTACGTGTTCGTACGCTTAACTCGGTATGCTCCTCTATCACAGCTTCCATCAAGTAAACCATTATGTCCTGCTCTGTAAAATTTTTTCCCCCTATTACAATTTCATCACCTCCACCAAATAGTGCTGAACAGGCACTTCCTAAAAATAGAACCATACTTAATATCACTATTTTTGAAATTTGTTTCATCTTCTTACCTCCCTATTTTTTTAAACCTTTTGGTGTAGCTTTTGCTTCTAACCATTTGATTGTGAAATCAAAAAATAACGCTAATAATGCTGCTGGTATAGCACCACCTAAAATCAGTCCCGGATCAGATGTTGAAATACCCCTAAATATAAATTCACCCAACCCACCCCCACCAATAAGGGATGCTAATGTGGCTACTCCGACAATAAGGACTGTAGAAGTCCTTATACCTGCAATAATAAATGACATAGCCAGGGGTATTTGCACCATCGTTAAAACTTGCATAGAGGTCATTCCCATTCCCACTCCAGCTTGAACTGCCGCCTCATCTACAGAAACTATCCCGGTATAGGTATTTCGTAAAATAGGTAGCAAACCGTAAATTGTAAGAGCAACAATCGATGGTATAAACCCAATACCTAAAAATGGAATCATAAACCCTAAAAGGGCTAATGAAGGTATTGTCTGGAAAAGAGCTGCTACGCCAATAACTGGTTCTGCTAACTTTTTACTTCTAGTCAAAAGTATTCCTAAAGGTACAGCTATAGCAACAGCTATAAATAACGCTACTACTGTAAGTTGAATATGTTGTATAAAGAAGGTAACTAGTTGGTCAGTTCTGTTAGTTACTACGTCAATAAAAGCCCTTAATTCATTCATTGTCATTAATCACTCCCATCTTCTAAATACATATCAGTCATGACTTCAACTATGCTAGCTCTTGTCACTACTCCTCTTACCTTCCCCTCACCATCTAAGATTGGCAAAAAGGATGTATCGTATTTATTTACTAACTCAACAGCTTCTTCTGTCGATGTTTTTAATGTAGCCGTTGGATATTCCTTGTCCATAACATCCCCTAAGTTCATTTCCTCATTTCTATAATGCTTCTGGATACGCCAAACTCCAGCTACTCCTAAATATTTTTCTTTTTCGACTATCACTAGTTTGTCCACCTTGTGTTTGCGCATCTTTTTGACAGCTTCAAAAAAACCTTGAGTGGGTTTCGCTGTTATAGCTTTATCCATTATTTCAGCTAAGTCAGGTAAGGTTTCTGCTTCTTTAAGCCTATCCTCTCCAATAAAGGATTTTACAAACTCATTTTTTGGATACCTTAAAATTTTTTCTGGAGTGTCAATTTGTACAACCTCCCCATCTCTCATCAAACATATCCTATCTGCAATTTTCAGCGCCTCATCCATATCATGTGTAACAAAAACTATAGTTTTTTGGATTTCTTCCTGAAGTTTTACAAGTTCCTCCTGTAACTGCTCTCTACTTATAGGATCTAATGCACTAAAGGGCTCGTCCATTAAAATAATTGGAGGATCTGCGGCTAGTGCTCTAATTACCCCAATTCTTTGTTGCTGCCCTCCACTTAATTCCGCAGGGTACCTTTCTTTATAAGTTTTAGGGTCTAGCCCTACCATTTTTAATAGCTCGTCCACTTTATCTATATACTCTTCTTTATTCATTTTCTTTAGCTTAGGAACTAAAGCAACATTATCACCTATAGTCATATGGGGGAGCAGGCCAATGTGCTGAATCACATAACCAATATTACGCCGTAAATAAACAGGGTCAATACTAGTAACATCGTCTCCATCTATAATTATCCTTCCTTCAGTAGGGTCTATCAATCTATTTATCATCCGCATTGTAGTGGTTTTGCCTGAACCACTTGGTCCTATAAGTACCAACAACTCTCCCTTATTTACCTCAAAGGAGATTGAATCTAATGCTTTAAAACCATCTGCAAAAATTTTAGTTACTCCTTCAAACTTTATCATGGCCGTCCTCCTTTTTTACTAACTAATTTTATTTTCTCCGAGACGTTTTAAAGCTATTCAAAATAAGAGAAGGCTGCCGATTAGTATCGACAACCTTCTCTTTCTAATTAACCGGAGTTAGCGGCTCTTTTCCATTTAAAATTCTTACAAGGTTTTTAGCTGCTATTTCAGCCATCTTTCTTCTAGTTGCGAAGGTGGCACTACCTATATGGGGTGCTAAAACCACGTTATCTAATTCTTTTAATCCTGCTTCTATTTGTGGCTCTCTTTCAAAAACATCAAGACCAGCTGCCCAAATTTTCTTTTGTTTAAGGGCTAAAACCAGCGCCTTTTCGTCAATCATTGAACCCCTTGCGGTATTTATCAATATGGCGCTATCTTTCATCATTTCTAATTCGCTTTCGCCTATCATGTGATAAGTTTGCTCTGTTAAGGGGGCATGTAAAGAAATAAAATCCGATTCTTTTAAAAGAGTCTCTTTATCAACATACTGAGCGTTAAGTTCATCTTCAAATTGCCTGTTGCGGCTACGATTATGATACAAAATCTTCATGTCAAAACCTAAACTTCTTTTTGCAAAAGTTTGACCAATGCGGCCAGCTCCGATAACTCCTAGGGTTTTGCCTTTGATATCAGCACCTAAAAAAAGATTGGCACCCCAGCCTGTAAACTTACCTGCTCTGGTAAATTCATCGGAAGGAACTATCTTTCTTGCCGCTGCCATAAGCAATGCCCAGGCTAAGTCTGCAGTTGCATCTGTTAACACTTCAGGAGTATTTGTTACTGTAATGTTTTGTTCATTAGCTGCTTCGATGTCTATGTTGTTGTGCCCTACTCCATAATTAGCTATACCCTCTAAATTTTTACTTGAATTTATAATCTTTTTTGTTATAGGGTCTGTGATTAATGATAGCAGTCCATGAATCTCTTTTGAGTTTTCTAATATCTCATCTTCAGTTAAGCTCTCTTTCGAGCTTACCTCAACATCAAAATGCTTACTTAAAATCTCTTTCGCTTCTGGAAAAATTTCTGCTGTAATGAATACTTTTTTTCTAGACATTAACTTGCACTCCTAATCTAAGAATTTTTGTATTTCTAGAGAATAACCATTTGGGTCTTTTGTGAAAAAGTGGTATATGTTAAATTTTGGGTTGACTTTTGGTTTGGGAACATCTAATCCAGAATTTATAAGACTTTTATAAACTTTGTCTACATCATCGGTAAGTAAAGTTATTATAGGGCTTTTCTCTTTAGTTAATACCTCTAAGTGACTACAAAAGCCTATTTTACCCCCTTCTCTTACTGAGTAAATCTTACATAAACCTTGATCTTTGTAGAGATTAAGACCAAGAAGTTCATGATAAAATTTATGTGTTTTCTCTAAGTCGTCGGTTCCATAAAAAGCTACCATTCCAGTCCAGTTTGTAACCATAATACGCTAGCCTCCTTTGAAGTCTGCCAGTAGACTCTTTTTATAATAGGTAAGAAACTAGAAAACTGACATCTTCTAGTTTCTTTTAATATATTATTTGCTGTTTATTATTTTGATGAAATCACTGCATTTCTAAGCTGTATATACGGCATTAGTGTTTGACCATTATTTAAGCGTTCTTTGGAAATAGCTTTAATGTCCTCTAGCATATCAAACAGGTTTCCTGAAATCATAGTTTCCTTTATGGGATATTGAATTTTTCCATCCTTAACATAGTAGCTATTTTTTGCTATGCCAGAGAAGTCACCATTTGGTGCTGGCTGCCCTCCTGAAAATCTAGCTAAAATGATTCCCTGATCCATAGATTTAACCATCTCATCAAAACTCTTATCTCCTGGTTCAATTACTATACCTGAATAAACAGAGGTTGATGGTCCTCTTTCAAAGCCAGTTTTAAGAGCGCCGTAATAATTTAGGAGATAGTTTTTTAGTACCCCATCTTGGAAAAGATAATCGTTTCTATTAACAAAGCCATCTTTTCCGAAATAGTCTTTAAATGCAAGCTTTCTTGAATCTGGCTCAGTTTTTATAGTAAGCTTTTCATCTAGTAGTTTTTCTCCAATTTTTCCTTTAAACTTAGATATCCCGGAAATCATATAATGGTTAGATAAATGAGATAACAAAAAGTACGTCATTGCACTCATGCAATCGGGAGTTATGATAACATCCCCCGTAAACTTTTTCTGCTCAATAGCCTTTGGTTCTAGATGATCAATTGATTGTTCTAACAAATTACTTAATGCCCCTAATTGCAATATAGCTCTATCTAAATCCTTAGTTGTTTGAACCGTGTAGTTAAAAGAAGACGTTTTTTTATTTTCTTTGGCAAAGAACATTACAGTAAAGTTATACTGACTATCCTCAGAATACAGCTCTACACCACCTGTATTTTGATAATAACTTTTTATTTTATTATGCTCTAAAATAGCTTCCTCGATGACTAACCTATCATATTGCTCATTTACACCCTTTATAAATTCCTTAAGTCGCCTATGCATCATTTCTACATCTAATTGTGTTTCGCTATCCTTAAATTCCTTTTTTAATTCTCCATTTGGAATATCATTAGCTGGGTCTGGTTCTGAGTTTTTAGCATTTTGTGTAACTTCCATTGCAGCTTGTTCTATAGAAAGCTCATCAACTTTATTAAGTTTTATAACATCTTTTTTTTGATCGATAAAAGCTGTCATTTCAATGTTGTATTCTTCTAAACTCCTTAACAGGCTAACCTCTCCTGAGTTGATATTCATCTCTTCTTTAATTTCTTTGCTTACATTAACCTCTGCCTTTTGCGCACCTTTGTCCTTTAATTGACTCAAACATAGTTTTACTAGCTCCATTTTACCGTCCTCCTATATTGATTTTACATTTTATAGCAGGTCCACCCATTCCTACAGGAATACCTTGTTTTTTACCACACATTCCTGAATTGCTCCAAGACATTTCATCAGAAACCATGGTTATTGTTTTAAGCATGTCAAATGCTACTCCAGAGATTGTTGTGTCTTTGATAGCTCTTGTGATTTTGCCTCTTTTTATCTCGTATCCATTTGGCACTCCAAACATAAACTCACTAGTAGAATCTGCCTGACCATTACTTGGCTTAGTTAAATAATATCCATCATCTATAGACGCTATCATATCTTCTAAGTTGTCTTTTCCTGGCAAGATTGCTGTGTTTCTCATTCTAACTAGCGGCTCGTCAGAAAATGCATATGCTCTTGCATTACCGGTAGGCTGATGCCCTAAATCTACAGATAGGTCTTTATTATTCATGAAGTTTTTCAAGATACCATCTTGTATAATAACGGCATCTTTAGGCTTTGTACCTTCATCATCAATATAAACAGGAACTGGACAAATATCACCATTATACTCATATGCAAAATCCACTAAAGTAACTAGCTCACTAGCCACTTTTTGCCCTAAATAATCTTTTGCTACTGAACCGCTTTTAACCATATCAGCCTCTGTGGTGTGACCGATTGCTTCATGGGCTAAAATCCCCGCAAGATTTGAATCTAAAATAACGTCTTTATAGCCAGCTTCAGGATATACTCCCTCTGATTTTTCCCGCACCTTTTTGTAAGTTTCATCAACTTTTACAAATAAATCTTTAGGATTATCAAAATAATCTTCGTATTGCCCTAGCCCCCCTAAAACTTCATAGGAATCGTACGTAACTCCATCTTTTTCAAGGGATAGACTTATCATAACTATGGTCCGAGGGGTTAAGGTATAACCTGCAGCCCCAAAAGAAGTTAACAAACTTTTTTCCATATCCAAGTTATTTATTACAAAAGTGGACGATTTTAAATCTTTATAAGTGGAAGTAGCATATTGATGTAAGGCTTTTAAAAAATCAATCATTTCTTTGCGAGATACTAAGTTTTTCTTGGTCGAAAAATCCTTAATTACCTCAAATGATTCATGGGGTAATGGGCCTTTATTTTTCTTTTCTAAGCTAGAAAGCCTGTAGGCATTTTCTTTAGCTTTATTTAAAACTTTTTTCACCGATTCCTCATCAATTTTAGGGCTGGCTGCAAACCCAAATACACCCTTGTGATAAATTCTAGAAGAAATCCCACTTGATGTGTTTTTCTCGTTACGAACTAGATTTCCATTTACAAGTGCTATAGCTACATTGGAGTTTTTTTGAAGCCGTAGCTCGGTATGGTCTGTGAAACAGTCTTGAAAACCCCTTAAATAATCTAACTTCACACGCCTCTCCTCCTTATTTTTCTTTATTTTCTGGCTAATAAAATAATTCTACAAAAGAAACTAAGTTCCCTTTATTCACCTCATTTTTTTTGCCATTACTAATGTATGTGACGCTTTGATGGTTTTATGATTTATATATTGTCTTACTGCGCTTTGCTGTTGTAGGTGGTTTTGACAGAATTATATATCCTGCCACTATAACTAAAGCGGCAAGTAAAAGCAGTAACATAATCCCGTTTGCAAGGTTTATTTTAGAGTTATCTAGCAAAGTAGCATATTCTCCGCTGATGACCTTAGGGATGTTTAAGTAGGTAAAAGGTGATAAATGGGCAGTTTGCTTTAGAAGTTGACTAAATTGATATCCCCCCACACCGATTGCCGCTGTTAAACTCATTACGCCTACCTTGTTTCTTATAATCAGCGCCACTACATTAGTTATAGCGGTAAAAAACAATGCAAGTGCTATAAACAACCCTAAACTTTCCAATAAATGCCTACCAAGGGTAACAAAGTGGAAACCCCGGTTCCAGTTTGAAACAAAAACTTCTGTTCCGGTGTAATCTTCTGCACAAACAACGGACTCAGGATCATACCGTAAAATCGGATAATTCCAATCTCCGAAACGATCTGCAACAGTGGATACCAGTAAAGCTATTAAAAAGAAAGCAATACAACTTAACACAACCGCTGTTTTCGCGTTTATTAACCCACCAAAAAACAGATTTTTATCTGATACTGGCTGTGTTTTCAAAAGTGCAAACGTCCCTCTTTCCGAAGCAACCCCACCCCCAAGTATGAAGATAAATATCACAAGGGGTATGAAGTAAATATACCTTTCAAAGTAGTGGTAAAGTATAAATAAACCACTTTCATCAACCATTCTGATATTATTCTTTTTTAGGAACTGTACGTGCTCTTTCGGGATATTTTCAAAAATATTTGTCAGTTGGTTTTGAGGAAGTAGTATGGGGGTAACACCGCTTTTTAAAAGCAACTTGGTTTCTTCTAAACCGACCTGTGTGGAAAATTGTGCCGGTGTTCCCCTTTGTTCAGAAAGTCTCATAGCTCTACCGGTTTCGATGTCACCAGTTCTTGATTTAATATCAAAAAGTTGGTATTTGTATAACGGTTCCCAATTCCCCTGATGGTAACCTTCCACAGCAGCTTTGATTTTTTCTGATCTTGTCTTTAAGTATTGTATACCTGCTTCCCATTCTTTTTTGGCTGTATAATAGCTTTCTTCATCTTGAGCATTTTCTAAGCTTCTTTCCATATTCTCCTTTGCTTCAGGAATTGAGTCAAACTGGATTCTATCCATCTCATTTTCTAACATCCCTATATAAGTTAACTCAACTTCGTCAGCTTGCTGTGAAATAGTTGAAAATAAAAACACAACTAAAATTATTAGCAGACCAAAAGTTTTAAGTAGCAGTCCTTTTCTTACAATTTTGCGCCACTGAAATATATTTATATTCCACTTTTTAAAGCGGAAGTTTCTTATTTTACCTTTGTTAAATGGCCTTTTGAAATTAGAAACATAAAGCAAGCTCAGTTGTTTTTGTGGTATATAAATCGCCAGCAAAATGCATAAACTGCTCCAGGCGAGCATAGTTAGGGGATACATTAAATCTGAAACTTTTGGTGGTTGTGACAAAATATCGTAGTAAAAGTGGTAGAAAGGATTTATAACGTTTTGAAGTGGAAAAATCCAATCAGCTAAAAAATAACCTACTATCAAGACGGTGCTCGCAAAAATTAAGGTGGTAAAAGAGTTTTTACAAGTTTTATTAAATATCATTGCCACGCTAAAAGCAAAAAAGCTCGCGAAGATAAAAAGTAATGATGCCCTAGCTAGATACAAACTGGTGGTAACTATGACAAAGGTATCATCTGTTTTTAGCACTTGAGGGTAATTAAGTTTTATTGAATAATCACTAAAAATAACAGGAATTATAAGTCCCACTGCAGTCACCATAATTAAGAAAATGGCAATCACCACAGCTAAGCTGGCATATTTTGAGATAATCAGTTTCCATGTTGGGATAGGCTGAGTTTTTAGTGTAGCCCATGTTCCTTCGTCCTTCTCATCGGAAAGTCCAGTTCCAAAAAAGAAAACTAGGGTTAGAATCCCCACTATTTTAAATAAAAATGATGAACTCTGAATTAGGTTTAAGTGTGGTGACTCAGGGTACTTTTCGTCCTCATAAAACATGTTATGCTCTAGCAGCCATGCGTTTTTCCCTATGGCTATTTCTTTATCAAGTCCTTGTAGGTGCAAAAGGGGTTCTCCCCCCATTTTTTCATATGTCACAACATCGTGATAAAATTCTGCCTCGAGAATTAAGGACTCTTCCTGTTGAGCTGCACGCCAATAGAAAAGTGATCTTAGCATATCTTGGGTTTGTAGATATAACTCAGCTTCTTTCTCGTTAAGATCGCGATTTTCTCTAGTTTGTATAAACCCCTCCTGCTGAATTCCAATCGACCTAGCATACAGTCCTATTTTACTTCTCGCTTCTAATCTAGCATTCGAGTATTGAGAAACATTTTGATAGTATATTCCCGCTGTAATTACAGTAACTACAATCAATAGCCAACCTATTTTTTTACTTTTAATTAGTTTTTTAGCCTCAAACTTTAAAAGCCCCCACATGGTTTTACCTCCCCGATTATCATTTGATAGCTCTTTAGATTTTCGCATTTTTTAGACCTGCCAACATACCTTATATCTAAGCATGTCTTATAGTAAACCAAAACAACCGAGTCGTTGTCTATAGCTCGATTGTTTTGGTTGTTTCTATATACGCGCTGCTAACTTTTGCTTTATATTTTTGAACTTCTTAGTATCTTTACCTGAAACAAAATAGCCCAAAATAACAAGTATAACTGTTAGACTCAAAAGCAATATACTTCCAGTTAAAAGATGAATTTTAGGATTGTTCATTAATGTTGCAAACTCTCCGCTTATAACTTTAGGAATGTTTAGGTAAATAAAGGGGGAAAGGTGGGCTGTGTCGCCTAAAAATTGACTAAATGCATAGCCACCAGCACCAATTCCTGCAGTTGTCGTAAATACTCCAACCCTCTTTTTTATAAGTAAAGATAAAACAATAGAGGTTGCAGTTAAAAAGATCGCAATTACAATAAACAGCACCGTACATTCTACTAAGAACCTTGAAATAGGTATAAAGTGAAAACCTCGATTCCATCCCCTCACAAAAGTTCTAGTTCCTGTATAGTCAGGCGAATCAACTACTGGCTCAGAATCATAGCGCAAAATAGGATAATCCCAATCTCCAATCCCATCTGAAATCGTGGATACTAAAAATGCAGTTATAAAAAACATTAAGCAACATATGACAATCATAATTTGCCCATTTAGCATTTTACCAAAAAATAGCTTACTACGTTTTATAGGTTGAGTCATTAAAAAGTTAATAGTAGATTTCTTTCCCCTATCTTGTGAAAGGCCACCGCCTAATATAACTATAAAAAATAAAAGAGGTATTAGATAAATGTATCTTTCAAAATAGTGATAAAGAGTAAAAACTCCATTTTGACCTACTCTACTTCGGGTAGTTCGAGCTTTCGTTTCATCATGATCAAAAATATTTGGAAGTCGATATTGAGGTGTTAATATCGGCTTAATATCTTTGTCCTTTTTTAACTTAACCTCTGCTATTCCAGCATTAACTGAGAATTGCCTCGCTGATCTTCGTAGATATCCTCCTTCAGTTACCTTAAGATCAAAAATTTCATAGTCATAAAAATGTGACCAGTTCCCCTTGTTGTAACCCTCAACTGCAGCCTTTTTCTTATCTACTCTAGTGAAAAGTGTTTCAAGGCGACTATCCCATCTAAGTTTAGTTTCGTCATATACCGTTTCATGGGCATTTTCTAATTCCATTTCCATCCTTTCTTTAGCTTCGGGAATTGTTTCTTGTGTATTAATTTCTATTCTCTCTTCTAAGCTACCGATATACCCTTTTTCTGCCTCGGTAGCTCTTTGCGATATGGTGGAATAAATAAAAAGAATCAAAATAAACAACATAGCAAAAACCTTTACTAAAATTCCTTTTCTCCTTATTTTTCTCCACTCAAAAATATTGAAGTTTAAGAGGTTAGGTATTTCACTTCTTATCACTCCGTTTTTAAAAGGTCTTTTAAAGTTTTCCTGGTAAAGAAAGTTGATTTGCTTTTCCGGTATAAAAATGGCTACTAAGACAAATGCTCCGCTCCACAAAAGTAAAATAACGGGATAAAGGATGTCCTTTAAATTAGGAAGTTGGTTTAAGGTAGGGTAGTAAAGATGATAAAAAGGGTTAAATACCGTCTGGAGTGGTTCTAGCCAGCCTGTTAGTACATAAGCCAAAGCTATAAATGCGGAAGTAATTATTGTTGAGGTAAAAGAGTTTTGAGATATCTTGTCAAAAGCCAGTGAAATGCTCAAAGCAAAAAAAGCTACAAAGCAAAACAAAACCACTGCTCGCGCTATATATACACTAGTTGTAACTATGGTAAAATCATCTCCGGTGGTTAACACCTGAGGATAGCTAAGGGTTATTTCATATTCGCTGAAAATAGCAGGAAGAAATAGTCCCGTAAGTACAACCATTACAATAAATAAAGCAATTACAATCGATAGACTAAAATATTTTGCCAATATAAGCTTCCATATTCGTATAGGTTGTGTTTTTATGGTAAACCAAGTATGTTCACTCTTTTCTTCGCTAATTCTCCCTCCGAAAAAAATAATTAAAACTAAAATTCCTGCTAGCCCAAAAAGAAAAGATGAACTTTGAACTAGATTTAGATGGGGAGAGTCAGGATAGGTCTCATCCTCATAAAAAAAGTTATGCTCCATTAGCCAATTATTTTTAGCTATGGCTATCTCTTTTTCTACTCCTTGAAAGTGAAGTAAAGGATCTCCCCCTAACTTTTCTTCATATTTTATCAAGTCATCATAAAAGTCTGCTTCATATGCAAGCAGCTCCTCCCACTCACCAAAATAAAATGCAGTACTCCATCCACTAGTTACGGCATTATACCAATACTGAACTGACCTTAACATGTCTTGGGTATGCTGGAATTGTTGCGCTTGGATCTCATCTAGGTTTCCTTTCTTCTCTCTAGCTTGAATAAACTCATTTTGGTGTATACCTATCGACCTTCTATAAGACGCTATTTCATCTAGGGTATCTCCTCTAACATTTGAATACTGCGAGACATTCTGATAATAAATCCCAGCTGTGGCTATAATAACTACAACTAAAAGCCATAAAAGCTTTTTGCCTTTGCATAGTTTTTTTATCTCAAATTTTAAAAGCCCGAGCATTAGCTATCCTCTCCAAAAATCATTTTGTATCGCTCTTCAGAACCCCATATCTTTTTTTGAATATCATCAAGGATAATGTTATTTTCTTCTAGAGCCAAAAAAACAGGATATAAGGATGATGCTTCCTTAAACACCCTTACTTTTTCATCTACTATTTCAACGGGTATCTCTTTTTTGGCTAGAATTTCTTTTGCTTGATCTACGTTACCTAAGCTTAAGTCATAACAGGTTTTTTCATATACCGAAATATCTTCTTTTATCAGATTCCCATTTTTTAAAAACATTATCTGTGATGTTAGACGGTCGATTTCAGCTAAGTTATGAGAAGATAGCAATATTGTGGTATTAGCTTTATATAATTGGAGCATAATTTTACGAATCTTTATAGCGTTTGACGGGTCTAATCCATTTAGCGGTTCATCTAATATCAATAGCTTGGGCTTATTTACTATGGCCATTGTCAAAAGCAAGTGCTGTTTCATCCCCAACGAGTAATTGCCTACTTTTTTGTGCATGTAAGAGTCAATCCCAATCCATTTAACAGTTTCTAAAATTTTTTCTTTTGTTATCCCTTGTATGTCACCTATAAACTGTAAGTGGTCATATCCTGTTAGGTAATCGTAAAGCACAGAGTTGTCCTGCATATATGAGATTTCTTTGAAAATATCAGGATTTTTGTTACTTTTACCTAGTACTGAAACTTCACCCCCGTTAGATGTAAGTAAATTAGTTATCACATTTAATAGGGTTGTTTTGCCTGATCCGTTAGGGCCTACAAGTGCGATAATTTGAGGCTCGGTAATTTCGAAAGATATTCCCTTTAAAACTTCTTCTTTCCCATAAGATTTTCTGACATCTTTAACTGACAAAATCATATTTATCCTCCTTTATAAAATATCCTTTGCTTATATAGACGTATAAAAGATGCAAAAAGTTTCAATTTTGCACAAATATTTAATAATTACGATACTTTTATACAAATTTATTATCAAGGTAATAATAACTTATAAGCACTAGATAAAATGTTTTCTTGTATTAAAACAATTTTTGCTAGGAGGTTTTTATGAACTCAAAAAATAATTTTCGGCTGGAAAATGATGCATTAGGAAATATAATGGTTCCTTCAGATGCGTACTATGGACCCCAAACTCAGCGTGCTGTTGAAAATTTCCCTATAAGCGGGCTAAAGCTTCCGCGCTCGTTTATTAAAGCACAGGGAATAATTAAAGCTTCAGCGGCTACAGCAAATATGGAGCTTGGTTTACTTTCTCCAGATATCGGGAAGGCTGTTATTGCAGCCTCTGAGGAAGTTATCGAAGGGAAGTGGGACAATCAATTTGTAGTTGATGTTTATCAAGCTGGCGCTGGCACTTCACAAAATATGAATGCTAATGAAGTAATAGCCTATCGAGCTCAAAAGATAGCCGGTGGTTCTTTAGATATACACTCTAACGACCATGTAAATATGTCGCAATCAACAAACGATACTTTCCCCTCAGCATTAAACATCGCGGCAGTTGAAACTATCACTGAGGGTCTTCTTCCGGCGTTGGCTAGATTTCAACAGGAGCTACAAAAAAAGGCAGACCAATTTATGCCTGTGCTAAAAGCAGGTAGAACACATTTGCACGATGGAGTGCCAATGCGGCTAGGTCAGGAGTTTTCTGGGTTTGCAGAGACAATAGGGGCTGTTATCAAACAAATAGAGTCTAACCTTAATGATTTACACCAAATAGGCTTAGGGGGAAATGCAGTTGGCACACAAATTAATCTAGATCCTAAGTACCCTTCTAAAGCTATATTAGAAGTATGTAAAAGAACTAATGCGCCTTTTAGACAACCTGTTAATATTTTTTCTTTTATGCAAAACATGAATGAACCCATCCGGTGCATGTTAACACTTAAGGAGCTAGCTATACATCTAATTAAAATTACTAGCGATCTTCGTTTACTTAGTTCTGGTCCTAGAACGGGACTAGCTGAGATATTGCTTCCTCCAATACAACCTGGTTCTACCATAATGCCAGGGAAGGTAAACCCCGCTATTTTGGAGATGACTCACATGGTTTGCTGCCAAATTATTGGTTATGAAGCTGCAGTTTCAACAGCTGGTAAAGCAAGTCAGTTAGAAATTAATGTTATGATGCCGCTTATTGCCCACACGTTTTTACATTCAATCGAGCTGTTAACCAACACTACCGAAACATTAGTAACAAAATGCATAACCGGTATTCAAGCTAATACATCTACCTGTCAAAAGTGGATGGAGGAAAGCCTTTCGTTAGTTACAGGTTTAAGTCCAATACTGGGATATGACGCTGCGTCACAACTAGGAATTAAAGCAGACTCGGAAAGCAAAACCTTAAAGGAAGTTTTGCAGGAAAAAGATCTGCTAACCGAAGAAATACTTAAGGCCATCGACCCTAAGGGAATGGTTTGAGAACAAATATAATGTTAAAAAGCAAAAACCTAGTGTTAAGCTAGGTTTTTGCTTTTTAACATCATATTCAATTAAAGGCGTTATTATTTGAAGACACTCTTTCTCATCCAATATCTAGCAGCTTCTGTTCTATTTGCTACGTTTATCCTTTTAAAAATTTTGCTAATATAGTTTCTTACTGTTTTCTCTGTTAAATTAAGGTGATGACCTATTTCCTTATTGGTTTTCCCCGAGCTTATTAGCTCTAAAATCAACTGCTCTTTGCTAGTTAAGTTGTCGTCGCCATTTTCTCCGATGCTTTTTACCTCTTTTAGTACATCTTTAGTAATTTTAGGATCTAACACAGATAGACCCTGATAAACTTTTATTATCGAATCAAACAATATATCACTTTCTGCACTTTTTAGTAAATAACCATCAGCTCCAGCCTTTACGGCTTCTAATACCATATGTTTCTCCGTAAAGGCTGTTAGAATAAGCACCCTACACTGACTGCATCTTTTTTTGATTTCCTGACAGGCAGTAACGCCATCGCCATCTGGTAATTTTATGTCTAATAAAACTATATCAGGCTTTGCTTTAGAGATATTTTCTAGCGCCTCTGAAATACACTCTGCTTCACCACATATTTCGAAATCTTCATGATAATCCAGAATTAGTTTAAGTCCCTTTCGCACAATACTATGGTCTTCCACTAGAAATAATTTAATTTTGTTCACTTATATTCCCCCATGGTATTGATATCAAAATTTCTGTTCCAGTATTTTTCTCACTATTTATCTGAAAACTACCGCTAATTTGTTTAGCCCGTTGCTTCATAGAGTTTAATCCTATGTTTTTAGAACTTGTTTCAGACATGGTAAATCCTATCCCGTTATCCATAATTCTTACCTCTAAAGTGTTTATGCTAGATGTTAATAAAATTTCTACTTTTGAAGCTTCTGAATGTTTAGCGACATTGCTTAACCCTTCTTGAATAATGTAATAGATCTGAGTGGCTGTATCTTTAGTTAACTTACCTAAGTTATAATCGGGAATCCTATAAGCAAAGGAAACTTTTGCATCTATTATTTTATCAAATTGCTCCACTAACATTTTCACATTTTCATTAAATTCTTCTACATCTATCACCTTGCTAGAGTCTCTTATCATAAACTTTCTAATAGAACTAATAGAATGGTTGATGCTTTTTTTTATATCTAGAAGCAGTTTTTGCTGTAGGTCATCATCTTCTTTCTTTATAGCAAACTCCACCTGCAAACCGGTTGCAAAAAGGTCTTGAATAACATTATCATGAATCTCTCTTCCTAATTTTCTTCTCTCGTCATTTACAAGCTTACTTTGATTGAGCTGCTGCAACTTTTCATCTCTTTCCCAGTTAAATATATAAATTATTCTTAAAAAAAGTAGGTTAATAGTTATCCCAGTTAATGTTTTTGCTACTTGTACCGGAAACCCAAATACCTCCATAAACATATCATTATTGATTAGATTAGCGGGAAAAAAGTCATGATATCCTACAATCAATCCATCTAGTAGACCGTAGACTAAAAAAGCAATCGCAAGGGCCCTATACTTAATTGCTATTTTATATATTTTTGACTTTCTTATAGCACTAGCATCTGTTAGCAACGCAATACATGTTATTACACCAGCCGGAAAAGCCATAAAGTACCTAATAAATATTATATTATAAATAGGCTGATCTATATGTTGAACAAAACCGTGCCGTACGCCTAAAAAAATAAATATCATTAGCCATACACTAAAAACAGTAGATATATAAAAGCTAAAATAACGCTTAAACTTAGGAGCAAGTAGGTTTGCCCCAAAAAGAAATAATGCTACAAAAGATACCGCTTTGAGAAGGCTATTAAATACAAACATTTGTAGGTAATAGTCATTATATAGTCCGGTCCAAGTAAGCATAGTTACAAACTCAGTTATGCCATGAGCAACTCCGAAATACCCTAGATATTTTATATTGTTTACAAAGGCAAAATTACTATTTAGTTTACTACTTTGCTGTAAGGCTGAGATACCTAGATTGACAAAAGCAAAGCCATACACCAAGTAAAGAAGTACGAACTGCTGTGGTAACATAGGCTCCTCCTCTTAGAAAGCTAAATTATAGGTTATATTATAACACAAAAGGGCCTCATAAGAGACCCTTTTGTGTTATAAGCATCTAGTAGATGCCCCTGTTTAGTCCATCGATTATAGCAGAGAACACCTTATTTCCTCTAATGCTTGCTCCAGTATATCCATCAATATCTTCAATAAATTCACCAGGAGAGTGTAGGTCAAAAACTGATTCTAATGACTTACCCTCTAAATATTCAATGATTTGTTGGTGTTGCTCAGCTACTGGGTAAAGTGTATGGTCTTCATCAATATCACGGTAATCAATGCCGGAGTGATATAAGTGTCTGTAGCTTATATCGGTAAGCACATTATCCTCTAGGTGAAACTGAATGCTTACTTGTTGCTCTCCCCTGTCGCCAAAAATTCCTCTGTAGCGACCATCTTCGTAATCAGGTAGTTCTGTACTAAACTCATTATCTGGGGAGTACAGCCCTCTATTTAACCCATCCATCATAGCTGAGAATACTTTGTTTGCTCTAATAGTTGCTCCTGTGTAAACATCCACATCTTCTACAAAATCTCCAGGTGAGTGTAAATCAAAAATAGTTTCTAGTGGTTTACCTTCTAAGTATTCTAGAAGCTGTTCATGTTGCTCAACAATTGCATATAGGCTATCATCTTCGTCCATATCACGATAATCAATTCCTGAATGATAAAGATGTCTATAACTTAAATCTGTAAGCACGTTGTCTTCTAAATGGAACTGAATACTTACCTGTTGTTCGCCTCTGTCGCCGTAAATACCTCTATATCTTCCATCATCATATTCTGTAATCTCTCTGCTAAATTCACCATCTGGAGTATATAATCCTCTGTTTAGGCCATCTTGTATAGCAGAAACTATCTTACTTCCTCTGATTGTAGCTCCTGTGTAGACGTCGATGTCATCTACAAAGTCTTCTGTGGAGTATAAATCTGCAATAGCTTCTAGCGGTTTTCCTTCTAAGTACTCTAAAACTTGATCATGTTGCTCTAATACTGGATAAAGTGCATGATCATCGCCAATTTCGCGGTAGTCAACTCCAGAGTGATATAGGTGCCTGTAGCTTAAGTCTGTAAGAACACCATCTTCTAAGTGAAATTGAATGCTAACTTGCTGCTCACCTCTATCTTCATAGATACCTCTGTATCTTCCATCATCATAGAAGCCGTCTGCTACGATTTCATCTCCATTATCTACCACTGAGTCCTTTTCACCATTGTCAGCTGTTGAGGTGCAACCAACTGCTAGTCCCATTATTAAAACTAAGCTTAAAACAATCATTAAAAACTTTTTCATTAAATTATTCCCCCTTGCAATTTTGTTTGTTAAAAAGATAACTTGCACTTCCTACTACATGATAGCATTTTTTTGCTAAACACATAATAGTGACAAATGTCCTTAAGCTTGGACATTTGTCACTATTATTGGTTGGATATAAACTCTCAAAATAAATTGTTACTGTTATTTTTTAGATGCCAGCAAAGTCCCACATTTTGAACAAAACTTATCATCATGGCGAGGAAAATCTAAGTCGCATCTAAGGCAATTTTTTAGTTTTATATGGTTTTTTGGACTTTTTGCCAATCCATGGGATATGATTCCTGTAGGTACAGCTATAATGCCATATCCTACAATCATCAATACTCCTGCCAACAGCTTTCCTAGAGGTGTTTGAGGGGAAATATCGCCGTACCCTACAGTTGAAACAGTAACTACTGCCCAATACATGGACTCTGGAATGTTAACAAAACCATTTTCTGGGCCTTCAATTATATACATTAAAGAACCAACTATAATTATAATAAAGGATATGGTTAGTAAAAATACGGTTATTTTATGTCTGGCTAGCCTTAAGTGCTTAGAGAAGGTGACTGGACTCGCTTACATAACGTCCCATCTTTAGAACACTAAATAAGCGGAGCAGCCTCAAAATCCGTATAACAACTAAAAAACGAATCTGAGGAAAAAACACCGCACTGTTTATACTATTCCCATTAGTACTGTTTGTAAAGATATTGACCGCTCAAGACTAATTAATAAGCCTTCCACTTCTCATTAACACCTACTTCACATTAATGGCTATATCACCGGTGGATGTTGTTATTTTTAATGTTCCATCTTCTGAATTTAGCACTCCTTCAATTTTTCTATCTTTTAGGGTAACTGACTTTAGATCTAGCTCACCTATATCTATGCGGCCGGTGCTGGTGTCGGCTCTCAACCTTAAAGCTGGGTTAATTAAACTAACCTTTATATCTCCAGTTGAACTTTGAATTTTGTTGTTTTTGCCCGTTAGCTCTAATTTTCCGTTAAATTTTCCGGTGCTGGCTGCGACATCAACGGTTCCGTTTAAATATTCAATGGTAAGGTCTCCTGTGCTTGCTCTTTGTTTTAAGTTTCCATTTACACTACCTAAATAAACATCACCGGTACTGGTTTTTATATCTAAGTCACCTTTAAGGTCAGATATTATTACATCCCCTGTACTAGTTGATATGCTTAAGTCATTTGTTGCAGAAGCTATATCTATTTTGCCGGTACTGGATTTAAAAGTCCCTCCAAAGTCTTTAGGGATTTTTATGTTATAAGCTACTGTTGCTCCGCTGGAGCGATCCATATTTTTAGGAACTTTACTTCTTATTTTAATCCGCTTATCATCAGAATCTATTTCGATTTCGGTATTATAGGCGTTACTCTCTGCAGCCTCTTCTGTAGAAGCTATCCCCGTTATAATAGCTTCTATAAAAACCATGTCCTCGTCCCAATTTTCAACTGTAACGTCTCCTGTACTTGTTAAAACGTCCAGCTTAATTCCTTCATAATAGGCCGCTTTTAGCTCTTTTGTAGTTTCATACCTTTTGGAGTTAAGCCCTATGTTGATGTTAACGCTACAGCCTACTAAAAGGAAAGTAAGCAGCAATAAAGATATTACTTTTTTTATTTTAAACCCCTCCCAACTTGGTTAACTATAACCAGTAGTGTATTTACCCATTAATATATAATATAGCTTAGAACTCTTTAATTGCAATATATATTAAGCTTATTTAATATATTAATAAATATTTAATTTATCTTAAGCCTAAGCATCAGACCAAAAAGAAAAACCTCATCAACAGCCATTTACTTACTCATGGCTTGCTGATTGTTATTATAAACAAAGAGCTGACAAAAGCCACATATATGTCAGATACATAAATGTGGCTTTTGTCATTCAATTTTACAGCTGTATTTTAAAGCACTTCAATAATTCCAGCAATCATAACAATTATAATGCCAATTGGAATTATATATTTTAAAAAGGGGCCTACCCAACTTCCTATCCTAAACGATTTACTTTCTTTATTTGCCTCTTCCATTAAGGATTTTGTGCTCCATACATGTCCGGCAAACGCCGCTGTCAAAGCACCACCGAGAGGTAACATGATGCTATCTGCAAAAAAGTCGTAAGTGTCTAGAATATCCATACCTAAGAATTTAATATGATCTAAAGCACTGTAACCCAACACCGGTAACAACCCTACGAAAAAGGCTGCTATACCTATGCTTGCTGCCGCTTTCTTCCTTGGCCAATCTTTTTCATCAACAAAATATGATACAACCACCTCTAGAAGTGATATAGCAGAGGTAAGGGCGGCTATGGATAACAGTACAAAGAATAAAAATCCAACCCCCCCACCAAAAGGCATTTCTGCAAATACAGCAGGTAACGTAACAAATACTAAACCTGCGCCTTCATCAGGAGCAAATCCTAAAGCAAAAACTGCTGGGAATATAGCTAGGCCAGAAATAATGGCAATCAAAGTGTCTGCACCTATTACCTGAACTGAGCTACTAGGAATGTTCTCCTTTGCGGAAAGATAACTACCATAAGTTATAATAGCACCCATTCCAAGACTTAACGTGAAGAAGGACTGACCTACAGCACTTAAAATAGTATCCCAAGAAACTGCACTAAAGTCTGGCCTAAACAAAAATGCTATTCCTTCACTTGCACCAGGTAAAGTTACAGACCTGACGACCACCATGAGTAAAAGTACTACTAATATAGGCATCAACCATTGTACTACCCTCTGTATTCCTTTGACTACACCTGCGGAAATTACACCTATTACAATCACCATAAACAGTGCATGATAAAAAATCGGCTTAGCAATTCCTGTTTTATGACCGCCAAAGAGTTGATCTGTTGCCTCTATCCCTTCCGGAAAGCCAGCTATTGATTCTATGATAAAAGCTAGAGACCAACCAGCTATTACTGAATAATAACTTAATATAATAAACCCTGCTAAAACACTCACTCCTCCTACAATCCACCATGGAGTATTAGGAGCTAGTGCCTTAAACGCCCCTATCGGGTTTCTTTGAGTTTTTCTACCGATTGAAATTTCGGTGACCATCAAGGGATAACCTATAAAAGCTACCGCTATCAGATAGATAACTAAGAAAGCTGCACCACCTTGTTCACCGGCAACAAATGGAAACCTCCATACATTGCCCAGCCCTACGGCAGAACCTGTGGCTGCCAGGATAAATCCTAACCGTGACTTCCATTGTTCTCTTTCTTTTAGCATATAAATACTCCCTCCTGAGATATTTATTAAATTCTAAGGCATGTTAGCTAACGATTTGGCTTAAAAAATACCACCTCCGTCGTAATTTATTTAAACGAAACTTAACGTTTCGTTATTTAAGATAGTTATGAATCATTAAGTTGTTAGGATTGATTTTATTTAACTGATAATTTTAAATATACTGTCTATGTAGCCATCTTCTAGCTTTAAAACCAAAATCCTTCCCTGATTAAAAACTTTTTTTAAAAATTACTTTAGAGTCTATGCTTAACTGCCACTTAGATCTGAGCGCAAAAAAAGCTGCCGACCGCAGTCGACAGCTTTTTATCATTTTTTAAGTTTATGCGTCCATCACTGTTTCCATTACCTCATCAAGCTGCTCTTGTTTTGTTGCAAAAGAAACTGCTATAAAGGCAATAAGTGATAGGACCATAGATAGAGCCCCGATATATATACCATTAGGAAGTTCATAAACACCTATGGTTGCTAAAATCTCAAAGCCCACGCTAGACACGAGCCCAACTATTATAGAAGCAATGGCACCTTCTTTAGTGGCACGCTTCCAATTCAACCCAAGACCCAAAACAGGTGCTAATGCTGCTGCAAATGTTCCCCAGCCAACTGCACCTAATAGTGCTATACCATCATCACCCATCTGTAGAACAGTTACCACAGTAATTACTGAGATGGTAACAACAGCTATCCTTCCATAAACAAGCTGTTTTTTATCAGATAGTTTTTTGCCAAATGCCCTAGGTAAGTCCCTTACGGCAGCAGCTGAAGCTATGTTTATAAAAGCATCACATGTAGACATTATCGCTGCAGCCACACCAGCTAGTACAATACCAGCTAGAACAGGAGGAGTAAATTCTGTTAAAAATACCAAAATCGCATCGTCAGGGTTAGCAAGAGGAGCTATTTCCCCTGTCATAACAAGATAGCGCATAACTAAACCTACTCCAAAAAATAGCAAGCCACCAAGAATAGCAGGAACAGCAGCTACTGCCGGCCCCCATTTAAGTTTGTTAACGTCTTTTATCATATATAATCTAGAGACAACGTGTGGTTGCCCCACAATTCCGATAGATAGCGCGAAAAACCAACTCATAGCCACCATTGGTCCCACTAGCCCCCAAGGGCCTACAAACTCAGGCATGGCAGTTCCCATATCTGTAAAGGGTTGTGTAGCTATCGTTTGTGTAATGTTTGTCAATCCATCTCCTGTAGTTAAGGTTAAAATAAAAACTAAAAATGAACCAACTGCCATAATTGAACCCTGAAAAACACTGGTGTATGTTCCTGCCAAAATTCCACCAGCTGCAGAATAAAGGGCAACTATTGTCATTCCTATAATAACACCTTGAGTAACACTTATAGCAGGAAAAATATATGCAATTATGGTTCCTAAAGCCAACACTTGGGTTCCTAAAAACACAACAATTCCCACTAAGGTAGCAACTCCAGTTAACCCACTGGCAGCTCTACTTTTAAACCTATAGTAAACTGCATCAGCAACCGTCATTGCCCCTGTAGCATCAGTTAAAAGGCGCATTCTTTTCCCTAAAATATACCAAGCCATTGCAAAAGATATTGATGTAGGAAAAGTGAACCAAAGAGCTCCCATTCCTACCGAATATGTCAATCCTGGTCCCCCAATAAATAAGAAACCGCTAAGTGCTGTCGCAAATACTGCCATAGCAGCGACAAAAATTCCTAAGCTTTTACCTGCAATAAAAAAATCTTCCGAGGTTTTCGTCCTACGCATAGCCCAGATACCTATGGCAAAAACACCAATAAGGTATATAACAGCTATGGTTATAATAGTATTCACATCTCTCAACTCCTTTCAATGATCAATTTACGATTCTTTACGGAATTTGTTTTCCAAAGTTTTTAGCTCTTCTTTGGTAATGCAATCTTTTTCAAAGAAGTAGCCATATGCATAAGTTCCAAGAATAAACGGTAGAATCCAAACTACATAAACCATAATCGCCGTTGCAACTGGAAAACCTCCAATATAAACCGACGGTTCTGCGGCAGTGTCCATTAAGTTCATAGTAACAAATCCACCTAACCATACTACCAAAACAGAGATTAAAGATGCTTTATAGCCACTTCCAATAGAGCCGTTTCTTAAAGCACCTAAAAACATCCAAGCAAACATTAACACTGGGAACGATAGAGCAAATAAGTAAACAAAATCCCCAAATAAAGCCACTAGCATTAGCACTGCAGCCAATAAAATAACTTTTACCATTTGATCATTCATCAAAGGACCTCCTCTCTAAACTATAAAGTAATATAATTGTCACTTTATAAACAAGCAAGGCGTATGCCAACTCCTTAATATTGGTATTGACTGAGTTTTTGCTAAGTTTTAGGTTGTATAAGTTATGTAGTTATTTAATACACTCAAAAGACACATCCCCTTTATGGCAACGTATAAAAGTGCTGTTCATATTCTGAACATGCTTTATTTTCGAACACATTTAAAGTGCTAGTTTCTCTTTATCTTTTTCTTTGCATAACAGTTTAGCTATTACATTGTGGCTTTACCTCATTTGTGATATGATTGAGGGGTTAATTTATAAGTAAAGGACGGATAAAATAATGATAACTACAACAAATTTAAGCCTTCGTTATGGTGGCAGGGTTCTTTTTAAAGATGTAAATATAAAGTTCGCCCCCGGAAACTGCTATGGGCTTATCGGTGCTAATGGTGCAGGGAAGTCAACATTTCTTAAAATTCTATCTGGAGAGATAGAGCCTACAAGTGGAAATGTTAGCATAGCTTCAAATCTTCGTCTTGGTGTGCTAAAACAAAACCATCATGAATATGACCAATATAACGTTGTAAAAACAGTTATAATGGGGCATAAAAGGTTGATAGAGATTATGGAAGAAAAGGAAGCTTATTATGCTAAATCAGACTTTTCTGATGAAGATGGCATTAAGCTCGCTGAACTTGAAGCTGAATTTGCTGAACTTAACGGCTGGGATGCGGAAGCTGATGCTGAAAGTATACTAAACGGTTTAGGTATTTCAAGTGAATATCATAACAAAAAAATGGAAGAGCTCAACGGTGTGGAAAAAGTAAAGGTCCTACTTGCTCAAGCGCTCTTCGGTAACCCTGACATTCTTCTGCTAGATGAGCCTACTAACCATTTAGACATAGAAGCTATCAATTGGTTGGAAAATTTCCTCCATAACTTTGAAAATACAGTTATAGTAGTGTCCCATGACAGACACTTTTTAAATCAAGTTTGCACCCATATAACTGATATTGACTTTAGTAAAATAACAGTTTTCCCAGGAAATTATGATTTTTGGTATGAATCTAGCCAGCTAGCCCAAAAGCAAGCAAAGGAAGCTAACCAGAAAACAGAAGCTAAAATGAAGGAGTTGCAGGAGTTTGTTAGACGCTTTAGCGCCAATGCGTCTAAGTCAAAGCAAGCTACCTCTAGAAAAAAAATTCTTGATAATTTAGAGCTTGAAGATATAAAGCCATCTTCTAGACGATACCCTTTTGTGGACTTTAAACCAGATAGAGAGGTTGGTAATGATCTATTATCTGTAAAGAACCTTTCAAAATCTGTGGGTGAAGAAGTTCTCTTAAATGACATCAGCTTTACTGTAAACAAGGGTGACAAAATTGCTATCTTGGGCGAAAATGAAATTGCTAAAACTGCCCTTTTTGATATCCTAATGGAGAACGCAACACAAGATTCTGGAGAGTTCAAATGGGGAGTGACCACTTCATGCTCATATTTTCCTAATGATAGCTCTTCTTATTTTGACGATTGTGATTTAACCTTAGTTGACTGGCTAAGACAGTTTTCAGAGGAAAAATCGGAGTCTTTTATCCGAGGATGGCTTGGTAGGATGCTGTTTTCAGGTGAAGAAGCTCTTAAAAAAGCCGATGTGCTTTCCGGAGGAGAAAAGGTTAGGTGCATGCTTGCCAAAATGATGCTAAGTGGAGCTAACGTTTTGCTTTTTGATGAGCCCACAAATCACCTTGATTTAGAGTCAATCACTGCTCTTAACAAAGCATTGATAAATTATAAGGGAACATTAATCTTTACTTCACACGATCATGAAATCATCAAAACGACGGCAAATCGAATAATAGAAATAACTGCCGATGGTATTATAGACAAACAAACAAGTTATGAAGATTACCTGCAGTGGAAGCTAGAAAATAAATAAGGTTATATAAAATCTGTAGGAGTCTTAACCTGCGATAAAAAAGTAAGCTAGTAAGGTGTAACACCTTACTAGCTTACTTTTTTATACTATTATTTTATTGTTTAATGAACATCCTCGTAGTTTAACCTTTTTAACCTTAGCCCTATTATTATAAGCGATAAGATTATAAACAGAATTAATGTAAGGTAACTACTTGCGATAAAACTTTCTGCCGCTAGTATGCGCATCCCATGGGTTGCTGGTAAAATTAAGCCTATTGTTTCTAACACCGTTGGTAGCATGTCTGCAGGAAACATTATCCCTGAAAGCATCATTGAAGGCAAAAAAATTATCTGCGAATACATAATTAGCCTAGATGGTGACTTGGCATAAATACCTAATAACACCCCAATTAACAATGTTGCTAACAAAAACAGTAAAAAGTATCAATCTAACAGGAAATCTTTACAAATTTCTGCCTTGTAAAGCTAGTTAAGTTTTGTGCTCTTTAAAAACCAAAAGTAAGAACCATATAATTAAGGTTCTTACTTTGGATAATACAGTATTAACTTTGAGCTATTTTATTATTACCTAAAGAACGTATGGTTCCCAATGGTTTTAACATATTGCCGTGTGTTAGCAATAGTAAAGTCCTCGGCAATTTCTTGGTTCATAAAAAACAAGGTGTTGCTAGGAACCGACTGCTGCCCTTCAATCGCGCGCCCAACAGCTTCCTTTGTTTTAGGTGTAATATTGTTAACTCTTTCTAGGCTACCATCCCATGTAGGGTTAAATTGTCCCTGTTGAAATATCACCTCTTCTACTGAGTCAGGGTAGTGGTCGTTATCTACCCTGTTTAAAATTACATTAACCACTGCTATTTTGCCCTTTAATGGTTCTCCTTGGGATTCAGCAGTCACAATATTTTCTAACAGCTCAACCTCATCTCTACTAAATTTTGGGTTAAACCCTTTATAGTAGTTAGGTTTTAGACCACCGTATTTAGTATTAGACGCCTCATATTCGTGATCATCTTTATCATTCTCTTTTTCTAGACCATAAGCATAGTTTGAGTTATATGACCTAAGGTTCGACTGCTGTGAGATAGATTGTGCAAAGTAAATAGCTCCAAACACTGATAAGAACGTAAATACTACTATAAATGTATAAACCAAAAATAACATACTATTTTTAGCAGGTACTTTTGCCTTTATTAGCATTTTTAGTTTCCTCCTCATAAAAAATATAAATCTCAAATTAAAAGTTTATTCTATTTCTCTTAACCAAGATACTATATTATTAGTTCATTCGACTTTTGTCAACATTATTTGACATTACTTCACACTTTGTTAAAAATATAAAAATGCTATATAATAGTAACACCTATTATTTTCAGGAGGATTTAAATGACTAATGGATTTTTACCTATAAATGAAGAAGATTTGTTAAAAAGGAATATAACCCAGTTAGATTTTGTTATAATCAGTGGTGATGCCTATGTAGATCACCCCTCATTTGGAGCTGCCATTATCGGCAGGGTCCTTGAAAGTCAGGGCTTTTCTGTGGGAATAATCCCCCAGCCCAGCTGGGAGTCAGCCGATGACTTTAAACTTTTAGGCAAACCCAAGTACGCTTTTTTAATTACCGGTGGTAACATTGATTCAATGGTCAACCACTATACCGTTTCAAAAAAACGCAGGCATGATGATAGCTACTCTCCTGGCGGGCAAGGGCACAAGCGGCCGGATAGGGCTACAATCGTCTACGCAAACAGAGCTAAAGAAGCATACAAGGATGTGCCGATAATCTTAGGTGGTATTGAAGCTAGTCTTAGGAGGCTGGCACATTACGATTATTGGGATAATAAAGTCCGTCGGTCAATTCTGCTAGATTCTAAAGCTGACCTTTTGGTCTATGGTATGGGAGAAAAACAAATTGTTGAAATAGCAGAAGGTTTAAAAAGTGGATTACTTATAGACCACTTAACCTATATTAAGGGTACTGTGTTTAAAACAAGTGATCCTTCTAGTGTATATCAGGGGAAATTCTTACCTTCTTTTAAAGAGGTTAGCTCAGACAAAAGCGCCTATGCCAAAAGCTTCAAACTCCAGTATAGAAATACTGACCCTATAAGCGCTGATACATTAATTGAGCAGTATAATAAAAATACTTATGTGGTACAAAACCCACCGGCCCCGCCGATGACAACAGATGAACTAGACAGCATCTATCTCCTCCCCTTTACTAAAACCTATCATCCTATATATGAGAAGGACGGCGGAGTTCCAGCTATAAAAGAGGTCAAGTTTAGCCTAGTAAGTAGCAGAGGTTGTTTTGGGGGCTGTTCATTTTGCGCCCTCACCTTTCATCAGGGGAGAATCATTCAAAACCGTAGTAAAGAGGCCATAGTTAATGAAGCAAAAGAAATGGTAGATATGAGCGATTTTAAAGGATATATCCATGATGTGGGCGGTCCCACAGCAAACTTTAGAACTCAAGCATGTCAAAAACAAACTAAACATGGAGTCTGTACTGACAAGCAGTGCTTATACCCCAAACCTTGTAAAAACCTTAAGGCAAGTCATAGTGATTATAGCGAGCTTTTAAAAGAGCTTAGAGATATTCAGGGTGTTAAAAAGGTGTTTATCCGCTCTGGGATTCGCTATGATTATCTTTTAAAGGACACGGATGATAGCTTTTTTGAGGAGTTATGTGAGCACCATGTCAGCGGACAGCTTAAAGTAGCACCAGAGCATATTTCACCTAAAGTTTTAAGTAAGATGGGTAAACCCAAGCGAGAAGTTTATGAAAAATTCGCCGATAAATTTTATAAAGTAAATAGGCAAATTGGAAAAGAACAATACTTAGTTCCTTATCTTATGTCAAGTCACCCCGGCTCTGACCTTGACGCTGCGATTGAGTTAGCGGAATATTTAAGAGATATAGGACATACGCCAGAACAGGTTCAAGATTTCTACCCCACTCCAGGCACTCTTTCTACATGTATGTATTATACTGAAATTGACCCTCGAACAATGGATGAGGTGTATGTGCCTAAAGCTCCCCACGAAAAGGCGATGCAACGAGCGCTAATTCAGTATAAAAACCCCAAAAATTATCATTTAGTTTTAAAGGCTTTAAAAAAAGCAGGTCGAATGGATCTTGTAGGTTACGGTGAAAAAGCCTTAATTAGACCTCGCAAAGCCGTTCGCATCTAAAGTTGCCAATAAAAAAGCCTGTTGAGATTCTTCTCTCAACAGGCTTTAGTTTTACCCTTCAATTAACTCAAACAAGGAACTTATTCTAAGTTTAATTTGTTCTACATCTGATTGACTATAGTCAGTTTCTATTTGGGTAAAAGGAGCATTTACTGCTTTTTTTAGCTGGTAAGACTCGATGTTATAAGTATGGCATGCTTGTAGTGTTATGTCTACTATACCATCGATGTTGTATTCTTCTACAAGTTTATTTGTTAAATCAAAACGCCTAGTGTTAGGGGAGGTACATGAGCAAGGTATATCCATGTATTTCTCAGCTAGGGCCTCATATGGGTTTTTATCTTCATCTACAAGATCAACTAGTCCTTTTACTCCTGAACATGCCTCCTGAAGAACTACCTGGCCACCTAACTCTTCTATTGCGTTTATTACTTTTTCCTGTCCAACTCCTGTAGGTGAACCAGTAACTAAAATTCTTGGTCCTTTGACTTTATCGGTATTAGCTATAATGTCTTGAAGCTCCTCCATTAAATCCTTTACTTTAGATATATACTCTTCTCTATCAGCTTTAAACTGTCTGCCCCAAAGCACTTTTAAAAGATCAGAGCCTGATATGGGGGTTGGATTGGATTTATTTAGTGCCACAAGTTCCATTAAAAGCTTTCTTTCTTCATTGTGTTCCTTAATCTTTTCTTTAAGCTTATCTTCAGTAATATCAAGTCCAAGCTGACCTTTTATAAAGTCTTTTGCTCTATAAATTTCGTCCATCCAATGTTGTTTTCTTTTTTCATAAACAGATGAGTTAGGTATATCAAGAACAACCATAGGCTTAATGTCAGCCATCAGCTCATACATTTTCTTTTTTCCATCACAGGTTGTCTCAGCCATGACGGCATCGGCAAAGAAAAAGTAGGGACATTTATCTGTAATTGCAAATCCATAACTTGATTTAATAAGTGGACAAAGATTCCTAGGCAGGTGCTTTTCAGCTGCTGCTATCGGCTCCTGTTTTGTTGCACAAAGGCCTACGCTAAAAGCTCCCGATGCCTCTATTAGTTCTACAGGAGAAAAAACACAGTAATACCCCATAACCTTTTTACCTTTTTCTTTTTCCTCTTTGATTTTTACAGCACTTTCTGCAATCAGACTATCAAAATACTCCATTGTTTTTGCTCGCATTAAATTCCCTCCCTAAGTGTGTTTATATATTGCTAAAATCCTATTACTGCCGCACCTAACGCTCCAGTAATTTGCGGATTTTCTAGCTTATTAATTTTTAGATTGCAATACTGCTCAACCATTTGTGTTAGTACTTTGCTTTGAGCAACACCACCGCAAAAAGCTACTTCTCCCTCTATATCGACCTTTCCAGCTAAGCTCCCAATTCTAAGGGCTATTGATTTTAATAGGCCTGCTAAAATATCTCCCTGCTTAGCCCCTTGAACTATCAAATTAAGTACTTCTGTTTCAGCAAATACTGCGCACATATTATCAATTTCTAGAGGCTTACTGTTATTTGCTAAAGCATCAATCTGGTCCATATCTAGTCCTAAGGCATTAACTGTGACCTGAAGAAACCTTCCTGTCCCTGCGGCGCATTTGTCATTTAAGGTAAAATCTAGCACCTTACCACTGCCGTTTAGCAGCATGGCTTTGCTGTCTTGACCGCCTATGTCTATAACTCCCTTAATGCTAGGGTCTAAAACGTGGCACCCTCTGCCATGGCAGGTTATCTCACTTTTATATTCATCGATAAAATCTAATCTTCTTCCCCCATAACCTGTAGCAACCACCTTTTTGATATGTCCAGAAGAAATTTTGTTATCGCTAAGAAAACGACTATAAACTTCCGCTCCTTTACTTTTGGGAGACCATCCAGTGGGCTCAATTGTGTATTTATAATCGTTACCATCAAAAGCAACTATCTTTATAGCAGCTGACCCTACATCTATTCCTACAGTGTACAAAACGTTTCCCCTCCACGATATGTTTTTCACATATGTAATTAAAGTTTAATAACTTCATTATAATCGCTATTTTATAGCTATACAAAAGCTTTTATAGATAGTTTGCAGCGTTATCTATTGATAAAATCGATGTCATCCTTTAAGATTGTTAATGAAGACTATGAGGAGGGGATTTTGTGCATTTACATCAGTTAACGGTTTTCGTCGAAGTAGCAAAAACAAAGAACTTTTCTAAAGCAGCAGAAAACTTATTTTTAAGTCAGTCCACCGTAAGCACTCATATAAATAATTTGGAGAAAGATTTGGGCCAACCTTTGTTTGACCGTATCGGCAGACAGGCTATTTTAACACCGTCTGGGAAAAAACTTTTTTACTGGGCAGAACAAATTCTCGCTATGAAAAAAAAAGCATTAGATTGTTTATGCGATAATGATAAGTTACCAGGAGAAATCAACATCTCCTCCAGCTCTGTTCCAGCACAGTTCATAGTCCCTAAAATGGTGAGTGCATTTAATAAAAACTACCCTAACAGTAAATTTTATGTTAAACAAAATAGTTCTAAGGTGGTGGCTACTCATTTATTAAAGGGACTGGCTGATATAGCTTTTGTAGGGGATAAGCATTTTACTGAAAGCATTGAGTACTATCCTTTGATTAAGGAGCAGCTTGTTCTTATTACACCAAAGAATATAAAACTAGAAGCTCCAATAGGGTTAGAGACACTATCTAGACTAAACTTGGTTTTCAGATTTTCTGGGTCAGGGACTAGAGAAAATATTATTAAAGTGTTGAAAAACAATGGCTTTGATGTTAACAAGCTTAACATAATAGGTTATTACGATAACGTACAGTCCATCACACAGTCCGTTAAAGAAGGGATGGCATCGTCAATAGTATCTAAGTTAGCGTTAACTGACATTAACAAAGACAAGCTTAACATTTACCACCTTGAAGAGTTTAAAAACTATCACCGCTGGTTTTATTTAGCAGTTCATAAAAAAAGAACTCTCTCTTCGCTCGGCAAAAGATTTAAGGATTTCATTGTAGAAAACGCCACCTCTCATTAACATAACAAGGCATTTGCCAAAAAACGGCAAATGCCTTGTTTTAATCAAATTTAACAAATGATATTAGGCCTTTCATAGCTGCTTTAAAACCTAAACTTTCATAAAACCCTCTAGTTTCCTCAGAATCATCAGTTAACAGTACCTTTTGTCTTATATGGGGGTATTTTGCTAAAAGGCGTTTAACTAGCTCTGTACCTATACCATTTCTTTTATAGTCCTTTAGAACCAGTATATCTTGGATATAGAGGATGCTCTCTCCATCACCAACTGCTCGTATCAGGCCGACTAGCTTATCATCCTGCCAGGCAGTTATTACCTCTAAAGAATTTTTAATTCCTTTAAATAATGATTGAGGTTTGTCAGTATAATTTGACCATTTGACATCACCATAAAGCTGTAATACTTCTGAAGGATTAGGGTTTTTGGTATCTTTATAAATAAATTTCATAATAGTTCACCTCTTTTTTTTATTTCAACATTTTTAATATCGCAAAAAAAAGTTTACCCTCCTCATACATTCTATTTATTCACTTACTAACTTTATATATATAGTTCTTGTTTTTGGACCATCGAATTCTGAAAAGTAAACTCCTTGCCAAGTGCCCAACAGTAATCTTCCGTTCTCAACTAATATTGTTTGGTTAAAGCCTAGCAGGCTTGCCTTAATATGTGCTGCTGAGTTCCCTTCAATATGAGCATATCCATCTTCTAGAGGCACCATTTTATCTAGTTCCATAAGCATATCTCTTTGTACTGAAGGATCGGCATTTTCGTTTATTGTCACTGCTGCAGTGGTATGTGGTATGTATATATAACAAATTCCAAACTTCATATTATTTTTTTCTATAAGTTTTTGAACTATGTCTGTTATTTCAATAAATTGACTATGTTTTTTACTGGTAATTTCCTGCTTAAACAACACAGCTTATACCCCTTTCTTAAATACAGTGGTTTAATAGCTAATTAAAAGGACACCGAATATTATCAGTGCTAAAACTGCGGCAAATATTAATGCTTCCCTATTTCCAACCTTCCTCAAACCCAAAACACCTCTCCTTTTTACTTTTAATTTATTATATGTAAATTACATAAGAGAGAATTCAACTATTGCTTATTAATACTTTCTCGTTTTTTAGGTATAATCCTTCCCCATCTAGTAAATTAACATATGTCAAAACTTGATTTCAATTAAACCATCAGCTTTCTGACCTTTAATTACTAGTGTATATGCTCCCTTAGGAAAGCTATCTTCACTTATAAAGCTTAAATGATTTTCTTTATCAAATGTTTTAATTAGATCATTGACCAAGATGTTATTCCCATTAGGATCTATAAGTTCTAAGTTTAGTTCTCCTTTTGTAACCTCTATGGATAAACTCACACCTTCGCTTGCTTCAACTGAAAGTTCTTCAACCATCCTACCGTCTAGCTCTTTAAAACTATATATTCTGTGCTGACCATTTCCATCTACTATATCACTTTCAAAAAAAGTTACCGAGTATGTAGAGCAGCCTGATAATGTAGCTACCAGAATAATTATTATAAACATATAACTTAAGCTTTTCATTATATGACCTCCTTTCTATTAATACTATTCAAATTACTTAGATATATAATAAAAATCCACCCCTTATTTTAAAGGGATGGATTTTTTAAACTTTAATTAAAATCAATTACTACTGTTCCGTCAGCATCTTCCCCACTTAGTAGCAGCCTATACACCCCATTGTTAAAGGAATCATCTGTGCTATACTGCAAGTCGTTATTTGAGTCAAAAACTTGAGATAATTGATCAGTTACAATAGGTTCTTCTTCCTCCTCATCTAAAAAAGCAAGTTCTAGCTCAATCTCTCCATTGTCTATCAGCACGTCAATATCTAGTCCACCACTTCTATCTACATGAATTAACTCTTCAACTTTGCCATCTAACTCTTCAAAAGTAATCTCTACCCGTTGACCACTGGATTCTCTTTCATACACATCTGCAGAGTAGCTAGAGCAGCCGACGATCGATAGAGCCAACAAAATAACTGCACCTAAAGCAAAAAGTTTCCTCATAAAAGTATCCTCTCCTTTTTAGTTTAATCTATAACTATTGATACGCCTGCCCATATTTACCCCTATAAATCTTATCATAAAGTAACTCATCATCTGAGTGGGGCTCTTTTTCTTCAGCAGGATAGCCAATAGCTATAATTGATTCGACATGTTTTTCTTTAGGAATCCCAAGAAGGTCTTGAACATACTGCTCGCTGGCACCCTCATCATTTTCCCTATTTCTAATCTGTACCCAACATGAGCCCAGACCTAAAGATTCAGCTGCATATTGTAAGGTTATGGAGGCAATTGAAGCATCCTCTACCCAAACATCACTAATGCCACTATCAGCTGTTATCACTATAGCTAATGGAGCATTTTTTAAAAATTGAGAACCACCTTTTTTGGCCTTTGATAGTTCTTGCATTGTCTGAGTATCCTCCACCACTATAAATTCCCATGGTCGCTTATTTTTTGAGGTTGGTGATAAAAGAACTGCTTTTAGAAGTTTAGCTAACTTTTCTTGTTCTATCCGTTTGTTTTCATACTTTCTGATACTTCTTCTGTTTTTTAAAATTTCTAGCATGATATCATCCCCTCTAAGATTGTACACTCGATTTTATTGAACATTACTTGCTTTTCAAAAAATATTTATAAAAAACTCTTCTATACTTATATAATAATTCCTCCTTATTTATTTAATTTTTTTTGAGATTCTTAATAGAAAAAGGAGTTTATCACAAGGATTAAGATAGCTTAATCACGAATTTTATAGTAGGTCAATATGATTCTTTAGGAGTGTTTAAATGATTAAAAAATTATTACCTCGAGGATCTAATATATTGTCTAATAAGTTTTTACTAGTTGCTTTAATATTTCTGCTTTTATTATCTTTATTATTTGTTTTTATAAATATACGTTTAGGGCAAAATCTTTATCATCCCAACGGGGAACTTAAATACCAGGGCCAACTTAAGGGGGGTGCCCCCCACTCTGAAGGTGTTGTGTTTAACCAAAAAGGAGAAAAAATTATAGAAGGAGAGTTTCATGAGGGGTATCTCGATGGGTTTGGTTTGTTACAAGATAAAAACCTAACTTATAAAGGGCATTGGGAGAAAAATCATTTTAGCGGACAGGGCAATCTATATATAAAAGAAAATGTTGTCTATCAAGGGCAGTGGGAGTTAGGACTTCCACACGGTCAAGGCGAACTTTTTACTTTGGATGGAGATAAGATTTTTGAAGGGAATTGGCTTTACGGGGTCCCAACAGAGGGAAGTTTCCTACGCCCTGACGGTTCTTATTTCTCCTGTAATGCTAATGAAGCTTTGCTTTCTCAGGCAGGACGTCGCTGGATTGAGCAAACGTTAAGTACAAACGAGTTAGATCATAAAAAACTTTTTCTAAATATGATAGAACTAACTGAAAAGAAAGTTTCTAACGCCTTAATTCTTGAGCCTTTCATAGTTCAAGCAGAAGTTGATAATGATTTAAAAAGCTTGTTTTATCAATTTTTACAGCTGGACAAAAACTTAAGTGATAAGCACGAGTCTACTCTTTTACAGGCACTAGAGGAAATAGAAAGAATACCTACTGCGCTTTTAAAGGAGTTAACTCGGTTAGGAGTAAATTTGCGTTTTGTAACCGGAAGCATCTCCGATCAGCCAGAGTTCTATGAAAATATGTCTCTTGACTCTGGCGTTGTTAGTTCTCACCTGTCTGGTATCGCTTCTCCAAATTACCGTCTAGCTGTAGTAAGGTTGGATGTAGATAATGCTACTTGTGTTACTTTTCATGAGATTGGACATCTAGTGGACTATTTTCTCCTCGAGGATATATCTAACACAGAAAAATTTGAAGACATCTGTTCGCAAGAGGCAACCAAGTTGTTTAATTGCTGTAGCTGTGACTTAAGTTATTATACTGATAACTGCTCTGAGTATTTTGCGGAATCTTTTGCAGCTTTTTTTCTTAGTAGAGAAAGCAAGCGTAAATACATGCCCAATTGCAGCGTTGAATTTGAAGAAATAGCTCCACAAACTAGCAATTTTTTTGAGGTTAATGTAGCTAAACTATCCTCTAAGGGTTACCATTATAGTCCTAAGCTTGCTGCATATCTTGATGAGGAAAGTGGCAACATACAGTTTATAAATGAAAATATGTGTCACGATAATATCAATCTTTATACGCTTTGCACTGATTTAGATTGGGTGTTACAGTTAGATTGGCCCTATAATCAAATCGCCGATGTGGCAAAAGCAAGAGGAGTGTCTGCTCCATTATCTGAGCCTATAGATGAGAACACCATTTATATGGTAGCTAATGATAAGGGAAAGTGTTATATAAGTAAACAGGTAACAGACCATCCGCCTAAAATAGAGTGTGATCTGGCAAAAGATGTATTTCCCATAACCCAAACAAACTTTTTCAAAAGAGTAATAAGTTATTTCAAATCTAATATTTCGAGGTGAAGTATGACAACAAAAAGTAAATTATCAGCCCGCGACATAGTTTTGACTGGGCTGTTTGTAGCACTGATGGCGATAGGAGCTAATGCCACTTCTTTCTTAATGGTAGGCGGAGTCCCAGTTACTTTACAGACTTTTTTCTCTATTATGGCCGGGATTCTTCTAGGCAGCCGTATGGGGGTTTTATCTATGACTGCTTATACTGTCATTGGTTTAGCTGGAGCTCCAATTTTTGCAAATTTACAAGGGGGATTAAATGTAATTTTAAGTCCTACTTTTGGTTTTATCTTATCTTTTATATCAGTAGCTTATGTTGTTGGTAAGTTTATGGAAAACTCTAGCGTTTTAACCCAAAAAACTTACTTAATGGCTGCTTTATTAGGACTGTTAACAAATTATATATTAGGAGTCCATTATATGTATTTCGCTTACAGGATAATCGTCGGTTTAGATGCTGTGCATTATTCTGTAATTTTAAGTTGGATGATTCCAGCTTTTATCAAAGATTTGGCTCTTACAGTCTTAGCTGCTATTGTTACGCAAAGGATATATCAAGTTATAAATCTAAGTTAACATATAAAAAAGAAGAATCCAGCCCTTGGGTTCTTCTTTTTTATATAAACTTAAACTTCTAAAAGCTATTTAGTACCAACCCACTCCATTTCCACCTTGCCAGCTATTTTTTTCCCGTCAACTTCAACAATCCATCGCCCTTGCCTAGGTGCAAAGTAAAGACGTTCTCTATAGCTTTCACCACTTTCAACTTTGCCTTCTTTTACTACTTGACCTTGAGGACTTAAAACCTGCCAGCTTAGATCCCCCTGTGAAATCCTGACATCAAAGCAAAGGGCAAGCTCTTGAAGAGTTCTATCTATGTCTATACTTAAGGCTTCAGAAATATCTTTTGTTTCATCATCAATACTCACACTGCTTTTTTGGGTTGTGGTGCCTGAGGAACACCCAATGCTGTTAACTGTAAAAAGCACAACAAAAATTCCTAAAAAAAACCTTTTCACAATCATCCCCCCAACAAATTGTACCCTCATAAATACTGTATCAGTACTAACAAAAATTTGCAATACCTTTTATTTAAAATTAAAAATATTTAATAAAAAGGTGTTGCAAATTTTAATAATCTTAATGTAGTGATATTTTTACAGTAACTGGATTATGGTCGCTTTTCTCAAAATTTAAATCATGCCCTTCGATGCTCAAAACTTCTATGTTGGATGATACCAAAAAACCATCAACTATTGTATTATAATATTCATCCCCCACTCTAACTGTGGGAGTATCATGGTCAACTGCCCATTTAAAGCCCCCCTTTAAAAAGTCATCTGGAATTTGCACAACCCATTTTGGCCACTGTTCTAGAGGCAAATCCTCTAAATCAGCGGTGCTTAATATCTGATTCCAGTCACCTCCAACTATAATATAATTATCCTCAGCCATAATGTTTTTAATTTTTTCTTGAATATACCTAAGTTCTGCTAATCGCTTATCGTTGTCTTCGTCATGGGCAGAAAGGTGTATGTTTAATATATAAAGGTTTTTATTGCCTTTTACTGGTATTTTTGATTTTATAATACACCGATCCATCTCGAATAGTCTCTTTGGCCACTTTTCGTCATCTGGAAGCTGCTTTCTATAACTTTCCATTAATTTAAGGCGAGAAAATGTGGCAATACCAGACTCTATATGTCCATGAGGGCGAGTAGCTGGGTCTATTGTCCAAGCCGTCTTATAGTTATAAGCAAAGACACTTCCATAGTCAACTAAGGACTCCTTAAGATAGCTATACTGATCAATGTCAAAACTCCTCATAGCTCTTGTATCCACCTCTTGTAAAAGGATGATGTCGGATTCTACATCTTTTAAAAAGTTCGTTATGCCTTCTAGAGCTTTTAATGTCTTTTTCTTAGTTGGCCCTCTGTCATCTCCCTCTACAAAGTAGTCCTGATCTCTACTAAGTCCCCCATAACCTATATTAAATGTAGTGATTGTTAAAGTCTCTTTTGCATTTAGTTCTTTGTCTTGGTTTGAATAAGTAGCTAACTTTATATTTTCATCTATCTTTTCAGTTGTAAACGTAACAAAGGCTAAAAAAGTAGCGGTGATAGTTAACACAACGAAAATTGAAACAACTAAAGTATAAGTTATTGCTCTAAGCATTTTTCGTCTCCTTCTAAAATAATGATAAAATTTTTCTATGTATGTAGCGTTATCTTAATTTTAGAATATGATACTTTTGCTTTTATATAAAAAAGAACCCCTTATTTGGGATCCTTTTTTATATAAAACTCTACCTCTTGACAGGTGTTTTCCACATAAGCAAATAGTTTATACCTAAAATTAAGATGGTAGCTAATAACATGGTAACCATTCCTAAATATGGCGTTTTAAAGGTTTGGGAGAAAAAATCCCCTATAGCATTAGCTACTCTTCCATCTAGCATTCTATTTAAATGGCTTAATACATACCTTAAGACAAATGGTGATATTGATACTAATACCTTCATAACTGTGTTACTTCTATAGTAAATCATGGTAACCATCCAGCCAAGGTTAGTAAACAAGGCAAACATTATTACATACCACAGAAAGTTAGTTATAATGTTGGAATAACTATAGATATCTACAACCATATGCGTATATGTTATGTTAGCTGTAAAGAATTCGATTATCAAAACATCTGCCATAGCCATAATCGCTGAGACCGCTATTATAGCTAAAGCATTACCAAAAAAGAAGTTAACTCTTGTAATGTTATTAGCCTGCATAAAGTTATAACTATCTGTAAAGCAGTTTAAACCTAAAATAAAGAGAAATATTACAGTAGTTGGTCCTCCTACATTGCTCATACTTGCGGAATCTGCTGCCCTTGCCGTGTTTATAAAGAACAAGCCTAACCCTAAAATAATTGCATAGTAAATAAAAACTGCTTTACGAAAATCTCGCAGCTGATAAAGCGATATGTTAATAATTCGACTCATTTTAGACTCCCTCCTTTTGACCTAGATAAACTAATAAATAATTTTTGTAGTTCCGGTTTTGATATCTCAACATCTAGTTTTTTGGCCAAAGCCTCATCTTTATAACTTTCCATAATAGTTATTGCCTTGAAATTGCCCAAAGTTTCTTCCCCTATGATTTTCTTATTATTAGCAAACTGATCCACTTTTTCAGCTTTTCCCGAAACAGTATAAGCAGATTTTAACAGCTCTTCCACAGCTTGGTGCTTGATTAACTTTCCATTTTTGATAATTATTACTTCCTCTAATATATCGGCAACTTCTTCAATTAAGTGGGTGGATATGATCATAGTCTTAGGTTTTTTAATATAATTTGAAAGTATCTCTTTATAAAGCATATCCCTATGGTAAGCGTCCAGCCCTAATACAGGTTCGTCAAAAATGATAGTCTCTGCGTTTGATGCTAACGCTACGATAACCTTAAATATAGAGGTATATCCTGTAGAAAGCTCTTTTACCTTTTTATCTATGTTTAATTCAAATTTGTCTGCTAAGTTGTTAGCATAATCTAATTCAAAGTTAGGGTAGAATTTGCTGGTCCATTTAAAAACCTCTTTTACTTTCATTGCTTCAGGATAGATGTTTTTCTCCATCATATAAAAAACCTTACTTAATAACTCTTGATTTTCCGATACACTTTCTCCATTTATTTTAATAGTTCCAGTAGTTGGAAAAATTTTGTTTGTAAGCATATTTAGCATAGTAGTTTTACCAGCACCATTTCTACCCAATAGGCCATAAATCTTATTTGGATAAATAGTTGCATCAATATTATCTACAGCCCTATTTTTTCCATAGACTTTAGATACATTTCTAAAATTAATTGTTCCCATTTTAGTTACTCCTCTCTATCATTTTAATAACTTCTTCTTTTGATATTCCCAACTTTTGAGCCTCTTCTTTCAAGGCAAGAATATAATGACTGTAGAAACTTTCCCTTCGTTTGTTTGATATTCGCTTTTTGGCTCCCTTACAGACAAACATCCCTACACCTCGCTTTTTATATAAAATCTCTTGTTGAACTAATAGATTTATTCCCTTTCCAGCAGTAGCAGGGTTTATCTTATAACTTAAAGCAATTTCAGTGGTAGAAATGACTTGAGTTTCTTCAGGAAATATACCTTTTAATATATTATCCTCAATAGCTTCAGCAAGTTGAAGATATATTGGTTTTTCGCTATTTAAGTCTAACAACATATCCATCACTCCTTTCTCTGTTTCGTTAGTTGGTTAGTTACTTGTGTAATTAAGTGTATAACCAGCGAGCTTTAAAGTCAACATTTATGGGAATTCGTTAATATTTAGTTAAAACTTTTGTAATATCTCCACAAGAAAAAAAGCACCCCATCTAATGATGAGGTGCTATCTCTTATCCTGCCATTTTTTGTTTTTCTTTTGCTATGGAAATCTTGTAAAGTACTTTTTCTGATATATATATCCCACCCGCTACTAAAGGAAAAATATAACACAGTATTGCATAGGGGGCATATTGGAAAGCTGAAACCCCAGTAATAAGGCCTATAACCATGCCATTGACATTCCACGGCATAAGAGGGGCTATAATAGTACTGCTATCTGAAAGAGTTCTAGCTAAAACCGTCTTGTCTATACCTAGCTCTTTGTATTTATTCTTATAAAGTTTCCCAGGTAGGACAACTCCTGCCGCTTGGTCACAAGTAATAATTGTCAAAAGAGTGCCCACAATCCCAGTTTTAAAAATAAGCTCGCCTTTACTTTTTACATTGGCAATAGGGTCATAAATAAGGGGCTTAAGGACGCCAGTTTTCTCTAGTAAATTACTTAAAGACAGTACTATACCGATAATGGCGACAACCTCTACCATTCCCAGCATTCCCCCACTGATCAGGATGGAGTTTAACTCATCGGAGCTGGTTTGTCCTTGATATCCCGTAATCATATAATTAAGAGAACTTAGTATTGAAACTCCTTGAACTCTCAAAGTCAACAGCACCCCACCTACAATCCCTGTTAATACTGTAGGCACAATGGTTATCCCTTTCATAGGTAGTAAAACTACAAGTAGGGGAAGTAGTAAAAGCCATGGCGATATTACAAATCCATCTAGTATAGATGATTGTAAGTAAACAATTAGCTCACTATTTTCTCCTCCGGTATAAAAGGTGCCGATTACAAAGTACACTATGCTTGTAAAAGCAAATACCGGTATAAAGGTTTTCATCAAACCTTTTATTAAAGTTTTGTAATCAATGTCTATTACCTGCATAGTAAGGTTTAACATGCCGGAAATTGGCGAAAGCTTGTCTGATAAAAATGCACCAGAAACTAGCACTCCCAAAAGCAACTCAGTTGGTATTCCAAACCCTCTGCCCACTCCGATAAGGGCTATACCTAGCGTACTAATTGTTCCTATACCTGTCCCCATAAAAACAGTCATAATTGTTGTAAGTAAAAAAGCCATAAAAATAAAGTTTGTGCCTTCTAGATATTGAAAACCATAAAACATCATTGTTGGAACTATTCCCGAAGCCATCCAGACGGATATGTTAGCTCCTGTTAATAAAAGAAAAAAGTAAAGCTCTTTACATTCCATAAAACCCTTAAACAGTATGGAAAGAAGCTCTTTAGGATTAAAGCCATTTTTGACTAGCAACCAAAAACTAAATCCTATACTTAGTAAAAAAGGAATGATTAAAGAAATATCCAAAACTAAACTTACTATTATAGAGATCACTATAAAGCCTGAAATTAAGTAAGAATACTTTTTGTCCATTATTTTCACCTTCTACAAATTGATTGATATATTATGAATATTTTTACACACTGTAAAGCGCCCCTTGAAACAAAGGGACGCTCTTCGTGTATACCGAGTAAAATCTCTCTTCCATTTAATATAGTAACATAAAATAAGTACGATAGTAAGTTAGCTTATGGAATAATAACCATACTGTAATATTTCAATTACCTTTATTCTTCTTTTACATACTCTAGCAAATCACCAGGCTGACAATCTAGCTCGCGACATATAGCTTCTAAAGTGGAAAATCTAATGGCTTTAGCTTTGTTATTTTTTAAAATTGAGAGGTTTGCATTAGTAATCTCCACCCTCTCTGCCAGCTTAGACAAGGAAATTTTCTTTTTTGCCATGACTACATCCAGATTAACTATTATTGGCATCAAATTCCTCCCTATACTGTAAGATCATTTTCTTCTTTTATTTTTTTTGCAACCCTAAAAATTTCCGACAACACAAAAGCTAGACAGCCAAATATCAAAAACATAAAAAATCCCATTCTTGTCTGAAAGCCATCGCTGCCAAAATACTGCAATATACTTAAATCAGGATATCCTTCTATGACATAAAACACATCTCTAAAAAAGGTAAGCACCGCCATTGTCAATGTCAACAGCCCAATAAGGTTAAAACCGCGGATGTTGCTTTGAGTAAATGGTTCTTTTTCCAAAACGGTTTTTATAATCTTTCTAAGCTCCCATATAATGGCTAATACTATCACATGGCCTAAGATAAAAAATATAATCCCCACTATATTTTTCATTGAATCAAGCTCATTTATGGAAACAACGCCAATCAAAATAGTAGCTAAAAAACTTGTAATCCCTACAACCCAAAGAGCAGTTAATAATAATTTTAAGGTTTTTGCTGCCAGTGCATGTCGCATACAAATTACCTCCTTTTATATAGTTAGCCTACCTTAATTATACACATTTATTATCGTATATCAATATTTTGTTATGTTTTATCAATAAAGTAAAGCTTCAATCTAGTGGGAGCTTACGTTTAGTGGCTAGCCAATTTATCGTTTTTGCTTTTTCTATAAAAAATATCCATACAACCGTTAACGGAAATAAGTAGCATAAAACTGCGTAAAGACCATATGAGGTTGCTGATATCCCAGTTATCGTGCCAATAATAATGGCATTTACATTCCACGGCAACAACAAAGAACTTCCCTTAACTATGCTCAGTCCGATAACAGTAAGCACAAATAGCGAAATCATAAGAGAAATTTTCTTGTTCATCTCTCCACTCCCTACACTGTTATTTTATCCTCTTCATTAGCTTTAAGCTAAACCCTATTTTCTCCATTTCTTCTTTATTTAAAATAATCCCTTCTGGCGGGCGTTTATTTAACTTTAGTACAACAGCAAACTGCCCTACCTCCTGTTTAAATTGAATCCTGTTCATTTGAACATCTTGCTGTAAAAGCTCTGACAAAATATCGGCAGTAGCTTGGTGGCCGATGGCAGATTCGAATCCATGCTTTGAAACAAGCTGTTTTGCCTCCTTAAAACCTATATCCTCAATAGAGTAAAGGCCATTTGTCGTAGCTACGGTTCCATTAAATAAAGCGATAGGTAGTCTCATAATGTTTTACCTCCATATTTCTATTTCATAAAGTGGAACTTCAATCAGTGGGCATTTCATTTTTCTCCCCCACTGATTGTTAATTAAAAACAGTTTTAAACTAATTAACCTATCTTATGTATTCTAGATATCTTAATAAATCTCCTTTCCATCGTTGTATAAGGGATAGGATTAAAAAGTAGTTTATGGCGAACAATAATTTTATAAAGTAAAAAAAGGAGGATAAATATGCCTAAAGAAAACTGGATGGATGAGATGCCTTTAGCAAAGCTAAGTAACACTGATATGCAAAGATTAAAAGAACTAGAAAAAGAGTTTAATAAAAAATATAATAGCAAAGTCTATGTCATGGCATTGACCCATGATCAGTAGATCATTTGGACAAAAATAAAGGGAGCCACTGTGCTCCCAAATAATATGTTAAAGAAATACTTGAAACAAGTGAATATCTACATGCCTTCCAAACTTAAATCCAACCTCTTTCATTACTCCAATTAACTCAAATCCATGCTTTTTATGTAGATGTATGCTGGTGTGGTTGTCACCTGCTATTCTAGCTAGTATTGTATGAAGGTTTACTAGCCTTCCATGTTTTATTGCTTTTTCCATAAGCCTACTCCCTATTTTTTGCCCTTGCATATTTTCATCTACGTACATAGATAACTCCGCTGTGTTACGATATCCTCCTTTTGGTGACCATTTACTAAGGCTCAGCCACCCTAACACTTTATCAGTTGAGTTAACAGCTACAAATACGGGATAGGTATTGTCATGCTCATAAAACCATTCTATCTGTTTTTCTATGCTTTTAGCTTCTGTATCAAGAGTTCCTACGGTAGTTAAAACAGCTTGATTATAAATTCTGTTAATTGCAGTTACATCTTCTTTAGTGGCTAATCTAATTAACAACAATAATCACAACCTTTTTATTTAGATTCGTAATTAGGGCCATATAAATGGCATTATAAACGTGAAGAGGTGAGGAAATGCTAAATTCCTTTTATTTTACCATTTCTATCGAGCTAATAACAGGTTTTTTTGCATTATTAGTTAGCATAAAAGTTATTGGTAAAAGGCAAGTCTCCCAAATAACTCCATTTGACTTTATATCTGCAATTGTTTTAGGAGAGATTGTTGGAAACGCGATCTACGACCAACAAACCAATGCTTATCATTTAATTTTTGGAGTTTCTTTATGGACTATATTAATTTATACCATTGAAAAGTTATCACAGAAGTTTCAAAACCACAGAAAAAAAATTCAAGGTTCTCCCACTTTTTTAATTAAAAAGGGGAACATAGACTTTAACCAGCTTAGTAAGGAAAAATTAGATTTTAACGAACTTCTTAGTTTGCTACGAGAACGTGACGTTTTTTCTGTCCAAGAGGTTGAGTATGCTATTTTAGAAACCAGCGGTGAGGTTACGGTAATCAAAAAGTCCCTATACAACCAACCTACTAATCAAGATTTAGGAGTAGATGTTGCTAAAACATCGTTAAATCTTCCGGTAATTTTAGATGGGGAAATAGCAACAGATAACCTCGACATATTGGGATACGATGAAACATGGCTTAAAAACAAGTTGACAGCTGAAAACGTAGATAACTACCGGGATATTCTTTATGCAGAATGGAGCGAAGAAAAAGGTCTATATGTTCAGTTTAGAAAAGAAAGTTTAGCTTAGTCACCTAATGATACAAGAACCTTAAATGATTTTTTATAAGCATAATGAACAAAGTTTATAAAGGTAGTTTGCAATAAATTTATTTGAATTATATAATGTTTATAGATTAGTCTAAAAATAAGGAGGGGTTTACTTGTATAATTCAGTAAACATCACAAAAGATATTTGTTGGGTCGGAGTGAATGATAGGCAGTCAAGAGTTTTTGAAAATCTCTGGCCGTTAGATCATGGAGTTGCTCATAACTCGTACCTTATTGTTGATGATAAGGTAGCGCTAGTTGACACTGCCGCAGAGGGACAAGCTGGTGATTTTTTTAGAAAAGTAGAGTCGATAATAGGCACAGAAAAAGAAGTTGACTATTTAATAGTTAATCATATGGAGCCGGACCACTCGGGATTAATGAAGGCTTTGTTAGACCGAAACCCGGATATGAAAATCGTAGGAAATAAAAAAACTTTTGGTTTAATTGAAAGTTTTTATGGAATTACTTCTAATCTAGTAGAAGTAAAAGAAGGAGACGAAATTCAACTTGGAAAACATACCTTAAAGTTTTTTATGACTCCCATGGTTCACTGGCCTGAAACTATGGTTACCTATGAAACACACACAAAGGCTCTTTTTTCCGGTGATGCTTTTGGAAGTTTTGGATCTTTAGATGGTGGAATATTCGATGACGAGGTTAATTTGTCATTTTTTGAAGAAGAAATGAGAAGGTATTATTCAAATATTGTAGGAAAATATGGAGCACCGGTTCAAAGAGCTATCAATAAGCTAAGTTCGCTAGACATCAATTATATATGCTCAACCCACGGCCCCATCTGGAGAACAGAGCCTAGTAGAGTTATTTCTCTTTATGATAAGTGGAGCAAACAAGAGGGCGAAGAAGGGGCTGTAATCGTCTATGGAACTATGTACGGAAATACAGCTAAAATGGCTGAACTGATTGCTCAGAGCTTATCCGAACAAGGAATTAAAAACATCAAGCTCTATGACAGCTCAAAAACACACATCTCTTATATTCTCAGAGATATATGGAAATACAATGGCCTTATTATAGGAAGTTGTGCCTACAACACTAATTTATTCCCACCAATCGAGGCTCTTACAGAAAAACTAAAGCATGTTGGCCTTAAAAATAAAAGTTTAGGTATTTTTGGAACATATAGCTGGAGTGGTGGCGGCGTAAACAACTTACAAAAGTTTGCTGATGAGGTAAAGATAAGCCCAGTTGCAGAGCCAGTGGAAGCAAAATGCGCAACTTGTGATAGCGATATAAATGGTTTAAAAAACCTAGCCCAAAAAATGGCTGAAAGTTTAAAGTCAGATAAATAATATGTGAGCCTGGCACAATTTAAGTGCTGGGCTTATTTTGTCTTGTATATTAACTCAAGCTTTAGTATAAACCTATGATTTAACATTTGATTAAAGGAATGTTCTAAGTAGTCTCGAATATGTGTAAAAAGGGTCTTTAACAAGATGGGAGGGCTTAATAATGAATAATAATGAACCGGTAATTAAAATCAGGGGTTTATCTAAAACTTTTGGCTTAAAGACGGTGCTTAAAGGAATTGATTTAGATGTATATGCTGGGCAAATCATAGGGTATATAGGTCCTAATGGAGCGGGAAAAAGCACAACCGTCAAAATACTTTTAGGAGTTATCGACCAGTATCATGGGAGCATAGAAGTACTTGGAGAAAATATCGCTACTAACAACGGTAGTTACAAGTATAAGGTGGGGTATGTTCCCGAGTCAGGCGAAATCTATGATTCCCTAACCGCTGAGGAATATCTTGCTTTTATAGGAGAACTATACGGTATGGATACACAGCATGTTGAAGAAAAAGTCTTAGCCCTTATGAGCATTTTTGGCATAGAAGGGTCGTATCACGCAAGAATTTCATCTTTTTCTAAGGGCATGCGGCAAAAACTTTTAATTATCGCCAGCTTAATGCATAATCCAGATATTATTTTCTTTGATGAGCCTTTAAATGGTCTAGACGCTAATAGTGTAATTGTCTTTAAGGAAATTATGTTATCCCTTGCCAAAGAAGGTAAAACCATTTTTTATTCCTCTCACATAATGGAAGTTGTGGAGAAAATAAGTAATAGAATTGTTTTAATAAACAATGGCGAAATAATTGCTGATGGTACCTTTGATCAGTTAAAGGAACTGAGTAAGAAAGGATCGCTAGAGGGCGTTTTTAACCAACTAACAGGCTTTGACAAACATAATGAAGTTGCTGAGCAGTTTGTAAGCGTTATTAAAGAGGTGTAACGCTATGAAAAATTTTCTTGTATTAAAGCTTTTAGAAAAGTTTAGGTTTCTGTTTAAATTAACAGGAGTAAATTTTTACACTATGCTTAGCATACTAAAGGTAAAGCTAACAATGGATCAACGGAGAGTGCCAACACTGATGGCAGCTCAAGAGCCAAAGGAAGGTAATTATTTTTTAAAATCTTTGTTGCCCTATTTTATTATAGGAATGTTTATGGTCTTTTTCATTTTTTTGCCAACACCTATATTTTTCACTATGAACTTAGTTTACGGGTTAACTTTGTTTATGCTTATAACAACAATGATTTCAGACTTTTCTTCAGTTCTTTTGGATGTTACAGAAAAAGATATTCTGCTTTCTAAGCCTGTGGATCACAAGACTTTGAATTTGGCTAAGATAATGCATATATTAATCTATTTACTTACACTGTTACTAGTTATGTGCGGTCCTATAATGATAGCGGGTACAGTAAGGTATGGCTTTGTTTTTTTAAGTATCTTCTTTGTACAATTGTTCTTTATAGCTGGATTTTCTATTTTTATAACATCAGTTCTTTACTTTTTAATCTTAAGATTTTTTAACAGCGAAAGGTTAAAGGATATAATTAACTACTTTCAGATTGGCTTTTCTGTAGCTATGGTAGTTGGCTTTCAGCTTATAGGAAGGGCGTATGATTTTGTTGACATAGAGGCCATGTTTACAGTTAATTGGTATAATTTTTTAATACCTACAGCCTGGTATAGCGCACCCTACGCTCTTTTATTTGATGACAAAACAGATTTAAGCTTTATCTGGCTTTCTGTTTTAGGTGTATTTTCTTCTATACTTTTTATTTTTACTTATATTAAGTTTGTGGCTCCTTATTTTGAGAAGAATCTCTCTAAGTTAAATGATAATAGCGGCACTAAAAAAATCAGTGTTTTTACAAGGATTTTTAAGAGGTGGGCTAGTTTAATATGTATAAACAAAACTGAAAAAGTCTTTTATATTTTCACCAAAAGATTGATAGGAGGGGAACGAAACTTCAAACTTAGGATGTATCCCAACCTAGCATTAGGAGCTTTTTTCCCTTTAATTTTTTTGCTTAATAATGTGATAGGTGGAGAATCTATTAGAGAAGGTATTCAGGCTATGAAAGGTGGAAATTACTTTCTGTACATGTACTTTTCAATAATATTGTTTAGCAGTTCTTTATCTCTTTTAGCAACCAGTGATAGTTATAAAGCTGCTTGGATGTACAGGGTTATCCCTACAGGTCCTATGGCCTATATTCATAGCGGTGCTGTTAAATCTTTAATCATTCAATATATTCTACCAGCATTTATGATAGCTAGCTCCTTCTTTATACTGGTTATTGGGGCTTCTTCTATCTTAAACCTCCTGTTAATTTTCTTAAATACTGTATTTATCATTTTGGTTTTATTCAACATTTCAGATAAACACATGCCCTTTACTTTGAAATTCCAAGATGTAAAAACTAATCAGACCATGCAAGTTCTTACAACCATAGGTACAACTTTAGTACTTTTGCTTATACACTTAATAAGTTTGCATTTTAAGTACAGTGTGATGGCTTATATTCTGTTAATGGTAGCTGTGAATAAAGTATATTGGAAAAAGACCTTTGATCCCGAAAAGTTTTTTGGCTAAGCTGACTACTTAAATTAGCCTAAGGGTTGCTAGTTTATAGGATATATATTATAATTTAAAGTTGTTGTGAAAAAGTTTATAATCAAATTGTATAGAATATTTTATATATTAGAAAGGATAGATGAAATGAAACTAGGAATCGTTGGACTACCAAATGTAGGCAAAAGCACTCTATTTAATGCCATAACGGAAGCAGGAGCAGAGTCAGCTAACTACCCTTTTTGCACTATCGAACCAAATGTTGGGGTTGTAGCTGTCCCAGACAGTCGTTTAGACAAACTGGCTGAGATCTATAAATCAGAAAAAACTGTGCCAACTGCTATAGAATTTTTTGATATCGCTGGCCTTGTTAAAGGAGCCAGCAAAGGTGAAGGTTTAGGTAACAAGTTTTTAGCTAACATTCGTGAAGTGGAAGCCATTGTTCATGTAGTAAGATGTTTCGACGATGGAAATGTGGTTCATGTTGATGGTAGTGTTAACCCTATTAGGGATATCGAAACTATTAATTTAGAGTTAATTTTCTCAGATATAGAAATGCTTGAAAGAAGAATGGAGAAAACAAGAAAGCAGGCAAAAGCCGATAAAGCTGCTGCCCATGAAGTTAAAGTTATTGAACAAGTGGTTCAAGTGCTAGAAGAAGGTAAATCTGCAAGAACGCTAGATCTATCAAAGGAAGATGCTGACCTTGTCAAAAGCTTCAACTTACTTAGCTCAAAGCCCATTATATATGTGGCTAATGTATCTGAAGATGATTTAGCTGATGACGGAGTAAATAATGGAAATGTTGCTCAAGTTAGAGATTTTGCCTCCACAGAAGATGCTGAAGTTATTGTAATTAGTGCGCAAATAGAGCAAGAGATAGCCCAGCTTGATTGTGAGGAACGCCAAGAGTTTTTAAGCGATTTAGGTTTAGAGCACTCAGGACTTGATAAGCTTATCCACGCTAGCTACAGTTTACTCGGCCTAATTAGCTTTTTAACTGCTGGTCCTATGGAGTCAAGGGCTTGGACAATCAAAAAAGGAACAGCTGCACCTCAAGCAGCCGGTAAAATTCACACAGACATAGAAAGAGGATTTATAAGGGCTGAAGTAATTGCCTTTGATGATTTAATGGCTCATGGAGGCAGTATGACCACGGCTAAAGAAAAAGGACTTGTTCGCGTAGAAGGCAAAGATTATATCATGAAAGATGGAGATGTAGTGTTATTTAGGTTTAACGTATAATAAAAGGAACACCTAAGGGAGCGTATGCCCTTTAGGTGTTCTTTTTGTGTAAAGCGAAAACTTCAAGCTTTTTTAAAATGGAAAAACAATGGGAATCACTATCATGGAAATAATAAAGGTGAGTAGCTGCAGCGGCCATCCTGCTTTAAAATAGTCTTTAAAACTATATCCCGCCGGGCCTAAAACAATAGTGTTAGGTGGTGTGGCTATGGGAGTTAAAAAGCAGCATGAGGCCCCTATCGCAATAGCCATAACAAATGGATAAGGACTAACCTGTAACGATTCAGCTACGGTGATTCCGATAGGGGCAAATACAGCAGCAGTTGCTGTATTTGACATAAAGTTAGTAAGTACAGCTGTAGCTAAAAAAAATAGCATTAGCACTATATAAGGGGTTTCAGATACATTAACTAACGTATCTGCTATTAAGTCAGCTGCACCGGTTACCTCGATAGCCTGACTCATCGAAAGCATACCTGCAAATAGAAAAACTGTAGTCCAACTAATACTTTGAAATGCCTCTTCCATAGTTAAGCACCCTGTTATTACAGTTAACATGGCACCGAGCATAGCGGCTACTTGGAAATCAACTATTCCTGTAGCCATGGAAATTATCACAAAAGCGAATATTATTATAGCTACCCACATTTTTTCCGTCCTTAGTTCTTCTTTTCCTTTTGGATTTGGACTTTCTTCCTCAACATCTCCTGTTGGCAGTAATTTATATCCAATAAGTACCATGTAGGCTATACCAATTACAAATAGAAATATCCCGACCTTGGCAAACTCGAAAAATCCAAGTTCCATATATTTCTCTGATTCATAGAGAACACTATTTACGATACCATTTGGCGGTGTTCCTATAACCGTTAGTGTACCCCCTAAGCTAGAGGCAAAAGCCATAGGCATTAACATCATTTTAGGGCTAGTGCCAGAGCTTAAACAAACTGCGATAACAACTGGGACAAAAACTGCTGTAGAACCTGTATTACTGAGAAGTGCCGACATTATACCTAGTACTACCATAACTAAAAGCATTAGCTTAAATTTACTTTTGCCTGCCATTTCTACAGTCATATTTCCTATGACACTTGCAAACCCAGTTTTAAACATCGCGCCACTTATAATGAACATTCCCATAAATACAACTACCCACCTATCACCAAAGTACGAAAAGGCGTCTGCTGGCTCTAAAATGCCTGTTAAGCTTAAAGCTATAGGCACTAACATAGCTGTTACAGGCAGAGGTAGCTTTTCAGTAAAAAACAAATAAATTGCTATAGCTAAAATTATCAAGGCTGTATATTCTTCAGGTAACATCATTCTATTTCCCTCCTAAGATATAATACAAACCATTTATCAAGTTTAACTTCAATCAGTGGGTCTTGCTCCACTGTTTGTAAGTTAAACTAAGGGCTTTACTGGCTGTTGACACCACATACAGTTTATGAGCTGTTTTGAAGTTTCTTACAGCCAGTTAACCTACGATAAACAAAAGCGTTTAACACAATTTATATTATGGTGATAACTAACTGTCAAGTTTTGCTAGCGAAGCTAGTAATAAAAACAATCTCTGGGCTCCCAAAAAGGCATCAGTAGGATCAAACCACTCATCTTCGGTATGTACATTACCTCCTATTCCACCGCCTGAGATTGATATTGCCGGTATCCCCTTACTTATCGGCACATTTGCGTCAGTGCTGCTTGGCTTCTTTAGGCTGGGCTCTATACCCAAAGCTTGAGTAACCTCTTTAGCTGTTTTAATTAACTGAGAATCTTTATCTTGACTACCAGCGGGTCTATCTCCTACTTTTTTAAAGTCCACAGATAGCTTTTGAGTATCGGTATCGATGTCAGAGTTAACTTCGGCAATGGTTTCTTTGACACACCCTATTATCTTATCTTCTAAGCCTGCTAAGCTTTGGGCATCATTCGAACGCATATCTATTAACATCGAAGCTTCAGAGGCAATAGTGTTTACTGTTGTTCCTCCTCTTATAACACCTACATTAAATGTGGTTTTAGGTTCTTTAGAAACCTCAATGTGAGATATTTTAGCAATAGCCCTTCCTAATGCGTGTATTGCGCTGGGCTTGCCAAAGTCATTAAAACTGTGTCCACCCTCAGCCTTAATATTGATTTCATACCTCTTACTTCCTGTAGCACGATATACAATACCATCAATACCCATAGAAGTTCCATCTATAACAACACTATAATCAACACTTTCGTTGTCAAAGAGAAATTTAGCTCCTTTTAAGTCCCCTAATCCTTCTTCACATACATTTGCAGTAAATACTATATCTCCTTTTAACTTAAGGTCAGCGTGCTTAATAGCTCTTATCACAGATAACTGAGCAGCTAGACTGCTAGAATTATCCGATAAGCCTGGGGCATATAGAATACCATCTCTTTCTTTAACTGTAACATCAGTATCTTCTGGAAAAATAGTATCAATATGAGCTAAAGTAATAGTTTTTGGTGTTCCTTCTGTTCCTCTTAACACCCCTTTTACATTTCCCATATCATCTATCTCAGCTTTATCTACACCTGATTCTAGTAGTAGTTGGTAATAGTACTGAGCTCTCTTTTCTTCTTTAAATGTTGGCGAAGGGACCTCACATATTTTTATCTGTTGTTGAAGAGTTTTTTCTTCGTCTAATTTAAGAAACTCTAAACCCTTTTGGATTTTTTTATCTTGAAGTAACTTTTTAGCCATGTGTTGTTGACACCCTTTCTTTTTTGGAAAATTGAGTAAATTGTATATAAAACTAATGACCCGCATATCAACTGCTTATATATACTTCTATGCAAAGTCAGAATATATTAAGTAGGTATGCGAGTCATTACAGAAGCCCTTGCGGGCTATGCTATGTTATATAACCACTAGAACATTAAACTTAGCAAAATAGTTGCCACAACACCTAAAAGACAAGGAATCATGGTTCTTTTAGCTACTTGAACAGGGTTTAGATTAGCAATACCTGCAACGCCGATTATAACGCCAGATATTGGAGATGCGGCTCTCATCATACCTGCAGCAAACTGCATCGGCACAATCAAAGAAACGATTGGAACACCAAGCCCATTTGCAATTGCTGGAGATAGATCTGCAAAAGCAAAAAATGGTGCATTTCCAGATCCTGTTAATAAAGCTGCCGCTCCGATTATAATAGTCATTATTAACATCATAACACCAAAACCTGCGCCTAAACTTTCAGCTCCACTAATAAAGGTGTCGATAAATCCTATTGACATAAGCCCATGTGCAAAAGTTTCAGCTGCAATGATTAACGTAACTATCTTTGCAAATGAATTTCCCATACTATCTAATACTACTTTTAAACTGTTTGCAACTTCACCAGCAGCTATGCCTCTAGCTAGCTGACACATCATTGCTATAAAGATACCTATAATCATAGCAGTAAATACTGGCATTCTTACTGCATCTATTACAAACTCACTAAATACAAGTAGTAGAACTAGCGGCACTAAAGGTAAAAGGAAGTAAGCTAATGGAGCCTTGTTTTCCTCATTTGCATCCTCTTCGTTTGAACCGATAGTTCCAGATTGATTGTTTGTAAGTCCTTCTTTTTTATCAAAGTATTTTTGTACTAAGATGTGTGCAACCGCGACTATTATAGCTACGGGTATGGCTACCATTAATTGGTGTTGAAGGAAGTAAGCAGTTACTGACATTTCAGATGTTTCCGCTGCTAAAACGGCATTTCCTGACGCCGGCCCTAAATCTAGGATAGAAGTTGTACCGATAACAGCTGCAGCAGCTGGTGCGCTAACACCTAACTTTACCAAAATAGGGAACATAATCCCCATCAACAGCAACCCTAAACCAGAAGCACTTGGAATAAAAATGTTTAGAGACTGTCCAATAATATAAGCAACACCTAAAACTATATATGGATTTTTGATTAAACCAAGAGGTTTAGCTCCGATTTCGGCAAGGCGTCTTGCAGCCCCGATGTGTTCCATATATTTTGCAAAACCTGCTACCGCCATAATAAGCAGTCCTAAGCCACCACCTCGGTTGCTGGCTGTTTCAAAAATAGATTCAAAGATATCAAAAAATACAAAACCGGTACTTTCATCAGCAACTGCGGTAGGATCAACTACTGCAGTAATGATTAAAAATGTGATACCAGCTGCAAAAAGAACTGCTTGAGGAAGATAACCCTTTAAAACACCTCTAGCTACTAGAGCAATTACTACAAAACCTATTATAATACTTAGTATTCCTTCCATGAAAAAAACCTCCTGAATGTGTTGGGATTAATATTGCGTTTAATCTAGTCTTATCTCCCCGGATTCCTTATAACCGAGATAACCTATGCATCCCCCCTTAATATTCAAGTAGTTAGTTTAATAATAATTAATAAGGATAGTTATACTATCCTTATTAATTTTAAAACTCTCCCTTTAACTGCTTTAACTCTTTCAAGTAAAAAACTGGGCCGTCCTTACATACGTATTGATCATCGATGTTGCAACGACCACACTTTCCAACTCCACACTTCATCTTGTACTCTAACGTAGTAATAACCTGCTCCTCACTAAATCCTAGCTTTTCAAGAGTCTGAAGCACAAATTTTATCATTATTGGAGGTCCACACGTTATTGCTACTGTGTTTTTAGGGTCTGGGGCTAGCTCTTCTAAATATTGTGGAACAAACCCTACAAAGCCATCCCACCCTGGACTCTCAACATCAACGGCTAGATTAACCTTAAAAGTATCGCTTGGCCAGTTTTTATAGATGTCTCTTTCAAATATCAGATCCTCCGGTGTTCTTGAACCATAAATCAACTGTAAATTTCCATAGTCGTCACGGTTATCTAAAGCGTATTTTATAAGCGACCTTAATGGGGCAAGACCGATGCCACCACCTATAAATAGTAGGTCTTTTCCCTTTATTTCTTCGAATGGAAAATGATTTCCATAAGGCCCTCTTATTCCTAATTGTTGTCCTTCTTCAATCTGGTGTAGTATATCCGTAACTTTACCAGTCTTTTTTATACTAAAATCTAAATAGTCCCTTTTTGGCGGAGAGCTTATGGAAAAAATAGCCTCTCCCACCCCAAAAAGTGAGAGCATGGCACATTGGCCAGGAAGGTGATTTATGTCTTTTTCTGGTTTTACTCGAAAGGTTTTTACGTCTTTACTTTCTTCGATTATCTCTATCACTTCACCATTTACTGGTACTAGTGGATTATTTTCCATTGTTTTGCCCTCCAATCTTTTGTAACACTGTGTTTAACGAAATGCCTACAGGACAATTTTTTGCGCAACGTCCACACCCTACACACGCTAACGGTCCCTGCTGCTTGACAAAATAATTTAGCTTATGAAAAAATCTGTTTTTTATACGGTCTGCTTTGGTAGGTCTAGGGTTATGTCCGCCCGCCATATTGGTGAAATCAGAAAACATGCATGAATCCCAAGATCTATACCTTACGCCTTCACCTTTGCGAGAATAATCGTTGATGTCATAGCAATGACATGTTGGACAATAATAGGTGCAAATTCCACAACCTAAGCAACGCATTGCTAGGTCTTCCCAAATATCGGAGTCGTACAGCTCTTCCATTTTATCTTTTATTGCTTCAGGACAAAGCTTCTCAATTTCTTCTTTATCTTCAATAAGGTTTGGAGAGTTATCTACTTTTTGAAGGCCGTCAAGCTCAGCTAACCTTTCAATTAACTTTGTTCCCTTTTCACTAACACCCTTTAAATAAATTCCGTCTGATTTCTCTTCAGTTTTTTCACTTTCAATTAAAAGAATGTCAGAAAGCTTAGGCTCAGATTTGTCAACACCAAACTCTTCGCACATGCAGTTAGGACCTTTGCTAGTACAAATTGATGTTATAAAAATTGTTTGTTCCCTTTTTTGCTTATAAAAAGTATCGACTGGCTCTTGTAAGAACACCTTATCAATCATGTCAAGGCTTTCTACATCACACGGCTTACCACCTATCACTATTGTAGGTTCTGGTTGTTGTGAGTGAACTGTAAAATCTACTTTGTCGTGATTTCTTCTAAACTTAAGATAAACTTCTGAGTTAGGGAATAGAAATGACTTTATAGAATATAATGGTGGCTCATTCTTAGATAAAATCTCCCCTACAGTTAGTAGTTCATCTTGTTCTATCTGCTCTAAAGGCAGAAAAGTTTCGGTGTCATCTTGTTTGACTGGACAATATATTTGATAATCATCAGTTAACTCTTTTAAAACTTCCAAAAGCTTAGGAACACTCTGACATTTAACCACTGTATTCATTATTTCTCCTCCTTTTCGAAGGGGTCTGGGTCATCTGCCTTTGCAAACGATAAAGGTGCAGGCTGCTCATCAACACCTGGCAAGTAACTACCATAAAACTTATTAAGCTCTTTTATAAGCTTTTGGTTTAGAAGATGAAGAGGAATATTTTCTGGACACACCCTAGAACACTGACCACATCCTACACACCTATCTGAGATATGAAATGCTCTAATAACATGGTAAAACTGATGCTGAGCTAACTGGCTTGTATCGCTATCTAAATAGCTAGGGTTTTCTCTATCAAACAGACATACCCTGCAGGTGCAGACCGGACAAGCATTACGGCAGCTATAGCAACGCTTACATCTGTTTAATTGCTTTTTCCAGTACTCAAACCTCTGCTTTTCATCCATTTTTTCGATTTGCCCTATTTCCGCAAAACATTCATCAGTAGTCAATTCCTTATTAGTCATTTTGCCGGGCTCGCCTAATATGATATCTACCTCTTCTTTGTGCGGTGTGCTAAATTCACAAGCTAAACAATAAGGCGATAACACATCTTCATAAGGTACTTCTACATTTTCTTTTGAGCTTGAAATTGCTAACTTATCTTCTTTTAGATCTAAGGTGGTTTCGAATAGGGTTGCATCTATTTTCTTTTTAAGCTTGCTTTTTTCTAGTACTCCGCGACATTCAACGCCGATTAAATATAGGTCATCCCTATCTACCCTGCTTTCGTCTAGCATAATTTTTAGCCCACGGTAATCGCATCCTTTTAATACCAAGGCAACTTTTTTTCCACGATACATATCGTCAAGCAGATATTTAGATAACGAGCTATAACTAAAAATATCAAAAATAAGGTTCTCTACATCTTCTTTTTTCTTGGCAGCAAAGGGGACCGATTGATAAGGTTGCTCACCCTTTGCATACCCTAACACTACATCTACTTTTTTAGACTCAAGAAGATCTTCAGCTATTTCTCTTAACTCATTTGTTATATTCCGCATCTTTGATCCCTCACTTTGTCAGCAGGCCCAAGTTTTTTTAGAGTTTCATTAAATTCTTCAACTGTGCTTTTAAACTTTGCTGCTTCATTACCAGAAATCCATTTGACTATAAATCTATCTGGATCCATCCCTAAAAAACTAGTTAAGCTTTGTAGTAGCATCATCCGGCGTCTTGTATGGTAGTTTCCCGTATCATAATGACAATCACCAGGATGACAACCAGCCACCATAACGCCGTCTGCACCATTTTGAAAGGCCCTCATTATCATTTGAACTTCTACACGGCTGGAGCATGGCACACGTATAATGCGTACGTTTTCTGGATATTTAAGTCTGCCGGTGCCTGCAAGGTCAGCCCCTGCATAGCTGCACCAGTTACAACAAAATGCCACAATTTTAGGTTCGAAGTTTTGTTCTATCATAGCGTATCCACCTCCGCCATTATTTGTTTGCTAGTAAACCCGCCTATATCCATTGCACCACTTCTACATAGACCGGCACAGGCACCACAACCTTGACATAGCGCTCTGTTAATAGATGCCACTGGTCGCTTCACTTCTTTTCCTGCTACACGTTCAGTAACGTACTCTCTACTTATCGCCTCATATGGACAAACAGGCTTACATTGCATACAGCCACTACAAATTTCTTCATTTACCATAGCTGTTGTTGGAACGCTTTTTACTTCCCCTTTATTAAACAGTATAATTGCTTTTGCCGACGCTCCACTTGCTTGAGAAACAGCTTCTGGAATATCCTTTGGTCCTTGACAAACACCAGCTAGATAAATGCCTTGTGCCTGAGTTTCAACTGGCTTCAATTTAGGGTGCGCTTCAGAGAAGAATCCATCAGAGTCTGATGATAGACCTAATAGGCCAGCTATTTTTGACGACCCAACCTTTGGCTCGATGCTAGTGGCTAGTACAACAAGGTCAGCTTCTATTTCTACTTGTTCACCTATAGAACTATCATAACCTCTAACTAGCAGCTTGTTATCAGCATCTCCTAGCGGCTCAACTTTTGACACTTGCCCCCTTAGATACTTAGCACCTTTGTGGCGAGCTCTTTCATAAAACTCTTCATATCCTTTACCGCCTGTTCTTACATCAATATTGAACACATAACTTTCTGTTTCTGGAAACTTTTCATTAAGAAGCAGTGTATGCTTAGCAGTGTACAGACAGCATACTTTAGAGCAGTACGCATTACCTTTATTTCTATCTCTAGATCCAACACATTGTACAAAGACGATTTTTTCAGGAGTTTTACCGTTTGAAGGACGTATTACTTTACCAGATGTTGGACCTGAAGCATTTAATTGTCTTTCTAACTCCAAACTGGTGATTACGTCAGGGTGATTTCCATAGTAATATTCAGATAAGTCCTGAGGATCCTTAATATCAAAACCGGTAGCCGCTATAATTGCCCCATATTCGTTTTCTACTATTTCATCTTCTTGATTATAGTCTATAGCTTTTGTGGGACAAATTTTTTCACATAGCCCGCATTTGCCTGTTTTATAGTATATACAATTATCTCTGTCAATTACAGGTTTATTAGGAACAGCTTGTGGGAACAATGTGTAAATAGCTTTTCTTTTGCTGTTTCCTTCATCAAACTCATTAGCTACCTTTTTAGGGCATTTTTCCATGCAGTCTCCACAACCATTGCATATATCTTGTTTAACACTTTTTGCTTTTTGCTTAATTTTCACTTTAAAGTTTCCAACATAACCAGCCACATTCTCTACCTCTGAATAGGTATATAACGTAATATTTTCATGTGTAGCTGCTTCAACCATTTTTGGTGTTAATATACATGCAGAACAATCTAAAGTTGGGAATGTTTTGTCAAACTGCGCCATTCTTCCACCGATTGAGGGCTTTTGCTCCACCAAATCTACAGGGTATCCAGCATCTGCTATATCCAGGGCTGCTTGAATCCCGGCGATACCCCCTCCTATAACTAGGGCTTTTTTATTAACTTTTAATAAATCGGATGTTAATGGAATAGCATGGTACGATTTAGCTACTGCCTTTTTAACAAGCTCAGTAGCTTTTACTGTAGCTTTATCTTTATCGGTGTGCACCCAAGAACATTGTTCTCTAATATTTGCAATCTCAACATAATATGGGTTTAAACCTTTTGACTCTAGTAATTGTTGGAAAGTTGATTCATGCATTCTTGGTGAACATGCTCCAATAACGATTCTATCTAGCTTGTGTTCGTCAATTGCTTTGCTTATATCCGCTTGACCAACTTCTGAGCAAAGATATTGGACATCCTGGGAATATACAACCCTAGGCATTTTTTCAGCTTCTTTCGCTACCTTTTCTACATCCACCATATTCTTAATGTTACTACCACACCAACATATGAATACTCCTACTCTCATTTCGTTGCCTCCTCTACTGAACAGGTTGTATTACCGCCGTAACTTCCTCATAGAAGATATCAAGGCTTGCCTCGGTACCCCTTTGGGGTTAACTACTTCAACGTTACCTTCTCCTCTTTTTCTTATAATCATAGTCCTCAAGCCTTCCATAACTTTGGCAGGCTCAAGATCTCTAGGACATCGACTTGAACAAGCTAGACAAGATGCACAAACCCATAGTGTTTTACTATTAAAAATTTTTTCATATAGATCCATTTTAGCAAGTAACATTACTTGATGAGGATAGTAGTCCATGTGCTCTGTTAAAGGGCAGCCAGCGCTACACTTTAGACATTGATAACAATCTTTCACATTCTTTTGTATTATATCGGCCAGCTCTTGTTGCTCTTTTATGCTGGCTGTTTTTGTAGGAAATCGCACGATAATGCCTCCCTTCGTATGTTAATTAGCCAAAGGCTGTTCGTCCGCTTTTTTTTCTGCCCCTAATGCTTCGTAAATGGGAGCAGTTATAAAATGAACCGGAAGCTTTTGTTCATCCTGTAAATCTTTTTGACAATGCTCCAGGTTATGCTTGCATAATGGACACGCTGTAACTAATTGAGTGGCTCCTGCTTTTTTAGCAGACATCACTATTTTTAGGCTTGCTCCGTTACTGACCTCTTCTTTGTCAGATGCGTGATAGGCTCCACAGCAATCAGTTCTATAAGGATAAATAACCGGTTCGGCGCCTAAGGCTTTAACAATCTCCTCCATAACACCGGGATTTTCAGCATCTAAAAGTTCCATTTCTTTTTCCGGGCGTAAAAATAGACATCCATAGTAGGTAGCTATTTTCTCCCCTTCTAGCGAACTAGCCACATGCTCTTTTATCTTCTTATATCCTACTTGGTCTCTTAACACTTCAATTAGGTGTAAGACTTTTGTAGTTCCTTCATATTTATCATCTAAATAGTTTTCCACTCTACGTTTTGCTTCTTTATCGTTATTCATGCGATGATTTACACGCTTTAGAACGTGATAGCACGCACTGCATAATGTCAAGAGCCCTTCTTTCTTTTCTTCCTCAGTTCTCTTTAAGGCTCTAACAGAGGACAACAAAGGAACATACTCGTCATTGGTAAGAGGGTAAATTGCGCCACAGCACTCCCATTCTGATAGTTCTTCAACGCTAATACCTAAAACTTTTAAGATTGCTAGCGCTTCTTTTTCAAAGTTTTCATTTTGATGAGCTCTTACCGTACACCCCGGATAGTAACCTAACATAATACCAACTCCTGTTACGAAAATTTTTATTGCCCTTTTTACCTCAGGAAGGTAATTCTAGTAAACTTTAGTGAATGATTAATCTTTCACTAAATGCTCCAAAATTAACTTAATTCCCCATCAGTATAATCCGGGATTAAGATTGGTGAGGTTTTAGTTCTTTTTATCCCTTCTTCTTTAAGCTCTTCCACAAACTTTTTAGCATGTTCTAAGTTAAGTTTAGCGTCTTTGTTGTCTATACTTTGGGCTTTAGCAGCTGCATTTTTACCAGCTCTTCTTCCTAGCACCAAAATATCTAATAAAGAGTTACCCATTAATCTGTTTCTGCCGTGTGTTCCGCCGGAGGCCTCGCCAGCAACGTACAGATTTTCTACAGAGCTTTCGCATTTATCGTTGATTAGAATGCCACCGTTTTGGTAGTGAAGAGTTGGGTAAACTAAGATAGGATCTTTCTTTATATCCACCCCGAATCTAGCAAACTGTCTAACCATTGCCGGCAGCTCTCTTTCGATGGTGCCCTCTCCATGTAGTTTGTCAATCATAGGAGAGTCTAGCCACACACCTTGCATACCTGAAGGAGTGGTTATTCCCTTTCCTTTGGCACATTCGCGGATTATTGCTGAAGCTTCTACATCTCTAGTTTCTAGGTGGTATACAAACTGCTCACCATCTATGTTAAGAGGAGTGGCACCTAGACCTCTAACTTTTTCTGTTATTAAAAAACCTTCGATTTGCTCAGGATAAGAAGCTCCTGTTGGATGATACTGAACAGTGTCCATAAAAGCAAGCTTTGCTCCTGCTCTATAAGCCAGCACTAATCCGTCAGCAGTTGCCCCATAATGATTTGATGTTGGGAATTTCTGAGTATGCAAACGGCCTAAGCCACCTGTAGTAATGATAACAGTTTTAGCCCTAACAACTTGATACTCTTCAGTCTCAAAGTTATAAATAATTGCACCGGCAGCTTTTCCTTCGTTATCCATCAAAAGCTCTACTACAGGGCTAAACTCAACTACATTGATATCCCTACAAAGAACTTCATCTCTAAGAACTCGCATAATCTCAGCGCCAGTGTAATCTCTTGCTGAGTGCATTCTCTTTTTAGAGGTTCCGCCACCATGGCGTGTTTTCATTGAGCCGTCATCTTCTTTGTCAAACATAACTCCTAAGTCCTCTAGCCAATCAATAACAGATGGAGCATCTGTCACCAATGCTCTTACTAATTCAGGAACGTTTGAATAATGTCCCCCACCAATTACATCAAGGTAATGAGTAGCGGGAGAATCGCTTGATTTGTCCGCTGCCTGTATTCCACCTTGAGCCATAACAGTGTTGGAATCTCCAAACCTTAGTTTGGTGGTTAGTAGTACATTTGCGCCGGCTTCATGGGCAAGAAGTGAAGCAGAAGCACCAGCACCGCCACCTCCTACAACTAAAACATCTACATCATAATCTATTTTTGAAGTATCAACTTCATCCCATTTTACAGCAGGATAACCTTCAATCACATCACAAAGTTCATGAGGGAATCTATCGCCTTTATTGGGTCCAATTTTAGCTTCACGGAATTGATCCTTGATATAATCTGGATGATGGTTGTTTAACACATCCTGTTTTTGCTCAGGAGTCATTCTAGGAAAATCATGACCTAGTCGTTCTTCTCTTGTTTTTTCTACTTTTTTAATTAGTTCTCTCAATTGAGAAGTATAGCTCATTTTACTGACCTCCTTATTTTTCTATATCTCTATTGTTGTACTTGTTAGCTAACTCATCTTTGCTTGAATTAACTAATTCATCTAATTGTTTTTCAAATTTCTCTTCTTTAATTTCATTAATTCTATCCTTTACATGGTTAGCTTTAGGAGCTAAATATTTGCCGTGTAGCCTTCTACATAGCAGACCAACCTTGTATTGGACTATATTTGCTGGGCATTTAGAGGCACACAACCCGCATAGCAAGCAGTCAAACGACTCATCTGCAGCTTTTGAAACCTCTCCCCTAATAGCATGGGATACGTATTTCATAACCTTGATATCTTGTGGACAGACGTTTGAACAGGCGTTACATCCTAAACATTTTGTAATTTCGGGATAAATCTCAACAACCTGATCTCCATCACCTTGAAGTTTATCGACTTCATAATTAACCTTGTGAGCAGGGTAAAAAGGTATTTGAGTTAGATACATATCATTTTCTACCTTAGTTTGACATGCTAAACCTACCTTTAACTCGTGGTTCCCTCCTATTCGATAGACAGTGGAGCAAGCACCACAAAACCCTGCTCTACACCCACAACCTCTCAACAAAGTATATCCTGCATATTCAAAGGCCTTCATAATTGTAAGGGAACTTGGGACGCTGTATCTTTTGCCCATGATATAAATGTCTACAAACTCGTTATTATTTTGATTTTTTTCATCACATTTTTGATTTAACACCTTACTTTACCTCCCTTTAGTTTAAATTGAATTTGCTAAAATAGATAGCAAAAACATAAGATTGAAAAATAATTCACATCCAGACAAATTAATAGTAACAACTTTTATCTACCTGGTCAATATAATCTTTACATAAAGCGCCACTGTGGGATTTTTGCTTTTACAATATAAGTAAATATTGTAATTGTTTTCACATTAAAAAGTAAAAAAACTGTCGTTGACTGTGGCATTTCTTCAATTATTTTTATCTAGAAACTCCCTAATTTCTTTTTCATGATGAGTGTAATGCATCCATGTATTATTGGCGATAATATCTAAGGGTTGCCAATCTTTAGGCATCCCTTCAATTTGCCCTGGATCTAATAGATCGGCATCGTCGGCAGTTTCTAGTGCATCTAGAAGGTAGGCAAATGTTTTTAAGGAATGTTTCTTTAGCTCATCTAAAGGTTTAAACTTATTTTTTTGATAGATTACATCATCTCTTTCTTTTGAGGATAGCTCCCAAAGCGCAGAACCATCAAGCTTTTTGGTTCTAATTAATATTTCCATCTCTTTTTCATACCAGGTTACATGAGCTATTAGGTCTTTAATAGACCACTCTCCCCTTACTCCAACTTTTCCAATTTCCACTTCATCAACGCTGTTTATAAGCCTATCCCAGTCTCGCCTAGCATAAAGTAAGGTATTGATCACACTCCCTTTTACGCTTTTTCGCACGTTTTTTCACCTCCTAAATTCATCTGCCTTTTAATAATATAAATTCGTTACTGCAATTGAAAACCCTTTAACTTATAACTAACTTGTCATATGTTAAAAGATAGTTATATAAGAGAAATCTTTTTACAATAAACACACGTTTAGAGAGTTTAAATTTTTGGTCATTTATGCTAACATGAACCTTAGTGAAAGCGTTTGCACAAAATTATTTTAGGGGTGTGATGATATGGTTAAGACTTATAGTGGAACGTTAGGTTCCAAGTTAAACAAAGATGGATCTGCAATTATAAAGGTATGGTCTCCAAAAGCTGATAACGTCTCAGTAATTCTTTATGATAAGCACGACCAAAATAAGATGGTTAAAAATGACCTAAAGATGACGCTTGAAAATAACGGTGTGTGGAAGATTACCTTAAATAATGAAAACACCGGTCTTTCAAACTTAAGAGGATATTATTATCATTTTAAAATTACTCATGGCTCCAAAACAAAAATAACCCTTGACCCTTACGCGAAGTCAATGGCAGCTTGGAATCATGACTCTACCGGTGAAAATTATCCTTACGGCAAGGCAGCTATAATAGACCCTAAAACCCTAGGACCTGAGCTTTCCTTTGCTAACATTTTAGGGTTTAAAAAAAGAGAAGATGCTATTATCTATGAAGTACATATTCGTGACTTTACATCTGACCCTTTTATAGAAAGTGACATCACGTCACAGTTTGGAACTTTTAAAGCATTTATAGATAAGCTAGACTATATAAAAAGCCTAGGAGTAACTCACATTCAGTTATTACCCATCATGAGCTACTTTTTTAGAAACGAGTTAGAAAACAATAAAAGAATGCTCCAATATCAATCCTATGGAACGAATTATAATTGGGGATACGACCCTCATAGTTATTTTTCTGTTACAGGCATGTATTCCGAAGACCCCAATGATCCAGAACTAAGGATTTTAGAGCTTAAACACCTTATTTCTGAGATACATAGTCGAAACATGGGAGTTATCCTTGATGTTGTATATAATCACACCGCTGACGTTGGGATATTTGAAGATTTGGTTCCCAACTACTATCATTTCATGGACAAGTATGGGACACCTAGAACAAGCTTTGGCGGTGGTCGCCTTGGGACCACTCATGAAATGTCCCGTAAAATATTAGTGGATTCCATTTTATATTGGACTGATGAGTTTAAAGTAGATGGCTTTAGATTTGATATGATGGGAGATCATGATGCAGAAAGCATTCAAATAGCTTATGACGAAGCTAAAAAGTTAAACCCAAACATTTTAATGATTGGTGAGGGCTGGAGAACATATGTAGGTGACGATGGAGATGACGTAATGCCCGCAGACCAGGATTGGATGGAGCATACAAATGCAGTTGGCTGCTTCTCCGATGAATTCAGAGATGAACTTAAATCTGGGTTCGGCCACGAAGGGACACCCCGTTTTTTAACAGATGGTCCAAGAAATATACGAAAAATATTTGATAACATTAAGGCTAAGCCTCATAATTTTAATACAACTAGCCCTGGGAATGTTGTTCCTTATATAGAAGCTCATGACAATTTAACATTATATGATGTTGTCGCCTACTCCATCAAAAAAGATCCTGATATACCAAAAAATGATTTGGAAATTCATAAGCGTATTCGAGTAGGTAATACAATGCTTCTAACCTCTCAAGGCATAGCTTTTATCCACGCCGGGCAAGAATATGGACGCACCAAACAATATAGGGCAAAAACTAATGAGGCCCCATATAAATCCACTTACATGACTGATGAAAACAACAGACCTTTTAAATACCCTTACTTTATTCATGATTCCTACCAGTCATCAGATGCAATCAACAAGTTTGGATGGTCAAAAGTTACAGATGAAAATAGATTTCCAGTAAACACCGACACTCAAAAGTATACAGCGGGCCTAATTCATTTAAGGAGGTCAACTGACGCCTTCAGGCTAGGTTGTAAAAGCTTAATTGAAACTAATGTTTCTTTAATTACCTGCCCAAACATAAACGAAACTGACCTAGTAATAGCATACAGCTGTAAATCTACAGATGGGCAAATATATTATGTGTTTATAAACGCAGATAAAAACAAGCGTAAGCTTACTTTGGATGTGGATTTAACTGACAAAGTTGTTTTAGTTGACCAAAAACAAGCTGGCACAAAAGCCATTTCAAATCCTGTAGGGTTTTCACTAGGAAAAGACAGTATTAAGATAGACCCTTTAACTTCTGCTGTAATCAAAGCTTAAAAAACTTTAAAACTTGCATAAGAAAAGTCCCTTGCGTTTAGCAGGGACTTTTTATGCTTTATAATGTTTTTTCAACTAAAGCAATCCATAAGCTTTATTAATATCTTGAATAAAAATAATTCCATTACCAGGCTCATCGATTTTAAGATCTGAGCGTATTGATGAAGCTATCCCATCGGCAAGCTCCTTTTCACTAACTATCAAAACAAGTTCTTTTTCTGGTTCGATCTCCATAGAAAAAATCTTGCTAGTTTCATGTATGCCAGATCCCCTAGCATTTATAATCGTTGCCCCCTTAGATCCGGCCTTATTAGCTGCATCTACAACAAGCTCCCCATTTCCTTTATCCACCACAACCAAAATAAGATTATACATCGACTCTTGCTCACCCCCGACTCTAATTTCATCTCTTTTTATACTTTTTGCTCCTAAAACATCCTCTAAAGAGATGCTAAAAGCTATTCCATGATTAGGTTTATAAAATTGGAATTTTTTATTTAAAGCTTCTAAGGCTGTGTTAACTTTTGAACTTTCACAAGCCATTAGAATTATCTCCCTTTTTACTTCATTTAGTTCAAGCAGCTTAAGAAGGGGACGCTGAATAGTTCCTTTGCCTAAGATAATGGTTCCTCCTGTTATTTTATTTTGTTTGGCACATTTTATAATTTTGCTACCCAATCCGTTTTTAACAATAACACACATCAGATCCAGTGCTTTTAAGTTACCCATTATTTGAGCCCCCTCCTTTTTTGGATTTTATTTTAAAAATAAGGCCTAAGATTTGTAACGTAATTATTGGAGCTAGCGCCACCATAGCTATCATACCAAATCCATCAACCAAAATATTTGCACCTTCTTTTGCATCAGCGGCGCCATGTGTAAAAGCCAAAATAAAGGTTGTAATCATTGGCCCAGTAGCAACCCCACCTGCATCAAAAGCAATTCCAACAAAGAGTTTAGGTGCAACATACATCAATCCTACGGCTAGTATATACCCCGGCAAAAGATAATGCCATAATTGAAGGTCATAAATAACTACTCTAACCATAGAAAGGGCGACAGCCAAACCAACACCTATTGAAATCGCCAGTAGTACAGCCTTTCTTTTAACATATCCACTGGTTACATCTTCTATCTGATTGGTCAATACGTAAACAGCAGGTTCTGCCAATATAGTTACCACACCTAAAACAAACCCCATAATAATTAGATAAAGATTATTATTCATACTCGTAATAGTATAGCCTATACTGCTGCCCACATCCATAAACCCAGCATTGACGCCTAACAAAAACAAAACTAGCCCTAAAAATGCATAAACAAAACCTTTAATAATCCTGATAAAAGCCTTTCTATGTAGTTTAAAGGAAACTTTCTGTAAAATCAACAAAATCACAAGTAATGGCAGAAGGGAAATGAGGCTTTCTTTTAAAACTGGACCTAGCATGGATAAAAAAGGTTCTACAGCTGAAGTTGTTTCAGGAATATTTAAATCAAGAACAGGATCTAAACTACCAGTTGCTGTGATAATATTTAACAGCATAACTGAAATAATTGCCCCCACAGAAGCAATAGAAACCAACCCAAAACTATCCTTTTCGCCAGATTTGCTATCTTTTTTCTTAATTGAAATACCGATAGATATTGCTAGAATAAACGGCACTGCCAGAACCCCAGTGGTGGCGCCGGAGGCATCAAAGGAGATGGCCAAAAATTCCGGTGTTGTAAAAATAGCTAGCACAAACACTATTGCATAAAGCACTGTTAAAATCTTAAACAATGGTATATTAAACATAATTCTTACCAAACCAAAAGAAACCATTACAGCTAAACCTAATGAAACTACTACCAAGATTGTGACACTTGTAATTTCCCCAGAGGTTACCAATTCAATTTGATTTGCTAAAACCAAGAGACTAGGTTCTGCAATTGAGATTAAAAATCCAAGAATTAGGCCAGCTGCTACTATTACCCACAACTTGTTAGTTTTTAGTAAAGAATTACCTATTAAACCACCTAAGGGTGTAATACCGATGTCAACACCTATTAAAAAAAGTGTAAGTCCAGCAACTATAAAAACGGAACCAAGCAAAAAGCTAAATAACATAGGAGTATCTAAAGGAACAAGGGTAAAATTTAAGATTAGCACAATTATTGCTACAGGTAAGACTGAAATAATGACCTCCCTAAATTTGTCTCCAATAAGGCTCAAATATTTGCACTCCCTTCATAAGTTTTGACGCAATATTATGTATGTTGTAATTATACCATATATTTTAAATTGGATAAAAAGTTTCTCCTTCTAAAAAACAAGAGAAACAGGTGTAAATAGCTGCCTGTTTCTCTTGTTTTACATTAACCTTACCTCTTGGTGTGTCTTATTAATTATATTCTTTCTTTGGGAGTGTATTTTGTATGCAGTAGTTTATGTGCTTTTTCGCTATAGGGTTTTTCGAAGTATTCTTCATACATTTTTAATACTTCTTTGTTTAGGTGAGACTTTCTCACTTCTTTATTTTTCTCTTCTTCATATATCGCTTTCTGCCTTGCTTTAACCACTTCGTCATTTCCATAGTGGTATGGTTGACCTCCTCCGCCTATGCAACCTCCTGGGCACGCCATGATTTCTATAGCATGATATTTGGATTTGCCATTTCTTATATCTTCTAGAAGTTTACGAGCGTTACCAAGACCATGAGCGATACCTATATTGAGCTTTGTTCCATCTACCTTAACTTCTGCTTCTCGCAAGCCCTCAATTCCTCTAAGTTGCTCATATTCAATCTTTTCAAGTCCTTCACCTGTTTTCCATTCATGGACTGTGCGAACTGCTGCTTCGATAACCCCACCTGTTGTGCCAAATATTACTGATGCTCCTGTTGTCTCTCCTAGTGGATGGTCAAACTCTTCATCTGAAAGTTTGTCAAAGTCTATTCCTGCCTCGTTAAACATCATTGCTAACTCTCTTGTGGTAATAACTATATCTACATTGTTATTATCATCTATGGAGAGCTCTGTTCTAGCTGCCTCTGCTTTTTTTGCCACACAAGGCATTATTGAAACTACTGTAATGTCCTTAGGGTCTATGTTATTCTTTTCAGCAAAATAGCTCTTAATTATCGTTCCCACCATGATATGCGGTGACTTACAGGAAGATGGAATATCAACTAAATCTGGAAATTGATGTTCTATATAGCTAACCCAAGCGGGGCAGCAACTTGTAAGCATAGGTAAGGTCTTGTTATTATCTATCCGTTCTAGTAGCTCGCTGGCTTCTTCTAAAATTGTTACGTCCGCTCCAAAATCTGTATCAAATACCTTGTCAAACCCTAACTTTTTCAGCCCTGCGGCAAGTTTGCCAGTTACAATCGTACCTGGCTCCATCCCAAATAGTTCTCCTAAGGCAACTCTAATTGCTGGGGCAGTTTGGACAACTACATACTTTTTAGGATTTCTAAGTGCCTCCCAAACTTTGGGTATGTGGTTTACTTCAGTCAATGCGGCAGTAGGGCAAACAGCTACACAAGAGCCACAATAGGTGCAAGATGTTTCTGCCATAGGCAGGTTAAAGGCTGGACCAACAACGGTTTCAAATCCTCTGTTTAATGCTGATAATATACCACAAGTCTGAATTGCGTTACAGGCTGTCTCACACCGTCGGCATAAAATACATTTATCCTGATTTTTCACAACTGCTTGGCTTGAAGTGTCTAAGTGATAAGTTGTCCTTTCACCGGAATAATTAATTTCACGAACTCCCAACTGGTGGGCTAAGGCTTGAAGCTCACATTGTAGATTTTTTTGACATACTAGGCAATCGGTAGGGTGATTTGAGAGCAATAATTCTATGGACATACGCCGAGCAGTTATCGCTTTCATTGTATCTGTCATTATTTCCATTCCATCATTAACGGGGGTTGCACAAGCTGGGGAAAGTTTGGGGCTGCCCTCTACTTCAACCATGCAAACCCTACAAGAAGCTGTTCTGTTAACCATTTTTAGATCATGAAGATCTAAATGACATAACGTCGGAATTTTTACTCCTGCCTCCACCGCTGCGTTAAGAATTGTATATTCCCTAGGTACAGTCACAGTTTTATTATTTATAGTAACTGTCACTTTATCTTTTTCCATTTTTACACCACCTCAATTACTGATTTTGTAAAGCTTTTTGGGGTTTTCCTTTTTTTAAATGCTTACATACTCCTGCTGGGCAGTTCTTGTGCTTTACATGCTCTACATATTCATCATAGAAAAACTGTAAAGTGCTTAAAATGGGGTTGGGAGATGATTGACCTAGACCACATAACGAGCTCCCTTTAACCATCTCACCTAAATCTGTTAATCTTTCTAGATCTTCTTCAGTACCCTTTCCTTCAGTTATTTTATTTAAAATCTCATGAAGTCGTTTATTGCCTATACGGCAAGGGGTGCACTTTCCACATGATTCTTCTTCACTAAACTCTAAATAAAACTTTGAAATATCAACCATACAGTCATCCTCATCCATCACTATCATCCCACCAGAGCCCATCATAGAGCCGATGGATTGTAGGCTCTCATAATCTATAGAGATGTCTAAGTGACTTTCAGGAATGCATCCTCCTGACGGCCCTCCTGTTTGAACTGCTTTAAATTTTTTGTTTCCTTTTATGCCGCCGCCTATGTCAAAGATAATCTCTCTAAGAGTTATGCCCATGGGGACCTCAACTAATCCAACATTATTAACTTTGCCAGCTAAAGCAAAAACTTTGGTGCCGTTACTTTTTTCTGTTCCAAATTTGTTGTACCATTTAGGGCCGTTGACTATTATTGCAGGAATATTTACAAAGGTTTCTACGTTATTAACGCAAGTAGGTTTGTCATATAGTCCGCTTTCAGCCGGGAAAGGTGGCTTTGCATTTGGTTCACCCCTTCCGCCCTCTATAGAATTAACTAGCGCTGTTTCTTCTCCACAAACAAAAGCCCCTGCACCATATTTGATATCTACATCGAAATTAAACCCAGATTCAAAAACATTTGTGCCTAACAAGCCATAATCTCTTGCTTGCTTAATAGCTGTTACCAATCTATCGATAGCTAGAGGATATTCTGCCCTAACATATATATAGCCCTTACTTGCGCCAATGGCATACCCAGCTATGGCCATGGCCTCTATAACACTATGTGGATCTCCTTCTAGTATGCTTCTATCCATAAAAGCACCTGGGTCACCTTCATCAGCGTTACAGATAATATATTTTTTATCGTTTTTATTTCGGTAGGTTAGCTCCCATTTAAACCCTGTGGGGAAGCCTCCTCCACCTCTTCCTCTTAAACCACTTTCTTTAATAAGTTCTATTACTTCTTCTGGTTTCATCTCCGTTAGAACTTTTCCCAAAGCTTGATACCCATCTAAAGCAATATATTCCTCAATGTTTTCAGGATCGATTAAACCACAGTTTCTAAGAGCAATTCTTTCTTGTTTTTTATAAAAGGACATGTTTTCTTGAAACTTTATTTTCTCCTCTTCATCTGGCTCTGAATAAAGGAGCTTTTCAACTATTCTACCTTTTATGACGTGTTCCTTAACAATGGTCTTTGCGTCTAGAGGTGTCACTTCAACATAGAATACATTATCAGGAAGGACCTTTACAATTGGACCCTTTTCACAAAAGCCAAAACATCCTGTCTTTATAACTAAAACTTCATCTTGATACCCTTTGCTTTTAATGATGTGCTGCAAAAAACCCGCTAGCTTATCGCTTTCTTGAGATTCACAGCCAGTCCCGCCACAAACTAAAAGGTGCATCCTTGGTTTTTCCACAGTTAATTACCTCCCACCTAACTTTTTATTTCTTCGATTATTTCTTTTGCTTTTTCTACATCTACGTTTACAAAAATTTTTGGCTTTTGACCAGGATAAATTAGCCTAACCACTGGCTCCTCAAAGCAGTTACCTAAACAACCAACCTGAGTTATGCTAAGGTTATCTATGTTTTTGTTGTTGGCTTCTTCTAGTATCGCCATAAATGTGTCTCTTGCTCCGGAAGATATCCCACACGTTCCCATGCCAACTTGAACTTTTATTGTGCTTTTATCCGCAGCGTTTCTAGCTTTAAGTTTAGCTGAAGCTTTTTCTCTTATATCTCGAAGCTCTTTTAGGGTTTTCATTTTCTATCCTACCTTTCATATTTGGCTAAAATATCATCTAGTTCTTCTACCTTTACCCTCCCATAGACTTTTTCTCCTATTATCACTACAGGGGCGAGACCACAAGCCCCCACACAGCGCACACCGTTTAAGGTAAACCTTCCATCTTCTGTTGTTTGACCTGCAGCAATCTCTAGTTTTTCTTCAAGGTATGCTATTATTTCATTAGCTCCTTTTACAAAACAGGCTGTGCCGGTGCAAACATTAATAGTAACTTCACCAGGTGGTTTATCATTAAAGTAGTTGTAAAAGCTCACAACTCCATAAACTCTAGCGCCGGTTATATCCATCTTTCTAGATATAAATAGCTGAACATCTCTAGGAAGATAACCAAATATTTTTTGAGCTTTATGCAGCACCTGAATCAATGTCCCTTCACTTTCTTCAAGACTGTCAATGTATGCCTCTAACTCATCAAACTTTTCCTTGGGCAAGTCTTTTTCCATGTCATTTTTGGGTTGCAAAACTAACTTTTCGCTCATTAGTTTCTCCTTTCATATAGGGAATACTTTGATTTCACGTATTAGTATTTTTAATCTTTGACAGTTTTATACAGGTTTGCTACTATTATTGAACTGTTTTGTGTAAAAATAAAATAGGGCTGTCACAAATACCGCTTAGATACTTGAGACAGCCCTATTTTATTAATTTTTAAGGAGAAAATTAAAACTTTATAACTTCACCTGTTATAACATCCTTGACCGTTCCAACCTTATCTTTTATCATCAATGACCCATTCGAGGTTATTTCCCCTGCCAAGCCTGTTATGATGTGTTCTTTGTTTTTTACGTTAATTATCTTGCCTTTTAGTAAAGAATACTTATTGCATACACTTATTGAAGAGTTTATATTCCCTTTAACTATAAACTCTTCATAAAACATATTTAAGTAAAACAACAAATTTTTAACTACTTCCTGCTTGTCTATTGGGCACCCCATTTCTGCTCTAATGGACGTAGATTTATGCTGCAAATCAATGGGAAAGTCATCTTTTTTGTGATTTAAGTTTATGCCGATACCAACTATTACATACGAGGGTTTATTTGCTTTTAGAGATATCTCTGACAAAATTCCACAAACTTTTTTCTCAGAAATATATATATCGTTGGGCCACTTAATCATAGCGTCCAACTTAAAGTCTCTTAAGGCACTGCAAACAGCTGCCGCTGTTAGAGGGGTGATAAGCTGAGTTTTTGCTGCTTTATAAGGCGGCCTAAAAATAACGCTCATGTATAAACCCTTTTCTTCTAAAGAAAGCCAGCTTTTACCTAGTCGCCCCCTACCCTTTGTTTGGCTCTCAGCAAAAACTACAGTTCCTTCAGGGTATCTCTGTTTGGCTAACTTTTGAGCGTAGGAGTTTGTGGAATCTACAGCTTTTAGATTTATTATTTTTTTTCCTAGCATATGAAAACCTACCTTTATGCATTAAGAGTTGCTACGTTTGTTATCCTTTTCATATCACTATTACTCATTTATGCAACGAGTAAAGGCAAAAAGCATTGTTAGGGGGTGATGTTCATATATAGATAGTTAAACCCAAGTAGCTGTTAACTTTCTATATACTGACCTATTTTCCTAAACTTATTGTAGCGCTTTTCTAGCAACCTATCTATATCTTCTTCTAATTTTTCGGATAGTCCTTCTACAATACCTTGCTTTAATAATTTTGCTGTCTCTTTTGGTGAAAGACTAGCATCACCCTTAGGTTCTGGTATGATTTTTTCAATTATTCCAAAGTCTTTTAAGTCTTGAGCAGTAATTTTCATGATATTAGCTGCCTCTTGAGCCCGACCGGCATTTTTCCACAATATAGAAGCAAAACCTTCTGGCGATAGCACAGAAAATATAGCATTCTCTAACATATAAATCTCATCAGCAACCGTTAAAGCTAGCGCTCCTCCACTTCCACCTTCACCAATTACTATAGAGATTATTGGAGTTTTAAGTGATGCCATCTGAGTAAGGTTTTGGGCAATTGCCTCTCCCTGTCCTCTTTCTTCAGCTCCTATCCCGCAGTAAGCACCAGGCGTATCAGCAAAGCAAATAACTGGGCGATTAAACTTTTCAGCTTGTTTCATAAGCCGTAGCGCTTTTCTATACCCTTCTGGGTTTGGCATTCCAAAATTTCTTTTAATATTTTCTTTTAGGTCTCTACCTTTTTGTTGACCTATAACCGTTACCGGAGTGCCGTTTAAATACGCTAAGCCTCCAACTACACAACTATCATCCCCAAAGTACCTATCTCCATGTAACTCTATAAAGTTATCAAAAATAACATTGATATAGTCTAAAGAAGTGGGACGCTCTATCTTTCTAGCTAACTTAACCTTCTCAAAAGGAGTTCTATCAATCTTTTCTAGTTTATCAGGTAATATCTGCTTTTTATCATTTTTTGCAAAGTTATCTAGCTCACCTTTGAAGTTATGCATTTTCAAAATATCACCTAAGGTTTGTTTTAAATCCTCTCGATGGACTATTTTGTCTACAAACCCCTTTTCTAATAAGAATTCTGCACTTTGAAAACCCTCGGGAAGCTTTTGCTTTATGGTTTGCTCTATAACTCTTTTCCCTGCAAATCCTATAAGAGTTCTAGGTTCTGACAAAATAACGTCTCCTAACATGGCAAAGCTAGCAGTTACTCCGCCTGTAGTAGGATCTGTCAGCACTGGAATGTATAACAAACCTGCTTCATTTAGTTTTGAGATTGCAGCGCTAACCTTAGCCATCTGCATCAATGAAAATATCCCTTCCTGCATTCTAGCTCCTCCAGAAGCAGTAAACACTACCAGATGCAAGTTTTCTTCGATGGCTTTTTCTACTGCTCTTGTAAGCTTTTCACCAACTACAGAGCCCATGCTCCCCATCATAAAGCGGCTATCCATTATACATAGTACCGTGCTTTGATCGTTTATTTTACCTATTCCACTAACTACCGCTTCGTCTAATCCTGTTTTTTCTTCGAGACCTTTAATTTTCTCAGGGTAACCTTCAAAGTCTAGAGGGTTTTGTGATTTAATATTTTCGTTTATTTCAGTCCAGGTTCCTTGATCTATGATTTGCTCTATTCTTTCCTGGGCAGATAACCTTATATGATAAGTGCAAAAGCCACAAACCTTGTAGCTTCCTTCTAGGTCTTTTTTATAAATGACCTGACCGCATTTATTACATTTAAGCCACATTCCTGTTGGAATATTTGGCTTTTGCCCTTGACTAACTCCTTTTCCAACTTTTATTTCTACATCTTCTTGAGGCTCTTTGGCTTTAAACTCTTCAAGCTTTTCTGGACTTACAGTTATATACTTAGTCTTTTTAAAAAGTCTTTTAAACACCTAAACCAACTCCCTTTACACCCTCATTAAAGGCTTTTATAAATTTAGATTTTCCGAAACAAAGCCTGTGTCATAATCACCTTGCAAGAATTTATCATTGTTAATAATGCTAAATTGAAAATCTATATTAGTACTTATACCGTCAAGTAAGAATTCTCCTAGAGCCCTTCGCATTTTGTTAATTGCTTCTGACCTATCTTTGCCATGTACTATAAGCTTAGCTATCATTGAATCATACGAAGGAGGTATAATATATCCATCATAAAGTAGTGTATCCACTCGTACACCGAGACCACCAGGTATAAATAAAACATCTACCTTCCCTGGGCTTGGCATAAAGTTTCTTTTTGGATCTTCTGCGTTTATTCTACATTCAATAGCATGCCCGCTAAATTTGACATCCTTTTGCTTTATGTTAAGTTTTTGCCCCGAAGCTATTTTTATCTGCTCTTTTATTAGATCAATGCCTGTAATAAATTCAGTAACTGGGTGTTCTACCTGTATTCTGGTGTTCATTTCCATAAAATAAAAGTTATTATAGCTGTCTAGCAAAAATTCAATTGTTCCGGCATTTTTATACCCCACATATCGAGCTGCTTTTATAGCAGCGTCTCCCATTTTTTCTCTTAACTCTTCATTAAGGATAGGACAAGGACCTTCCTCTAGTACTTTTTGATTACGTCTTTGTATTGAACAGTCCCTTTCTCCTAAATGAATAGTGTTTCCATAATGATCAGCTAAAATCTGAATTTCCACATGGCGAGGTTTTTCTAAAAATTTCTCCATATACATGGTGTCATCACCAAAGGCGGCTTTAGCCTCCTTTTTTGCCATGTTAAATGCATCTAAAAGCTCGCTTTCAGACCGTACAATACGTATACCTCTTCCACCACCGCCGGCAGAAGCTTTGATCATAACAGGATAGCCTATATTTTTTGCAGTCGATACCGCTTTTTCATCGTCAAAAACAGGTTCTTTAGAGCCTGGGATAACAGGCACACCAGCTTCCATCATAAGCTTTCTGGCGTTAGATTTATTGCCCATTTTATCAATAATTTCACCATCAGGCCCGATAAATGTTATGTTACATTCTTGACACATTTGGGCAAAACGGCTGTTTTCAGATAAAAAACCAAACCCAGGATGAATAGCTTCAGCTCCTGTTAACACTGTAGCACTTATAATCCTAGTAATATTAGTATAGCTATCATTTGGTGGCCCTACGCATACTGACTCGTCAGCCATTTGAACATGGAGAGCATCTTTATCTATTGTTGAATAAATGGCTACTGTTTCTATTCCCATTTCTCTGCAAGCTCTTATAATTCTAATTGCAATTTCTCCGCGATTTGCAACTAATATTTTTTTAAACATGTTATCACCCTATCATAAACATGATTTCTGCATCTGCTGCCTTTTGACCTTCGACGCTAGCCTCCACTTTGGCAACACCAGCATTTCTTCTTGCCTTTACAAGCTCTGCTTCAAGCTTTAATACATCGCCAGGGACTACCTTCCGCCTAAATTTGGCTTTGTTAATACCAGTAAAGTAGGCAGTTTTACCGGCAAATTCCTCAGTGCTTAACATGGCAACTGCCCCAACTTGAGCTAGGGCCTCAATGATAAGAACCCCTGGCATAACGGGATTATCAGGAAAGTGTCCATTAAAAAACTCTTCATTTACCGTTACATTTTTATACCCTGTTGCTTTTTTGCCTTTTTCTAACTCTACAATCTTATCCACCAACAAAAATGGATACCTGTGGGGTATAATCTCTTTGATTTGTTGTGCATTTAAAGAAGTCATTAAACTTTCCTCCTATCGCTTAGCGATTTTGAATAACTCTTGTCCAAACTCAACCATATCCCCGTCGTTTACCATTACTTCCACTACTTCACCACAAACCTCACTGTCGATTTCGTTCATTATCTTCATGGCTTCAACGATACATAGGGTATCTCCAACTGCTACTTTGCTTCCTACTTTAACATAAGGAGGTTTTCCTGGCGCTGGCGATTCATAAAAAGTTCCAACGATTGGTGAGGTTATTGTAACGGTATTTTCATCGTTAACTTTAGTCTCTACTTTAGGTTGTTCTTTCTTTTTTACAGTAGGTTCTTCTCTATCAATCTCTTGGGTGTTGACAGGTTCTTCAGGTTCAACTACCTGAGCTTCCTTAACCATAACCCTTTCCCCTTGCTTTTCCATCTTAATGGAAACGGCATTTTCCTGTATTTCTAATTTCGTTAAGTTTGATTTATTCATAACCTTTATAAGCTCTGTAATTTCTTTGATATTCATCTTTTAATCACTCCATTTTTTAAATAGAATTACACCGTTATGGCCACCAAACCCTAAAGAGTTAGACATAGCGTATTTCATCTCTTTTTCTCTTCCTTTGTTTGGAACATAGTCAAGATCACATTCTTCATCAAAAACGGAGTACCCCAAAGTTGGAGGTACAAAACTATTTTCTAAAGCTTTTATCGATGCAATAGCCTCTATAGCACCTGCTGCACCGAGAAGGTGACCTGTTGCGGATTTTGTCGAGCTTACCATCACATCCTTAGCTCCTTCACCAAAAACAGTTTTTATCGCCTGTGTTTCAAACTTGTCATTGTATTCTGTGCTTGTTCCGTGGGCATTTATATATGATACTTCTTTTGCTTCTATTTTCCCTTCTGCTAAAGCTATCTTCATTGCCCGCGCAGCTCCTTCACCTTTAGGTGCTGGCGATGTCATATGATGAGCATCGCAAGTAAAGCCGTAACCTACAACTTCTCCGTGTATCTTTGCCCCACGTTTTTGGGCATGCTCTAAGGATTCTAATATTACTACTCCCGCACCTTCACCCATTACAAAGCCATTTCTTTCTTTGTCAAAGGGTATGGAAGCTCTTTTAGGATCTGTGCTCTTACTAAGGGCAGTTAAAGAAGTGAATCCTGCCATTGAAAGAGGAGTTATAGAAGCCTCAGCTCCCCCTGCAATGATTATATCTGCAGCATTATTTTCAATCATTTTAAATGCCTGACCTATACAGTCTGTACCGGTAGCGCAGGCAGTTACGATATTTGTGCAAATTCCTTTAGCTTCAAAGCGTATAGCAATGTTACCCGCAGCCATATTACTTATGATTTTAGGTATAAACAGTGGATGAACTCTATTGGGACCTTTTTCTAAAAGCTTTTGTTGTTGTTTTTCGATTGTGCCTATTCCACCGATACCTGATCCAACTACAACTCCAAATCTATGCCTATTTACGTTATCTAAATCTAGTCCTGAGTTTTCTATAGCTTCATCGGCAGCTGCAATTGCAAATTGGCAGTATCTATCCATCCTTTTAGCATGCTTTTTACCGATAACTTCTGGATCAAAGTTTTTTACTTCAGCTGCTAATTTTACTTTATACTCTTCAGTGTCAAAAGCTTTTATAAAATCAATTCCGCTTTCACCTTTTTTTAGGTTGTTCCAATAATCGTTAACGTTATTACCTAATGGTGTAACAGCACCTAGACCGGTAACTACAACTCTATTTTTCAAATCAAACACCTCTTTTGTTTTTGGTTTCCTTATATAACCATACCACCATCTACATTTAGAACTTGACCGGTTATATAGGACGCTTTTTGTGATGCTAAAAAGCATGCTGCTTCAGCTATATCCTCTGGTGACCCAAACCTTTTTAGAGGGATGTTTTTAAGAGATTCGCCCTTCACCTTTTCTCCTAGCACCTTAGTCATATCAGTTTCTATAAAACCAGGGGCTAGGGCGTTAACTGTAATTCCTCTAGGAGCCAATTCCTTAGCTACAGACTTTGTAAGTCCTATAATCCCAGCTTTAGCTGCAGCGTAGTTGGATTGCCCAGCATTTCCTGTAATACCTATCACAGATGAAATATTTATAATGCTACCACTTTTCTGCCTTATCATTTGTGTGGAAGCGTGTCTAGTGCAGTTAAAAGCACCTTTAAGGTTAACCTGCAAAACTTTATCAAAATCTTCTTCTTTCATTCTCATGATTAGTCCGTCAGCAGTTATCCCTGCATTGTTTACTAAAATATCTAGACTGTTAAATTCATCAACTGCTTTTTTGATAACCTTTTGAGATTGATCAAAGCTACTAACATCACCTTGAACTACAATAGCATCTACTCCCAAACCTTTTATCTCTTTTACAACTTCTTCTACAGCTTGACTTGAGCTTCTGTAGTTTAAGACAAGGTTAGCACCTAGCTCTGCCAGTTTGACAGCTATTGCCTTTCCGATCCCTCTACTTCCGCCCGTAACTAGTGCAGTTTTTCCCTGCAATATTTTATTTTCCACTGCTAGATCACTCCAACTTTATTATTTTGTTAATCCGTTCAGTGCCTTTTCTAAAGACTTAAGATCTTGAATATTATACGTTCTGGCTCTTCTGTTAATTTTTTTTATAAATCCACTAAGAGTTTTACCTGGGCCTATTTCCACAAAAGTATTTATGCCATCTTCTAGCATTTTATTTATACTCTGTTCCCATTTAACTGGGCTTTTAACTTGCTTTTTTAAAATTTCTCTAACTGCTGCTTTATCTAAATAATCTCCTGTTACATTAGTAATTACGTTTATTTCACTATCTATAAACTGAACATTTTCTAGTTCCTTTTTAAGATTTTCTGCAGCTTCTTTGAGCATGGAACTATGAAATGGTCCACTTACATTTAACATAATAGCCTTTAAAGCCCCATGGTTTTTTGCAATTTCACAGGCTTTTTTAAGGGCTTCTATTTCCCCAGCAATAACTATTTGCCCAGGGCAGTTAAAGTTTGCCGACTCCACAACGCCAAAAATTGAAGCTTCGTTGCAGACTTCTTTTATTTGATGTTGATTAAGACCGATAACAGCGGCCATGCCACCAATTCCGGAAGGAACAGCCTGTTGCATAAACTGTCCCCTTTTTTGAATAAGCTTTACCCCTTCTTCAAAATCCAGCATGCCGCTGCAAACCAAAGCAGAGTATTCACCGAGACTAAGCCCAGCTGCAACAGTCGGTTTTATCCCCTCTTTTTGAAGTAGTTTTAATGTAGCAACACTGGTTGCCAACATCGCCGGCTGAGTATACTCAGTATTGTCTAACTTATCTTGGGGACCGTTAAAGCAGATATCAGAAATACTATAACCTAAAGCTGCATCTGCCTTTTCATATACTTCTTTACATACTTGAAAGTTATCATTAAGCTCCTTTCCCATGCCAACAAACTGAGAACCTTGACCTGGGAATAAAAAAGCAATTTTTTTATCCATAAATGGGACACTCCTTAGTTATAGTAGTGTGAGGTGAGAGGTTGGAGGTGGGTATAAAAAAATCATAACCCTTACCCGGATCAGGGGTGGACACCGAGATCACCCCTTCAAACTAGTGCTAGGAAATGGGAGGTTGGAACCTCTTTGGTTAGCCATATATTAATAGTTACCCGAATGGCCAGACTGCTTAGAAGTGCTTAGATTCTAGTATGATCACCTCTAAGATGGGTAACAAATAATGAAATTGTTTGCCCAATGAAGGGTTTATCGTTCTGCCAGCAGGGCGTATTATTCGTCTGCGTCTTTTCTCCCTGTGAGTAAGCCTTTGGCGTTGAGCTTTCTTTCATTAACATCAGAGACATGGATATGTCGTCTCATAAGCCAAAGGTATCGAGCATGTGGAGAAACAGCAGAGGAATACCTTAGCCCAGAGGTAGAATGATAAATCCTGAATTCGACCCCATCAGGTTTTATTTCTTGTTTAAATCAGGTTTTGATTTCATAGGCCGGTCGGTGTGGCCTAGTGATCCATCCAATGCCTTGGAAGGATTATAATAAATAAAGTATTATTCCAACAGTAATTAATAAGTGGTTTTACTATTTCTCACCTAAACACAAACCTAAAACAAATCCAGCCTTCCTTTAAGCTCTGATAAATCCATTAAATCTTCTATTATATCCTTACAAGTCTCCTCTTTAGAAACCATACCTGCTACCTGACCTGCCATTAGCGAGCCTTGATCTATATCCCCTTCTTTTACTGCTTTAGCTAGCGCTCCACTTCCTAGCTTTTCAATTTCCTCTGGAGCTGCTCTTTCTTTTTCAAGCTTGGCAAATTTCCTAGCTAATTTATTCCTTAATATACGTACCGGGTGTCCTGTGCTTCTTCCGGTAACAACTGTGTATATATCCTTAGCACTAATTACTTTCTGTTTGTAGTTAGCATGGATTACACATTCTTCCGCAACTAAAAACCTAGTTCCTACCTGAACGCCTTCAGCCCCTAACATTAACGAAGCTGCAACTCCTCTTTTATCAGCAATGCCCCCTGCTGCTATAACAGGTACATCAACAGCATCTACAACCTGAGGAACTAGCACCATTGTAGTGAGCTCACCTACATGCCCCCCTGCTTCATGACCTTCAGCTATAATGGCATCTACTCCAACCCTTTCCATTCTTTTAGCTAAAGCTACTGATGCCACAACAGGAATTACTTTTATGCCGTGCTCTTTCCATTTCCCAATATATTTACCTGGATTTCCGGCACCTGTTGTGACAACTTTTACGCCCTCATCACAAACTAATTGTGCTACTTCATCAGCATTTTCGCTAATAAGCATTATGTTTACACCAAAAGGTTTATCTGTAAGCTTTTTTGCCTTTGTAATTTCCTTTTTAACAAACTCTACAGGAGCGTTGCCTGCGGCGATTACACCCAAACCTCCAGCGTTTGATACTGCTGCAGCTAAAGTGCTTTCCGCAACCCAAGCCATCCCCCCCTGAATTATTGGATAATCTATGCCTATTTTTTGGCAAAAAGAGTTGTTTTTCATAGTTTTCCTCCTACTTAGCTGTCTTTTTTTCCACAAACTCAACCGCATCTCCAACAGTCTTCATAGAAGCTGCTTCAGAATCATCAATTTCAATCTCAAAAGCTTCCTCAAGTTCTACTACTAACTGAAAAATATCTAGGGAATCTACTCCCATATCTTCAAAAGATGTCTCTTTAGTTATTTCCTCTTCAATATCTAACTGTTCTTCGATAATTCCTTTTATTTTTTCAAACGCCATTATTTATTCCTCCTAGTTTTTTGTTATTTTGTTTTCTTCTCTACAAAATCTACAGCATCTCCGACTGTCTTCATAGAGGCTGCCTCAGAATCATCAATTTCAATCTCAAAAGTTTCTTCAAGCTCCACTACTAACTGAAAAATATCTAGGGAGTCTACTCCCATATCTTCAAAAGATGTCTCTTTAGTTATTTCCTCTTCAATATCTAACTGTTCTTCGATAATTTTTTTAATTTTTTCTAATACCATTATTTATTCCTCCTTATTTTTTTCTATACTCCATTTAACTGCGGCACCACCCCAGGTTAGGCCACCGCCAAATCCAACCATTAAAACATTATCACCTTTTTTCAAAAGCCCTTTTTCGTTCATTTCATCTAAGGCAATGGGAATACTAGCAGATGAAGTGTTGCCGTAATGCTGTATGTTTGTATAAAACTTATCCATGCCTACCTTTAGTTTTTTTGAAATATATTCAATCATCCTTAGGTTAGCTTGATGGGGAATAATATATTGAACTTCCTCCATCTTTAAACTTGTATCTTTAAGCAATTTGTTGACACCTTCATCCATGACTTTTACAGCAAATTTAAAAACCTCCCTACCTTCCATAGATATAAAGTTTAAGCTACCATCTTCTTTTTTTTCCATACCAATTAGGTCAGTATTGTTAACACCTAAGGTTTCTGCTTTGCACTTTAACAAATGCTCACCTTCTCCATTAGAGCCTGCATATATTGAAAGCAGCCCTGGCTCTTTTGACGAAGATAAAATAGCAGCTCCTGCACCGTCACCAAAAAGCACGCAGGTACTTCTATCATTCCAGTCACATATTTTAGAAAGGGTCTCTGCTCCAATAATTAAAGCTTTTTTTACCGTTTTTGTCTTTATGAACTGGGAGGCAATGTTAAAGGCATATATGAAACCAGAACAAGCAGCGTTAATATCAAATGCAGTGGCAGCTTTAGCTTTTAAGTTTTTTTGAACTATGCAAGCTGTTGATGGGGTGTAGCAATCTGGTGTAACTGTAGCTACAATTATTAGGTCTAATTCTTCTGCTTTTATTTTTGACTTTTCAAGAGCTCTTTGTGCTGCTTTGGTGGCAAGATCAGAGGTGTTTTCCTCAAGGGCTATTCTTCTTTGAGATATACCAGTTCTTGTTTTGATCCACTCATCATTAGTATCTATTACCTTTGATAGCTCAGCATTTGTAAGTACTTTTTTAGGTGCATACCTACCTGTGGCTACTACTTGAACTTCATTCATGACTACTCTCCTTTTTCCCCAATCTGATTGCTTTCTTTAAAAAATCTATTTAACTTTTCTAAGGCTTTTATTAAAACCTCCTCTTCCTCTTCTGAAAGTCCTGAAATAGTCTGTTGAACCATTTCGTTATGAAACTTTTCATGGATTCTAAAAGCTAGTTTCCCTTTTTTGTTCAAAGTAACGTATACAATCCTGCGGTCTTTTTCTGACCTTACTTTTTCTACATACCCTTTCCTCACTAGAGAGTTAATAGCGATACTTAATGTGCCTATGGTGATTTTTAAATCCGTTGCCACTTCAGACATGGTTCTTTGCTTTTCCTTGCCTATAGCCTCAATAGTATGCATTTCTGTAATTGACAAGTCACTAAAATCTCCAGTTTTTATAGCGTTTTGCTCTATACTAAGAATGTCATTAAAAAGCTCTACTAACAACTCATTTAACACCGATACTGATTTGCTCACATTCATTCCCCCACTTCTTTAGTTAGTTCTTGTATCAGCTTTCTAACCGGTACTATTTCATTTATTTTATAACCATTTTTACCGGTAAAAAGAAGTCCTTTCTTAGTATTACCACCGACAGCATTTACTAATGCTTTAGAAATGCAAAAAAGTGTTGATGATGGATCACACTTACTTAAGCAGTTATAACACTTTTTAACCTGTTTTCTTCCTTTGTTAATTTCAGCAATAAACTGATTTTTAATAGCTCTGCCCGGCATTCCCACTGGACTTTTTGTAAGAATTATATCTTCTTGTTTACATTGAATTAACTCTTCTTTATATGCTGGGTGTGCATCACACTCCTTAGTACCTATAAATCTTGTGCCCATTTGAACACCTGATGCCCCAATTTTTAAAAACCTTGTTATGTCTTTACCGCTATGGATTCCACCTGCAGCTATAACTGGTATCTTTTTTTGATATTTTTCTTCATAAGCGTTTAAAATATTTAAAGTTTCTTTAACTAATTCTTCTAAGTCTTTTTGTTCTCCCTTTTCTAACTCACTCATCTTAAATCCTAAGTGCCCACCAGCTTCTGGCCCCTCAACAACTATCGCGTCAGGCAAATAACTATATCTTGACTCCCACAATTTACATATAATCTTAGCAGCTTTAGCTGAAGACACTATAGGAGCAATGCTACAGCGTTTTTTTGTAAGCTCAGGAAGATGACTCGGCAGTCCTGCTCCTGAAACAATCAAGTCCGCTCCGCCTTCTACAGCTGCCTTAACCATATCATCGTAGTTAGATAAAGCCACCATAAGGTTCACTGCTATAATACCACTTGGTGCCATCTGCTTCGCTTTTGATATTTCTTTTTTAAGAGCTCTTAGATTAGCTTCCTCACTATTGGTGTCGAAATCTGGCTCGTTAAACCCTATCTGAACACCTGAAATTGTACCTACCCCTCCTTCATTAGCAACTGCAGCTGCTAATTTTGAAAGTGAAACTCCTACTCCCATACCTCCTTGTACTATTGGTAGCTTGGCTTGTAATTTTCCGATATTTAAAGGAGCTAAAGTCATGATTTTTTCCTCCTATTTACTTTGTGTTCCAAAGTATTTTATTAAAAAAATGTTCATATATATAGCTTAGTAAGTTTAATAGTTTGATATTCAAAGTATACATTAAGTAAAAACTTGATGTCAAGGATTTAACTGAAATTAGATTGATTGTCAAAGAATTAAACTGCACAAAAACCTTGTTTTTATACAGTTTAAGCTAAATAAAAAAAGTTAGGCTAAAAAGCAGCCTAACTTTTTTTATTTATGCAGTTGTCTCTAAGCTGACATTTTTCTTATTATTAAGACATTATCGACTTACTGTAATTGTATGCTCCCCATCTTTGAATATCACTTCAAAGCGCGAAAAGCCTGCTTTGTTAAAAAGACTTTGTTGAGTCTCTAAAGAGAAAGGAATATCAATGTGATATGAACCATCTTTAGGGAGCCCGTGTTATAGACACCTTTTGTGACAGGAGTGTGATAGGTTTAATAAAAAACAGACAGCATAAAACATTGTTAATAGAACATAGTTTGATAGTTGGAAAATTTAGCTTGCTATAGAAGCTATTGTTTAACCATTGCTTAACTACTGTTCAACTACTGTTCAACTATTGTTCAACTATTGTTCAACTATTGTTCAACTACTGCTCAACTATTGTTCAACTATTATAATTTTTTCTCCAAAAAATACAACTTCCTAAAGAAATATGGTCATACTATAACCAACATATTTTTTTGAAAGGAAGTGTAACAATGAAAAAGATTTTAGTATTATTTACAGCTTTTCTTTTAGTTTTTGCTTATGCCGTGCCGGCCCATGGTCAAAATTTAGCCTGTCCTTCCTGCGTTATTAACAATGAGCAGCAGCCTGAAGTAGAGCAAGAGGAAGACACAGAAGAGACTCTTGAGATTTTTGGTTTTGATATTGAAGACATCGACGAAGAAAAAATGCAAAAAATATTTGATAAGATTGATGAGAAAGTAGCCAAAGGTAAAATAACAGAAGAACAAGCTGAAGAACTTAAGGAAAAAATCCGCCAGCATGTAGAAAAATCCCAAGATGGGTAGAGTAGTTTCAATAAAAAGCGCCCCAATTTTAAATTTGGGACGCTTTTTTTGATATAAGTCGATTTTTCCCTTTACCAGTCTAGACCAACATCTGCAACAACGGCAGTTTTCAAACCGTGCGTTTTACAGCGGCCAACGTTCTTACTTTGACCTATTTCTGAAGTTCTAGGTAAATAACACCTTCACTTTCTGTTTTTTCTAAAACTTTAAACCCAACTTCTGTTGCAACGTCTATAAAAGTGTTTATGCCTTGGTGCTTAGGGGGCCATAGAATTCCATAGCCTGTTTTAATTTCTGCTTGGGGCAAATTGGCCTCTAAATTAAATGCAAAAACATCTTTTTCCCCCTGACTATAAGGCGGTATAATGCTATCCCACAATAAGAACCTTCCCCCAGGCTTTGTCACTCGATAAATTTCCTTAAAAACCTGCAAGAACTCTTCATTTTTGATATACATCATAGTAAAGAAGGATGTGACAGTGCCAAACTCATCATCTAAAAACTTAAGGTTTTTAGCATCCATCACTATTTTTAGTGCTTTATTATTAGGTGCTTCCTTTAGCTCACCTTCGCTTGTATCAATAGCAACAACCTGTTCATTCCACAGCTGACTGATAACTCCTGCGCCGCCGCCACCGATATCTAAGACTCTGCCTTTCACTTCTTTCTTTTTCAGGTTAACTTTTCTCTTATCGGCAAAATAAATTCTTTTTTCATCCACCTGCCCACTCATAAAAAACACCTCCCAATTTTTCTCACTATATATAGTTATTTTACAAAATATTTAAAATTCCTCTTTTATTCTTCATTTAGTTGGGTTATTTTTAAAACCTACTACATTAATAGGGAGGCTTTTTATATGAAAACTATCTTAGGTATTAGTGCAGGTAGAAAGCAGACCCAATCAGTTATCCCCAAAGTTTAATAATTAAATTTAAATTAGGAAGCTTTGTTTAAACAAATTATAGCTTATGTTTATATATCACAACATGTATATCATCATAGGTTATTTCTTCTGGCAATTCTTGCTTTATAGGTCGCAATTTTTCGGTGCCTGTTTTTTCTATGGCAGTTAGTATTTGCTTCTCTTTTGTTAAGTCATCTAAAAAGTCATCCCAGTTTACTGAGTTTCCGTTTTCCTGACATTTCTTTAGATGCTTTAAAATAGTGGCTGTTGTGTACCCTCGCTTTTGGGAAATTTCATCTAACGACACCCCTTCCTTATATAGTTGATATGTTTGTTCATACCTATCTTCAGACTGTGGTGTAGTTGTTACTGTTTCCACTTTAATATTTTTTTCCTTTAACCTTTTAGCATCTATATTTTTTTCTTTGCAATATTCATTAATAGCATCGATAAACTGCTGCCCGTAGGAATCATATTTTTTAAGTCCTACACCACTTAGTTCTATAAATTCATCTTTATCCTGGGGGTACGCTGCCGCCATTTCCTTTAATGTTTTGTCATGAAAAATCATAAATGGGGCTAAATCCTTTTGCTGGCTTATTTTTAAGCGTACCTCTCTCAAAATTTCCATTAGTTCTTGATCATAATCCTGTATCACTTTTTGATCCTGTTGTTTCTCAGCTTTTGATTTGCTAGCAGGCTTTTGATAAACCAGTTCTTTTTTATGGAAAATCTTCTCTTGCCCTTTTAAAAGTGGTTTACATTTTTGGGTAAGTTTTAAGACAGGGAATTTATCGGTGGTAATATAAATATAGTCCTTAGCAGCTAGCGTTAAGGCTATTTCTTTAATGGATTTTTCGGTATATTCCTTCATAATACCATAAGTGGATACCCTATCTAACCCAAAGTCTATTATCCTTTTGTTTTTTGACCCTCTAAGCACCTGAGCAACAACTGCAGTCCCATAGCGCTGACCTGTTCTATATATACAGGACAATATCTTTTGCGCCTCAACAGTTATGTCTATCATTTCCGATTCACTTAAGCAGTTGCCACAACTACTACAGGACTTGTCCACTATCCTTTCGCCAAAATAAGATAGTATTTCATTTCTTAAACATTCGTTAGTGTGACAGTAGTCTATTAAATATTGTAGGTTTTGATATAAAATTTTTTGACGCTTAGGTGAGCGAGTGCCATTTTCCACTAGAATTTTTTGCTTTACTATATCATCTGGTGAGTATAACAAAATACACTGACTATCCTCACCGTCACGCCCCGCCCTTCCTGCTTCTTGGTAGTAAGATTCCATATTTTGAGGCATGTTGTAATGGATGACAAATCTAACGTCCGGCTTGTCTATTCCCATACCAAAAGCGTTGGTGGCAACAATGATTTGGGTCCGGCCAAAGATAAAATCCTCTTGGTGCTGCTTTCTTATATCGGAATTCATACCACCGTGATAGTCCGCTGCGTCTATACCTTTTTCCTTTAGCTTTTTTGTCAAAGATTCCACAGTTTTTCTGGTAGAGCAATAAATAATGCCGCTGTCACCATTATTCTCCTGTAGGTACTTTGATGTGTAAGCTAGCTTGTCTGGAACCTTAAGCACTTGATAGAACAAATTAGGTCTATCAAACCCGGTATTAATCGAAATAGGCTCTATAAGATTTATTAAGGTTTTTATTTCCTCCACTACTCTTTCTGTGGCGGTAGCTGTAAAGGCTGCTACCACCGGTCTTTCTTCTAGGCTTTCTATAAATTTGGGAATTTGGACATAGCTTGGCCTAAAATCATGCCCCCATTGACTTATACAGTGGGCCTCATCAATTGCTACCAGAGAAATATTTAACTTTTGCAAAAAATCTTTTCCCTCGCTGGTTAGTCGTTCTGGAGCAACATATATTATTTTATATTGATTATTTTTTATCTCGTTAATTCTTTGGTTTAATTCACCTCTAGTAAGGCTGCTGTTAATGTAACTAGCTTTTATCCCCATTTCATTAAGGCTGTCCACTTGATCTTTCATAAGAGATATAAGAGGTGATATAACTACAGTAATTCCGTCTAGCAACAAAGCCGGCAGTTGATAACATAATGATTTCCCGCCACCTGTAGGCATAATACCTAAAACGTCTTTTCCCGATACAACACCCTCTACAAGCTCTCTTTGCCCTCTTCTAAAGTCATCATAGCCAAAATATTTTTTTAACCCCTGAAATAAGTCCATTTCTTCCCCTCCATCACCGATTTCTTATACATTAACGTTATCACTTTTTTAAACAAAATAAAAGAGGAAAAAATCTCAACTTTCTTCAACTCTGATAGACCTCAATCAGTTAATTATCAGAGTTTGTTGGAATTTTTGTTATGTTATGCTATAATATCCTTAAGATTCTAAATGTTGGGAGGTTTCATTGATGATCAAGGTAGCTTTCTTCCGTATCGGAAGAATCCGTTTACGTTTTTTAAGCAGTTAAACTTAATAACATGAGCTCTTTTTAAGAGCTAACGGGATTGGTCTGCCTTTTTTTAATGAAACCCTTTATAGGATAAAATGCTGGGGAGGTAGGGTAAACTACCTCTTTTTTGCGTCTTTTTTTAAGGGGCAAATATAAGCTTTTGTAGTTATCTTTAGGCCCATTTTCGTATCAAAATAAATGGAGGGGACAAATAATGGAACAAACAAAAAAAGCAATACTGGTGGGAGTAAACCTGAAAAATAACCCAAATTTCCAATATTCCATGGAGGAGTTAGCTAATTTAGCAGATGCTTGTGGTATTGTCGTTATGGGAGAAGTAATTCAAAACTTAGATCATATAAATGCATCCCACTATGTGGGAAAAGGAAAAGTTAAGGATATATATCAGACAGTGCAGCAGGAGGAAGCTGACCTTGTTATATTTAATAACGAGCTTTCTCCTTCACAGATTAGAAATCTAGAAGAAGGCTTAAACTCCACAATTATGGATAGAACTAGTCTTATTTTGGATATTTTTTATCAGAGGGCAAAAACAAAGGAGGCAAAGCTTCAGGTAGAAATAGCACAACTTCAGTACATGCTGCCACGGCTAAGGAACTCTGAGCTTTCATTGGAGCAACAACGAGGTGGTACAGGAACTATAATGAGAGGTGCTGGGGAAACAAAACTTGAGCTTGATAGGCGTAAAATACAAAAGCAAATCTCTGAGCTAAACAAACAACTAAAAGATTTGGTTGCTAGAAGACAAACACAGCGAAAGCAAAGACAAAAATCTAATGTTCCGGTTATTTCTTTGGTGGGATACACCAATGCTGGAAAATCCACTGTTATGAATTCCTTGCTAGAAACGTATAACCCTGAGGCTGAGAAGTCGGTGTATGAAGAAGATATGCTCTTTGCAACATTGCGCACCTCTGTTAGAAGCATTACCCTGTTTGATAACAAATCTTTCCTATTAACTGACACCGTGGGGTTTGTAAGCGACCTACCTCACCATCTTGTAAAAGCATTTCGTTCAACTTTAGAAGAAGTTACTGAGTCTGACCTTTTAGTTCACGTGGTGGACTATTCAAATCCAAACTATGAGCGACAAATTGAAGTTACTAATAGCACACTAAGGGATATAGGTGTTAAAGATATACCTGTAGTTTATGCTTACAATAAATGCGACCTTACAGATTTAGAGATTCCCAAATTAAACGGAAATAAGGTATATTTTTCAGCTAAAGAAAGGTTAGGCCTAGAAGAGCTGGTACAGCTTATAAATTCTAAAATATTTGCTGACCAAGTAAAGTGTGAGCTGCTAGTTCCATTTGATAGAGGTGATGTAGTATCGTACTTTAATGAAAAAGCTAATGTCTTAGATACAGGCTACGAAAAAGAAGGTACAAAGTTAAAGGTTGAGTGTACTAAAGCTGACTTAGAAAAATATAAAGAGTTTGTAATATAAAAAGCAAAAGGGTCGAGCAGTGATTGCCCGGCCCTTTTGCTTTTTAAGTATTATCTTATTATATCAACATTGTGCTCAGATGCTAATTCCTCAATACCGTCAGCAAAATCTTGCATAGCTTCGCTTGACTCATAATATAACGTGTTAATCTTTGCAAAATCATCTAAGTTTTTAGGATCTGTCATAGAAATTTGCATTTCTTTGAACAGACTCTGTCCATTTACATAGTGGTTATGAAGTTCTTTTACCTCATCTATCTTAGGTGTTATATCTTTTTAATCCGATAGCATCTGCTCTGATAAGGATAACACTTCGTGTTCTATTATCTTAGCAAACTCCTCATTACTTAACTTTCCTTAATTATAATCTTCCCAAGCGTCACCGTATGCATCAAAGGCTTGCTGATTGTCGTTCAGAAAAGTTCTGTACTTATAAAGATAGTCTTCTAGGTCTTCTTTTACTACGTCATTTGAACACCCAACACTAAAAATCATAATAAGCCCTACAATAAGAAAAACAAAATTCCTTTTTACCATTTTCCTCCTCCTTTTTCTAATATGACACTAATCTCGTACTTAGATTTTTCTTGGGTAATTTGTATATTTGTATCTCTTAAAGTGGTGGGACTCGTTTCATATTTTCAACTTCATTACTTCCTATTTTATATAGTAAAATACCCAAAATTATAATAAAAACAATTAACATTGCAACCCTTGTTAAAATATTACGCAAAACCTTATCTTTGCGGCGATTAACTTTAATCATTTTTTTGGGTTTCTTTTTTAAATTTATCCGATGCTTTTATCTTTTCCATATATTTAGTATAAGGATGCTGTTGCATCAGTGCCACCCCCCTGAAGCTCCACTTTGAGCTTCTTTCTAGCTCTATGCAACCACGATGATATTGTATTTTGTTTTTTCCCTAAAATCTTTGATATCTCCTCTGTTGTATAGCCTTTAAAGTAAAATTGCATTTTTTTTTAATTTATTCGGTTTAATTTAAATTTCTCCCAAAAGTGTTTTAACCCTCTAATTTTGACTTTAAGACGTGTAAAAGGCTGTCTCAAAACAGGAATATTATTTCCTAAAGAGACAGCCACTTTCATTAACTTAATTGTATTACGTCATACTCTTGGTCAAATGTGTTGATATTTAATAACTTCTTTCTTAATAAGTCCCCTCTTGTTATTAGAAGTTTTAAAGTTTCGCTTACCTGAATCGAAGCCACTAAGGCTGGAGTAAATGATGGATTTCCCAAATCTTCTTCAACTCCTTTGTTTTGTGACTTATCGTAAATTCTATTTAAGGTGTCATCTCCTGGTAGGATGGTTGTAACTTGACCATACCACCCAGCTATAGCTCCATGTACTAAAGGTATTTGAAGTTCTTTGGCTATTTCTTGCAGTAAAAGCCTAGTTTCAATGTTGTCTAATGCATCAATCACAACATCATGTTCTTTAAGGATTTTTTCTCCGTTTTTGCTATCAAACCTTTTGTTAACTGTTTCTACTTTGATATCTGGATTGACAAGTTCCGCTCTATGTTTAGCTGCTTCAGATTTTAGGTTGCCTAAATTCTTTACATCAGATAAAAGCTGACGGTTTAGGTTTGTCTCATCGAATTTATCATAGTCAACTACGGTAATATGCCCAATACCTAACCTGACAAGCATTTCTACAATATATCCTCCTAAGCCACCACAGCCAACAACACATACCTTAAACTTTTTTAACTTTTTGTTCTCTTCTATTGAAAGCATATTCATGTTTTTAACATATCTTTGCATCTTATCCTCCCCCCACCGGTGGAAAAATAGATACAACATCTCCATTAGATAGCTCAGTATCTAGTGTGCCATCTCTTCCATTAACTAAAAGTATCGCTATATCGCTCTTATCAATTTTTAATTCTTCTGCTATTACTGTCGGTGTAACGCTGCCATTAGAGAAGGTCATAGTGTTCTTTTTCCAACGCCCTTCTCTCAGTGTAGCAAAAAGTCTAACTTCTATCTTCACACTTTCCACCTCCTTGGACAAACTACTAATTTTCTTGCCCAAACACAATTATAACTTGATGGTGAAGCACCATATTATAGCGCTAATATATTCTTATAAGCTATTTAGCAAAAAGGACCTCCCAAAAGGAAGTCCTTTTTTGTAGCATAAGTTTAAATGTTAAATATCTAGTTGTTTTAGCTTATCTTTAGTAGGAACTCCTTCTTTATCCCAACCTCTAACTTCATAGTATTCAGGAAGTAGCTCATCTAGCTTATGGGTCCATCCTTTTGAAGGACCATCTGGAATTGGCTCTTCTAAAAGCCTCTTTGGCAGCTTATCTTGTTTTTTATCTATACCAGCTTCTAGGTTAAATAGTTTTTCTATATTCCAAATTCTATCTCCAGCCTCTAAAATAGTTTCAGCTGTATGATCGGTTCCACAAACTGCGTTATAAAGGTCTGCATAATCTTCAGGACCTAGAGCAAAAGAGGTGAATAAGCATAGTCCTAAAGAGTCAATACTGGCAGTTAAGTCCTGGAAGATTTTTGCCCACTGAGCTTTACCTTCTAGCGAAAACTTGTCTAGTTTTTCTGGCAGGCCTAAAATTTCTGGGGAAATTAAGTACCCCCTTACGTGGCAGCCCCCTCGATTTGAGGTAGCATACTGGAGTCCTTGCCCCTGGATAGCTCTAGGGTCATAAGCAGGAAGTTCTAACTTCTTAACGCTCATAGACAGATCTTCAGCGCCATATGATTTTGCTAACCTATGGGATCCTTCTGCCATCTTAGCACCTAATCCATCTGCTCTACCGATTTTTTTGGTCCACTCAATTACAGCTTCGCTATTTCCAAACTCTAAGGGTGTACCATCAACTTCTTCATCTTTGATATATCCTTTTTGATAAAGTTCCATAGCTGCAGCAATGGTAGCTCCTACAGAGATTGTATCTATACCCATTTCATTACACCAGTAGTTGGCCTTTATAACAGCTTCTAGATCGGACACTCCACAGTCCGCCCCAAAGGCCCAAATAGTTTCATATTCCGGCCCACCAGCTTCTAAGTCTCCAACTTTACAATGCCTACCACAAGCTATAGGGCATCTGTAGCATGCTGTCTTTTTAACCAAATATTTATCAGCTAGTGTTTCACCACTTATATCCTCTGCTTTATCAAAAAAGGCCTTTTGGAAATTGTCAGTTGGGAAAGCTCCATTTTCATTTATGATATTTACTAATACTGCGGTACCAAATGTCGGTAATCCTTCGCCTGTGACTCCGTTTTCTCTAATTTTCTTAACAGCTTTAGGAAAAACTTCCTTAAGCTTTGCTTCATCATGAATCTTTACTTTACCAGTACCTTTAACAGTTATGGCTTTTAGATTTTTAGAACCCATAACAGCACCTACCCCAGACCTACCAGCTGCTCTATCTATGTCATTCATAACAGCAGCCATTTTAGAGAGATTTTCTCCACCAGGACCTATAGTCAAAACTTTTGTTTTTTCGGGATAAATCTGCTCTAGAGCCTTAGTTGTTTCGGAGACGGTTTTGCCCCATAAAAAGTCTGCGTCCTTTATTTCTATAGAATCATCATCAATGTTAATGTAAACAGGACTCTCTGCCTTTTCTTCAACTATAATTACATCGTAACCAGCTGCCTTTAGTTCTGCACCCCAGTATCCTCCCGAGTTAGAGCTTGCCACTGTGCCAGAAAGAGGTGACTTGGTAACTACCATGTACCTTCCTCCTGTCGGCGTCGGAGTTCCTGTTAAAGGTCCGGCAACTACAATGAACTTATTCTCAGAACTTAAAGGCTCTACGTTTGCATCTACTTCATCAGTTAATATTTTTGTTCCTAAACCTCTTCCACCTATATACTTTTTAGCCATATCTAAGTTTAAGTCTTCAACCTTAAAACTTTTTTCCTTTAGATTCACTCTCAAAATCTTACCGTTGTAACCGTACATTAAGCTTCCCCCTTTTTGTATTGATATTTATATATATTTAAAATAGCAAAAAACATACCAATAATAAGTCTAACTAATTAACTGAGCTATGTATGCTACAAAAAGGCATCTTGCATGTGTTTAACATACAAGATGCCTCATTTGCTAACTGACATATCAAATCACTGTTCAATATCGGAACATAAGAACTCCCTAGCGTTGTTCCAAAGTAGAACGCCGTTCGAAATTGGAACAGTCTATGCCGTGTTTGTTTATTTTTCTATACAGTGTATTCCTACCTATCCCCAAACTTTTTGCACTATTAGTTATGTTACCTTGATATCTTTTCAGTGTTTTTATGATATGTAATTTTTCCATTTCCTCTAAAGTGCGTTCCTCTTTAGCCCCTTGCAATAATGTGGTGCTTTCTATCTTTGTGTTGTCTATGCTAGTAAAATCAGGTATTTTTTCAGTATTTAAGATTAGCTCAACAAAGTTTTCTAACTCTCTGATATTTCCCGGCCAATTATAGCTTAAAAGCTTTTTCATATTATCTGAAGATATTTCTAATTTCTTTTTGTTAAGCTTTTTGGATTTTTTGCCCATAAAGTAGTCTATCAACAACGGTATGTCTTCTTTCCTTTCACGTAGTGGGGTCAATCTTAATGGTAGAACATTTAATCTATAATAGAGGTCTTTTCTAAAATTTCCTTTTTTAACTTCTTCTGATAAATTTTTGTTTGTAGCTGCGATTATCCTGACATTTACCACTACTTCTTTAGTGCTTCCAACCCTGCTAACTGTTCCTTCCTCTATCACCCTTAGCAGCCTAGTTTGCATGTCCAGCGGCATTTCTCCAATTTCATCTAAGAAAATGGTGCCGCCATCTGCTATTTCAAACTTGCCGGGGTGTCCACTGCGCTTAGCACCAGTAAAGGCACCTTCTTCATAGCCAAATAGTTCTGATTCAATTAAGTTTTTGGGTATAGCGCCACAGTTTATAGCAACAAAGGATTCTTTGCTTCTGTCGCTGTAGTTATGGATGGACTGGGCAAAAACCTCTTTACCTGTACCACTTTCACCCATAAGAAGTATTGTAGATCTGCTGTCAGCAATTTTTTTTGCGAACTCAATTGTTTCGATAAACGTTCTGTTGGTTCCAATTATTTTATCAAAGGTATATATAGCCTGTCTTCCCATAATTTTGTTTGCTAGTTTTCTTACCTTTTTAACTTCATTAAAAACATAAACAACATCTTTTAATTGCTGCTTATGATCTAATATTGGGTGAACACTTAAATTAAGCTGTAAAAGATTCCGCCTTGCATTTACATAAACATCTTCATCAAGAAAACTTTCCTTGCCTTTAACACTTTTTATTACTTTATCCCAGTCACCAAAAAGGTCTGATACATTCATTTTCTGCATTTCTAAATAGTCATAACCGAACAACTCTGTAGCATACTTATTTAGTGTTTTAATGTTTCCTTGAAGGTCAGATGTTATTATACCTGATGGAATTGAGTCTAACATTGTATCTAAAAATATCTTCATGTTCTTTAGTTTAGCATTTGAACTTTTGACTTCAAGTATTTTCTCTATGGCATTTGCAGCTGCTGCAACCATTCCTAGTGTATGAGGGTGTAGCAAATCACTATATCCCGTTAAATTAAGAACACCTATAATCTGACCTTTTGAATTTTTTATAGGAGCTGCAGAGCATGTCCAACGGTGGTAGGCTGATATAAAATGAGCTTCTCCAGATAGTTGTATCGGTTTTTTTTCAGTAAGAGCTAGGCTAATTGCATTAGTGCCAATATTTTCTTCGTCCATATAAGCCCCTGGAGTTATTTTTAGGGAAAATGCTTCTGATAAAATCTTTTCATCTCCTGCAACGTTAAGTATGCACCCATTTTCATCAGTTAGTATGGTGAAAAAATTAGACCCTTTTACAAAGTCGTATAACTTAGATATAAAGGGTTGAGATAGTTTGATAAAACTTTTTTTGCTTTCCAGCTTTTTATACAAGTTATCACCTTTTAAAATCTTTTTACTATGTCTTATTTCCTTAGATAAGCCAAAGTCAGCACAACGGTCATGAGATTCTTCTATGTAGTTCACTTCTTTCATTAACGCCCACCCCCAGTTTTTTGATTTTATCCGACCATAGTTTTTTTGCAGCCATTACTTTATAGTTTTATTTTAACATAATATTTTGGAAAACTTAAAAGAAAGGAAGTGGTTATATGCACATAACTTTATATTTGTTAATTGTTATACTTTGTATTTGTGTTATTACATACATCGTACAAGGAAATTATTCAATGACCATAACTTTGCTAATAATGATTTTTTTCCTAGGTAAACTTTTGAAAAGTAAACAAAAATAAAGAAAAATGGACCCCTGCCTATACAGGGATTCATTTTCCTTTATTTTTGTTATTTAGTTTGCAGGAGGTTGACCTTTCCATTTCTCCATAGTGAATCCTGTTATGCCATAAATCATGGAAATAACAAATGCTAAAATATTAAAAAAGGCGTAAGGTAAAAACGCAAATGGATTAACACCTAATGCTCCGTACATATAAGCTCCGCATGTATTCCACGGTATTAAAGGGGAGGTGACAGTAGCTGATGATTCCACTGCTCTAGAAAGGTTTTTAGGATGAGATCCCTTTTGTTTGTATGCGTCGCGATACATTCTAGCTGTTAGCACAATTGCCAGATACTGGTCAGCAGTTACAACATTGACAAATAATGCTGTAAAATGTGTGATAATTGACAGCGATGCAACAGATTTTGCAATCTTTAAGATATTTTCTAAAATCACCTCCAAAAATCTTGCTTTCTCTAAAATTCCACCTAGCGAAAGAGCTACAAAAATTAACGAAATGGTCCACATCATACCATGTAATCCACCAGCTGATAATAAGTCATCTACCACTTCAACACCTGAATCCATTACAAAACCGTAATGCATAGCATCTATCACGCCAAATAAATCTCCACCTTGGAATACAATGGCAAAAAGACCACCTATAATAGTACCACCAAAAAGAGCCGGAATAGGTTTTACCTTAAACCCAATTAGCACTAACACTAAAACTAAAGGTATAAGCATAAATGGATTTATTGTAAAATGACTTGACAAGGTGCTAGTTATTTCTGTTATTCGGCTGGTGTCTAAATCCCCACCAGCAAAACGAATACCTAAAATGCCAAAAAGGACTAAGGAAATAACGTATGCCGGTATAGTGACATACAACATATGTTTTATATGCTGAAACAGGTTAACATCTCCTGTCGTACCTGATGCTAGGTTAGTTGTGTCAGAGAGCGGAGACATTTTATCTCCTACATATGCACCAGAAACTACAGCACCAGCTGTCATTGCTGCAGGTATGTCTAAACCTTCACCGATACCAATTAGTGCTATACCTATTGTAGCAGCTGTGGACCAAGAACTTCCTATAAATATAGCAACTATAGTAGTTATAATACATGCCGCCACCAAAAATATTGATGGAGATAAAATTTGTAGGCCATAGTAAATCATTGTAGGAACAACTCCACCAGCAATCCAACTACCGATTAAAGTTCCCACTATCATTAATATCACAATTGCAGGCATTGCCAGCATAATACCTTTGTAAATTCCGTCTTCAATTGTCTCCCATTTAGTGCCTATCAGTAACGCCACTATAGCCGCTACCGCCGCACTTAATAAAAGCGGTATATGGGGATCCACTTCTAACCTAGTAATGCTATACCATAGTACTACGATGAGGAAGAAAATAGGTATTAAGGATTGAAAGAGCGTAGGTTTTTTAATATTTTCTTTCACTTAACTAAAACCTCCCAACTATTATTTTTGATAATAACAATTTTTATCACTTTACTTTTCTTGGTATCACCTCCTTGATACAATATATATAATAATTATTTTGATTATTCCTAAGATTTGTACGTAATGGATTCTTTAATTCTTATAATTTCACCAAAAAAAATCCACCTCCAAGTGCTGGAGATGGAATCTATGTGTGTTTTAAGGCAAACATTGATATGCAAAAATTATAGCCAAAATTATAGGTTGATGGATTAGATATATTTTTAAAGACTGCTGACTTGTCCAAGTAACAAACTCATTTTCAAGGCTAAAATTAAATAGACTTTTTCCCTTATAATAATATACTTTATAAATAAAAACTCCTAACATAAATACACCTAGGTAAGGGACAAGCGGGTAGTAATCAATTGAGCTAAACCCATAGTTTCTGATACCTAAAGGTACAAATAACGTAGTATGCAAAAGTATGGATTCCACAAAGGCCTTAAGATAAATAATTATCAGTGAAAGAACTAACAATATCCATTTATTGAGTTTATGAAGCAGAGGTGAAACAAGCATTCCTACTCCCAAAAGGTGTAAAATTCCAAAAAACACAAAACTCTCTCTCATAAAAATATAAGTAACCGCTGTTATAATCATACCATATCCTAAAACCACAAGCCCCCTATTAAAGGGCCTTTTAGAAAAACCACTGCTAATACCTGAAACGACCATAAAGGTTAACGCTGCACTTCTACCCACCCAGTACCAAAAGCCAGTTAAGTCTATCTCCACATCCGTAAAGGCATTTAGATCATATACTATATGAAAAACAATCATAAGAGCTATAGCTATCACTCTAAGATAGTCTATCTCCCATATCCGTTTCTTTTTCAAAATTTACCCCCCTTAATATCACTATCATTTAAATAACAATATATAAATATTCATTGCTCCCAAAATAATTGGCTGGTGAATAAAGTACACTAGCAGAGAGTGCCTGCCTATTAACGATACAAATTTGTTTTCAAAGCTAAATCCAAAAATACTCATTCTTTTATAGTAGTAAAACTTATATGTAGCTAAACCTAAAGTAAAAATACCCATATGAGGAATTATTGGAAAATTATCAAATGGCCTAAACCCTGTTTTTTCAATACCCAACGGAACTAACCAATATGAATCAGTACTTAGCCCAGAAACATAGAAATTTAAAGAAATGATAAAAAAGGAAATTAACAACAAAAGCCATTTGTTCAGTCTTCTAAGAAAGCTAGAACATATTAAGCTAAAACCCAGCAAATGTAAAACCCCGAATAATATAAACTGATTTCCAATAAAAATATAGCTACCTATCGTAAGGGCTACACCAAACCCAAAAACCTTTATTCCTCTTTTTATAGGGTTTTTGCTAAATCCACTACTTATTCCAGAAACAAAGATAAAAGTCCAGGATAATTTTTGGAACCAGTACCAAAAGCCATTATGAAAATCAATATCAGAAAGTCCCAGCATATATAAGTCATAGGCAAAATGATATATTATCATAAGTATAACCGCAAAAGCTCGCAAAAAGTCTATCTCCCAAACTCTCTTTTTTTCCATCTAATGTCCCCCTAACAGCTCACATATATTATATGTTTAATTTTACCTTATATTGTAGGGCAAAGAAAGATTAATTTTAACTTGTAAGTAGAAACAATAAAAAACACGGTACTGATGGTTCTGCCATCTGCACCGTGCCGTTAACATATTAATTAACCTGTCTTGGCAATATCCTCAATGGTGATCGAATAACATTGCCTGTCTCGAAGGTCTAATTCCCAACTATCATCTTTTTCAATCACTTTAACAAGTGGTCTAATACAGGCATCTTCAAAGTTTTGCATTACCATTGCTGTTAATCCGTTACTCAACCTCACCTTGGTACCTGCTGGGTAGGGTGCCACTTTTTTTGAAAAAATCTCTACAATCTCTGGATCGAACATAGTGCCTCCGCCTCCCAATATGTACTCCATTCCTTCTGAAGGAGAAAGTGCAGGGCGGTAAGGTCTATCTGATGTCAAAGCGTCATAAACATCCGACACTGATATAATTCTACCATACAAAGAAATTTTGTCTTTAGCTAGCTTGTTTGGATATCCCTCGCCATCATATCTTTCATGATGTTGTAATGCACCCAAATAAGCTAAAACTGGCACATCATATTTTTTCTTTAAATAATCATACCCGATTTGGGTGTGCTGTTTGATTATGTCCAGTTCTTCTTTATTTAACCTTTCTCCCTTATTTAATACCTCTTTTGGAATAAAAACCTTTCCAATGTCATGAAGTAGAGCGGCTAAACCCAGTTCATATAATTTTTGACGACTTAGTCCTAGTCCAACCCCGATTACAATCGATAAAACAGCTACATTGACAGAGTGATAAAATGTGTAATTGTCGAATACTTTTAGATCCACCATATTTACCATTAAATTTTTATTTTCTAAAATTTCATCTACAATCATTTCAACACTCTTTTGCACATTTTCATACTCTAAGCTGTTAGAGTCTCGGTGGGCACTTGAAAAAAATTCTTTTAAGTTTTTTACAGTTTTAATCTTAAGGCTGTCACTTATAATCCCAGTAACATATATATTGTCTGTTATTTCATCTTCTATGTAAATGCCATTATATCCAATTTGTTTTATTTTTTCTATATAATAACCTTTTAGCACTACACCTTGACTTAACAGGACTTGTCCGTTTTCGCCTAATAATGTTTTGCCTAATTTCATGCCTTCTCTTACGCAGTTAACTGGCACAAATCTCATAGTAATTCTCCTTAGTAAATTTTTTAGTTTATTTAACTATTATAATGTAAAACTTTACTAATTGTAACTAGACATATGTCCTAAAATGGGGGCTTTTGTCGTTTTTTGCCTCAAAACAAATCAAAAAGCTCCTTTTTCTACCATAAACTGACTAATTTTTCAATACTTCTCTTAAAATTTAGCGAGAACTTATCCCAAACCCATCTTATTAAAGGACCGGTAAATGCTATACAAAGGGCAACCCATGCTAGAGCGATTAAAAAGCCACCAATAACATCGGTAATATAATGTCTTTCTAGAATAACCTGTCCTAAACCAATGAGTAGGGTAGTTAATGAAGCAATAAATATTCCTAAACCCTTAAGTTTTTTATCATCTACTTCCAGATAAATAAAGTATGCAATTATCGCAAAAAACAGCAGTGCTTTTACGGAATGTCCACTAGGATAGCTATAAGAAATACGGTCGGTGAAAAAGCCCCAAATATTCATATACGCTGTTTCAGCAATACGTTCTCTGGCTACAGCTTTTTTGATAATATATGTAATGATCACACCGCCACCCATTGCATTTATAAGCAGAAAGTTTAAGTAAAACCTTTTTTTATACAACAGAGTGCCTATAGCTGCTACAGTTAAAATAAAACTCACTTTGGTCCCGCCTAAAGCTGTGATAGCAATCATCATTTGTTCAACAAATGGAGTTCTTATTGAGGTTAAAAAATCATTTATAACATTATCAAAAGTTTCAAAGGTGCCGTTAAGCAGCATACCAGTAAATAGCACCGATATTACTGTTATCCCCAAAGCAATCAACAAAAACTTAATATTTGTATTCATTTTTCTCCCCTTCCCTTAAGGCGTAATATTTAGTAACCTTGGGTAATTTTTACCCAAGGTTTATTTTATTTCCTCCCAATAACTCTCCTGTTTGAGGGTTACATGTTGTAAAGATAAATTGGTTTTTTATGGAAAATTGTTTAATCAGTTCTATTGCTTTTTCTTTTCGATTTGGATCTAGATCAACTAGACAGTCATCTAACACTATAAAGCCACTGTTACCATCGTATAATACCTCTATGATTGCAAGTCTTAGAGCAAGCGCTACACAATCCTGTGTGCCTGCTGAAAGCAGTTCTAAAGGCATAGGAACTCCTTGCTTATGGATTTCTATGTTAAAAGAGTTATCTATTTGTCCTGTATTATAATTGTCTAGTGTTATAGCTCTTAAGTACTTAATAAAACTATCTGCTAGTGGTTTAAATGAATTTTCGTCTATTTTTTTAAGCTGCTCATTTACTACCTCTAAAACCTTAACTAAGCTTCTTCCTCGCTTTTCTATCCTCTTAAATTCATCATTAGTATTTTTTAAAACGTTAGTGGTTTCCTCAGTAGAGCTATCCGGCATATCTTTCTCTAAGCTATAGTGTTTATCTTTAAGTTGCATTATTTGAGTATGGCAGTCATCTAAATTTGCCCTTAGGTCGGTTATGTGTTTTAAAAATTCGTCAGTGGTTTTAAAATTCTCAGGTAGAGGCACAAGGTTTTCTACTTGACTTTGCAGCGCTTTCAATTCAATTTTCAATTCCGCAACTTTATCAAATAGTTTATCATCACTTTCATACTCTTGTGTCCATTCATCTAACCTTTCACTGATGCTTATTTTTTCTGCAGCTAATTGATTTGCCTTATCCCTTAATGCTGTTAAACTAGATTCAATTTCCACTGCGCTTCTGTTGGTATTTATTCCCTTTAAACTTTCAAACCTTTGCTTGATTTCATCATAACTTTTTTCAGCTAATAATAGGTTTATTTCATTTTCCACATTCTCTTTTTGTTTTACTAACTGCTGTATTCTTTCTAAATTTAACTTACCTTCTTCTACAGAACAGATGTTAAGACTTTCTAGTTTTTGTGTTAGCTCCTTACTAGAATCACTGATTTCACTTTTGAGCTTTTGGAAATTAAATTCTCCAGACTGAATTTCTATTGTCGCACAATCACCTACTGATATCTTTAAATATCCTTCTGCAACAAACCCCTGTGAAGGCTTAAGCTCTTTTTCCTCTTCTAAGTCCTTGGTTACTTTAATTGGCTCTTGGCTACTTATTATTTTCCCCTGCATTTTGCCAGCTTTTATTGCAGTTTGGCATGTTTGAATTTTACTTAAAAGGCTTTCTAACAGCCCAACATCCTCGTAAGTTATAGCTGGAATTTCTTCTAATTTTTCTTTTAATTCTTGTAGTTTATTTTTATTACCCTTAACCTTTGTTATTATCTGGCCTAGGTTCTCTTTCTCTTTTAATTTATTTAACTCTAGCAGCTGTTTTTCTTCTAATGTTATATCAGCTTTTATTTGAGTTAGCTTCTCTTCTATATTTTTAAGTTTTTCTTCTTGCTGTGGCCACTTTAAAATTATTTGTTTTAGTTTTGTTTCTTGTTCTTTATTTCGTTCTAACTTAGGCTCAATTAACGCCCTTTTGCTGATATCGGATTCGATTTTACTATACTTTTCTACTTCCCCTTTTAACCTTGTTTTTTCACTTTCGAGTTGCTGTATTTTCTGTCTGATTTCAGTTATTTCGGTTTCCAACGCTTTGCTAAGGTTTAGCTCTTCTTGTAAATCTTCTATTTGATAATATTTTTCTAAAAGCTTACCTACTCCTTTTTGAAAGCGTTTATTTGGGTTTTGGGGCTGCCACCTTTCTATGTCCCACCTTCCGAATATTTCATCATATTCTGCATTTATGCTCTTTTTTAGTTTGTCTATGGAAACACCGTCAAGTTCCATCACTACCCTTCTTAAAATGGTACTCAAATCCCCAGTAGTTTCCTCTTTTAAAATCAAACTAATAGCATCTTTTAAGTCCTTTTGTTTTGAAAAAATTATATTGCCATAGGTTTTTTCGCCAAATTTTAGTAACTTTTTTAGTTCAGCTTCAATTGAAGTAGGCTCTTGTAAAACCAAATTATTTTCTAGTGTCATCTTACTATAACTTGAAGCTCCCCAGGACTTTTCTAAGCTGTAGCATTTATCTTCCAACTTAATTTCTACTTTACCGTCAAAAAAATCTCCGTTAGGCTGCGGGGTAAACCTATTTGTAAATTCTTGATCGCTTCCCTGTCTTCTTAACTTATGCTTTTTAAACAAAGTGGAGTAAATTCCTTCTACCACCGTACTTTTACCCGCCTCATTTAGGCCAACTATCACATTTAAACCATCTTTTAAATATATATCGATATCTCTTAAGCCACCAAATTGGGTGCAGCTGTACTTTTTAATTTTCATTTTGACACCCCTCCATCAGTTCATATGCTAACTGCAGGGCATCGTTATCAGTTTCTAATAGCTGGTTAAGTACTTGGTATGGAAACGATCCCTTGGTATATTGCTGCTCAATATCTTCTTTAGTTATCTGTAATTTTAAGTTTTCAGCTCTTACCTCTAGATAACCAAACTTTTCTCTAAGATTTTTTAAGCAAAGCTGTATTTGATCTAAAGTCTCCCTTTTGACTCTACCATTTAGCGTAAGCCTGATGATTTTTTTGTCGGGTTTTTCCATATCCAAATCTTCAATAAGCTTACTTAGACTTTCTTCACTTTCCAACTTATAGTCGATATCATAAAAACGATAGATACCCGTCTTGACCCTATCAGCAGAAATTTCTTTCGACTCACTTATTGTTATTATCCAAGCGTTGCCAGCGTGGTTGCAATCCAGCCCATCCGGTTCTGAAGTACCAGAGTTAAATATTCTACGATTGCTTACCTTCTGTTCTAATGGATAAGGAATATGAGTATGACCTAACAGCCATAAATCTAGTCCTATATCATCTAGTTCTTTTTCATTCATGTTGTAATATTTTTGTTCAATATCTGGTGATAGGCCTTCAAGCGCGCCGTGAGCAATGCCTATATTCCATCTTGTTGGTTCTAGGTTTTGTAGCTCTTTAATCCACTTAAGAGCATTGTTTGATGAGTGTTTTTTACTACAATATGCAGGATATAAGGTCACATCAATGTCATTACTAGTTAAGTTGTATGGTTTATATGTGTTTAGCACTATTGTATTTTCTCCAGCATAACCTTTAAAGTCCTGCCATAAATCCACCACATCATCATGGTAATCATGGTTCCCTGGAAGTACCACAACAGTTCCAGAAAACTGTTCTAATACTTTAGCAACTTTTTCCTTATCTCGTTTTGTGATTTTAACTTTGTCAAAAAGGTCTCCTGCCACGGCAAACAAGTCGCAGCCTTTAGAATTTGCTTTTTCGACCAACCCTTGTAGATTATCGACTCTTGCCTTGACCAAGCTTGAGCGCACATGCTCAGGATAACTATTAAACTTTAAGCCGATATGATTATCTCCTGTTAAAAATATTTTAAGAGCCAACTTTATTTCCCCCTTTAAAATTTAATAAGAAACAAACCCATTCCCATCACCATAACTAAAGTCAGCTTGGCGAATAAATTTTCGTCAACTTTGTTCCCCAAGTTAATTCCAACCATGGTCCCTAGTAAGAGACCAGGTAGCAAAAATAGAGTATATTGAATTACTTCCGTTGTAATCAAGCCGCCAACAACGTAGGTTGGTATAGTCACTATGTTGATTAGCCAAAAATAAAGAGTTAGGTTTGCCCTAAAGATTTGTTTTTTTACCCCTTGGTTTGTCAAAAAAATTATTATCGGTGGGCCGCCAATTGAAGCACTGCCATTAAACAACCCACTTATTAAGCCAACTGGTATCTGAGTGAGTTTTTCTCTTTTTACCTTAACCTTTATTCCATAAAAGTTTAGCACAGCTGAAATTGTAAGGATCACCCCGATAGCTATTTTTAGGGTGTTCTCATCAACAACCTTAAGTAGATAAACACCAAAAGGGGTCCCTATTACACCAGCTACAACCAAAATCCATATTCGCTTAAAATCTATGTGCTCTTTAAGGTTTTGCAAAATCATTGAGTTAAGCACTAGGCTATATATAATCAACATCGGAACAACCACTTGAAGTGGAAGAAAAACCCCCAAAAGCGGAAGGGATATAATAGAAAAACCAAAGCTGGCGATTCCTTGTGTGGCAGCCGCCAAAAATATTATTAATAAACCTATAACTATCTGTAAAACGGAGCTGTCCATTTTTCTTCTCCTCTCCAAAATAAAGTTAAGTATCCACCAAAATAATTATAACACACTGATTTTTTTGTGCTAGAAAAAAAGCAACAAGTCCAGTGGACCTGTTGCCTATATAAGGGGGATAGTTAGCCTTCTGTTGATTTTCGTTTGTGTATCGTATAGGGGGTTATAATCTTTTGTCCACGCACCTCTTTCTCCATAGCTTGCACCACTAATTTCATCGATTCTTCGCCCAGCTTAACGGCGTTTATATCTACGGAGGTGATGGGGGTAGCTGCGTATCTAGAAAGAATACTATTGTTAAAGCTTGCCACTGCAATATCTTCTGGTATGCTCACATCTAGGCTTTCAAAGACTTTAACTGCTCCATAAGCCACTAAATCATCAGCTACGATTACTGCATCTGGTTTATCTTCCATCTCAGCGATAATACTACCATACTCATAACCAGTTTGTTCATCAAAGCTACCTGTATATAGCAGATTTTCGTCGAAGTTTATATTACTTTCTAAAAGCGCTCTTTTATAACCTTCCACACGTTTTTTAGTTACAATTAGCTTCTCGTCACCCACTATCATAGCAATTTTCTTTTTGCCTTTCATACTCAGGTAGGTTGTCACTTCATAAGCAGCCATAAAATTATCATTATCCACATGATTTATTTGTCCTTCTAACCCATCAGGAGAACCAATAAGCGAAAAGGGGAAATCAAGAGAGCTAAGATAATTAACACATTCGTCATTTACTTTACTTGACATTAGGATTATCCCGTCCACTTTTGAGCCCAGTATAAAATGCTTAATTACTTCAATTTCTTCGTCTTTATCAGAATTTGTAGAAAGCAGCAAATCATAACCACTATTTGAAGCTCCTCTTACAATTCCTCTTAAAGCTTCAGGAAAGAAAGGATTTAAAAACAAATCCTGAGAAGTTGTAGGCATAATAACGCCAATAGCCCCTGATTTTTTGCTAGCTAGCGAACGGGCTATAGCGTTGGGATGATATCCCATCTCTTCCATGTGCCTAAGCACTTTTTCTCTTGTCGGCGCACTAATTTTAGGGTTTTTAGATATAACCCTTGAAACGGTGGACGGTGATACCCCAGCCTTTTTTGCAACGTCGTTGATAGTAACTACTTTTTTATTCAATTTGATCACTCCCTATCACGTACCAATACACAATCTTCTATGATAAATTATATACCTTTATCTAGCCTTTGGGAACAACTAGTTGATTCTTTCTCCTGTAGCTGTATCGAAAAAGTGAAGAGCATCTATATCAAATCCGAAAGAATGTCGTTCGCCATTTTCATAATGATAGTGTCCTGGTGTTGAAATCACAAGTTCTGTGCCGTCGTCCAGTTTAGAGTAAAGAATTTTTTCCTTTCCTAACATCTCAACAACTTCAACGTTACATTCAAAGCTGTCTCCTATGTGGCCACCACTTTCAAATCTTTCGGAACGAATTCCTACTGAAACTTCTTTACCTTCATAACCAGCTAATTTTTTCATGTCCTCGTCGTTAGGAGTGATCTTAATTATTCCATTTGTGCCGACAAATTTACCGTCTTTTAATGAACCTTTAAGAATATTCATCGTAGGAGAACCTATAAACTGCGCAACAAAAATATTTTCCGGCTTGTTATAAAAATCTTCTGGCTTTCCTACCTGCTGAATTTTACCTTCGTTCATTAAAATAATTTTATCAGCCATTGTCATAGCTTCAGTTTGGTCGTGAGTAACATATATAGAAGTTGTACCTAGGGTTTGATGTAGCTTAACAAGCTCCACTCTCATATGTTCTCTAAGCTTTGCATCTAAGTTAGATAGCGGTTCGTCCATCAAAAAAACTTTAGGATTTTTGACCATAGCGCGGCCTAACGCTACTCTCTGTCTTTGTCCTCCAGAAATCTCTGCAGGTTTTGAGTATAGTTCTTTTTTTATTTTTAATAGTTCTGCAGCCTCTAGCACTCTTTCCTCAATAACTTTCTTACGCTCTTTTTTTAGTTTTAGCGAAAAAGCCATATTCTCAAAAACTGTCATATGAGGGTAAAGAGCATAGGATTGAAACACCATCGCAATATCTCTATCCTTAGGAGCTACCTTGTTCATCCTTTTGTCATTAAACAACAGATCTCCCTCAGTTATTGAATTAAGCCCTGCAACCATTCTTAATAGTGTGGTTTTACCACAACCTGACGGACCTAATATTACGCAAAACTCTTTTTCTTCTATTTCTAAGTTTATATTTCTTAAAGTAAACTCTTCTTGGCTTTCATATTTCTTCCCAATATCTTTCATAGTTACTTTCATGAAGGATCCTCCTCTATATACGAGTTTGTATTTAATTCGTTACAGTCTAACCTTTAACTGAGCCTTTAGCTAGCCCAGACACCAATTGGTTTTGTAGCGCTAAAAATAGAATAACAATCGGTATAGCCGTTAGCAGACCTCCAGCAGCAAAAGCTGGTTGATTCATTGTTCGATGGTCAGCAACCAGTGTAAATAAACCCGCTGCTAAAGTGTAGGAGCTTGGACTAGTTAGAAGTACTCTTGGCAATAAGAAGTCCATAAAAGGTCCAATAAATGACCAAAGAGCTATTATGGTAAGCATAGGTCTGGCTATGGGCATGATTATCAGCCTATAGGTTTGTAAGTTTGAACATCCATCTATTTTAGCTGAATCATCTAACTCCGTAGAGATTGAGTCGATATAACCTTTTAACACAAAAGTATTACCGGCGATTGCACCACCTGAGTAAATTAGAATCAACATCATTTGCCTAGTGAACATTGGAAATACTGACGACACTATAGAATGTAGGGTAAAAAAAGCTACAATTCCTGCAAATGTTGGGATAGTTTGAACAAGCATAATGGTCATTAACGTAGGTTTACGTCCTTTAAACCTGTACCTAGAATAAGCATATCCAGTTAGAGAAACGACAGCAACTGTTATAAGAGCTGTTGCCCCTGCAATAAAAATTGTATTTTTAACCCAAGTTAAATATAGCGTTTCATTAAAGAGATATTCAAAATGTCTTAAGGAAAACTCGTAGTTATGAGTCATAACTATATGACTATATTGTAGGCCGTTAAAAGCTGCTCTTACCATCTGGTAAAGAGGCCATAAGATGAGAAATGCCCAAACACTAAGAATTAGATAAGTGAAAAATAACTTAATCTTGCCTAAAAGAGTTAAAGGTTGTCTATCAGAAAGATACAGGGAACTTTTAGGTCGTAGCAAATTCCCTATTTTCTTTGTAACTAAGTTCATTATAATCTCTCCTCTTTAAACGCCTTTGAATTTTTTAATCCCATATACCCAAACAACAGCAATCCTATAGATATCACCACTATAATTGCCGCCCCTACCGCTTGTTGCTGATTATTCATAGTAAGTTTGTAAATATATGAAATTAAAATATCAGATGATCCCGCTAAGTTTCCATAAACCGAAGGTTCATATGGTCCACCACCATTAAAGAACTTAATTATAGAGAAGTTGTTAAAATTAAATACATATTGTGTTATTAAAAGTGGCGCTGTTTGGAATAATACAATAGGAATAGTTATACGTTTGGTCTTTTGCCAATCAGTTGCGCCGTCAATGTCAGCTGCTTCATATAAGTCACTTGGAATTGCCTGAAGTACTCCTGTTGTAAGCAAGAATACATAAGCACTACCTAGCCAACCTTGTAAAAGTATCAAAAATGCTCTAGTAAGTTGGGGATCAGACTTAATATGAATTCTTTGATCGAATAGCTCCGATAAAAACACAGTCAAAGCCCCATTAGGAGAAGTCATTATACTGAAAAACATTATTGTTATAAATGCCGGCACTGCCCACGGTAGCAAGTATACAGTTCTGAAAAACTTTTTACCGACAACTCTTTCGTTATTAACTAGTAAGGCCAAAACAAACCCTATAAAGATTGCCAGCGTTGTTGCGCCAATAGTCCAAACAAGTGTCCAACGAAGAACAAGCCAGAATACAGACCCCGCCAATCCTTCACCTAGCGCTATCATCCTGTAGTTTTCAATTCCAATCCAAGTAAACCTTGTTTGTTCCTGTGGACTCATTGAGGTAAATGATATTAAGACTGTCGTAATCAAAGGAACAAATACGACAAAAATTATAATAAATAGCGCGGGTAAAGAAACAATATAAGGGAAACCATTTTTGCTGATATCATCCATTGTTTCATGCCAGTTACTAGGCCTAACTCCCTTTATTTTCTTTTTCTCCACGTTTAAAACATCTTTAAAGGAGATATAAAGTAAACCAAAAGCTATGATTAGAAGAAGGATAGCAATTACCCCTTCTATCATAAAAATCAAGGATTGATAGATCCTAGGGCCACCCTCAGCAAGGGTAATAAGGCCAGCAACTCCTTCACCTTGATAGTTTCCATATCCTAAAGCATAAGGAATTGCAGCAAAATATACAAAAAAAGTTGCTAAAAAGAACAAAATACCTTTTTCAACTTGCTTGTTTAGCATTTGTCCTAAACCTGGAATTAAAAAAGTAAAATAAGCAAGTATAGGCTTGGTCTTTTCTGTTTCCATGGGAGTCTTTCTTCTTAAGTCAGCTATATCAGCTTGAAGCACATTTAGCTTTAATTTAGTACCATTTTTTAATTCAAAGCGTGCCTTTTTTATATCCTCTTTAACAGCTTTTCTCGGGATGTCATAAGATTTTAGGTTTATAGCCTGATTGAATTTTTTCTTCAACTCTTCAACTTTTGTTGATTCTGCTTTTTTGGATATTTGGCCTTTTCTTCTTCTTTCCTTGAGTCTTTTTTTGCCCTCGTTTAGCAGCTCTTTTTGCTCACTTTTAAACTGTTTAAGTTCTTCCTTTTTTCGTTTTTCTTCCGTAACATCTATACTTTTATAAGATTCTTTTGCTTTTCTTAACTCTTTAAGGTTGCTTTTATAAGAATCGATGATATTCGGAAGTTGCTCAACAGAGAACTTACTTTCACCATAAGCAAACTCAGCATCATAACATAAGTCTGTATAATCTTTATAAAACTCAAGTTTTTGTTTGTGCTCAAAAAGGTTTAATTTTAATTTCCTTAATTTCCTCGGAAGCTCTTTTTCTAAAGCCCCATCAAAAGTTTTCTTTTCTTCTTTTAACTTGTTTAAAAACTTTTTTTCTTCTTTGCGAAACTTTTCAAGCTCGATATTATAAGGGTGAGCATCTTTGTTTTTAATAACTGTTTTTAACTTGTTTTTTAACTTTTCCTGTGCCTCACCTTTAGCTTGTTTAATTTCTTTTTCTAACAAAGCTACATCTAACAAGTATAAGTTTTTTCTTTTATATTTATTGCCAATATCATCATATAAAAATTCTTTGTGATTTGCCAATGTAATCCCACCTTTACGAGGTTTTACTTTTATCAATAACATTTATCAGTGATAAGAGGGTTACTACTAAAATAAAATAACCAGTTAAGTTAATGTAGTAAAATATTGAGTTTATACTCCATTCAAATAACGTGTATGCCATACTACCAAGAACTAATACCGTCCATATAAAAACGAACAGCCCGTTAATTTTTAGCTTAATATACGCAAAATAGGAATGAAGGCTGATAGATATCGGGATCACTAACTTAAACAAAAAATAAATTAAATTAACCGATATAAAGACGTTAAAGGCTTCATCTACCGAAATCTCCGCACCTTCAGCAGCTTTATGATTTTCTAACCATTGATTAAATAAGTCTATATCTTTAACAGTCATCAACGTCTCCATCGATGTTGCGACTATAATTATTGAACAGGATATCAGTATATAATACAGATGTTTTTTGGGTAGGTTTGTAAGTGTATTCATTTTTAAGACCTCACTTGATAAAAATAATGGGAAGAAAGGCTACACCTCTACCTCTCTTCCCGTAATGTTTAGTAACCTAGAAGTTTGCCATCATAGCTTCAAACGAAGATTGAATTTCGCCATAAGCTTCTTCTACTGTTTCAGGTTGAACGTTATCCCAAGATAGAAGACCGTTCTTCCATGTGTCCCACACTTGACCCCACTCAGTAAACAGTGGACGAGCAGGTGACTGGTTGTATGACTCAATCACAGCAGAAATTACTTCTTTATCTTGTTCTGGCAGATCAGAATCCATGTATACAGAAGCTTCTACATTTTCCATGATTTTACCACTAGCTTTAAAGAAATCAACAGCATAGTCTGGGTTCACAACTTCAGCCATGAAAGATTGAGCAAGAAGCATTTTGTCTTCATCCATCTCAATACGTGCATTAGCTACCATGCCCCAGCCACTTTGCCAGTGTGCTAATGGGTTTCCGTTAATTGTAACTTGGTTCATAGGGAAGATAACTAAGTCTTCGCCGTCACCAGCTTGTTCTGATAAGTTTCCAGTTGACCATGGACCTTCTAACCTTATAGAAGTGTTTCCACCAGTAGTAAAGCTACTGTCCATGTAACCCCAAGCATCATCTTCGTCCCACATTGAAGTACCTGCTTCGTTGTGAGCTTGCCAGAAGTTAAACAAAGCTTCAAATAGTTGTTGCTTATCTTCATCTAGATCTGCAAAATCAGCAGTTAGATCAGAATGCAGGTTACCAGAAGCGTCTTGCTCTAAAAACTCAATGTCAGCTGAGTTTGTAAGCGCAACACCAAACCAAGCATCAAAAGCTGGAACTAACATGTCTTCATAGTCAAGTTCAGTAAACTCGATTGTTTCTGTTAAGTCAATACCTGCTTCTTCAGCATTTGCAGCATTACCAAAGTTAATTAAAGTCTCGATATTCATTGGGAATCCTAGATACTCGCCATCAATGTTGAAGTTTCCTCCCATGCCAGCATCATAGTCTCCAAATCCTCCAACTTGCTCTGCCATTGCAATAGCATCAATAGGAGCAATTGCATGGTTATCATTTAAACCAAAGATTCTATCTGCAGGGATTGCAAATACGTCTGCTACATCTGTGTTAGTAGCGTCAGTTGAATCTAACACATCTAAGTGATCAAAAGCAGGAGACTCAATCCATTCGATAGTTGCATCAGGGTTGTCTGCTAACACTCTGTCTCTTGCTGCTTCATAGTACTCTAACCATTCTTCCTCAACTTGAACAGAAATGGTTGCCTCAATGCCTTCTGCAACAACTTCACCGTTTTCTTCCTCTGCGTCCCCACCACATGCAGCTAGTGGTAAAGCTAAAAGAATGATAAGTAACAAACTAAAACTTTTTTTCATTTCAAATCCTCCCCAAACCTGTATTTTTTGTTTTTGCATCACTAGGCAAGCACTTTTGGTATACTCCCGCACACCTTTCGTTTCACGAAATTGTGCACGCGCTTGCATAATTAGCAAAAAAAATTAATTACTTACAATAATATTATACATTCTCTTGAGAAAAATAGCAATATTTTTTTCTATTTTATCTGATTTATTACCATAATCTTACTAACCTACTCATAAATGTTTTAGGAGGAAAAGGCTCAATAATTTCTTGGTCCTTTTCCTTATCATTTCACTTAATTACAATGCAAGCGTTGGCATGATTTATGCTTTTTCGATTTTCCAGATTTCATCAGCATATTGTTGTATAGTTCTATCAGAACTAAACTTCCCGGCGTTAGACATGTTCATCCAACATTTTCTCGCCCAGGCAACCTTATCTTTATATGCCTCATCAACTTCTTGTTGCGCTTGTCTGTAGCTATCAAAATCTTTCATTAAGAAGTACTGATCAGGTCTGTGCCAAGAAGCTCCTTTAAATATAGAGTCGTAAAGCTCGGCAAACATACCTGTGTCACCATCTGTGAACGTGCCATCAACTAAGGTATCAACTACACGTTTAAGTCCTTTTACCTTTTCGCATTCCTCTTTTGGGTCGTAGGAATCTTTAATTTTTTCAATATCTTCGACCCTTAGTCCAAAGATAAAGTTGTTTTCCTCTCCTGCTTCTGCTACAATCTCCACGTTTGCACCGTCGTAAGTTCCGATAGTTGGAGCACCATTAAGCATAAATTTCATGTTGCCAGTTCCTGAAGCCTCTTTACCAGCAGTAGAAATCTGTTCTGAAACATCTGCCGCAGGGAACAGTTTCTCGGCATATGAAACTCTATAGTTTTCTACAAAAACGACTTTAATCTTTCCGTTTATATCTTTATCGTTGTTAATTAGTTTTGCTATTTCGTTTATATACTTGATGATTCCTTTAGCTCTAAAGTAACCAGGTGCAGCTTTAGCTCCAAAAATAAAAGTTCTTGGGTGAATGTCAAACCCTGGCTGCTCTTTTAGTCTGTAGTAAAGGTCAAGGATATAAAATGCCTTTAGCAACTGTCTTTTGTACTCATGTAAACGCTTGATTTGAATATCGAAAATGGAGTTGCGATCGATTTTTATGCCTTCATGTTCCTCTATATAATCAGCAAGCTGGTCTTTCTTAGTTTGCTTAATATTTACAAAGTCTTCTAAAGCCTCTTTATCATCAGCAAACTTCTCTAACTTTTTAAGTTCAGTTAAATCAGTAATCCATTTATCACTACCTAAAAGCTTTGTAATATAGCCTGCTAGCTCAGGGTTTGACTGTAGCAACCAACGACGCTGAGTAATACCATTTGTTTTGTTATTAAATCTTTTAGGGAATAAGTTATACCATTTGGTCAGCTCTGATTCTATTAGCAAGTTTGTGTGAAGCTCGGCTACACCGTTAGTTGAACTTGTCCCGTAGATTGACAGCCAAGCCATCTTAATGCAATCTCCACTGATTATTTCATATTCGTAAAGTTCTTCTTCCTTTATACCCTTTTCTTTCAACTCTTCTTTTAGTTGAGCATCAATCTTAACAATTATTTCATAAATGGTAGGAAGTAAGCTCTGGTATAAATGTACCGGCCATTGCTCTAACGCTTCAGCTAGTAACGTATGGTTTGTATACGCAAAAGATTTAACAACTATGTCCCATGCTTTATTCCAACTTATTCCTTCATTTTTTGTTAATATCCTCATTAGTTCTGGAATTGCAACAGCAGGGTGAGTGTCATTTAATTGTATGCTGTGTAGCGCAGAGAAATTATCAAAGGATGAATATTTTTCTTTATGTTTTCTAACTAAATCCTGTAGAGAAGCAGATACAAAGAAGTACTGTTGTTTTAGCCTTAGTTTTTTACCTTCATCATTAGAATCATTTGGATAAAGACATTTGGATATTGTTTCTGCATCATTTTTTTCTTTTACTGATTGATGATAGTTCTGGTTATTAAACTCTTCAAAATCAAAGTTATTAAGAGCTTCCGATTTCCAAAGTCTTAGAGTATTTATGGTGTTTTGGCCATAACCGATAATAGGAGTGTCATATGGTACTGCCAAAACATCACCATCGGCAAAGCTAACAGTTACAGAATCAGATTCTTTTCTAATCGACCATGGGTCACCGTGCTGTAACCAATTATCGCCGTCTTCATCTTGAAAGCCATCTTTAAAAGACTGTTTAAAAATACCAAACTCGTATCTTAAACCATACCCTGTCAAAGGAAGGTCTAGCGTGGCACCAGAATCTAAAAAGCAGGCTGCTAGTCTTCCTAAACCACCGTTACCTAAACCAGCATCTTCTTCAGCTTCTTCGATTACGTTATAGTCCACGTTAATTTCATTTAGCAAATCTTCAACTTCTGACTTAAGCTTTGAGTTTATTAAGTTATTTGTTAAAGCTCTACCCATAAGAAATTCTGCTGACAAATAGTACGCTTGTTTTTTACCTTCAAACTTCTGTTTTGAGTTAATCCAGGTAGGAACAATCTCCTCCATAACCGCCTTAGAAAGTGCGATGTACTTTTCTTTACTGGTACATTCCTCCAGTGTTTTACCAAACTCAGTAAGTGCATAACCTTCCATCTTCTTTAAGATCTCTTGTTTTTTCACGGTATTACCTCCCATAAATCTTTGTTAGATTAGCTATCTTTGTTGCAAGTTCATCTGTAAGATCTTCTTTTGTCATTCTCCAGATCCAATTCCCACCAATAGTAGATGGTATGTTAACCCGGGCTTTGTCATCTAAGCCAAGAAAATCTTGTATAGGGGCCACTGCTAAATATGCTACTGAACTCCAAGCTCCTCGGATAAATCCCCAATTAAATCCTTCATCATAGTTGAGCTTTAAATACTTAATTGCATATTCAAAATCCCCTTTAGGGACATTTTCAAACCAACCTAAAGCTGTGTGGTTATCATGGGTACCTGTATAAACAACACAGTTGTTATGATAGTTGTGAGGTAGATAGTCGCTTTCTTCTCTAGTATCAAAAGCAAACTGCAACACCTTCATCCCTGGAAAACCTGTTTCTTCAATTAAATTCTGAACATCTTTAGTTATATAACCTAAATCCTCAGCTATTATATTAAGCTCGCCTAGCTCTTTTTTTATCTGGTTAAACAGTTTGATTCCAGGCCCCTTTGTCCACTTGCCTTCTATCGCAGTTTCTGATCCGTATTTGACCTCCCAGTATGCTTCAAAACCTCTAAAGTGGTCTATTCGCAAACAGTCATAAAGCTCAAAGCTGTGTTTAATCCTATTAACCCACCATTTATAATTTTGCTTGTCCATGGCATCCCAATCATAAATCGGATTACCCCAAAGCTGTCCGGTTTCAGAAAAAGCATCAGGTGGGCAGCCGGCTACTGTTATAGGCTCGAGATTCTCATCTAAATTAAAGATTTCTGGGTTCCCCCAAACATCAGCGCTGTCTTCTGCAACATATATAGGTAAATCACCTATAATACTGATACCATTTGCGTTGGCATAGCTTTTTAATTTCTTCCACTGCTCTAAAAAGAAATACTGTGTAAACACCCAAAAGTACACTTCATCTCGATTTTCTTTTTCAAACTCTTTTACATGGCTAGATTTTGCATCTTTGTACTTATCATCCCAGTGCATCCATGACTTGTTATCATTTTTTGCTTTTATGGACATATATAAAGCAAACTCTTTAAGCCAAGACTCATTTTCAGAGTAAAACCTATCTAAATCTTCACCAATTTCCTTTTTAGCTTTGGAATAGGCCAAACGCAAAATTTGCATCTTGTTATCGTATAACAGCCCATAATCCACGCTTTTAGGGTCGCTTCCTAGATCGTATTGTTCAATCTGCTCTTTTCTTAGAAATCCTCTTTCGATAAACTCATTTAAATCAATAAAATATGGATTTCCGGCAAATGCTGAAAAGCATTGGTATGGTGAATCTCCGTAACCTGTAACTCCTAAGGGTAATATTTGCCAGTTCTTCTGATTGGCTTTAACCAAAAAGTCAACAAACTTATATGCTTCCTTACCAAAGTCACCTATTCCATATTCACTAGGTAACGAAGATATGTGCATTAATATACCGCTAGTTCGCTCTCTCATAACTTTCCACCTACAATTTAATTTTTTTATTTTTAATGTTGTTGCTGGAATCTATAATAGTAAATTCAATTTCTTTTATAGAGGGGTTTGAATTATCAACTTCTATTATGAAATCATCATTACCTCTTGTTATTTTTATGTTAGTGTTAAATGAATTTCCTTGCTGATACTGATGAGAAATCCCGTCATCATCATAAAGATTATATTCAGCCTCTGAATCAACATAGGCTATTATTTTTAATGTTTCTTGACTTAGGTGTTTGACGTTCATGGCAGGATTGATGTGAGGAATAATAGAATTCTTTCTTAAAAAGAACTTAAAGTCCTCTAGTTCATAGCTAAGATAGTGAATACCACAATCTTTAACTGCTAAACTCTCGCAATCACCTTTAAAGGAAACCTCCACCATCTTTTGGGGCAAATAGACATATCTGCCTTTATGATTCGGCTTATGAACCGGTGCTATCATTAGCTCATTTCCTAAAAATAGTTGATCTTCAGCTTGCTTAGCTAACTCATCCTCATATTCAAAGGATAGCGGCTTAAACATAAGCTTATAGTTATTGACTGATTTCATGTATTCAGAATAAATGTATGGCAGCAACCTATATCTAGCTTTTATCAGGTTTTTTGAGTTTTCCTTTACCTCTTTACCAAAGACATACGGTTCTTGGTTTTGACACCCTATAGCAGAGTGATTTCTCAAAAGTGGTGTAAAGACACTAAACTGCAACCATCTTACTAGCATCTCACCATAGCAGTCATTTCCAAACCCTCCGGTGTCAGCACCTGTATAGAAAAATCCACACATATTTAGCGAGGGCATATTCTTGATATTTTGATCTAGGTGAGACCAAAAAGAGCAGTTATCTCCGGTCCAAATACCGCCATATTTATGCATTCCAATGCTAGATGCTCTCGATATAAGTACAAACCTTTTATCATCTAGAAGTTTTTTAAGACCAATATTAGCTGATTTTGTCATATAGTGGCCGTATAAGTTATGAACTTCATCGTTAGATTTCATTGTGTTTCCTACCTGATGATAAAAGCTCTTATAATACTCATCTTTATTAGCTAAATTGGCAAACTTGTCCTTTAGATCAAAAAAGGAAAACACATCCATGTTCTTGCCTTTGGACTCTATGGCGGAGTTAATCGCTTCATCTATTGACTTTTGATCATAAAATATTGCCGGTTCGTTCATGTCATTCCATACGCCTTCAATTCCGCTTTTTGTCAATAGTTTGTACTTTGACCCAAACCACTTCTGTGTATCTTCTTTAAAAAAGTCTGGAAAATGAACCTGACCAGGCCATACTGCTGCTGTATATGGCTTACCATCTTTGTCTTTGCAAAAATGGTCCCCTTTGATTCCTTCCTCGTAGACATCGTACCCTTTTTCGACTTTAACACCGGCATCAATTATCGGTATTAAATACGTTCCATCTTTTTTTAGCTTTTCGACAAAATCCTTAAATCCATCAAATCTCTCTTTGGATATTGAAAAGTCCTTAAAGTTGTCCATGTAGTCAAGGTCAAGATAAATTCCTTCAAGAGGAATTTTATTTTCTTTAAAGGTGTTGTACACCTCTAATACCTCTTCTTTATTTTTATAACCCCAACGACTTTGGAAATACCCAAACCCCCATTTAGGTGGCACATATGGCTTTCCGATAATTTGCAAAAATTTTGATGAGATTTCTTCTAACGTTTCTCCCTCTATTACATATAAATTGAAGTCTTGCCCGAATATTTCAATATTAAAGGAGTCAAGTGTTGAAAAACCAACATCATACTTAATGCGTGAGGGAAAGTCTATAAAATATCCACAATGAGTTTTGCCTGATACAATAAAGAAGTTATGCGCTCCATAAAGAGTTGTCTTCTCCTCGGTATGACTGGGCTCGTCTGTGCAATAAGATTGATAAACCCTACCTCTTTTGTTTATGCCCCCTAAGTTTCCACCAAGACCATAAACCATATCTTCTTTTTCTAGTTCAATATTAATTATAGCTTTTCCATCTTCTTTAAAAGATGGTTTTAACTTTTCATCAAACTTCTGTTTTAGCTTTTCTGCGTAAACGGCGTCAGTATCAATGGGTTCACCGTATTGAAATACCTTAACCCCGTTCTCCAAAATAAAAGTCTTCATACCTCACCTCCGCTTAACGTCCCTATAATTTAACGAATTTTATCTGTGCAAGCGCTTGCGCACCTTATAATCTTAATATACCATACGTGTCCCATTTGTAAAGTACCTATTTTCCTATGCAATTAAAAAAATAAATTAGAAACCGTTTTTATGCTTGCTAAGATAGCTTTTGACAGACATTTAGTTGAATTATAACTTTTTTGAATTTAACCTTTTTATTGTAGCTTTTAGATAATTTTGGTAATTTTGTACTAATTAAGAAGGTTTTTAAAGAAAAAAGTCGAATAACTCTAAAAAGTCTTTAGATGACATTTCATAGGGGGGTTAAAAATGAATACTAAGTTTTTAATTGGAGCTAATAAGAGCCTGTTGGCCTTATGCTTTTTTATCGTACTTCTTTCATCAGTTATCACTTACTTTGAGGACGTCCTGATTATAACTTCCATAGTTGTAATCGTCTGTTGGTTTGCGTTAGGGTACTCGCTTTACACGTACAAAAAAAATCGACAAAGCCACATAATCAAATATGTATTAGCGGTTCCTTTAATGACTACATATATCGTAGTTGCTACAACTACCTCTAGCATATCTTTTGCTTTTGCTTTTCCGCTGATGGGAGCTTTTTCTGTTTTTGGCAATAAGCTACTTACAGGTGGAGTGCTTGGAATTGTTATGGCGGTAAATCTCTTTAACACCGTAACCGGAAAATTTGCATCAGATGAAGTTCATGTTATTTTAGCTGTGCTTGTTTTAACTTGTATAGTGCAATTTGTTAACACAAACATCATAGGAAATTCCAGCAAAGAAAATGGAAAATACATATCTAAGATGGAAGAAGATCAAAAAAACAAAGATAAGATCATCAAAACCATTATTGAAACCACGGAAAATCTAGCTAACTCTTCTAGTCACCTAAAATCTACTGTTAATGAGACTGCTGTATCTATCGAAGAGGTTTCTAAGGTTATAGAGGAAATTGCTAAGGGTTCATCCGAACAAGCTAGCGATACTGAAGACGGGGCAAAAGAAACAGAGGGGCTATCAACTGGCATCGATAATATAGTTGCTGCTACAGACGATTTAGATGAAATTTCATCTGCCACTGAAGGCTTGAAAAATGATGGATTGACAATTATAAAACAGCTAAATAGTAAAACCAAGGAAAGTAACGAGGCAATAAGCCTGCTTAAAGAGATGGTTGACAGCACAGATCAGAGTACCGAAGCTATAAATATTGCAAGTAGCTCAATTAGCGACATAGCCCAACAGACAAACTTACTGGCTTTAAACGCCAGTATCGAAGCAGCTAGAGCTGGCGAGGCCGGCAAGGGTTTTGCTGTAGTTGCTGAAGAAATTAGAAAACTAGCAGAACAATCAGCAGAATCAGCAAGCGAAATCAGTGATGTAATCGAAAGCTTAAAAACTAACACCAACGAAACTAATAAAAAAATGGAAGAGTCTATGGAAATACTCGAATCCCAGACAACTGCTATAAAAGATACTGAGACTATATTTAATGATTTAGCTACTTCCATCGAATCAACAAAGGAAAAAATCAATTCACTAAAAGAAACAGAAAACCAAATTGTAAAAATGAAGGAAAACATCATGAATGTGATGCAAAACCTTACATCCATCGCACAACAAAACGCAGCTAGCACCGAAGAAGTTTCAAGCTCAGTAGAGCAGCAATCAACATCTATAAATAACTTAAGAAAAGTAAGTGAAAACTTGGACAAACTAGCAAGAAATCTAAAAACCACAGCAGAAAGTATTTAAGACACAAAAAAAGCAGAGGAAAATTCCCCTCTGTTTTTTTTGTATGTATGCTACCCCCTACCACCATCAATTCAAGCACTCATATATTACAAGCACCTACAGCATGCAGTACAACAGGTAATATTCCCAACTAGCATTCATTCTCAACATGTATAACAATTACAATGTTCTGAAACTACCTCCCCTCAAAGAGGCAGTGGTTGACCTCCGCGTCAACCTATCAACAAATGGCTACTAACATAGAAATGCCAAAAAAACTACTACAGCCAAACTTGTAGGGGAGAACTACAGTTCTCCAGCAGAACTTATTCTGATAACCCACTGGAGCAAAATTAACGTTTAGATTTTAATACATAGTAAAGAAGATCCAAATGCTACCAGCCAACCACTTAGATGTGCCTAAAACTTAGGCACGATACAAAATATCTTAATCCCTATGACCCCACCAGACTGCTTAGATGTGCCTAAAACTTAGGCACGATACAAATTGTCTTAATCCCTATGACCCAATAAAACCACTTAGATGTGCCTAAAACTTAGGCACGATACAAATTGTCTTAATCCCTATGACCCAATAAAACCACTTAGATGTGCCTAAAACTTAGGCACGATACAAATTGTCTTAATCCCTATGACCCAATAAAACCACTTAGATGTGCCCTAAAACTTAGGCACGATACAAAATCTCTTAATCCCTTTGACCCAATAAAACCACTTAGATGTGCCCTAAAACTTAGGCACGATACAAAATCTCTTAATCCCTTTGACCCAATAAAACCACTTAGATGTGCCCTAAAACTTAGGCACGATACAAAATCTCTTAATCCCTTTGACCCCACCAGACTGCTTAGAAGTGCTTAGATTCGAGGCGCTTTAAAACTTCAGGGCGGGAGCGTATAAATAATACGTGACTGGTCTGAAGTTTTAATGCAACGAAGAAGATGAGTGCTTATAAGCAGTCTGGAAACATTTTAGGATTAGCATGAGCATAACTCCCCCCAACCCCGCCCCCAGGAGTATTTATTTGATAATGAACGTGGGGGCCTGTGCTATTTCCGGTTGAGCCATTTAGGCCTACTGTATCCCCTTTTGCTACTGTTTGCCCTGCTTTTTTCGTTCTCCGGTGTAGGTGTGCAAACAGGTGTATAAAACCTTGGTTATCTTCTACTCCAACTAAGTTACCCCAGCCGGAGTAATAGTTTGAGTATTTTATTGTGCCTGATATGGGAGTTTTTACGGGCTCCCCTTTTGGTTTTCCGGCAAAGTCTATACCCCTGTGAAAAGTTTTGTTGCCGCTTATGGGGTGAGTTCTGATACCGTAGTCTGAGGTAATGGTCCAGCCCTTGTTTGTAAAAAACTGTACTACTTGATTTTTGGGGGTATGATTTGTTTTGGTTTTTGGTATCTTTAGCTTCATTCCCACGTTAATTAGGTTGGGGTCTTTTATGATATCTTTGTTTTGCTGATATAGTTGCTGCCATGTTATTCCGTGCTTGGTTGCTATACTTGAGAGGGTGTCGTTAGCCTGCACTTTATAGGTCTTTAGTTCTTGGTTGCTTCTAACTGTTATTGTCTGACCTACGCTTATTATATCAGGATTTTCTATGCTGGGATTTAGAGCAAGTAACTGGCTTAAGGATAGTCCGTGTTTTTTTGCTATTTTGTACAGTGTGTCTCCTTTTTTCACTTTATAATTCATCTTGTATTCCTCCTTTGGATTTTACTATCATAATGCAAAAATAAGGATGTAATTAACACAAAAGGTAATATAAAATAAATTGTTTTTGATAGCAATTATCCCTTTGGAGTGTTAAAATTTATATTAGGTTAATTTAATAATATAGCATTAGCTTTATAGGGAGTTGTAATTATATGAATGCAAAAATTTATCCAGGATTAGCTTTAGCTGCCGCTCTTGCAGCTTTTTCAGTTTTTGTCACTAACGTTTTACCCTATCATTTAATAGGAGCTAGCGTATTGTCTTTGCTTATTGGTATGTTAATCAATCCATTTATTTCAAAATACAATTGTTTCGACGCTGGGATTGGTTTTACATCAAAAAAGGTGTTAAGACTTGCCATTATACTAATGGGACTTTCATTAAGTTTTTCACAGGTAGTTGAGGTCGGCAGGATATCCCTTGTAGTTATGATTTTCACCTTATTAACTGCTTTTTTAGGTGGATATATAGTTGGTAAGCTCCTTAGGTTAGATTGGAAGCTAGCAGGCCTTTTATCGGCGGGGACCGGCATATGTGGCGGATCAGCTATTGCAGCTGTGGGCCCTGTGATAGAAGCCGAAGATAGTGCTATGGCTTATGCAATTTCTGCAACCTTTATTTTCGATGTTTTTATGGTTGTACTTTTTCCCATTATGGGGAGTTTTCTTAAAATGACAGATTTAGGGTTCGGCCTTTGGACAGGTACAGCGATTAATGACACCTCTTCTGTAGTTGCAGCTGGTTACTCTTTCTCTGAAGTAGCTGGTAACTACTCTGTAATTGTTAAGCTAACTAGAACTTTGGCTATAGTACCGGTAGTGCTCGTGTTTTCGATTATACATGCAAGGGTTGCCAAAAAAGATTCAAAGCGTAAAGTTGACATAAGCAAGGTCTTCCCATGGTTTATTTTGCTTTTTATAGCTATGGTTGCTGTTAAAAGTACAGGTCTCATCCCTGACGCTGTAAGCTTATCTGTCTCTAACTTTAGCAGATTTTTAATGGTTATGGCTCTGGGTGCCATTGGGCTTAAGACAAGTTTCCAAAAACTTGCCCAAGCTGGAGTTGCCCCCCTTTTACATGGGTTTACTATCTCCATTGCAGTAGTTGTGGTTTCTTTTATTATTCAAGTTTTTTTAGGACAAGTCTAAGGTTTTATACTTCCTTATATAAAAAGCCCCGAAGCGATCTATGTCGCTCCGGGGCTTTTATTTGTTTTACTTTGATGCCAATCTAAAGTATTGTTGAATTTTATAAGACATTTGTATGTTAAATACAGTCTCTGTATCTTCAAAGTTAATCGATGTTATTTCTCTTATTTTATTTAATCTGTAGCCCATAGTATTGCGGTGAATAAATAGCTCGTTAGCAGTTTTATTGATATTTTGGTTGTTTAGTAAAAAATGATATAAAGTTTGGGAATATTGGGTATCATTGTCTTCATCAAACTTCTGTATTTTTTGTACTGCGGTATGACAGAAACCTTTTAATTCATCCTGGCTTAAATTATTGGTAGCTAAAAAATCTAATAAAACGTAAAAGTTGAACTTTTCACTGTAAAATAGTTTTTCGTCGCTATTTATTTGGCTTCCTAATTCTAATGCTTTCAATGTTTTTCTGTATTGGTCTTTGAGTTTTATCAAGCTGTTAAAGACCTGGCTTACTCCCACAGTTAAGTTGTTATCTTTCAAAAATTCTTTAAGCCTTTGCTCAGTCGAGCTGTCCATCGGTTCATCATGTTCAAAGTTTAGCAAGGCGACTACATAATCTTTATAAAAGATAGGATAAATGCTTTTAAAAATTGCGCTAAGACCTTGCTTTAAGTTGTCCCTATAGTACATCGATGGTTTGTACTTAGAAATATTAAAGACTAATACTTGAAACTTATCCTTTATGGCAATTTCCGAACTTTTGATTCTTTCCTCTATAATATCATGATCTTCTATCCTGCCTTCTAAAATATCAACTAAAAGATTTTCATGCATTAGACCTACCATGTTGCTAAATTCTTTGTTGCTATTTATTTCTTGGGATATCACATTACTTAACAACGATAAAAACTCATTAGATTTTTCTGTAATCTTCTCTTGATTTTCCAGGACTACTATAAATCCCACTACTTTTTCGTCAACTATTACTTTGCTTACTAGCTTTTTGTTTGGGCTGGCAAAGCAGGTCACTATAAAGGGATCTGCTGATAAAGGAGCTTTTTTAAGGGCATCTATCTTTTTAACTTCAGAAATAAATTCAAAAGTGCAGTAACCTCGTTTAATATTCTCCTGCCAAAACTCTTCTTCTATTTTATCAACTTTACTATAAGCTATAATTCTGAAGCTATTATCTAGGAGTATAACAGGATTATTAAGTATTTCAGAAGATCTCTTTATAATATACTTTAGTCCTCTGCTGTGAATTAAGGTGTTAAGAAGATTTGTTGCGTTTTTCATGGATTGCAAATTCTGAGATAGCATCGACTTAATCTCATTAAATACTTCTAATAAATCAGTGCACTCTCCTAACAAAATATAATTTCCTTCTAAAGACTGGGGCACTGAGCTAAACTCTACGTCTTCAACTAGCAAAAAGTTTCCCTTCTGAAATCTTAACATGCTGCTAGAAAACTGCGACACCGTTCCGAGATATAATATTTTGCTTTCCACTGTCTCAGTTTTAGAAGTAATGAAACGTATATCCTCCACCTCTAAAGATTCTTGATTGTTAATAAAAGTACACTCATATTCGGATAGCTTGCTGTGAATTTGGCCCGCACTTAACACTTTTATCACCTCAATTTTCATTATAGTGCATGATGCATAAAAATAGCAATAAGTTTTGTATTAAACTAACATAGTAAAACATTGAAGTATTTGATAAATTATTCACAAGGAACAAATAAAAAATAGATGAGGAGGATTATTATGAACTACGAAAAACTTTTCTCCAAAGGTCAGATTGGTAAAATGCAGCTGAAAAACAGAGTAGTTATGCCTGCTATGGGAACTGCTTTAGCTGGTAGCAATGGAGAGGCTTCTCCAGATATCATTAAGTACTATGAGGAAAGAGCTAAAGGTGGATGCGGTCTTATAATTACTGAAATCACCAGAGTTTGTGATGAATATGGAGTTGGGGTTGCTAACCAACTTTCAGCAACAGCCCCCCGTCACGTGGCAAGTTTACAAAAGTTAGCTAGAACCTTGCACAAGTATGACACAAAGGTTTTTGTCCAACTTCACCATCCGGGCAGAGAGACATCTTCTCGACTTTTAGGTGGTAAACAAATTGTAGCACCTAGTGCTGTAATGTGTAAAGTAACTCAAGAGATGCCACGAGAACTTTCTACAGAAGAGGTTGAAGGCTTAGTTAAAAAGTTTGTTACCAGCGCTAAAATAGCACAATTAGCTGGAATTGATGGTGTCGAGCTACATGCAGCTCACGGATATCTAATTAACCAATTTTTAAGTCCATATACAAACAAAAGAACTGATAAATATGGTGGACACTTTGCTAACAGAATGCGTTTCATCTCAGAAATTATGGTAGGTATTAGACATATTTGTGGACCTGATTTCCCAGTTAGCGTGCGAATTAGCGCCAATGAGTTTGTAGAAGGTGGAATTACACTTGATGAAGGAGTAAAAATAGCCAGATACTTAGAAAGTATAGGCGTAGATGCTCTTAACGTAAGTGCTGGAATTTATGAATCATCAGCAACTATTATTGAACCAATGTCCTATCCTCAAGGCTGGAAAAAACATCTTGCAGAGGCAGTTAAAAAAGCTGTTAATATTCCAGTGATTGCTGTTAACGTAATAAGAGAACCTAGTTTTGCTGAAGGCCTTTTAGAAAGTGGTAGCGTAGATTTTGTTGGTATCGGTCGTGGGTTACTGGCAGATCCAAATTGGGCAAATAAAGCCAAGGAAGGCAAAGATAAGCAAATAAGACGTTGCATTTCTTGCGTATCTTGCTTTGAGGAATTGAGTACAGGCGGAGTGCTTAAATGTGCGGTTAATCCAAAGATGGGTCGCGAGTTGGAATTTGAAAATCTTCCTAAAAACGGTGACGATAAAGTAGTAGCTATAGTAGGTGCTGGTCCTGCCGGACTTGAAGCTGCTAGAGTTCTAAAATTAAGAGGTTTTAACCCTGTTATTTTTGAGAAAGAAAACGAGCTAGGTGGTGCTTTACAGATTGCTAAAAAGCCTCATCTAAAAGAAAAAATCCAATGGTTAATAGATTATTACCAAGAGCAGATAAAGGTATTGGACATCGAAGTAAGATATGGAATAGACGCTACAGTAGAAAACATTAAAGAGTTAAATCCATATGCTGTCTTTGTAGCTGCTGGAGCTAGACCAATAGTACCTCAAGTTCCTGGTGTTGAAAGTAAAAATGTATTTGCAGCAGAAGATGTGCTTAAAGGCAAAGTTAGCGCTAAAGGCGAAAAAATTGCTGTAATTGGCTCTGGGATGACAGGCTGCGAAGCGGCAGAGCTATTGGCTATGGGCGGTAACGAGGTAGCTATCATTGAAATGCAAAAAGAAATCGCCGGCAATGTATACAAGCTTAACCGTTATGATATTATGTCTAGGCTAACTAAACATAAAGTTGAAATGCTTCCTTGTAAAAAGCTATTACAAATAACCGACCAAGGAGTAGCGTTGATGGATACCTTCACATCAGCTACATCTCTAAAACAAGCTGATAAAGTGATTTTGGCTTTGGGAGTTCAGCCTAACAATGAGCTTATACCATCTTTAGAAGAAGAGTTTGAGCGTGTTTATGTTATGGGCGATGTATCAAAACCAGCACGCATAGGAGATGCTACTCGTCAAGGATTTGAAAAAGCTTCAATACTTTAGAAAAAGCTTTCTAGAAAAAAATATGCGTTAAGGAGGTAGTAAAAATGAAAGAATTTAAAAATAAGACCGCAGTTATTACCGGTGCCGCAAATGGCTTTGGTTTTGAAGTAGCTAAAGAATGTGCTAGAAGAGAAATGAAGGTTGTTATGGCAGATATAGATGGCGAGGATCTAAAGAAGTCATCACAAGTGGTAAAAGATCTTGGTGCTGAAGTTTTAGCTGTAGAAATGGATACTTCAGTTTTTGAAGAAATGGAAGACTTAGCTAAAAAAGCATTAGATGCTTTTGGATCGGTGGATTTACTGTTCAATAATGCCGGTGTCGTCACCTCAGGTTCTATTTGGGAAATGCCTTTAAAAGATTGGGAATGGACTATGGGAGTTAACGTATGGGGAATGATGTATGGCTTAAGAGTTTTTGTTCCTATTATGCTAAAACAAAAAACTCCATGCCATATTGTAAACGTTTCTTCCGTTGCCGGCCTATTAACAACACCGGGCATGCCAGCTTATCACACAACAAAGTTTGCTGTTGTGGGAATGACTGAAGCAGCCAACTATCAACTACAGGCAATGAATGCAAACATTAAAATGTCTCTATATTGCCCAGGCTTTGTGCAAACGGACTTACACAACTGTGATAAACGTCGCCCGGAGCGCTTTGCCATTGACGATGATCCATACTATCAAAGCGCCAGCTATAAAACCGGCCTTGCCAAAGCTAAGCACGTAATCACAACTGGTATTCCAATTAACTCAGTAGCTCAAAGTGTGTTTACTGGAATTGAAGAAGAACAGTTTTACATCTTAACTCATCCTCAGTACAACCCAGTTATCGGGTTGAGAGTTAAAAGTATGCTAGAAGGCAAAAATCCTTCTGCAGAGCTTTTTAGAAGATAAGGATAAAAGAAGGGGCTAAGCATTGCCTCTTCTTTTTTTTATAACATTGCAGGAATTTGTAGAAAAATGTCGAAGGTATAGTTTGCAGCTTTATGGAATATGAAACTATCCTAAAGGGGGGGGTAACACCATGAACAAAAAGTTTTTAGAAGCCGCTAACAAAAGTTTGATGACCCTTTGTTTTTTTACTGCACTACTCGTTTCTCTTACTGCTTTTGCAACAGATAGCGTTGATTTTGTTGTTTATATTCTAGTGGGTTTATCTTGGGCATCATTGGCTTACAGCTTTTTTCGCTTTCATAAAACTCCGTCCGACAAGTATATTAAATTTATTTTGGCATTTTTCTTTATGGGAACTCATTTTTATACAACGGTAACATCTGAAAATGTACTATCCTTTATATTTGCCTTCCCGTTAATCGGTGTTTTTACCGTTTATGGGAATAAGTGGCTCACAGCCGGGGTGTCAGCTATAGTTTTAGCTGCTAATGTCATTAACGCCCTTTCAGGAAAATTTGAACAGGGAGAATTTTTAAATGTAATTATCGTTATTGCACTTACTATTTTTGTTCAATTCGTAAACACTGCTATTATAGGTAAATCAAGTAAGGAAAACGGTGATTACATAGCACAGATGGAGAAGGATAAAAGTAAAAAAGATAACATAATCGCTTCTTTAGTTAAAACAACCAATGAATTGACAAACTCTTCCCAAACTCTTATGACCACCGTAAAAGAAACCTCTCTTTCAATTGATGAAGTGTCCCGTGTAATAGAAGAGATTGCAAAAAGTTCTTCAGTACAAGCCCAAGACACAGAAGATGGGGCAAAAGAAGCAGAAAATTTATCTGACGGATTAGATCAGATTGTTTCAGCTACAAACACACTGAATAACATCACGGCAAATACTGAAAACCTCAAAAACGATGGTCTTGATATCCTAAAGGACCTTGATGTTAAAACTAAGCAAAGCAATGAAGCTATAACCTTGCTTAAGGAAATGGTGGAAAATACAAATAACAGCACCGAAGCTATAACTATTGCTAGTAGCTCTATCAGCCAGATAGCAGAGCAAACAAATCTATTAGCTTTAAATGCTAGCATCGAAGCTGCTAGAGCCGGGGAAGCTGGAAAAGGGTTTGCTGTAGTTGCAGAAGAAATTCGAAAACTAGCAGAAGAGTCCGCTAAATCGGCCGGCGAGATAAACAAGGTCATGAGTGCCCTTAAGGAAAGTACAGATTTAACTTATGAAAATATGGAAAATGCCGTAGATATAATCAGCTCACAAACTGCTTCTATACAAGAAACTCAAACTGTATTTAACAATCTTGCTGAATCTATAGAAGATACTAAAAACAAGGTTAACGTACTTAAAAGTGCGGAAACAAAGATGGTTGAAATGAAGGAAACTATTATGGATGTGCTACAAAACCTTACCTCCATAGCTCAACAAAATGCAGCTAGTACCGAAGAAGTTTCCAGCTCAGTAGAGCAGCAAGCTGCATCCATGGATGGCATGACCGACATAAGCCAGAACCTAGACAAACTAGCTAAAGAACTAAAAGAAACTGCAGATAGCTTTTAATTTCAAAAATAATTATAGCCCACACATAAAGTGAAACTTCAATCAGTATAGAGCTTACAGCTAATTAACCAGCTATAAAAGCTGGGACAAATCTAGGCAAAACAAATAAAAGACGGTTCCGATCATCACTTTTGATGACCGGAACCGTCTTTTGCTAAATAAAGCCACATACCTCCCCCAGGTTCTGTTTATTATGCACGTGTGGTGAGTAGATAAAAGGTGGTTTTATTTCACCAGAAGTTTTAAATCTTGAATATGTTTTTTGGGGTTTTGGGAGCTCATAAGCAAGGACATAACGGCAATACCACATATAGGTAGGTTAATAATTTCTAATGCGGTATTTGTGTCTATGCCGCCTATTGGTATTACTGGTATGTCTACCTTTTTTAAAATTTCTTCTAAGTAGGAAACTCCTCTTGGCTCAACCCCTTTTTTACAATCGGTCTGAAAAACGTGTCCACATAGTAGATAGTCTGCCCCACCTTTTTGAGCTAGTACTGCTTCTTTTACGCTATGGACTGAAACTCCCATGGTTTTGTTCCATTTTATACCGTTGCTTATAAAGTCTCTAAAAGTCAAATGTAAACCGTCAGCTTCGACTGCACGAGCGACCTCTAAGTTACTGTTAATGATAAGCTTTACATCTTTTTTTCCGATAATCTCTTTTATTTTCTCGGCAATTGGCAAAAGCTTTTCTGTTGACAGGTCTTTTTCTCGTAGAATAATGGCTCCCACTCCACCGGCTACCGCTTGCTCTAATACATGATAAAAGTTATCGCCTGCTAGCTTTCTGTTTGTGACAAGAAATATTTTTTTATTCATCATCTCTCAAAATATTGATATCTTTGCCTTCCATTACCTTGTTCATGTTCCGCATAGAGCACATCTTGCCACACATGGTGCAGCTGTCCTCATGCTCTGGCATGGATTCTGCTCTATATCTTTGCGCCTTTTCTGGATCTATAGCTAGCTCAAACATGCCCTTCCAATCTAGTTTTTGACGGCGACGGCTCATCTCATCATCTTTATCCTTAGCTCCTTTAACTCCTTTTGCAATATCTCCTGCATGAGCTGCAATTTTAGAAGCTATAATTCCCTCTTTCATATCTTCTAGATTAGGAAGCTTTAGATGCTCAGCCGGGGTTACATAGCATAAAAAGTCTGCACCGTGGCTAGCTGCAATGGCACCGCCGATGGCGCTTGTTATATGGTCATAGCCTGGAGCTATGTCTGTAACTATAGGTCCTAGCACATAAAACGGCGCACCGTGGCACAGCTTCTTTTCTAGCACCATATTTGCTTCTATTTCGTTAATGGCCATATGCCCTGGTCCTTCTATCATTACCTGCACATTACGCTCCCAAGCCCTTAGCGTTAACTCTCCTAACACCATTAGCTCTTTTATCTGACTGGCGTCGGTAGCATCACTTATACTGCCCGGTCTGCATGCATCGCCTAAACTTAAGGTAATATCATATTTTTCACAGATATCCAATAACTTATCATAATACTTAAAAAAGGGATTTTCCTCACCATTTAGTTCCATCCAAGCGTACATTAAGGAGCCGCCTCTTGAGACTATGTTAGTGATCCTTTTGTTGCGTTTGAAAACTTCCGCAGTTTCGCGATTTATCCCTGCGTGTATGGTGACAAAATCCACACCATCTTTTCCGTGTTTTTCCACAACGTCCAAAAACTCTTGTGCTGTTATATCTTTTAATTCTTTATCATAAAACCCGACTGCATCATATATTGGCACAGTCCCTATCATTGCCGGAGACATTTCAACTAGTCTTTTTCTAAACTCCTCAGTTTTCCCAAATGAACTTAAATCCATTATGGCTTCTGCTTTCATATCTAAGGCAGTTTGTACTTTTTCCAGCTCCGCATCGATGCTGGGACAATCCTTAGAGATACCTAAATTAACGTTAATCTTTGTCCTAAGGCCGTCTCCTATGGCTTCTGGGTCTAGGCTTTTATGGTTCTTATTTGCAGGGATAGCCACCTTGCCTTCTGCTACAAGCTTTCTTAGCTTTTCTACTTCCACCTGTTCCTTTTTAGCTACTTTCTCCATCTCTTTAGTTACAATACCCTTCTTAGCCGCATCCATCTGAGTGGTAAATTCCATTACACTTCTCTCCCTTTTTTATAATATTGAAAAGCGAAGTAAATTTATAATGTCAACCAGTCTTTAAAAATTGGTTGATAGCCTATATCAAAAATAGCCTTCTTCATTTCTTCCACACTGCGAGTATCTCCAATTTCAAATTGGCTGGTCTCCTCGTTTTTAGTGCTATGACCGCCAACAGATGTCATAACACCGGCGGACATTTTCGTAACCCCTAGCGGAACCAATTTATCCCTAAAAGCTTGCTCTTCTCTTGTGGATATAGTAACCCCACCAAATGGAATAAAGTTTTTAAACGCTAGAAGAATCTGTACTAACTCCCTATCACCCACGGGGTAAATATCGTCAAATCTACCCACATGAGGGCGTATCCGCGGAAGGGAAATACTTACTTCCACATCCGGGTAAGCACCTTGTAAATAGCTAGCATGAAGTCCTGTTATAAAAGCCTCTTGCCTCCAATTAGAAAGGCCCAAAAGCGCCCCTATATTTACAGTTCTAATTTTTTGCTCACATGCCCTCTCAGGAGCTTTAAGCCTAAAGTGATAGTCTTTTTTAGGTCCTTTAACATGTACCTTTTTATAAATATCTTCATCATATACTTCTTGATAGATAGTTAGTCCATCAACCCCGGCATCAACCATTTGCCTATACTCTTCTCCTGTAAGGGGATAGATTTCTATAGATATTGACTGAAAATATTTTTTAAGTATTTTTACAGCACTTAAGATATACGAAACTGGGGTGGCCTGCCTAGATTCTCCCGTAAGTAAAAGAATATGTTTTATACCAGTTTTAGAAATAGATATAGCCTCTTTTTCGATTTCACATTCATCAAGTTTTTTGCGTTTTATGTTATGTTCTGCATTAAAGGAACAGTAAAGGCATTTGTTAACACAGTAATTCGATAGATACATCGGAGTATATAAAAGAACAGTTTTTCCAAAATGTTGGATAGATAACCTATTAGCTCTCTGAGCCATCTCCTCTAAACATTCGCTTGCTGCTGGCGAAAGTAGCGCAAGATAGTCATTTATATCAAGCTTACTTTTATTTAACACCTTTAAAATATCATCTTTTTTAATAGATGAGAAATAGCTGCTGTAGTCAAAATCACTATAGTTTTGGATAATATCAGTAAAGGACATTATTTATCATCCTCATTTAAAAATCCGGTTAACGGAGAAGATGCCCTGGCAAGCTTTACTTCTCCCCCCGCCTTTGCTAGATAAGCACTTCTGCCCGCTTTTACTGCTAAGTCGAATGCTTGCGCCATTTTTACAGGGTCAGACGCTGATGATATTGCGGTATTTACAAGCACAGCCTCAGCCCCCATCTCCATAGCTTCAGCCGCTTGAGATGGTTTCCCGATACCTGCGTCTACTATTATCGGCACATTAATCTCATCGATTAGAATTTCTATAAGTTCACGGGTTTTAAGACCACGGTTTGTGCCAATTGGTGACCCAAGAGGCATGACAGCTGCCGCCCCAGCTTCTTCCATAGCCTTAGCAGCCATCAAGTCAGGACTCATGTAAGGTAACACCTTAAATCCTTCCTTAGCCAAAACTTTTGTTGCCTTAATAGTCTCGTAATTATCGGGAAGGAGATACTTTTGATCTGATATAACCTCTATTTTAATCCAGTCACCACATCCCGTTGCTCTAGCTAGCTTTGCAATGCGAATTGCTTCATCTGCATTTCTAGCACCTGACGTGTTGGGAAGCAGTGTGCATCTTTTAGGTATATATTCTAAAATGTTTGTTTCCCTACTATCCATATCCACTCTTCTTAACGCCATGGTAACCATCTCGCTGTTGGAGCTATCGATAGCTTCCCCCATAAGTTTATGATTAGCAAACTTGCCTGTTCCCACAAACAGCCGGCTAGTAAATTTCGTCCCAGCTAATACGAATTGATCCATTTTACATCCTCCTTTAGACTTCTTTTTCACCTAAAATCAATCTTAGCACCATATTTGCCTGATGGTTTGCAGCCACTGCTACCCTCGGCGCCATAAGACCCGAGCCTTCTTTAGCTTCATTAACTCCATCTCCAACTAGATATAAGTTTTTTCTAACTTTTTTCGTATCTATCAGATTACTAGAAAAGTATCCCGCCATGCCAGAAGCTGCCACTATTGGCTTTTGTGGTAGCTTTGTTAGCACTGTATTTACTAGCTCAGCTTTACAAGTGGGGTTATCAAATGCTTCTACTACGATATCCACATCCTTAAAGGTGTCCGCCATGTTATTTTCATCAAGATAAACACGCTTGGTTTCAACTTCCACAAAAGGGTTTATCTGCGTTAGAATGTCTCTTAAAGCATCTGTCTTGTACATACCGATATGTTTAACAAAGTAATGCTGCCTATTTAGATTACTTGGCTCCACAACATCAAAATCCACAAGTAAAAGCTTTCCAACTCCTGTTCTAGCTAAGGACAAAGCAATATTAGAGCCTAATCCTCCTAAACCTGCAATCCCAATCTTAGCGTTTTTGACCTTTTTATGAACTCCTGGAGTATGCCGGGCGACAAGTAAAGCTTCTAAATCCTCTTTTGCGGGCATTTCTCCTTTTTTAATAAAAATTAACTCATCATTTTCTCTAAGCTTTTGATCTGCCCTGATAATGAATCCATTTAGCACAATTACATCAGCATCTTGTTTTACCTTTCCTCTAATCCCAAAAGCAGTCTCTTCTTGAGATATTTTTAAAGGTTGTTCGTTGACGTAAACCTTCATATTTTTTTACCCGCCTCCCACAAAGCCTACAATTTCTACTTTATCTTTTTTGTCTAACACTTGGCTAGCATAGTCTACCTTATCAATTATCTCTTGATTTATTTCCACTACAACCTTTTGAGAATCAAATTTTAGCTCCTTTAGCATTTCAGTTACAGTCATACCGTCACAATCCATCTCTTTACCGTTTATAACGACCATGATTACACCTCCTTAAAATTAAAATAAAGACAAACCCTAAAGGGTTGCCTTTATCTGCGTATAGAAAAAATAATGTTCCCTACGTTGGCATTACCCAAATCAGGTTTTTCGGGTCAGAGATAACATCCCTTTCTCAGCCTATCGATATAAGCTCCCCTTTATATTTAGTTTTAGTATAAAATAAAGCCCACCATAGGTGAGCTTTTGTGCTGTTTTTAGCAAAATTAGCTTTCCTACGGTAGTATAAACTACATCAGGTTCAAGGGTTAGGCAGCTGCCCTCTCAGCCTCTTTAAAAAGGCACCCCTAGCTTTCTATGTAACTTTTGCCTTAATTATAACCATGAAAATGATAAGTGTCAATGAAAAATTGTCTACCATATCTTCCTCCTTTTTACCACTTATTTATAAACTTACTTCAAGAAGACGCTTATTATTACCTTTATTCAACGCGAAAGCTTATAATTTTACAGATTTAGAGGGGATTGCCAATCTAATATAGAAAAAACATGTGAAACTATTAACTGGAGGTGGAGTAATTTGCATTGCCATAATTGTGGTAAGGAAATCAATTCTAAGGCAGTTATTTGCATTCATTGTGGAGTAAGCACCGAAAATAATGCAGAAGCAAATAACTGCGTAGAAGACGCTGGTTTTTTCAAAAGGTTAGTTGCTTATTTGATTGATAACGTTTTATTAGGAGCCATCGGATTGCTGTTAGGATTTATCTTAGGTGGAATATTTATAATTACTATGCTCAATACAAATTCTACTGTAATGGTAATAGAAGCTTCTTTGATTTTACTTGCGTATTGTATTGGGTTGGGAACAACCTGGTTATACCACACCTTGATGGAATCTTCTAAGTGGCAAGCTACACTAGGGAAAATGCTGTTAGGTGTTAAAGTGGTAGATAAAAATAATAACCGAATCTCCTTTGCAAGAGCTAATGGCCGTTTCTTTGCTAAAATTTTATCTGCAATCATTTTGTTAATTGGCTATATTATGGCTGGATTCACAGACCGTAAACAAGCATTACATGATAAAATTGCACAAACCTATGTTGTTAATAAGTAAATTCTAGTTTATACATGTTTTTAGTAAGCAAAGTCTTTTATAAAAGATTTTGCTTTTTTTTAACTTGTATAAACACCTTTTATTAAAGGAAATATAAGATGTTTTGTCGAAATAATAACAATCAAGATAATGGAGGAGAGCACTTTTAATGTCGAATCAAAAGATTCCTAGAAAACGAAGAACGCTAACCAACAATATACATAAGTTTAGAAAAAAAACACTTATAATAGCAGCTGTAGTACTCTTCTCTGCGCTCATTATAGGTGGTTCTTTTTCAGGTGCAATACTATACGGTTATGGCGCATCAAATAACATATATTATGGTGATGGTTCAATTAAGTTTAATGGTGATATCGTAAACGGCGTCCCAAATGGCGAGGGAGTTCTTTATTCAGAAAATGGCGCAAAAATTGCCAAAGGCTATTTTAAGGATGGTAGGCTTAATGGACCAGGAAAGTTATACCGAAATAGCGACGCCCTGTATAAAGGTGAGTTTAAAAACGGGCTCCCTCATGGGGCAGGAAACAGTTTTTACACTAACGGGCAGCTAAAGTATGAAGGTTATTGGCAAAAAGGGTTAAAACATGGTCAAGGCAAACTTTTTAATCAAGATGGCGAACTTTTATATGTCGGAGAAATGGAAAGCAACACCTTTCATGGTGACGGGAAATATTATCAGTCAGATCAATTGATTTATAAAGGGCACTGGAAGAAACACGCCCGTCATGGCCAAGGCAAAGAGTTTAATGGCGAAAATTTAGTTTATGAGGGGCAGTGGTCTCAAAATTATTATAGCTGTGAAGGTAGGTATTTTGTAGATGGAAGTTTAATTTATGAAGGAGCATGGGATTTTGGCCTACCAAATGGGCTAGGCACTCTCTATAGTGATGATGATAAATTTTATAAGGGAAAATGGGTTGACGGTAAAATATTAGAAGGTCAATTTTATAACCAAGATGAAGTAGCTCCAGCTTTAAGTAATGTAATTACTGACAAGGTCCACCACGATGTTATGATGTTGCAGATTCAAGATTTTACATTAACTGATATTTTTTATGAGACAGTTGAAGGTAGCGAAAAATACTATGACGACTTCTACCACCTTTCTAAGGTTATAGAACCCGCCAGCAATGACGATGACTTCAAATATACTATGTACGATTTTATTGAAGTTCCAGACGGGAATTATAATCAGCATTTAGTTACCAACTCTATAAAAGAAATGGAGCGCATCCCCTTAGAAATATTAAAAGATCTAACTTCAATTGGTGTCTCCCACAGATTTATCTATGGTCATATAGGCAATCAGCCTGAATTTAGTATGGATCATGCCACCACTGTAGGAACTCTTCGAGAAGTCAACCCTGTGGGACTTTCTAGCTATAAAGACAGACTGCTTGTGACAAGGCTTGATCAACCAAATCCATATATGACAGCTCTTCACGAAATCGGACATGCAGTTGACCACTTTCTATTAAGCCGAGTTTCCGATACAGAAGAATTTAAAGAAATTTTCAATAAAGAAGCTTCAAAGCTGTTCTATAGCCCTTGGTATGATTTAAGTTATTACACTGACAGGGCAGATGAATATTTTGCAGAAGGATTTGCAAGCTATTATATTAATGAAAATAGAGGTTCTGGATACACACCAACTCGAGATGAAATAGCTCAAAACGCTCCTAAAACTTATAGCTTCTTTAATGAAAGTGTGGATAATTACCAAAATACTTTTAGAGCTTTTAACTCCAAAATGGCAGTCACAGCTAACAGAGATACAAATCAACTAAAAAACTTATATGAGCATGACTATAATTATCATATATACTCTCTAGATAAAAGGACTCTATCCATAGATAATCCCACCGATTTTGATAGCCTTGTCTCTTTTATTTTAAAAGAAGGTATTACCCATCGTCCACTAAATAACCCTGACTCAATCTATCTTATTATGACTTCATGTGGACAGTTTTTTATAAATACAAATGAAATTAACATAATAGAAAAACCTAAACAGTTTAAAAAGGCCCCCATCAAAGAACATGAAGTTGAGAAAAACTCTCTATTAGAACGTTTTAGGGGAGGTTATCACAATTTTATGTCCAACGTTAGAGAGTAACAAGCAATCAATAAATGAGGTGATAGTTAATGTTTTGTAGGAATTGTGGCAATGAAGTAGCTGATAAAGCTGTTGTGTGCGTTAGCTGTGGCTTAAGGCCGCTAACAGAGCAAAATTTTTGCCAAGAATGTGGAGGGGAAACTAAAGAAGACCAAGAAATTTGCTTAAACTGTGGGTGCCGAACTCAATCTAAAAACTCTAACTATCAAATTAAGCAGAAAAATACTCAAGCATCAGTTCAGCACGGAGGATTTTTTAGAAGGCTAGCTGCTCTAATTATAGACATTATAACTATCGAAGTATCCGGTCTTGTTATAGGCTTTCCTATAGGATTTATAATAGGCCTTATAATGATAGCGATGGGTTATTTAGAACATGAAATAGTGGCTTTTGCCGAAAGCGTTGGTCTATTACTTTCACTTGTGATATCGTGGCTGTACTTTACAATAATGGAGTCCTCAAAACAACAAGCTACATTAGGCAAAATGGCGCTAGGTCTAAAAGTTGTTGATATAGACAGTAATAGAATCTCTTTTGCCAGGGCAAACGGTAGGTATTTTGCCAAGATTATTTCGGCAGTAACGTTATTTATCGGCTTTATAATGGCTGCTTTTACAAAAAATAAACAGGCCATGCACGATAGAATTACAGATACATATGTAAGTAAGTTTCCAAGAGGTGTTAACGCTACCAACTCCCACCATGTAAATAGTTCTAACAGCTAAAAAAAGATGTATTTCAGCTAAGTTGCTGAAATACATCTTTTTATTTTATAGACAACTATATCATTTATTTTTTATCAGCTGTCAAGATATTCTAACTCTTTAGCCCATTGTAGAGCGCTTGTGTATCTTTCCATAAACTTTGCTTTTGGTATTTTTTTAAAAAGTATGCTTTCCTCTAAATTACCCCAGTTTCCTTGCTCAAATTCTAGCACCAACTTTAACGACTGCCTTAGCTGATTATCAGTGCCAAGAAGGGCGTTTTTAACATCTTCGTTAAATGGAAGCTCTTGAAGTATTTCCTCCATATCTCTTTTTAGCAACACATCTATAGATGAAAACATTCCGGTCATAAAAAAGTCCAATTTGTTATTTTTGCCAAATTCTGTGGCAATAAACTCCATAAGCTTAGCTCGTACTAGACAATTTTTTACCAATTCTTTATTCTCTATACCTTGCATTCTCTTTAACATTAGGAGATATACCCATTTTTTAATCTCGGAAATTCCCATCCTAACCAGTGCCTGCCTAATTGATTTTATTTCAAACCTTGAGCTAAAAAATACTGAATTAGCAAGCTTTAGTAATTTATATGATAATCCTAAGTCAGTTTCTATTACATTAGTAAGCTTCTGATAGTCAGGCTCTTTTTGATCAAGCTCATTTAATATTCTAAGTAAATTAGCATTAAAACCATCAATTTCTTTACCTACTTTGATAGCAGGTTTGCTAAAAAAGTATCCTTGAAAAAAATGATACCCCATAGAAGAAGCTTGCTGAAACTCCTCCCTAGTCTCTATTTTCTCAGCTAAAAATTTTAGCTTATTTCCATATTTTCCAATTAGCTGTTGCTGCTTAACTTTATTTACACCGGAAAACTCCATCTTGATAATATCGGCAACTTCGATAAGAGCTTCGTTCTCCTCTTTTAAAACAAAATCGTCCAAAGCAATTATATATCCTTGCTCTCTTAACTTTTTACATGCTGAAAGTAGCCTGTCTGATACCTCTACCCTTTCAAGCACTTCTATAACAACTTTCTCTTTATCTAATAGAAAAGGGATTTCTTGTTCTAACATTTCTTGAGAAAAGTTTATAAATGCATAGGTGCCATCTGTCAAATCATTGAGCTCCATAACTAAAAAAGCATTGTTTATAAGCTCAGCAGTGGCCTTAGAGTCATCCTCTCCCTCATAAAAATTGTTTAGGCTTCTGCGATATAGCAGTTCATAGCCATAAACCTCTAATCCCCTATTAAAGATTGGCTGCCTTGCTACATAAACATCCATATAAAATCCCCCTCAACTTTGGACATAAAGCAGATTGCTAACAAATTATCGACAGCATAAGATAAACTTCTAACATTTTATCCATATTATAACATTAACTGTCAATTTAGACAATTTATTGTTTTTACTAAGTGCTTAGTCTTTCTCCCATTTAACCTCCACCTCATCGTGCTCTATGTCAATACTAATCTTACCTACAGGATGCAGGCCATCTTTATATATTTTAAGGTTATCTGAAAATGATATCTTTAGCGAGCTATCTTCCTCCCACTTAACTGAAGTTAAGTAGCCTGTTTCAATTAAATGTTCTTTCTGCTCTTTTTGTAATTCGAAGATTGAATCTTTCTTCCCCTGTGCTAGTGCCTTAGCATCTAGCACTTTAACTTCCATTATCTCTCCACCAGGTTGCTGGGCAAAATATAAAGTATCAGCCATGCCAATAATAGCTAGATGCTCTCTATTAAGTGACCAGCTCATCTTAATTAAAGGTTGATTTATGCCAAATATGTTATCGCCGTTTTTATTGTCAATATAAGCGGTTTGCATTTTAGGAAGCTGTGCCAGTTCATAAGCCAGGTACTTTGGCTCTTTTAAGCCGCTTTCCTGAGAAACTATGTTTATAGTTTTAAGATTTTTTAACTTCTTTAATGGTGTTACGTTTTCTATGTCGTTACTGTGCAATAATAGGTGTCTTATATCCGTTAACTTACTTACTTCGGAGATGCATTCTACTTTGTTGTGTGATATATCTAGCTTTGTTAAGTTATTAAGCTCGGTTATGGGCTTAATATCTTCTATGCCATTATTCATTAAAGTTAGCTCTTGTAAAGAAGTTAGGCTCTCTAAACTTGACAGGTTCGTCAGAGAATTGCTTGATAAGTCAAGCTCTTTCAAATTAGAAAATGTTTGCAACGAATTTATATCATCTAATCCTATAGCACTTAACTTTAGTGATTTAATCCTAGTCAAATTGTATAAAGGATTTAGGTCAACATGATCAAAGTTTCTTATTACTACAGTTTCAAGATTTTCCGCATACTCTATGCCACTTAAGTCTAGCCGTCTGTCTTGTAGATGGCTTCCATCAATGATAATACTTTGAATATCTTCCATATCACTTAGGCGTATATTTCCTGTAATTTTTAGTTCCTCTTTTATAGCTGATGCTAGCACATCATCGATATTGTCTAAGCTTTTCTCAAAATGGGCTACTAACTCTGCATCAGCTTGGGCTTCGAAGTTATGATTAGTTATCATAGCCAAACCGTTATCATCAAACTCAATCATTTCACCATCTTTTGTCCATTTTTCTAATACATACCCCTGCTTAGCTTCGGCAGATACAGAAACTCTTTCTCCCCTTTGATATCTACCAGTTCCTGTTACCTCCCCAGCTTTTTCAGGAGTTGCTACTACATCAATCTCCACTACATGATAGCTCCCTAAAAAACGAACGACTAAAAACACTAAAATAATAGCAAGTGATATAACAGCTGCCTTAAAATTGTTTCTTTTCCTTTCCCCAAAAATTTTAAGCTTACTAAAAAACTTATCCTCAAAGCTTAGTTTATCCATAAAAATCCCCCTAATTTAGACGTAGATAGTTTAGCAAGTTTTTAGTTGATTCTATAGTAGGTTGCTAGTTACAATGTTACTTCTTCAAAACCCTAACCATCACCTCTAAAATCTAACTTCCCTTTCTTAAATAGACGTAAATAACCTAAAAAAAGTTCTTGTAAAGACTAAAATTTTGCTATAATAACTTATAGTAATACTGTGATATTATAGTCAGTGGGTGTCTTACAGCCAGTCAACCTGCGATAAGGAGATTTAATGTATTTTTACTATATAGGAGGATACGCTTTGAATAAATTTAACCGATGGTACGTTGTTTTAGGTGCGATTTTGGTGCAAATTTGCATAGGAAGTATATATACATGGAGCTTGTTTAACCAACCACTGATGGAGGTTTACGGGTGGCAAAGTAATGAAGTATATCTTACATATTCCATAGCCATTTTTGTTTTTGCCCTTACTACCATATTTTCCGGCAAGCTACAAGATAAAATTGGTCCAAAGAAGGTTGCCACTATCGGAGTTTTGTTATACGGTGGCGGGCTAATGCTTTGCTCTACGGTAACTTCACTATTTCAGTTGTATGTATTTTATGGACTTATAGCCGGTGCTGGAGTTGGATTTGCGTATGTCTGTCCACTATCTACATGTTTGAAGTGGTTTCCAGAAAAAAAGGGCTTTATAACAGGAGTGGCAGTTGGCTCATTTGGTCTAGGAAGCCTTGTCTTTAAGTCTGTAATTGAATATTTTATAGCAAGTAGCGGAGTTTTAACTACGTTTTTATACCTAGGTTTTATATGCACTGTTTTTGGACTTATAGGTTCTCAGTTTTTAATAAATCCTCAAAACAACCTAGATGACAAAACAAGTAAGTATAAGGATAACAACGACTTTACTGTTAAACAGATGCTAAAAACTAAATCCTTTTATTTACTATGGATCATACTTCTTTTAGGAAGCTTAAGTGGTCTTTTGATAATAGGACTTGCCAAGGATATTGGCACTGATCTAGCAGGTTTAGATGATTTTGTTGCCGCTGGCGCTGTTTCCATGATAGCGATTTTTAACGCTGGAGGTAGGATTATATGGGGTGCAATTTCAGATAAAGCAGGGAGAATTAATATTATTAAATTACTATTTTTATTGACCGTTGTATCGTTAATTACCATGAGTTTTGTGGAGCTTAATTATGTCCTATTCTTTGTTTGTGTAGCTAGTATAGCTTTTAGCTTTGGTGGTATCATGGCTATTTTCCCAGCTATAACAAGTGAGTACTACGGTAATGAAAATGTAGGTGCTAACTATGGACTGATATTTCAAGCCTATGGTGTAGGCGCTTTAGTGGGACCAATAATAGTTTCAAGCGTTGGGGAATTTCAAGCTACATTTCTTATAGCTGCAATGCTGTCATTATTAGGTGGTGTTTTGACATTTATAGTTCCTCCTCCTAATTGTAGAATGAGTAAAAATTAAATATAACAGAGAGGCTGTATCAAATTATCTAAAAAGATAATCATGATACAGCCTCTTATTTACTCTAAAGAGTAAAGTATAAAGTTTTACTTTTTTACCTCGCCTGTCTCTCCGTCTATTATAATCTTCTCACCATCTGCTATTTTGTCTAAAATGTTTCCACATCCCACTATTGTGGGCATCTCCATTTCCCTAGCTACGATGGCTGCGTGGCAGGCCCTGCCTCCTTGTTCGGTGACAATTGCAGCTATTTTGTCGATTACTAAAAATATATCCCGTGTTGTCGGTAGCTATAAGAATTTCTTTTAAGTCAATTTTAAGCATACCTACAGGTTGTAGACCATCTTTATATAAGCTATCTACGCCTAGCTAAGGGTTATCAAAACGAGAGCTGCTTAATTCAAACTATTTTTTAAACTTATTTATAGCTACATTTGCTGCCATAAGGACTGGGTCCCAAACTGGGCTAAAAGGTGGAGCATATGCTAGATCTAATTTTGCCATATCCCAGATGGTGTTTTCGTTGTGGATACAAGCTGCTACTGTATCTATCCTTTTTGCGATGCCTTTCGGTCCTACAAGTTGGCACCCCAAAACTTTTCCTGAGCCTTTTTCCACTATCAATTTCATCTTACCTTTTCCATGGCCAGGGTAGTAACCGGCTATATTAGGTATAGTTATAACAGTTTCATAAAAGTCTTTTTCTAACTGCTTAGCCTCCCTTGTGTTAAGGCCGGTTCTACCTACTTCTAAGTCAAGTACCTTCATAATTCCTGTACCGATTATGCCCTGAAAGTGTGAATTTCCTCCAGCTATATTTTCCCCAGCTAACCGTCCCTGTTTGTTAGCAGTTGTCCCTAATGGTATATAGGCATCATCTTCGTATAGTAGATGATAAGCGGCGGTACAGTCCCCAGCGGCATAGATATCTTTAACACTGGTTTCCATCTTTCTATTTGTCTTTATGGAGTTTTTAACCCCTAGTTTAATTCCAGCATTTTTAGCTAGCTGACTGTTAGGGCTGACACCTATGGCCATAATCACCATATCAGCATGGTAGGTGCCTTTGTCGGTCTTAACTGATTCTACCGCTTTCTCACCTTGAAAGCTCTCCACTTTCTCCCCTGAACAAACATTAACTCCTTTTTCTTTTAAGTGCTCTGCAATAACACCTGCCATGTCGCTGTCGATGTTGCCCATTAGCTGAGGAGCCATTTCAATAACTGTTATGTCTAAACCATGGGCGTAAAAGGCTTCCACCATCTCAAGGCCGATATACCCTCCACCAACTATAACCACCTTTTTAGTATTAGGGATTTGCTTCTTTATTTTATCGGCGTCAGGGATATTTTTAACTGTAAATATATTGTCTAGGTTTATCCCATCTAGTGGAGGCATTATAGGAGAAGCTCCGGTAGCTATTAGTAAACTGTCAAAGTTTACCGTTTTATTTTCATCATTATCTAAATCTTTTACGAGGATAGTCTTTTCTTCTGGGTTAATCTGCTCCACTAAGCTTTTTGTAACAACTTTTATCCCTTGCTTTTTAAACTCTTCTTTTGTCCTTGCTATTAATTTTTCTGAGCTGCCTATTTTCTCTTCTATATAATAAGGCAGACCACAAGCACCATAAGATATATGCTCCTCTGATGTGTACACCTCAATTTCTAATTCAGGCTTTTCTCGCTTAGCTTTACTAGCTGCTGATAACCCTGCAGCCACAGCACCTATAACAACAAGTTTCATTTATCAAAACCTCCTTGAACTAATTTTAACCTTAACAGTTACTTATCATTATAAATTCTACCTTCTACAAAGGAACGTCAAACCCTTCTTAAACTAAAAAGCTCAGATTCTAAGTCCTGAGTTTTTTTATATCCCTCACCCCTTTAAACCACCACAGGGCTTTATTTCCTTGTTTGGGCTTTCTGTAACACCCTTAATAGTCAAATCTATTTTGCTAATATCTCCATTTCTTTTCCCTTTTTAGCTTTTTCTATATCTTCAACCTCTACAATCTTCTTTCCCCTAGATGCAGCCATTTCCTCCGCCTTCTTTTTAGCAAACCCCCTATAAAAAACGGTCGCCTTTTGTATTCGCTTCTCAGCTTCTTTACTCCACTTCATAAAATCTCCCCCTTAATTCTCTTTCATAATATACATACTTTACTTTTTTGACTATAATACATAAAAAAACAAGAAGTATAGATTACTTCTTGTTTTTTGCTCCCTATATTTACTCACTTTTAGCAACCTTTATCTTTAAGGCAAGTACAGTTATACCATCATCTATCATCTTCTGTAAATAATCAGGATCTTGAAAATCATACCCTCTTAAGAACCCTTCACCTTGAATATATACAGCTAGCACCTTTTCCTCACCAGGCTCTAGACCAACAACTTCATCACCGATGGCATAATCCCAACTGGTTATTGCAGGGCTGGCAGTAAATAAGTCTTCTGGAACTTGTGTTTTTGCAGTTCCATTGCCAGAGTAAATAAAAAACTGAGACCTTTCAGTATTAGGCGTTATTATTCCAAAGCCTACCTGTTCTTCTTTTTCCTCTTCTAAACCATCACCATAACTAAGATTTATTGGTATATACTCCAAAGGCTCTCCTTCTTTGTATGGTTGTACCCAGATATCCACCCAACTTTCGTTGGCCCTTGTTAGTTTTAAATTAAAGTCGAAGATAATGCCCAGATGTAACTCTTGAAATGTCTTAGCATAGTCTGAATCTGTTATTCGGGATATATAAGCAATCTTTTCCTCTTCATCAACTTCGTTATCGCAACCTGTAATAGTAAATACTAATAGTATAGCTAATAATAGAATAGGCTTTTTCTCCATAATCACCCCTCCTTAAATTTCTTTAGCTCTCATTTTCATCCTTTAGTATCAGATTGACGCTTTTGTTCTTTAATATCTTTACTTAATAATATGACAACTGAATAAATTAGATAACGAGACAAACACACAAAAAAGACAAAAAACAGCTACTAAAGGTTAGCTGTTTTTTTCTTTCTTTTCTTTTTTACTAAACAAGAAGGTTAGTATACCATAAAAAACTACAAAATAGACAGCTACTACAATAAGCTCTCCTATAATACTTGCAGCACCATCGCTGATTCTAACCCCTCCAGTAGTTAGAGCTTGATATAACGTACCTAATGCAAACAAAACAGAATATTTAATCTTAGATTTTTTTCTTTCTGTTTTTGGCAAATCTGTTATTGAATAAGATAGTCCTGAATACATAGCAAGTACTAAAAGTATCCCCCCCACAGCTAATATTATTATATGTGTGTCTAGCCAGTATTGTCTGTCAAGCTCTAGCACAAAGGCCTTTATTACATTTGAAATAACTAATGTTAAAAGCAAAATGTAAAACCCTATTCTGCCTACATCCTTACTAATCAACTCAATTCTTTCATCGTTTGATTCTTTAAAAAACTCTTTCATGAAAACTGCCCCCTCTTTATAAAATTTTTAACTTTTAAGTATAATCATTCATTCCAAAACAAGTCATCTAATGTCTTGTCTAAAGCTTTGCATATGGAAATGCACAAATTTAAAGTAGGATTATATTTCCCCGACTCAATCATGCCTATAGTTTGCCTTGTAACACCAACTAACTCAGCTAGTTCTTGCTGGGATAGATCCTTTTCTACTCTAGAAAGCTTAAGTTTAATATTTTTGCCCATATTAATCACCACATTTTAGTTTGTAATTATTTACAAACTAATTGTACTCTATAAATGACATAATGTCAACTATATATTGCATAAAGTTTTGTTTACATTGCATTTTGTTGATTATATTTTTTATAAGTTAACTAAAAAAGCAGTGGTCAGCTCTATGCTAACCACTGCTTTTTCACAAAAAACTTCAGACTTGAGACCCCACCTTTTTAACCTCTCCTGTCTCCCCATCTATAATTATCTTTTCTCCGTCTTTTACTTTGTCTAAAAACTTACCACATCCAACTATAGTCGGTATATCCATTTCCCGAGCTACTATGGCTGCGTGGCATACTTCCCCCCCCTGTTCGGTGACAATTGCAGCAATTTTGTCGATTACTAAAAATATATCCGGAGTTGTCATGGTAGCTATAAGAATATCTCCATGCTTAAAATTATCTAGATCTGAGGGTTTACAAAATTTCCTTGCAATACCTGTTAGTTTCCCAGGCACTACCGGGATTCCTTTAGCTAAAATTTTGCTCCCCCCTTTTGATGACCTCTCCTTTTTTTGTGGTATCGCTCTTCTTCCGTCTAGGATTTCTTTAAGCAAAGGACTCCAGTTTTGTAGTTTTTCTACTTCCCTTCTCTTTTTACTTGTATTAACAGCAGGTCAATTTGACTTTTTCTATGGCTTTTGCAGCTGCGTCAATTGTTTTTTGAATACTTCTTCTGTATGTGTAGAGTTTATCATCGTTTACAAATCTCTAGTCGCAATGTCTCCTCGGATAGCTACTCTTCTTATAAATTTCCATAGTTGCTTTTGTTTGCTCATATAATCCTAGTTGTATATATCCAATAACAGCACCTACAATAAAACCGGCTATAGAAAACTCAATTATTACAAGACTAAGTCCTGCAGCTGATAGGACTACAATCCATGGGATAAAGTTATTATCTATTCTTGTATACTTTTTAAGCATATATCCTAGCACCCATACCCCTGCAAAAGTTAAAAGCATGGGGTCATTCATAACCTCTTTTAACAGTTCAATCATTATTTGTAACTCTGAAAGTTCTGGCATAGTGATGCCTCCTTTAATATTTGGATTTACTTAAAAGTAATGAAGCTTTCTTAATAAAATTATATTAACTCATCCTATGGATAATTCAATTAGTCGTTATCTGTAATACTCTTCTAAATTTTAATTGGTTAGCATCCTGTTAAAATAATAAAAAAAAGCAAGCAGAAATGAAAGTTTCTGCTTGCCTAGTAGATATTATGTTCTTATAAGTGAACTACCCACCACTTACTACCCTTGCGGGTTGCTTGAAGCGGGGGCTTCTTGGGTAATCGCCACTTCTTATAGGAATAAGAAAAGTACTTGAGACATTATAGCCACAAAAATAAGAGCAAAAGGGTACGCTGCTGCATAAACAATCGCCGGATCTTCCGATTTTACTAAGCCGTTTAACGCCCCAAGTCCTGGAGTGCTTGTCATACCCCCACATAGAGCACCGAAGCAGTGTACTATGTTGAGCTTGAACACCTTTGTGCCTAATATAAAACCACCTAACAGAGGGACAGTTGTAATAATAGCTCCCGCTAACAAAACGTTAACTCCCTCCTGCTGTATAACCTCCACAACTCCTGCTCCTGCTGTGGTGCCTGCACCTGCAAGAAATAAAGCAAGTCCTATATCTCCGAGCACCTGATTAGAAGGCTTAAAAAACCTAGCCCTTATAGGACCGATTTTGCCAAAATGACCTATGATAAGAGCTGCAAATAACGGTCCTCCGGCAGTTCCTAAATTTATAGTTCCGAGGCTCGGAATGTAAATGGGCATCACACCAATTACAATCCCCATTAGTAAAATCAAACTAAAAGAAAATAGATGGATATTAGTTACCTTTAGTTTTCTGCGGCTAAAAAAACGTTCCGTTTCATTTAGCCTAGTTTCACAACCTACCACCGTTAAAATGTCCCCTTGATCTAAACGCCAATTAGGACTTTGATTAAACTCAAACCCACTTCGTTCAATTCTAGTCACAGTAGTTCCGTACTCATTTCTCAAATCCAGTTCTCGTAAGCTCTTGCCAGCAAAATCCTCAGATTCAACTGTAATTCTGCGGAAGGTTATGTTGTCATGATTGCTCAGCTTTGTGGGAATCTCTTTTCCTATTTTTTCGCAAAGGAGCTTTAAGTCTTCTTTTGTCCCCACTGCCACAAGATAATCACCTTTTAATATTACGGTATCACTTAAGCCAACGATAGTCCTGTTCCCACGAATAACT